>DASTBV010000001.1:0-14673 GCA_035711805.1 Vicinamibacterales bacterium
TTTGCCCCGATGCGTGAGTCGGCGCCAACCGCCGCGGTGACGACGTCGACGTCCGCGCCGGGAATGCGATCGCAGATCTCGGCCAGCATGTTCGCGTAGGAAATCTTCGTCGTGACGAATGTGTTCACCGAGATCTTCGTCAGCTCCGCGTTGACGAAATTCATGCGGTGCACCGCCGGTTTGTTGTCGCAGCTCTGTTGATAGATTCGTTCGAGGACGTCGCCGGCTTTGGCATCGGATTCGCCGATCAGGATGACGTCGGGACAAAGCATGTCGCGCACGACGCTGCCGAGCGCGATGAACTCGGGGTTGTAGCACAAGCCCAGCTGTTCGCCGACGCTCCGGCCGGACGCGACTTCGAGCGCGGCGCGGATCTCGCCACCGGTCGAACCCGGCATCACCGTGCTCGTGACGACGACCACGTGATAACCGTTCTTTTTCCGCAGCCCCGCGCCGACCGCTTCGATCGCCGTCAGGATGTAGCTGTTTCGGAACCGTCCGCTGTCGTCGCTCGGGGTCGGGACGATGATGAAGGTGACATCGGTTTCGGCGACCGCCGCCGCTGCGTCCATCGTCGCGCGCAGACGGTCGCGATTGGCCTCGATCAACTCCTGCAGCCGAGGCTCGTCTACCGGCGCCTGGCCCGCGTTGATCGAATCCACATAGGGCCGGTGCAGATCCGTCCCGACGACGGAGAACCCCTTGCTCGCCAGAACCGCCGCGAGCGGTGAGCCAAGCTTGCCAAGACCGATTACGGAAATCTTCATTCAGCCGTCTTCCTGCGAGACATTGTCCAGCTCAGGCGCGCCAGGCGCCGCACTGCGATTTAGCTGAGAGTGGAGGGGTAAAGCCAAGCCAGTATAGGGGTCGCACGATCACTCGTCAACGCGCAGCGCGTCTTTCGCTCCGGTTGGATCGAGACGCTTATACTCTGCCGCAGTGGCAGACCTCAGACCCTGGCAGGTCGTGAGTCGCGAAGTGCTGTTCAGCGGCGGCCCGGTTCGCGAAGTGTCCATAGAGTCCGTTCGACTTCCCGACGACCGGCTCGTGCCTGACTACTACGTCGTCCGATTTCCGGACTATGTGCTGGTTTACGCCGAGATGGAGGATGGCCGTGTGGCGATGCTGCGTCAGTACAAACACGGCCCGCGGCGAGTTTGCCTGACGTTTCCGGGCGGCGCCATCGAGGCCGGGGAGTCGCCGGAGGCCGCCGTGCGGCGTGAGTTGATGGAGGAAATGGGCTTTCTGGCGCAGAAAATCGAACCGCTCGGCGCGTTCGTCACCAACGCCAACCAGGGTTGCAACACCGCTCATTTGTTCCGCGCGACCGGATGCCGCCGTGTCGCGGAGCCATCGTCCGGGGACCTCGAGGAGACCGAAGTTCTGATGCTGGATCGGGCCGCTCTGCTTCAGCCCGAACGCGTCGAGGAGATCGGGTTAGCGACGCACGTTGCGCTGCTGCTGCTGGCGACGCGTAGTACACTGCACCTCCAACCTCTGGCGGCGCCGCCAACCCTGTAGGACATGAGTACAGCGATTACCGAGCACACGACGTTCAGCGACCGCTCGATCGAACAGGTCCGCGAATACTGGAACCGGCGGCCGTGCAACCTCAGGCATTCGACAGAGCCGATCGGCACCCGCGCCTACTTCGATCAGGTCGAGGCGCGGAAGTATTTCGTCGAGCCGCACATTCCGGGCTTTGCGCAGTTCGAGCGCTGGGGCGGCAAGCGGGTGCTGGAGGTGGGCTGCGGTCTCGGCACCGATACGATGAACTTCGCGCGGGCGGGGGCTCATGTCACCGCTGTCGATTTGTCCAGCGCGTCGCTCGATCTGGCGCGCCGCCGGGCCGAAGTCTTCGGCCTTCAGGATCGAATTACATTCGTCGAAGCGAACGCCGAGCGGCTCAGCGAGTTCGTCACGCCGGCGGAGTACGACCTCGTGTACTCGTTCGGCGTGATTCACCACACGCCGCATCCCGAGCGCGCGCTCGATCAGATTCGCCGCTACTTTTCAGGACCGCGCACGGTGCTGAAGCTGATGGTCTACCACCGCTGGTCGTCGAAGGTGTTCGGCATCCTGTTTCGCGAGGCGCACGGCGCGTTCTGGCGTCTGAACGAGGCGGTGGCGAAGAACTCCGAAGCGCAGACCGGCTGTCCTGTCACGTATACCTACACACGGTCGTCGCTGCGCCAGTGGGTCGAGACGTCGGGCTTCGCCGTCGACGAATTGTTCGCGGACCACATCTTCCCGTATCGCATTCCCGATTACGTGCAATACCGCTACACGAAAGCGTTTCCCTTCAATTCGCTGCCCGCGCCGCTGATGCGTGCGGTCGAGCGCGGCTTCGGATGGCATCTGTGTGTCACCGCGCATGCCACGGGAGGCGTTCCGGCGCCCGACCGATGAAAGACAACAGCGCCGACGCGCAAGCGGCGGAACTCGAACGCCTGAAGACCGACGTGTCGCGGCTGAAAGGCCGGGTCGAGAGCCTGCACACGGCCAACGGCCGCCTGCGCGACCGCATTACGACGCTGCAGGAGACGATCCGCGACTTGCGGAAGCGCCCAGCCGCCGTGAAGGCATCGAAGGCCGAGATCGACGAGACCTACGGCATCGAGCATGTCCGGCTGCTTCTCGGCACAACGAAGCGTCCGCGCCTGAACGCGGAGCAGCTCCGCCGGGTAGAGACCGAACTGATGTCGGCGACGCTCGATGAGGTCCTCGGTCTTTTTCCCGACGATCGGCTGCTGTCGAATTTCGTGCTCAATCTGTGGGAGTGGGGACAAGGTAGGACCACGCTGCAGAGCCTGCCCTGGAACGTTTCCCTTCCGATCTCCGACGTGTGCAACGCACGCTGCACGTTCTGCACGTCGTGGTTCGAGGGACGGCATCAGCTCACGCTCGAGCAGCTCGAGTCGTTCGAGCCGGTGCTGCGCACGGCAGTCTATGTGGGGCTGGTCGGCCATGGCGAGCCGTTGTCGCATCCGCGGCTCGGAGACATTGCCGACCGCCTGGCCGAATATCTCGACCGGCGCGCGGCGTCGTACACGATCACGAACGGCGTGTTCCTGCCGAAGTGGTTCGATCGGCTGGACCAGCTGCGGCTCAAGTCGCTGTCCTGCAGCCTGAATGCGGCCTCGGACGAAACGCATCAGGCGGTGATGGGCCTGGGGGCGGGGGAGTTTCCGCGGATCGTCGACCACCTCCGTGCGCTCGCGGCCGGACAGGTGACGAAGAAGCCCATTTCCGTATCGATAACCCTTGTCGTCACGCAGCAGAACATCCACGAGATTCCAGCCTTCATCGAGCTTGGGAACGACATCAAGGCTGCGACGATCTACGTGCGAACACTGCTGCCGCAGCCTGGGCCGGTGTCCGGCCTCAACTATCACGTCCTGCCGCCGTACCTGCATCCTGATTTCGAACGATTGCGCGCGGACGCCGCCGCCGCGATGAAGGCATCGGCCGTGCCGGTGATTGGCGACCCCGCAACCTGGGGAAATCCGATCTTTCCGACGGACGTGGGACAGCGGCTCGAGGCAGCGCCGCCAGTGTTCATCTCGCGCTCCGACGTCATCCGCGATCGCGAAGCACGAGCGCTCAGCGGCGAATACTATGCGTCCGCCGGGCGCGTCTTACGCGGCGAACCGAGTACGGATCCGATCCTTGCCGACAACCTGCATGACGGCAGCAACCCGCTCGGCCGGCAGGCGCCGTTCCGCTGTCGCGCCGTGTACAACAACTTGTACGTGAACGAGCTGTTCTTCCGCGTCTCCCCCTGCTGCTACCTCGTCAACACCCCTGGATACGACGAGGTGCGGCTCAAGGACGTGGACCTCGTCTCCGCCTGGAACGCCCCGTCGTTTCAGGAGCTGCGTCACCGGCTCGCTGACGGCCCACTGTTTGGCGCCTGCCAACGGTGTCCCGAGGCGTGGTGAGCAGCACGCCGTATCTGACCATCGTCGTCACCGGCCGGAACGACGACTTCGGCGGGGATTTCAACGCCCGTTTCTTCGGCGCACTACGGTTCAACCACGATTGCCTGCGCGCGGCCGGGATCCCGCACGAATTCGTGTTCGTCGAATGGCGGCCGATCGCCGGCAAGCCGTACCTCGCGACGCTCACCGCGCATGCGTTCCCGGAACTCGCTGATTCGGAACTTCGCTCGTACGTCGTGGATGCCGCGTATCACGACGCGCTCTCGCTCAACCCGCGGATCCAGTTCCAGGAATTCATCGCCAAGAACGTGGGCATCCGCCGGGCACGGGGAGCGTTCGTGCTGACGACGAATACGGATATTTATCTCGGCCGCGGCGCGCGTGACTTTCTGGCGGAACGTTCGCTCTCTCCGCGCGTCCTCTACCGGGCCCCACGCCATGATCTCAGCTGGGCCGGCGACGCCTCATCGCTCGACTGGGACGTCCTGCACGACGAACGGAACTGGGAAGAGGTGAATCACATCCAGCCTCCGTGGTTCACCAATGCGTCGGGGGATTTCCTCCTGCTCGATCGTGAGTCGTATCACGAGCTGCGCGGCTTCAACGAGGTCTACCGCAACGCGAAGATCCACATGGACGGCAACTTCTGTGTGAAGGCGCATGCCAGCGGCATGTCGCTTGTCAATATCGGCACTCCCGTCTTTCACGTCGGCCGCGGCACGCTGCACGCGCAGCGGGACGCCTATCGCGATCGCCCCGCCGATGCGCCCTGGGGTGACATTCGATGGAACAGCACCGTGCTCTACGAGAACGGGCCGGAGTGGGGCCTCGGCGACGCGCCGGAGCGGAGTCTCGACGAACGCGTTACGTATCTGGATTTCGACTGGCGAGCGGTTGGTCCGATGGTGCAGTTGAGGCGAGTTGTTTCTCGCGGCGAGCCAACTGCTCCTCCACAAGCCGCCGGTCCGCCCTGAGCTGCGCGGCGAGGCTTCGAAGCGTCGCCGCGCGTTCGCGTGCGGCCGCGCGCAGCTGCGCCACCACTCTCGAGTATTCATCCAGGACGAGCCGCATCGCGACCGCGTCCACCGCGTCGATGCTGCGGCCGTCGCCGTCGTCGAGCTGTGCCGTGAATCCCTGGATGCGCTGCAGTTGAACCTGATGCAGGTGCTCCGCGAGATCGGTCGTCGATACGTCGCCGTGCGGACGTGCGTCGCTCAGGATTCGAGCCAGCTGCGCGAGCCGTCGCGAGGCGTCGTCCATCGCGCGTAGTATACTCGCCGCCTTCCGTGAAGAGAGTCCTCGTCAGCGCGCTCGCCGCGATCGGGCTCGTCCCCGCACGTCGATACCACGAGGTGTCGCGCCGCGCCAACGAGCTCGCACGTGACCGCGACGACTGGAAGAAACGCGCCACCAAGCTGGCGCGGCGTGAACGGACGCTCGAACAGCAGGCCCGTGATCTGGACAGACAGCTGAAGAAGATACAGCGGCAGGCACGCCCCATCGCGGACGGTGATCTCGTCGCCATGCAGACGCGGCTCGCCGAGACAGAGCGTGCGCTGACGCTCGCTCGCGATCAGCTCAATGCCATCGAGGTGAAACTGGAGATCCTCGAGGGGGCGGCCAACGTCCTCGACGCGCGCACGCGCGTGGCGCCACAGCACGAGCCGGACAAGACCGGCGCTGCGGTGTCCTGACCTCTTGATGCGGATCGAGCGTCATCCGCGCGATCACGTCCCTGGCATCGTCATCGCCCTCGCCGCAGGACTGCATAAAGCCATCCTGACGAGCACACCCGTCAACGACGACTATCAGCATCTGGCGTTCGCGCGTCAGCTGTTCCACGGCGACCTTCCGCTGCGCGACTTCTGGGATCTGAGCACGACGCTGCAAGAGGTAGTGAGCGCGGCATCGCAGCTGGTGTTTGGCAATCGCCTGCTGGCCGAGGCGGTTGTCATCGGGGTGGCGACGGCTGTGGCGGTGTATCTCGCGTACCGGATTCTGCAGCAGATCACGGGCTCCACGCTCATTGCCGCGATCTGCGCAGCGCTCTTCATCATCGCGGTGCCTCGCGCGTACGCGTATCCGAAATGGATCGTCTATGCGGTTGCCGCCTGGCTGTGGTGGAACAACGTCTGGTGGCCGTCAACGCAGAAGGCGATCGCCGCCGGATTGTCCACGGCGGCCGCCTTCTACTGGCGCCATGACCACGGTGTCCTGGTCGCCGTCGGCGTGGCACTGGGGATGATTGCGGCGCACGGGTTTTCGAGGCTCGCCGTTCGACGCACGGTGATCGCCGGTGCCGTGGCGCTGGCGATGACACTCCCATACCTCGTCTTCGCGGCCGTCGAGATCGGCCCCGTCAATCTCGCCCGCATGGAGATGACCGCGCTTCAGGACGAGCGCGGCCGATCGCGCGCGCCGCTCAAATGGCCGCTGCGCACCACAAGCGACGTCCTGCAGTCCGAACCAGCCGAAGCGTACGCGCCGGAGATGACAATCAGGTGGCAGGCGAACGCGCCCGCCGACGCGCGTCGAGCCACGCTTGCCCGGTACGGACTCACCGCCATTGAAGATGACGGACCTCAAGCGCAGCGTGTGCGGCTGTCCGCGCGATCGGTCGACTCGCTGAAATCGATGATCGAGGATCCGCTCATCGAGGACACGGCCGGCGTCGAACGCGGCCCCGCCGTGTTCTCGTGGTCGCAGTGGACGCCGTGGGATCGCCTGAGATTCAAAGTGCCGTGGCTGCGCTTCACCGTGCTGCCCGGTCTCGACCAGCAGATCCTCGCCGGCGCCGCCGCCGCCATGATCCTGCACGCGATGCCGCTCCTGGCGGCGCTCCTGGCGGGACCAACCCTGCGCAGGCTGCTGCCGCCCGCCCTCACGCCAACGCCGCTTCTTCTATTCTCGGCGTTTGCCGTCGTCGTGAATTTTGGTTTATTGCGTGAACCGTACGAGTCGCGCGCCGCAGACGTCATCGTCTTGCCGCTGATTCTGTTCGGCGTCTTCCTGTCGATACTGCTTCGTTCGGCCTACCCGGCGATCGTGAAGTGGCCGTTGCGCGTGGCCGCAATCCTTCTGATGGTGCTGGCGGCAAAGAGTTTCGCCGTGGCGGGCGATTTCGGCGATCGCATCGCCTGGCTGATCGGCGAGGGCCAGTCGGTGGAGCGCGCGCAGGGCGCCTGGCGCGAAATCGGCGCACGGCTGCGCGCGATGCCTCCATCAGAGTTCTGGTCCGGGAACACCGGACCTGTGTCCATGCGCCTTGCGAAGTACGTTCGCCGCTGCACGGCGGCGTCGGACCGCATTCTTGTCTTGTGGTTTGCGCCGGAGATTCACGCCGACGCGGACCGGCTGATGGCCGGCCGGCACTTGTATTACTTCGAGGCGTTTCGCGGCATAGACGAGGAACAGCGCCGCGAGCTCGAGAAAGTCACTCGCTCCGCACCGCGCATCGTGCTGGCCAACCGGAACAACTATCAGGCCGCGGTGACGACGTTCCCCGCGGTCATGCGGCACATCGAGAGTGAATATGTGCCCGCAGCGTCGTTCGACGAAGACGGCGACCGCTTCAGCATCCTCATTCGCAGGGAATCATCGCCATCGGCACTGGACAAAGTCACCGGTTGGCCGTGCTTCCCCGGCAGACGCCTTACGACTGAGTGATGGTCGCGATACCGGTGCGCGCGACGGGAAGCACCAGTCTCCGCAGGTCTGCCAGCGGCGGGACCGCATCCCACGAGAAATCCAGCCAGGCAGTCTGTTCGTCGATCTGCCGTGACGGCGCATCGCGCAGCCCCCAGAACTCCGGGTTTTCGTAGACGACACGACGGGCAGGCCAGTCCGTCCCCCAGCTTGCCTCGACCTCGCCGGGAACGATGTTCTTGGAGATACGAAAACTACCGACGTGTGACGTGTGGTACACCTCGCCGCCGATATCGACGATGCGGAATCCGCTCGAGTACGCCTTGACGAGAAAATTCAGGTCGGTGCCGAGGCGTGCCAGGCGGTAAATCTCGTTGAAGCCTCGCAGTGCGTGGAAGCTGTCTCGATCGAGCAGCAGGAAATCGCCCGACCCCCCGGAATACAGCGGCGGTTGAATGGGCTTGTTCGCCGTCTGGTTACGCGTGTCTTCGAGCAGATCCCAATGGACCTGGCTCTCGTCGGCGCCGAGCTTCACGTCAACCCGCGTGGCCCGATACACCGTGCGCGCTTCAATCGCGGTGCCGGCCAGCGCGTCCACGACTCCGCGGCCGAGGTAAATGTCCGCGTTGGTGGAAAGAACCGCACGCCCCCGCGCGCGCCGGATGCCCACATTCTTGGCGAGAAACTCCATATAGGTCAGCCGCGGATTCAGGCTGCAGGCGTCGTGATACCGGGGATCGACGAGATAACCCGCAAGCACCGGTGCGACGCGGGGGAGCGTCTCGCGGACGATGTCGGAGAGGCGCGGCCGATCGGCCGGCGGTCCCCATTCGACGAGCACGAGCTCGTAGGTCACGCCGCGCTCCGTCAGGCGGTCGTGATTGAAGGCGAGAGTGCGGAGAAACCGACCGTTGAAGTCGCCGCCATGGCCGTCGTTTCGTCCGGTGACGACGATCGAGAGCGCCGGCCTGCCCTGAGCGAGCGTCAGCGAGTCGAAGGGCGTCACAGCGGCCGTCGCGTGCGCCGATCGAGCACGCCAAGCGCTGCTTCGACGATGTCCAGCTTCGTTTCGGTGGCGATCAGATGCTCCTGGCTGAGCGCGGCGGCCCGTTCCGCGCGGCGCATGCGCTCACGTACCTCGGCGAGCTTGGCCGCGTGCATTTCGTCGCGCTGTTTCCATTGCTGCAGCTGACGTTCAACCTTCGGCAGCCGCTCCGCCGCATGTTCGGCATCGGACAGCTTTGCCGACAGCTCGTTCGCCTTCGCCTTCCAGCGGGCGGCCTCTTCGCGGCTTTCCCCGACGGCGCGCTTCAGGTCGGTGGCGCGTTGCTGCGCGGTGCGGACCTGACCCGCGGATGCCAGGCCGACGGCTCCGAGGAGCGAGTGCAGAAGACCCATGCGGTGAAGCGATTCTAGCGGATATGATGCGGCCGGGATGCACGAGTCAGATTCGCAGCGGTTGAATGCGCTGATGGCCGCGATCGGCCCGCCGACCGTGGTTCGTGTCGCGATCGACGGCGATGCGGCGGGTGAGAGCGCGCAGCGCACGGCCACGCCGCAGATCGACGCGCTGCTGCGGCGGGTCACGGCGCTGACGGCGCTGCTGCGCGACCGCGAGGGGACGGAGTGGGATGCGATCGACCGGCTGGCGGCGCAGCTGCTGATGTCCGATCTGGCGGCGGTGACGTCGCTGACGCGCGCGCTGAACGGGTTGTCGGCCTCGCGCCTGACCGAGGCGCTGGCCGATCTGATCGCCGCCGGACAGGACGCGGAGCGGATCCTGACAACTGACAACTGACAACTGACAACTGACGACCGATGGGCCTTTTCAGGCGAATAAAGAACGTACTGACCGGCGCACGGCAGGCCGAGCAGCTGGCGCAGATCAATCGGCGCCTCGAGCGGCTCGAGGCACAGGGCGACACGCTGCACAAGATCTGGCTTCGTACGCGGCACGTGGAGCCCGCCATTCAGGCCCTTCTCCGCGCGCGCTACGTCGATTCGGCGTCGCTGCCGTACCCGGAGCGCCTGACCGCGCAGCGGTTCAGGCTCAGTTCGCAGAATCAGGAGGACGGGCTCACGCTCGCGCTGCTGCACGAGGCCGGCGCCAAGACACAACGCTTCATTGAAATCGGGTCTGGACTGAGCGGGGGCAACGGCGCGTTTCTCGCTCGTGAGTGCGGCTGGTCCGGCCTGATGGTCGATGGTCATCGCGACCACATGCAGCAGGTCGGCCGCCGGTTTCCGATGACGACCGCGGTTGCCGCCTGGATCACGCGCGAGAACATCAATGATCTGATTACCGGCCATGGCTATGCCGGTGAGGTCGATCTCTTCAGTCTCGATCTCGACGGCAACGACTATTGGATCTGGGAAGCGGTGACGGCCTCGTCGCCGCGCGTGCTGATCATGGAATACAACTCGATGTTCGGGCCCGATCGGTCGGTCACGATCCCCTACGATCCCCAGTTCGATCGGCATCGCCACCATTCGATGTACTACGGAGCGTCGCTGACCGCGCTGACGCGCTTGAACACGCGCAAGGGGTATCGCCTCGTTGCGGTCGAACCCGCGGGTGTGAATGCGTTTTTTCTGCGCCACGACATTGCGCCGCACGTTCCGGCCTGCGATCCGTCGCGCGCGTACCGGCTGCTCGAAAAATATGACGTCCTGATGCAGAAGGGCGAGGACGTGTTCCGGTACGCCGACGAGCATGCGCTCGAGCTGGTCGAGATCGCCTAGTCCATCTCATCAGGCATGTGACCTAATGAGTGCCAAGTCTGTTGCTGGCAGCTCTTCGTATGCTGTACACTGTGCTCGGTTTGTACGACCCAGCCGAGCTGGCAATCGACACCTGTTTAATTCAAATTTGCCCCCTCACACCACGGCTTCGCGCCACGCGGACAGCTCAGCGCCCAGCCGGATGCCGGTCTCCACACGACCGATCCGAACCAGCTCGGCGCGGCATCCGCTGATAACGCCCGTGTGTGCTGAGGTTTGCCGGCTGCGCCCATAAAGCCCGCCTGAAGGCGGATGCTGTGTGCGCGGCCGCTGGTGATGCGGCAGTCGCACGTACGCAGATGTGACTGAGAGGGCGAAGCTTCGTCCTCGGCCGTGCCGTTCGTAGTGTCCGCCTGTTCGTAGTGTCCGCCTTCAGGCGGACGCGTCAACACCGTGAACAGCCTCAGCATCGAGCAGATCAGCAAGCGGTACTGGATTCCGCGCGCGGAGGCCGAGTTGCCGCGCGTCGAGTCGAGGCTCGATCGGATCAGGCGGGCGCTGTCCGTGCCGCTCGCCCGCGAACTCAACGTCCGCGAGCTGTGGGCGCTGCGGGACGTCACCTTTGACGTCGACCAGGGCACGGTCCTCGGCGTCATCGGTTCGAACGGCGCCGGCAAGAGCACGCTGCTCAAGATCATCGCCAGGGTGATCGCGCCGACCAGCGGCCGCGTCCGTGGCCGCGGCCGCGTCGTCTCCCTGCTCGAGTTGGGTGCCGGGTTCGACGAGGACGCGACGGCGCTGGAGAATATCTACATGAACGCGGCGATCAACGGGATCCCGCGCGCCGTTGCCCAACGCCGCCTCCCGGACATCGTCTCCTTCGCCGAGATTGCCGAGCACCTCAATACGCCGCTTCAGTACTTTTCGAGTGGCATGTATCTGCGCCTGGCATTTTCCGTGGCGATCAACATGGAGCCGTCCGTGCTCCTTGCCGACGAGATTCTCGCGGTGGGAGACATGGCGTTTCAGGAGCAATGTCTGCAGAAGGTGCGCGAGCTGGCGCGCGACACCGGGCTCACGGTGCTGTTCGTGTCGCACGACATGGAGGCCGTGTCGCGCATCTGCGATCGGGTCATCTGGGTGAAAGACGGAGCCGTGCACCGGGACGGTGCGCCCGAAGAAACCGTGACCGAATACCAGAACGCGGCGTGGGATGCGCTGAGCGCGGCGCCCGGCTACAAGGGCACGAGCCACGCGGCCAAGTACGGCGAGGTCGTCGACGTCAAGCTGCTGACCCTGGACGGCCGCGAGATCGGTTCGCCGCCGCGCACGGAAGACGTCTACGTGCGAATCCGATTCCGCACCCGGCGCGCGAAGGCACGGGTGCGTTGCGCGATCGACCTGATGACGAAGGGCGTCCTCGTCTTCCGCTCCGCGCAGCCCGAGCTGGTGCCCGTTGCCGCCGACACCAGCTACGAAGCGCTCGTCCGCATCCCGGCGAACCTGCTGGCCGAAACGACCTACACCGTCAGCGTCAGCATCATGCTGCTTCGTGGCGAGGAGGAAGAGCACGCGCTGGTCGTGAACAAGGCGCTCGCCTTCATGGTCTACGGCGAGCAGGGCGTGACAGCGGAGGACGGCCGGCACCGCAAGGGCGTCGTGAACCCGACGCTCGAGTGGACGCTGCAGACGGAGACAGACGCGGTCCGTGTCTAGCGCTGACGCCGGCGTGTGGGTCATCGAACCAAGGCAGCACGGCGCGTTCGCGCGTCTGCGCGAGCTGTGGTCCTACAGGTATCTCTGGTGGTTCTTCGCGTCGGCCACCGTGACGTCGCTCTACCGCCGCAGCACGCTCGGCTGGTTGTGGCTGTTGCTGCGCGTGGTCTTCCCGATCGGCCTCAACGCGCTCATCTTCGGCGGCATGCTCGACCAGGCGCAGAAGGTCGATCACGTCCCGTATTTTCTCTTCTTCGCCTGCGGCATGTCGGCGTGGATGGTATTCGAACGATCGCTGCTCTACGTCACGCGCAGCGTCGAACAGCATCGCCGGCTGGTCACGCGGGTGTATTTCCCGCGCCTCATCCTTCCGTGCGCCGCAGTGGCTCCCGGACTCCTCTACCTCGCAATCCTTCTCGTCGTGCTGACGATGGCGGTGGTGTTCTTCTACAACCACGACGGCGTCTGGTACGTCCGGCTGCAGCCGGGCCTGTTGGTATCGGCGGCGGCACTCGCGGTCAGCCTCCTGTTCGCGATTGCGGTTGGCCTGTGGACGTCCGTACTGCAGGCGCGCTATCGAGACGTGCGTTACGGACTCCGGTATGTGACGCCGTTCTGGTTCCTGATGACGCCCATTGTCTATCCCCTGGCGCAGATCCCTGAAGGGTACCGGTGGCTGGTCGCCCTGAATCCGATGGCCCCGGTGGTCGAAGCGTTCCGATGGGGAGCGTTCGGCGAGGGTGCCTTCCCCGCGATCCCGGCGATGACATCCCTGGCGACCGTGCTCGTCACCCTGGTGACCGGGATGTGGTTCTTCAATCGGGAAGAAGCCGCATCGGTCGATAAGCTGTGAGGCGGCAGCTGTCAGTCGTGAGTTGTGAGTCTTGAGTTGTGAGTCTTGAGTTGTGCAGGACTACCACAAGCTTGAGATTTGGCGTCGGGCCATGGACTACGCCGTGAACACTGAGTGAACGTTTACACCCGATTCCGAATGACGTCGCGGCGCCCCTCATCAACGAAGGGAACCAAATTGCGCGCATGACTTACACGTTCATGAAACGGCTCGCTCCGGAGCAGCAATGAGATCAGAACCTCTGGCTCAGGTAACTCTGACTCAAGACTCAGAACTCAAAACTCAGAACTGATGAAGATCCTCTTCTCCATGCGCCATCCGGGCGCGCTGCGGAATTACACGTCGACGCTGAAGGAGCTGGCGCGCCGCGGCCACCACATCCACCTTGCCTTCATGATGCAGGACAAGCTCGGCGACGGGCGGATGCTGTGGGAGCTCACCAACGACCATCCGGAGATCACGTCGCACGAGCTTGGCAAGAAGACGCCGTGGAGGTTCTGGCTTGGGCTTGCCCGTGCGCTCCGCTTCACGACCGACTACGTCCGCTACCTGACGCCCGAGTACGCGGACGCGACCGCGCTCAAGGCGCGCGCGGGCCTGCGCATTCCGGGGCCGCTGCGGACGTTTTTCCGCCTGCCGATCTTCCGCACGCGCGCCGGCGTTGCCGCTGCCGCGGCCACGCTCCGCACCATCGAGCGCGCGCTGCCGCTCGACGTCTGGATCCGCGAGATCGTCAAGTCGCAGAACCCTGATGTCGTGCTGATTACTCCGCTCGTCGATCTCGGGTCGGATCAGGTGGAGTACGTGAAGGCGGCGCGCAGCCTCGGCATCCGCAGCGCCCTGTGCGTGCACAGCTGGGACAACCTGACGAACAAGGGATTGATTCGCGTGCTGCCGGACCGCGTGTTCGTCTGGAACGAAGCGCAGCGGCGCGAAGCCGTGTCGATGCATCGCGTGAAGGCGGAAAACGTCGGAGTCACTGGCGCGCCCGTGTACGACCAGTGGTTCGAGCGGCGCCCGAGCACCAGCCGGCAGGAGTTCTGCGCCAAGATCGGCCTCTCGCCGGACAGGCCGTTCTTCCTCTACCTCTGTTCCTCGCAGTTCATCGCGCCCGACGAGGCTGAGTTCGTCGCCGACTGGATCCGCGCCGTGCGATCGGCGCCCGATCCGCGCGTCCGCGAGGCGGGCATCCTGATTCGCCCGCATCCGGAGAACCTGCAGCCGTGGCAGCGGTTCGACTTCGACGAGTTCCAGGGCCCAAGGAACGCCGCCACAGGCGTTCCGGCAGACATCGCGCTGTGGCCGCGCGGCGGCGCGAATCCGATCGACGCCTCGTCGAAGAACGACTACTTCGACTCGATGTATCACGCGGTCGCCGCCGTCGGTGTCAACACCAGCGCGCAGATCGAGGCCGGCATCGTCGGCCGCCCGGTCTATTCGGTGCGCGTGCCGAAATACGAAGGCACGCAGGAGGGCACGCTCCACTTCCACTACCTGTTGAACGAGGGCGGCGGCCTGCTGCACATGGCGGACACGCTCGACGAGCATGCCCGCGCACTGTCGGCCGCGCTCGACCGCACCGAGGAGGACGTCCGCAGGCTCCGCTCGTTCGTCGAAGCCTTCGTCCGGCCGCAGGGCATCGACGTGCCGGCGACGCCGATTCTCGCCGACGCGGTCGAAGCGCTTGGCCGCATGCCGCGCCGGGAGCCGGAACACCTGCCGCTGTGGCTGTATCCGGTGCGCGCGGCTCTCTATCCCATCGCCTGGACGATGAAGATGGTGAGGGCGATGACGCGG
>DASTBV010000002.1:0-23646 GCA_035711805.1 Vicinamibacterales bacterium
AACTGCTGCGGGTGGTCGGGAATCTCGGGGAGATGTTGACAGCTGCCGGCGCGGCTGTCGGTAAAGGTGGTTGCGGGGGGGTGATTTGAACCCCCGACCTTTGGGTTATGAGCCCAACGAGCTACCGGACTGCTCCACCCCGCGGCATGAATCGTTCGAGACGTTCGGGTCGTTCGAGTCGTTCAATGTAACACGCGAATCCGCGGTCGTAAAGGGCACCGCTAGACCAAAAACACAGGCCTGCTGTCAAAACGATCGTGAGGTCAGGACGATGAGCCTCCGCCGGATGGCTGTGAACGTCGCCTTTGCCACGGTGGCGGCAGCGCCAGCCGCAGCTCAGACGATCCCCGACGATTTTCTCCTCACCCTCGAGCGGACCGCCTGCTTCGGAGACTGTCCCGTTTACACCGTCACGATCGATGCGCGGGGCAATGTCGCCTACGAGGGAAAGGCTTCTGTTCGCGTCACAGGGAAAGCGACCGATCGCGTGCCGGTGGCTCGTGTTCGCGACCTCCTGGACACGATCGAGCGAATCGGGTTCTTCAAGCTGAGCGAGCAGTACCGCGAAATCAGGAATCCCGATGGCACTCTCACGATCGTTACGGATCTTCCAACCACGTTCGTCACCGTGACCATGGCAGGCAGGACGAAGCGCGTCGAGGACTACGTGGGCGCGCCGCCGGATCTGAGGGAGCTCGAGCGCGAGGTCGACGCAGTCGCGAACACACGACGCTGGCTCCGGATCGACGGACCGACTCTGCGCCGGTTGGCGGGGAACGGACAGCTGTCGCCCCGCCAGCGGGAGAAATTCCTCCTGGAAGCTCTCTTATACGACGACGTGGATGTCCTCACGGCGCTGCTCGATCTCGGTGTCGAGGCGAACGCACCGTACGGCGAAGGCAATTTTCTGCCGATCGTGATGGTGCAATCCGCAGCGGCAGCCCGTGCGTTGATCGCCGCCGGTGCGTCGGTGGTCGCGCGGGACGAGCGCGGCGAGTCGGCCCTGGGACGAGCAGCGTCGCGCCCACCCGAGCTGACCGAAGTGCTGTTGAAGGCTGGCGCACCCGCCGACCTTCAGGTTGACCTTGATGGGTCGACGGCGCTCATCTGGGCGGCCAGTCTTGGGAACATCGGTGTTGTCAGATTGCTGCTCGCGGCCGGAGCGAATCCGTTTCATCGCGCCCGCGACAGCTCTGCCCTCGAGGCCGCCCGAAAGGGCAGGGAGTCCGAACGGCAGCGCCGGTTTCCCAGACTGGAGCCAGGACGATTCGTGCAGGATTTCGATGGGGTGATTGCGGCGCTCGAGGAGGCCCTCGCGCGGAAGCGGTCCCGGTAGCGGACCTTACTTCGTGCCGGGGTGGGCGCCTGCGGGAGGCGCGTCCTTGATGATGAACAGCCTCTCGCCCGGCTTGATCATCCCGAGATCGCGCCTGGCCGTTTCCTCCAGCGCGGCCGGATCGTGTTTCAGGCGCTCGACCTCCTGGAACAGCCGCGCGTTCTCGGCCCGCGCCGCCGACACCGCCCGCTCGAGCGCCCGGGCCTCCTGGCGCTTCTTCAGCATCTGCAGAACGCCCTTGTCGCCCACCAGCGAGTCGATCACGAGCACGCACCCGACGAACACGATCAGGTACTGAACCATCCGGCGACGGCGGTTCCCCTTCGTCGAAGCGCTCAATGCTGTGTCGGCGTCCTTTTTCACGGCTTGATCGTGGGAGAATACCGCGTTTCGATCCCGAGTACAACCTGCTTGTACCGCAGTCGCGCCCGAAGTACAAGTACCAAACCTTCTCGGCGAGTACAAGAGAAAACGTGAGCTCATCCGTACCGAAGGCCGTCCTCGTCCTCACGACCATCGGTGCCGACGCCGACGGCGCGGCGCTGGCGCGCACGCTGGTCGGGGAGCAACTGGCCGCCTGCGTCAACGTCCTGCCGGTGATGACGTCGGTCTATCGCTGGAAGGGGCAGGTCGAACAGGATCGGGAACAGCAGCTCGTCATCAAGACCACGTCGGACCGCGTGGAGGCCCTCGAGGCGCGCGTCCGCGAGCTGCACGCCTACGAGCTTCCCGAATTCCTGGTGATAGCCGCGGACGGCGGCTCGGCCGCCTACCTGGCCTGGGTAAGAGAATCCGCTGGGTCCGGCTGAAGCCGGACACTACGCGCGGGGGCCGCGCCGGTAGCGGATGAATTCGACCACCATCGGCAGCACCGACACGACGACGATCCCGATCGCCACAAGAGAGAAGTTGTCACGGACGACCGGGACGTTGCCGAACGCATAGCCGGCACCGACGCAGACCGCAACCCACAACACCGCGCCGGCAATGTTGTAGAACGCGAACTTCGGATACGACATCTCGCCGATTCCCGCCACGAACGGCACGAACGTCCGGACGATCGGCATGAACCGGGCAAGAACAATCGCCTTGCCGCCATGGCGCTCGAAGAACTCGTGCGCCCGCGCGACATACGCGGGGTTGATCCAGCGGCGCCAGCGCGGATCGGTTTCGGCCCGCCGCACGAGTTGGCGGCCAACCGAGCGGCCGATCGCGTAGTTCACGGCGTCGCCGATGATCGCCGCGGCCAGCACGACGATGGACGCGACCGTGACGTCGAGCGCGCCGGTGGCGGCCAGGGCGCCGGCCGCGAAGAGCAGCGAGTCCCCGGGCAGAAACGGCGTGACCACCAGCCCGGTTTCCGCAAAGACGATGGCGAAGAGGATCGCGTAGATCCAGGGTCCGTACATCTCGACCAGATCGCGCAGGTACTCATCGACGTGGAGGAGGAGATCGACGAAGTCCAAGGAAGTCCTTAGATTTTCCCAAGAGCCCGAACGAGATCGTCGCGCAGGTCGTCTACGTCCTCGATGCCGACCGAGACCCGGACGAGATCGTCGGTGACGCCGATCCGCTGCCGCTGTTCGGCCGGCACGGAGGCATGCGTCATCGTGGCGGGATGGCTGATCAGCGTTTCAACGCCGCCGAGGCTCTCCGCAAGCGCCATCAGCTCCACCGAGTTCAGGAGCGTCCGTGCCTTGTCGAGCGAGCCAAGCCGGAACGAGATGACTCCACCGAAGCCGCGCATCTGCCGCTTCGCCAGCTCGTGATGGGGGTGGTCGGGCAGGCCGGGGTAGTGCACCTGGACGATCTTCGGATGACTGGCGAGAAACTGCGCCAGCTCGAGGGCGTTGGCGTTGTGCCGTTCCATGCGCAGCGGCAGCGTTTTCGTGCCGCGCAGCACGAGCCAGGCGTCCATCGGGCCGAGGATCGCCCCTGCGGCGTTCTGGACGAACCGCAGCCACTCGACGTGGTCGTCGCGGACAGCCACCACCACGCCGCCGATGCTGTCGCTGTGGCCGTTGAGAAACTTCGTCGTGCTGTGGACGACGAGGTCGGCGCCGAATTCGAGCGGGCGCTGCACGTAGGGGCTGGCAAACGTGTTGTCCACCACCACGAATACACCGTGCGCGTGCGCGATGTCACAGGCCCCGCGCAAGTCCGTTATACGGAGGACGGGATTCGTCGGCGTCTCCAGGAAGAGCATCTTCGTCGCCGGACGCATCGCCCGTTCGATCGCCTCGAGGTCCGACGTGTCCACGTAGCTGAACTCGAGCTGGAACTTGCGCAGCACCTGCTCGAACAGCCGGTAGGTGCCGCCGTAGGTGTTGTCCGTCACCACGACGTGATCGCCGGACTGCAGCAGCGTCATGACGGCGCCTTCGGCGGCCATGCCCGACGCGAAGGCGAAGCCGGCGCGTCCGTTCTCGATCGCCGCGATATTCGCCTCGAGCGCCGCGCGCGTCGGATTCTGTGTGCGCGCGTACTCGTACCCCTTGTGTGTCCCCAGCGCGTCCTGCACGTAGGTGGACGTCTGGTAGATGGGTGTGATGATGGCGCCGGTGGACGGGTCGGGCTCCTGGCCCGCGTGGATACAGACGGTATCGAACCGTGCGTCGTCGCGTAACTTCAAGGTAGTGTCGAAGGTTACCTTAGACTAGACGCCGGAGACCAGAGGACGCGACGTGCTTCCATCAACCAGACTGCCGCCCGCATCGCGCGCCGCGCTCGTCCGTTACTGGATGACGCAGACGTTCAGCGGCCGCGCCGTCGTCGGCGGCCTGATCATCAAGTTCGTCGCGTTCCTGCTGACGCTCGTCGCCGGCGCCTCGCCGTGGATCGAGCTGATCGACACGCTGGGCGATCTCGCGGTGATCGTCGGCGCGCTGATCATCATCGTTCTGGTGTTCGCCGACATGAAGCAGCGGCTGCTGTGGCGCATCCGCCGGAAGCTCGCCGTCTCCTACATCTTCATCGGCTTCATCCCGGCGCTGCTGATCATCGTCTTCTTCCTGGTGGCCGGGCTGCTGCTGTTCTTCAACATCGCCAGCTTCATGATGCGCAACGAGCTGGCGCAGCTCGTGGAGCGGACCCGCCTCATTGCCGACTCGGCGGCCCTGGGCCTGGATCGCGCCGTCGGACCGGATCAGACGCGTGCCGTCATCGAGGTGCGGCGCAACACGCTGGCGCCGCGGTACCCTGGCGCGTCCGTCGCGCTGGTGCCGTCCGCGCGCCGGTGCGGGCAGAGCGCAGCCACCGCCACCGCGGTGCCGGCCGGCCCTCTGGCGTTGGGCCCATGGGCGCATGTTGCCGCGCCGGCGACGGTACCGGACTGGATTCCGTGCACCGGGTACTCGGGTGTCATGGCTTACAAGGACGGCGACACCACCAAGATGATGACGCGCGCGGTGTCGTGGCCGGCCACCGTCGGTGGCGCGGTGATCGTCGATGTGCCGGTGGATCAGTCGTTCGAGCGCGAGCTGCGCGACCGCGCCGGGCTGACGCTCGGTGGCGTGTCCGAGGAATCCAGCTTTCTTGATCCCGACTCCGACCCAGACGCAGAGCCCCGGCCCCGGGCGATCGTCCTCGGCCCGGCAGAGATCGGCGTTGGGGACTCCGAGGCCGGCCTGAGGTGGGTGGCGCTGGTCGACTCCGTTGGATGGGACCGCGGCGACACGGTGAAGCTTTACGTCAGCTTCGGGATGTCGCTCGCCCAGATCTACGACCGGATGGCGCTGACCAAGGAGTCGCAGGTCGGCGAGTTCGATTTCGGCCGGTCTCTGCTCGTGGCGCTCGCCCTGGTCGGTGGTCTCTTCCTGATTATCCAGGCCGTCGCGTTTGCGATGGGACTGGCGCTGGCGCGGTCGATCACCGGATCGATCCACGAGCTCTTTGCCGGCACCGAGCGCGTCCGCCGCGGCGACTTCACCGGCCGGGTCTCGATCAAGTCGCGCGATCAGCTCGGCGAGCTCTCGGAGTCGTTCAATTCGATGACCTCGAGCATCGAGGACCTGCTCCAGCAGAAGGCCGAGAAGGAGCGCCTCGAGCAGGAACTGCGCATCGCACGCAATATCCAGATGTCGCTGCTGCCGCAGGGGCCGCTGTCGATGCCGGGCCTCACTCTCACCGCGCATTGCGAACCGGCGCGCGAGGTGGGAGGCGACTACTACGACTTCCTGCCCATCGACGATCACACGCTCGGCATTCTGGTCGCCGACGTCTCGGGCAAGGGCACGTCGGCCGCGCTGTACATGGCGGAGCTCAAGGGCATCGTCCTCTCGCTCAGCCAGCGATACCGCTCGCCGCGGGAGCTCCTCATCGAAGCAGATCGCATCATCTCGCGCCATCTCGACAGCCGCAGCTTCATCACGGTGACGTATCTGGTCGTGGACCTCCAGGCGGGAACGCTGCAGTACGCCCGCGCGGGACACTGCCCGCTGGTCTACGTGCCCGGTCCGTACGCCGAACGGCGGACGCCGCAGCTCCTGGCGCCCGACGGGCTCGTCCTCGGCCTGCAGCTGGACGGCGGACAGACGTTCGTCCGGCTGCTCGAGGAGGTGTCGATTCCGCTGGGGCGCGGCGACCTGTTCGTGCTCTACACCGACGGCCTGACCGAAGCCATGAACAGCGGCGGCGAATGCTTTGGCGAATCGCGGCTCGCGACGCTCATCGGCGAGCACGCCGACCTGCACGCCGACGAGCTGCGCGAGCGGATTCTGCGCGACATCGAGGCGTTTACAGAATCGGCCGTTCAGCAGGACGATATGACCATGGTCCTGTTGCGGATCGAGCAGGTCGGGCAGGCGCTTCTCGCGCCGGCGGCGGTGCGCGCCGACGCATGACCGGACCGGTGATCGTCTTCACGACCTCTTCCGACATCGAAGCGAGCGTCGTCATCGCCCTGCTGGACAGCCACGGTATCCAAAGCTTTCGCATCAGCGGAAGCGCAAACGCCATCCTGCCGATGGCGGTCAACCCTCTCGGCGGCCAGATCCGCGTGGCGGTTCCGGACGGCGAGGCCGACGACGCGCGCCGCGTGATTGCCTCGCATCGCGAGGACGTCGGATCCCGCGTCGTGCGCCTGCGGGACGAGTTCGACGAGCTGCAGGGGCGCATCGACTACCGCTTCAGGGATCGCGGCCTGCTCGAGCACGCGCTGACGCACAAATCCAGGGCGGCCGAGGACGCCTCCGGCGGCGTGGCCGACAACGAGTCGCTCGAGTTCCTGGGCGATGCGGTGCTCGGCCTGGTCGTCGCGGAAACGCTGTTCCGGCAGTACCCGACGTATACGGAAGGACAGAAATCGAAAATCAAGGCGGCCGTCGTCTCGACGCAGTCGCTGGCGCGCCAGGCCGAAGCGATTCAGCTCGGCCTGCATCTGATCCTCGGGCGGGGAGAAGAAAAGACCGGCGGCCGCTTCAAGCAGGCGCTTCTGGCCGACGCGTATGAGGCGCTCATCGCGGCGATCTATCTCGACGGCGGGCTCGATGCTGCGGCGGGGTTTCTGCGCCGCGAGCTGAAGGAGGCGATCGATGCCGGCAGCGAGCAGACGTTCGCGCCGGATTACAAGTCGGCCCTCCAGGAACGCGTCCAGGCTCTCGGTCACCGGCTGCCGGAGTATCGGTTGTCGGGATCAGAAGGGCCCGATCACCGCAAGACGTTCACCATCGAGGTGATTGTGAACGGGGAAGTGTGCGGCGCCGCCACCGGCCGCGCGAAGAAAGAAGCCGAGCAGGAGGCGGCCCGCCTCGCGCTGGCGAAGCTCGAGGCCGGGCCGACCTGAAGGTCGGCCCCTACCAGTATGTAGAGGCCGACGTTTAGCGTCGGCCTTTCACGCATGAACGAGGAACAGATCTACGAAACCATCGGCGAAGAAGGCTTCACCAGGCTGATCCACGCCTTCTACGCCCAGGTCCCCGGCGATCCGATTCTCGGCCCGATGTATCCGCAGGACGATCTCGCCGGGGCGGAAGAGCGGCTTCGCGATTTTCTGATCGGCCGCTTCGGCGGCCCGCAGCGCTACATCGAGCGGCGCGGGCACCCGCGGCTGCGGATGCGCCACATGCCGTTTGCCATCGACGAGGCGGCGCGGAACCGGTGGGTGAGGCTGATGGATCGCGCCCTCGAGGAGGCGCGGTTTCCGGACGAGGTGACGACGCTACTCCGTGAGTTCTTTCACGGAGTTGCGACTTTTATGATCAACAAGTAAAAAGGCAAAAGTCAAAAGTCAAAAGACAAAGGTCAAAAGTAAGTGGGCAAGTCACTCGAGAACTGCCTTTTGCCTTTTTACTTTTGACTTATTGACTTCTCACCTCCTCAGTCAATTTCAATGATGCCCCAGCTCTTGCGCTCGTCTGGCGTCGCGTCGCTGACGCCGGCGAAGGCGAGTGCGGGAACGGGCTCGGCCTGAGGCAGGCGCGCCACGGCGTAGCGCTGCACTTCGCGCGCGATCTCGTCGGCCGACGCCCCCACCGGACGGCAGTGCAGCCGCACCCACAGCCGCAGCAGCGGATCGGTGAAGCTGTAGCGCTTCTGACGCGAGGTCACCAGGTCCACGTCTTCCAGCCAGGAGAGATAGTCCTTCGTCGATCCCGGCGTGCGATGCAGACGCTGCGAGATCTCGGTGAGCGTCATCGGCTCTTCCTGCGCGAGGATGTCGAGGATGGCCTTGAGCGCGCCGTATCCGCGCGCGCGGTGCAGCCGCAGCTCGTAGCAGAAGCAGCACCAGTGGTTGAGCGCGCCGTCGGCGGACATCAGTCCCGTCAGCGCGCCCACCGGATCGGCCGTGCCGCCCATCTGCGCCATCGCGTCGCCGACGGCACGCACGTAGGCGGCGCGGCCGTCCGTCAGCGCCTGCACCGCGCGCGACAGATAGTCGCGGTCGTCGGTGGCCATCTGTTCGTAGCCGTTGAATGCCGGCGCAAGCAGGTCGGTCACATCGCCCGGCGCCAGCGGCGGCACGTGCATGACCTCGAAACGCGCCGTGGCGTCGCGGAGCAGCCGGTGCGCGCGGGCGACATACCTCGTGGTGAGCACGAATCGATTCGCGCTTCCCGTCAGGGCGTCGAGCAGGTCGCGGAGGACGTGGCGCAGCCCGGGGAAGCTTTCGAACGTCCGCAGCTCGAGCACTTCGTCGAGCAGGAACGTGCACGGCTCGCCGCCAGGCGCCCGGACGGTGTCGAAGAACGCGAGCAGGGCATCGAAGGCGTCGCGGGCATTGACCGGCGTCCGGTCGGCGCCGTGCCAGGGAAACGGCGATGACGAGAGCACCGCCTGCAGGAAGCGCTCGGGCGTGGTCGCGCTGCGTTCGACATCGATGTACTGCGCGGCCTGACGTCCGGCGCGCTCGCCCACGCGCTGGAGCAGCCAGGTGCGGCCCGTTCCGCAGCCGCCGAGAATTACCGGGATGCGTGAGGGACTTGCGTCGAGCGCTCCGTAAATCCGCCGCTCGAACCCCGCCTGTGGAGCCGTCATGTCCCCAACCTTTCTTCCCGGCGCGCCTGACAAGGCGCGCCCCACTCTTTTCAAGCCTACGGATTCCGTGGGGCGAGCCCTTCCAGGCTCGCCTCGCGAACCCGAAGGGTTCGCCACGGACGTGAAATCCGCGTTAATGCGGACGTGGATTCCGCATCGGAATCCGCACGCCGCGCGATTCTGCCGTCGCGATCGCCGCCGGATACCCGGCGTCCGCATGCCGGGCGACGCCGATGCCCGGGTCGCACGTCAGCACACGCTCCAGCCGTTCGTCAGCCTCAGGGCTGCCGTCGGCGACGATCACCATCCCCGCGTGCAGCGAGTAGCCGATCCCCACGCCGCCGCCGTGGTGCACCGAGACCCAGGTGGCACCGGCGGACGCGTTCAGCAGCGCATTCAGGATCGGCCAGTCGGCGATCGCATCGCTGCCGTCGCGCATCCCCTCCGTCTCGCGGTTGGGCGAGGCCACCGATCCCGTGTCGAGATGGTCGCGTCCGATCACCACCGGTGCGGAGATCGTCCCGGCGCGCACCAACTCGTTGATCCGTTTTCCGAAGCGCGCGCGGTCGCCGTAGCCCAGCCAGCAGATCCGCGCCGGCAGGCCCTGAAAGGCGACGCGCTCGCGCGCCATGCGGATCCATCGACACAGTGCCGAATCATCCGCAAACATCTCGAGCGCCGCATCGTCCGTGACGTCGATGTCGGCGGCGTCTCCGGAGAGCGCGGCCCACCGGAACGGCCCTTTGCCTTCGCAGAACAGAGGCCGCACATATTCCGGCACGAAGCCGGGAATGTCAAACGCATCCGTGCATCCCGCGCGCTGCGCCTGCGCGCGGATATTGTTGCCGTAGTCGAATGTCACTGCACCGCGCGACTTCAGTGTCAGCATCGCGTCCACGTGACGCGCCATCGACGACATCGAGCGATCGATGTACGTCTGTGGCTCGCGTGCGCGAAGGCGAATCGCGTCAGCAAGTGACATGCCGCCGGGCACGTACCCGTTGAGCGCGTCGTGCGCGGACGTCTGGTCCGTCAGCACATCAGGAATGACATCGCGGCGTACAAGTTCGGGCAGCACGTCGGACGCGTTGCCTTCCAGCGCGATGGATCGCGCCACACGTGCGCGGCGCCACTCGTCGACGCGCGCCAGCGCCGCGTCCAGACTGTCCGTCGCTTCGTCGAGGTACCTGGTGGCGAGCCTCCGGTCGATACGGGAGCGATCGACTTCGATGATGAGGGCGGCGGCGCCGTTCATCGTGGCGGCAAGGGGCTGGGCGCCGCCCATGCCGCCGAGGCCGGCGGTGACGACCAGCCGGCCGCTGAGGCTGCCGCCGAAGTCGCGCTTCGCCGCGGCAGCGAAAGTTTCGTAGGTGCCCTGCAAAATCCCCTGCGTGCCGATGTAAATCCAGCTGCCGGCCGTCATCTGGCCGAACATGGTCAGGCCGCGATCCTCGAGATCGCGGAACGTTTCCCAGGTCGCCCACGCGGGAACGAGGAGGGAATTCGCAATCAGCACGCGCGGCGCGCCGCCATGCGTGCGAAACACGCCCACCGGCTTCCCGGACTGCACGAGAAGCGTCTCGTCGTTGTCGAGCGCGCGCAGCGACGCGACGATCGCGTCGAAGGCGTCCCAGTTGCGCGCCGCCTTGCCCGATCCGCCGTAGACAACGAGATCGTCCGGACGTTCGGCGACCTCCGGATCGAGATTGTTCATGAGCATGCGGAGCGCGGCTTCCTGCTGCCAGCTCTTGCAACTGATCGCAGGACCGCGCGGTGCCCGGATGATCCGCGTGCCGACCGTCATTCAGGAACTCAGTGGTACGTCGCTTCGGTTGTTTCGAAAGATCAGAAGGTAAGAATCGCGCGCATGGTTGTCAATCAATTTCAGAAAGAAAGTTTCAGTTGACATTCATCGCGCAGGCGCGTTCAAGTTCGCCGCTTTCGATCAGCTGTGTGATCGCGTCGATGTCGGGCGCCGGCGGACGATCATGATCGAGTACGGCGACGCGCGTGCGGACGAATGCGTGCACGCGCGCGAGCGGCGGTGACGAGGCGAGCGGCGCGAGCAGATCGATCGCCTGACACGCGCAGAGGAGCTCGACGGCGAGCACGCGCGTGGCGAGCTCGACCGCGCGCGTTGCCTTCAACGCCGCCGCCATGCTCATGCTGACGTGGTCTTCCTTGTTGCCCGACGTCGGAATCGTGTCCACGCTGGCGGGGTGTGCCAGCGTTTTCAGCTCCGACGTCAACGCCGCCGCCGTCACCTGCGCCATCATGAGTCCCGAATGCAGGCCGCCGTGCCGCGTGAGGAACGCCGGCAGGCCGCTCACCGCGGGATTGACCAGCCGATCGGCGCGGCGCTCGCTGATCGTGGCGAGCTGCGACATGCCGAGGCACAGCAGATCGCAGGCGACCGACACGGGCGCGCCGTGGAAGTTGCCGCCCGAGATGATTTCGCGCGTCTCGGCGAACACCATGGGGTTGTCGGTCGCGGCATTGGCCTCCGCGGCGAAGACCTCGTGCGCAAACCGGCAGGCGGCGCGCGCGGCGCCGTGCACCTGCGGGGCGCACCGCATCGAGTAGGCGTCCTGGACGCGGCCGCAGTTCGCGTGCGCGGCGTTGATGCCGCTGCCGTCGAGCAGTGCGCGCAGATTGGCGGCGGATTCGGCCTGATCGGCTGAGCCGCGCGCGGCGTGGATCCGGGCGTCGAACGGCTTCGACGAGCCCTGAAGGCCGTCGATGCTGAGCGCGGCGATGATGTCCGCGGCGCGCGCCAGCCGGCGGGCCGCCGCGACCGCCAGCCCGAGGAGCGCGGCGGACGGCTGCGTGCCGTTGATGAGCGCCAGCCCCTCTTTCGGGCCGAGCGCCGCCGGCGCGAGGCCGGCGCGCGACAGCGCCGTCCGGCCATCGATGACCCCGTCGGCGGTGATGACGCTCCCTTCGCCGATCAGCACCAGCGCGATGTGCGCCAGCGGCGCCAGGTCGCCGCTCGCGCCGACCGATCCACGCGAGGGGACGAGCGGATGGATGCCGCGATTGAGCAGCTCGACGAACAGGTCGAGCGTCTCGAGCCGGATCCCGGAATACCCCTTGGCCAGCACGTTGGCGCGCAGCGCCATGGCCGCGCGCACCACCGGCACCGGCAGCCGTTCGCCGACGCCCGCGGCGTGACTGCGCAGCAGATTGACCTGCAGCTGCGACAGCGAGTCGTGCGGGATCTTCACGTCGGCGAAATTACCGAACCCCGTGTTGATGCCGTAGGTCGGCGTGTCGTGGTCCGCGAATTCGTCGACGACGAGACGCGCGGCGCGGACACGCGCCTGTGCGCTGCCGCTGATCGCCACCCGCTCCGCGTCGTGGGCGATCGCGACGAGCTGATCGAGCGTCAGGGAATGGCCGTCAAGAACAATCATGTCAGTTCACCCGTCCCGGAAGAGTGAACGGCTAATATAGAGCGGGATGCCGAAGACCAACATTGCCGTACTCGGTGCGCAGTGGGGCGACGAAGGCAAGGGCAAGATCGTCGACATGCTGACGCCGTTCTTTGCCGCGGTGGCGCGGTATCAGGGCGGCCACAACGCCGGTCACACCGTCTATGCGGGCGGACAGAAGTTCGTGCTGCACCTGATCCCGTCCGGCATCCTGCACCCCGGCGTGACCTGCATCATCGGCAACGGCGTGGTGGTCGATCCGCAGGCGCTGTTCAAGGAGGTGGACGAGCTGGCGCGGATGGGCATCACCGTTGACGGCCGTCTCCTCGTCAGCGAGAAGGCACACATCATCCTGCCGTATCACCGCGAGCTGGACGTGCTGTCGGAGGCGCGCCGCGGCGAGCGCAGGATCGGCACCACCTCCCGCGGCATCGGCCCGGCCTACGAGGACAAGATCGGCCGGCGCGGCATCCGCGTCTGCGACCTGCTCGGCGACCGCGACGCGCTGGCCGAGGAGGTGCGCGAAAACGTCAGCGCGAGAAACCAGATCATCAAGGACTCGACGCTCGACTGGAAGCCGGTGTTCGATCAGATCGTCCGCGACGGCGAGCGGATGCGTCCGTGGGTCGGCGACTGCTCGGTGTTCCTGCACGACCTGATCAGGCGCGGCGAGCCGGTGATGTTCGAGGGCGCGCAGGCCACGCTCCTCGACATCGACCACGGCACGTATCCGTACGTCACCTCGTCGAACGCCTCGGTTGGCGGCGTGTGCACGGGACTCGGCATCCCGCCGCGCGCGATCGGCGGCGTGCTTGGCGTGGCCAAGGCATACACGACGCGCGTCGGGGAAGGGCCGCTGCCGACCGAGCTGTCCGGCCCCCTGGCCGATCGGCTGCGCGAAACGGGCCAGGAATACGGCGCCTCCACCGGCCGTCCGCGGCGCTGCGGCTGGTTCGACGCGGTCGTCGTCCGCTACTCGGCGCGGGTCAACGGACTCGACGCAATCGCGCTGACGAAGCTGGACGTGCTCGACGGCCTGCCGGAAGTGCTGATTTGCACCGGCTACAGGACCAGCCAGGGCACGGTCAACGACTTTCCGGCGGATCTGAAGTCGTTGAACAGTGCCGAGCCGGTGTATGTGCGGGTGCCGGGATGGTCGGCGCCGACGAAGGGCGTGACGCAGTTCGATCAGCTTCCGCCCGAAGCACAGCGCTACGTCCACAAGCTCGAGGAGCTGACCGGTGTGGCCTGCGCGATCATTTCCACCGGTTCGGATCGCGGCGAAACGATCGTCAAGAACGGATCGCTCGTCGAAAGCTGGATGTCGGAGCGCGACTGACAGCGGCCTCTGTTTCCACATCGCCACGAAGGCACGGAAACACGGAGTGTCCAGATCGGCGGATTCTCCGTGACTTCGTGTCTCCGTGGCGTACGTTGTTTGAAATACGCTTTAGGTGATGCTTTCGATGAAGCGTGCAACCATGTCCGGCGCCGCGTCGAAGAAGTTGACGCCGGCTCGATAACGCGGTCCTTCCTTCGGCATCTCGAAGGCTGCCCAGGCCACAACCCCGTTGAACCGGATCGGGCGCGCCTCGTCGACGAGCGACATGCGCACGTGCTGATTCGGACGCAGGAGCGACGGCGACAGGACCTGGGCGCCGACCACGGAGATGTTCACGAGCGTTGCCGGGTTGCCGTCGATCAGGACTGCGACGCTCTTGGTAATGGCGACGCGCTCCGCCCGCCGGGTTCCGGTCCGATCGAGGCGCGCGGCCGGAGGGGCATCGACGGCCACCGCCGCCGGCGCGACCGCGGCTCCGTCCGCCGGCAGTGCGACGTCGCGTCCGGCGCCGCGGTCAGGGTCGAGCACGCGAATCTCGCACGAGGCGAGCGCGGGGTCGGCCTTGATGCGATTGATGAACGCCGCGCCACGCGCGCTGGCCGCGAAACGCTGGTCCAGCGCGACGACCTGCGGGCGCCGCCGCGCGATCGTGTCGAGCGCCTTGAGGGCGTCGGTATCGGCAAAGGCTTCGGCGTTTGTGAGGTCTTCCTGCTGCTGGAGGGCGGCGAGACGTTCGGATGCCGCAATCAGAACGGTGAATGACACCAATGGTCAGTCTACCGTAACTGGAGATCGGACTTGGAGCAGCCTGAGGTCAATCACGACGGCGTCACAGAACCGGCGGTGTCCTGTGCACGTCTGCGCAAGGCGTACGGATCCGTTGTCGCGGTCGGCGATCTGACGCTGACCGTTCACCGCGGCGAATGCTTTGGCCTGCTCGGGCCGAACGGCGCCGGCAAGACGACAACGATCGAGATCCTGGAAGGTCTGCTGAAGCCCGATTCAGGCGAGGTCGAGGTACTGGGGTTGCGCTGGGGACATCACGAAGCGGCGCTGCGCCAGCGGCTCGGCATCCAGCTGCAGGAGACGCAGCTCGCTGAGAAACTGACGGTCGAGGAGACGCTGCGGCTCTTTCGTTCGTTCTACACGCGCGGGCGGACGGTCGACGATCTGCTGCAGATTGTCGAGCTCGAGGGCAAGCGGACGAGCCGTGTCGGCAAGCTCTCCGGCGGCCAGAAACAGCGCCTCTCGCTCGCCTGCGCGCTCGCCGGCGATCCGGACCTGCTGTTTCTCGACGAGCCGACCACCGGGCTCGATCCGCACTCGCGGCGGCAGCTGTGGGGGCTGCTCGACCAGTTTCGCGCACGAGGCCGCACGATCCTGATGACGACCCATTACATGGACGAGGCGGAGTTCCTGTGCGATCGCGTGGCCATCGTCGATCACGGACGCATCATCGCGCTCGGCACGCCGAAGGAGCTGATCGCCAGGCTGGGCGAGCCGAAGGTGATCACCCATCACGGAACGCTCGAGGACGTGTTCATGGCGCTGACTGGAAGGCATCTGCGCGATGAGTGACCGCATCTCGTCCCCGATCGTGCAGTTGACGCTGGCGCGTTTCCGCGAATTCATCCGCGAGCCCGAGGCGGTCTTCTGGACCTTCGTCTTTCCGATTGTCGTGTCGCTGGCGCTGGCGATGGCGTTTCCGTCGCGCGCCGACAGCGACGTGCTGGTCGGCCTGCAACCGGGCGCCGACACCGGCTCGCTGCGGGACGCGCTGACGCGCGGCGGCGGGATAACCGTCCGCGAGGTACGGCCGCAGGACGAACGCCGCGCGCTGCGCGAGGGCGTCGTCAACGTCGTCGTCATCCCCACGGAGCCGCCAACCTACCGCTTCGATCCGGCGCGAGAGGAAAGCCGCTACGCACGCGCCGTCGTAGACGATGTCCTCAAGCGGGCGGCGGGCCGCCAGGATCCGTGGACGGCGCGCCAGGAGCCTCAGGAAGTCGCCGGCTCACGCTACATCGACTGGTTCATCCCCGGCCTGATCGGCATGGGACTCATGAGCAACAGCATGTGGGGCATCGGCTTCGGCATCGTCCAGGCGCGGATGCGCAAGCTGCTGAAACGGATGATCGCCAGCCCGATGCGGAAGAGGGAGTACCTGCTCGCGCAGCTCATCGCGCGGCTGGCGTTCCTGCCGGCGGAAGTGCTGGTGCCGCTGCTCTTCGCGGTGGTCGCCTTCGGGATGCCGGTGAACGGATCGGCCGGCGCCATCGTCGTCACGACTCTCGTTGGCACGCTGTCCTTCGGCGCGATCGGGCTGCTGCTGGCAACGCGCGCCCGGACGATCGAGGCGATCTCGGGGTTGATGAATCTGGTGATGCTGCCGATGTGGATCCTCAGCGGCGTGTTCTTCTCGTCGGCGAATTTTCCGGACGGCGTGCAGCCCCTCATTCACGCGCTGCCGCTCACCGCGCAGATCGACGCGCTCAGAGCGATCATCCTCGACGGGGCGACGCTCGCCGACGTGCGCGGGGAACTGGCGGTATTGGGAATCTGGGGCGTCCTTCCGTTTTTTGCCGCGCTGCGCCTGTTCAGCTGGCGGTAACTTCGTAGTGTTTCGTAGTGTCCGCCTTTTCGTAGTGTCCGCCTTTAGGCGGACCCGCGGACCCGCTGGCCTTCCGCTTGCACTTGTCGCGGCCGTGATGCGAACGGTTCACCGGCTCATAGAGAATCACGCGGCCCTCCGCGGAGAGGCGATCGCGCTTGTGGACGGCGAATCGTCCTGCTCTTATCGCGACCTGAACGCCGCCGCGAACGTCCTCGCGCGCAAGCTGATGAACGCTGGATTCCGCCGCGGGATGTGTGCGCACGTCAGCATGCCGGCGCGAGTCGAACTGGCGGTGGTGCTGCTGGCGACTCTCAAAGCCGGCGGTTGTTATACCTGGAACGACCCCGGCCCCGGTTCGGCGGCGTCGATCTGGTTCGAAGGCGCCGGCGGTCCCGAGCGCGAACTGGAGATCGGCGACGTGCCGCGCGCTACTGCGTGCGGTGGTTCGAATCTGCCCGTCATGACCCGAGAAACGGACGCGGCCTGCGTGCTCCACGGCGGCGTTATCGTCCCGCACGCCACGATCATCGCGATGACGTCGTGCGCGGCAGGAGCGCGCTCGCCGTTTACGGGCGAGCCGGGCGCGTTCGACCTCTGGGTTCCGCTCATGAACGGCGCCACCGCGGTTGTCGAAGAGCGTTCGGCCGTCGCCGCCTGAAAGGCCGACCTGAAGGTCGGCCTCTACGTCATTTCACGTCGATCCGCGACGCACGGATGCGTCTGGTTTCTCCGGTCGCTTCGATAGTGCCGGTCACGTTGACTTGCTGGCCGGCCCTGACTGTCGGCGTTCCGCCGGACGTGACCACCGCCACCGTCGCGTCACCGGCGCGGATCCAGAACGTGTCGCCGTCCGCGCGTTCGACTGCGGCATTCATCAGCCTGACGCGCGACCCGGCAGGTGCGTTCTTCACCGCGCCGGGGTCGGTGATGTCGTCCGCGCTCAGACCTGGCATCGGCCCCTGCCGCCGATCGCCGACGCCGCGGAATTCCAGTTCGTCGCGCGTGCTGCCGGGAACCGGCGCCGGATCGAAACCACCGGGGCTGTCGTCGCGCACGGCGCCGGACGTGCCGATGGTCTCCGAATCGGGTGTGCGGCCGCCCTTGCCGAGCTCGCGCTGGACCAGGACCCAGCCGAACCCCGCGAGGACGATCAGGAAGACGATGGCGAGGACGCCGACGGAACTGCCCCACCACGTCGTGCGCGCCGCGGGATTCACCATGCTGTTCGGTGGATTCTGCGGCGCGGCTGTTTCTTCGTAATGTGGATCTCGAGTGTCTCGTGTCTCAGCCATATGCAGCCTTCACACGAGGTTTCTTTGCAGGAGCTATACCGGGGAATCACCGTTCCCGGACCGCTCGGAGCCTTTGCGGTGTGAGCTTCTGCCGCGCACGCCAATAACCGGCCCACGGATCCCTGCTGAGCCGTTGCAGCCGCCGCGGAACGGTCAGCAGCGTCAGCGACTGAGGGTTCACGGTTGCCCGTAGCTCATCCCAGCCGATTGGAACGCTGACCGGCGCGCCCGCCCGCGCGCGTGACGAGTACGCGGCAACGGATGTGTTCGTCCGGTTATTGCGCAGATAGTCGAGCAGGATCTTGCTCGAGCGTCCCGCCTTGGCGAACTGCGTCGTGTAAAGCCTGCCGTCGGTGGCTTCAATCGCTTCGCACAGTGCCCGCGAGAATTCGAGGCACTGCGACCAGTCCGCCTGCGGCACCAGCGGCACGACGACGTGGAGACCGCGCCCGCCGGTGGTCTTGGGAAACGATTCGAGCTCCAGCGCCTCGAGCGCGCGCCTGACCACCCGTGCCGCGGTGATGACCTGCGGCCACGATACGCGCCCACCCGGATCGAGGTCGATGACGATCCGGTTCGGACGCTCGAGATCGTCGAACGTCGAATTCCAGGTGTGAATTTCCAGCACGCCCATCTGCACCAGCCCGATGACGCCGGCGAGATCGTCGGCAATGAGGTACTCGCCGACCTTCGTCTTTTCGCGGATGCGCACCCGCCGCAGCGGCTTCGGCGCCCACAACTTCGAATGCTTCATGTAGAAGCACTCGCCCGAAATTCCCTCCGGGCAGCGCACCAGCGTCAGCGGCCGTCCGGCCACGTGCGGCACGATCCAGTCGGCGATGGCCTCGTAGTAGCGCGCGACGTCAAGCTTCGTCGCCGGCGGGTCAGGGTAGACGAGCCGATCCGGGTGCGTGATGGTGACACCAGCCACTGTGGAAAGCTTTGAACCTGCTGCACCCCTTGAACCCTTTGAACCTCTTGAACCCTTTGAACCTGCCATAGCAACCGCCCGTTCACGGGTGACTTCTCCCGGCTTCTTGTCCGCGCGCAAACCCTGGAACGACGGGTGGCGGATCTTTCCGTCGCCCGTCCACTCGGTGAACACGACTTCGCAGACGAGTTTCGGCTTGACCCAGTGCGCGGCCTTGGCGACCGGCCGCTCCGGCGGCGGATCGAAGGGGCACCCGCTTTGCGCGATCGCCTCGAGCTGTCGGCGCAGATCGAGCGCCACCTTGTGAGAGAAGCCGGTGCCGACCTTGCCGCTGAAGACGAGCCGGTTTCGTGCGAAGTAGCCGATGAGAAGCGCGCCGATGCCTGCGCGCGATCCCTCGGGATCGGTGAACCCTCCGATCACGAATTCCTGCTCGAGCACGCACTTCGTCTTCAGCCAGTCGCCGTGGCGCCCGGGCCGATACGGTTCCGACGCGCGCTTGGAGATGATTCCCTCGAGGCCCAGCCGGCACGCCTCGTCGAAGAAGGCGCGTCCATCTCCGTCGACATGCTCGGCGTAGCGAACGCGGCCTCCTCTGCGGCGGCCGACGAGCGCCTTGAGCCGCGCCTTGCGTTCGATCAGCGGCAGCGTGTGCAGCCGTTCATCGTCGAGACGCAGCAGGTCGAAGACGAAGTAGGTGAGCGTTCCATCGGCGGTGTCACCTGCGAAGGCGTTCTGCAGCCTCTGAAAGCTGGTTCGGCCATCCGGGAGAACGATGCACACCTCGCCGTCGAGAAGTCCGTTGGTGATGGGCAGCGCCGCTGCGGCCGCGGCGATCTCCGGAAAGGCTGCGGTCCAGTCCTTGCCGTTTCGGCTGATCAGCGTGGCGCGGCCGCCGCGGAGCCTGCACCCGATGCGGTACCCGTCGTACTTAATCTCGTGGACCCATCCGGTGCCGGATGGCGGTTCTTCGACGAGCGTGGCGAGCTGCGGATCGTAGTCGGGATGCGGCATGAGAGGCGGCGGTCAGTGCCGCGGCAATCCGCGCCGCGAGCCGTTGGGCCAGCCGCACGTGCTGCGGGCCGTGCGACCGGCCGGAGTCAGAGTAGCAAAGGCTGAGTGCGCCCAGCACCTGATGGTCGGTCATGACCGGGACGACGAGGGCGGATCTCGGCGCCAGCTTGCGTTGAAGCGCGGCCGCCGCGCCGCGGCGCACGCGGTCGTCGTCTCTGTAAATACCGGGACGAAGCACCGGCTTGCCCGATCGCACGACGAACGCGGCGGTGCTGGCGAGGTCGTCACGCCGGATGGGACAGGCGCCGACCATCGCCCGCATATCGCGAGCGAAGTGACGCGCACGGTGGCCGGCGGCGACGCAGCGAAGCGTCCGCGGCGTGGTGACGTGGACGAAATAGAAGTCGGCGAGGCGCGGGACTGCCGCGCGCGCGGCGCGGCCGGCGCGTCGATGTGCCGCCGGCGGTGGCTTGCGGAGAACACCCGTAAATGAGGAAACGTGGTTCACGCTTACCCCGATCCCTGATCCCTGATCCCTGATCCCCGATCCCTAATTCGAATGTAGCTACCCGCCTCATTCGCTTCAAGCTCAGCGACGCGGGCGGATCAGCTACAGTGAACCGATGACCGTCCCTCAGGAAACAGAAGCGTGGCAGCGTGGACCCGTTCCCGGCTTCGACCCTTTAGTGATGCCGGTCGTGCACGCCCTGATTCAGGTGCACGAGGATCTGCAGCGCCTGGTCGCCTCGGTGGCCCCGGACCATCTGTGGCAGCGTCCGGGCGGGGCGGCGTCGATCGCCTTCCACGTCAGCCACACCGGCGGCGCACTCGATCGCTTGTTCACCTATGCGCGCGGCGAAGCGCTCTCCGACGCGCAGCGCGCCGCGGCGCGCACGGAAGGGCAGCCGGGTGATTCGCCGCCGACGCTCGCCGCGCTCGTCGCCGGCGTCAACGCGACGATCGAGCGTGCGTTCGATCAGCTGCGCGCGACCACGGCGGGATCGCTGCTGGAGGAACGGAAAGTCGGGCGGGCGGGGCTGCCGTCGAACGTGCTCGGCCTGCTGTTTCACGCCGCCGAGCATTCGACGCGGCATGTCGGTCAGGCGATTACGACAGCAAAGATTCTTGCAAATACGTAGTGTCCGCCTTCAGGCGGACCTGGCGATCACGCCGGCCGGCGCCGGTTCAGTAAAGCCGCGGTCTCGCGTTCCTTCGCCGTGCGCAGCTTCTGCAGCGCGCGGCTCTCGATCTGCCGGACGCGTTCGCGGGTGACGGACAGGCGCTTGCCGATCTCCTCGAGCGTGTATTCGCGGTCCGACCCCAGGCCGTAGCGCAGGCGCAGCACTTCCTTCTCGCGGTCCGACAGCGGCGCGAGCGCGCGCTCGACTTCGTTCGACAGGTCGCTTTCGATCGAGATGTCCTCCGGCGATCGCACGGAGGTGTCGCGGAGCACGTCGCCCAGCTCCGTTCCCTCGTCTTCGCCGATCTTCATCTCGAGCGAGTAGGGCGTCTTCTGCGCGTCGAGCAGCAGGCGCACCTTGCTCACCGGCATCTTCATCCGCTCGGCGATCTCGTCGGCGTGCGGCTCGCGGCCCGTCTCGGAGCGGATCGCCTTCCGCTCCTTCTCGAGGCGGTTCAGCGACTCGATGACGTGGACCGGCAGCCGGATCGTCCGGCCGTGGTCGGCGATTGAGCGGGTGATGGCCTGGCGGATCCACCACGTCGCATACGTCGAGAACTTGAAGCCGCGGCGGAACTGGAACCGGTCCACCGCCTTCATCAGGCCGATGTTGCCTTCCTGGATCAGGTCGAGGAACGACAGCCCGCGATTCAGGTAGCGTTTGGCAATCGACACCACCAGCCGCAGGTTGGCTTCCATCAGCTCGCGCTTCGCCTCCCGCACCACGTCTTCCGCCGCTTCGACGCGGACGATGCGCCGTTTGAATTCCGCGCGCGGGATGCCGACGCGGATTTCGAGGGCGCGGCACCGGTCGGCCCGTTCACCGCGCGGCAGCTCTTCGAGCTGCTTGAACTCCTGATCGATGTGGCGCAGTTCGCCCACCGTTTCGTCCACCAGCGACGGGCGGATCGGTTGCGCGGCAAGGTCGTCCACGAGCTGCTTCCGCGTCCGCGCGATGCTGGCCTCGATCTGGGCGCGTGCCTTGACGCCGAGGCGCGGGCTTTCGAGCTTTTCCCGCTGCTGATCGATCACGCCGCGGCGCCGCTTGATGCGATTGAACGCCTTGAGCACAGGCTCGATGTGTTCCGGCTTCAGCTCGCCGCCTTCCGGCAGGAGGATCAGTTCGGCCGCCGGATCGCCCTTGGCGCGGATGCGATCGGCGAGGGCGATGAGCGTCTGCACCGCACCCGGGATATCGGCCATCGCCGCCAGCAGATTCTTCTGCGCCTTCTCGATCCGCTCGCCGATTTCCACTTCCTGGTGGGCCTTGAGCAGTTTCCGCTTGCCGATGTGCTGCAAATACATCCGCACGAGGTCCACGTCCTCGCGCGACACGCCCGGCTGGAGCGGCTGCTCGTCGTCCTCCTCGACGTCCGGTTCGCTGGCGGCCAGCTCCTCGAAATCGTCGCGGCGGCGGATGGGCTGGTCGGCAAACGCCTCGGGTTCCTCGTCCTCGAGGAGCCGCCGCGGCTCGACCTCGAACGGCTGACCTTCTTCCAGGTCCTCGCGCTCCTCGACCGCCAGACCGTAGTCTTTGGCGCGGTGATGCCAGTCGAGAATCTGCGCCTGCCGCGACGGATTCCATTCGATCAGCGACTTGCGCTTTGCACCCGGCTTGAAGGCCAGGGTCGACGGTTGCGCGGTCTTCGATTTGGAGGAAGCGGCCACGCTTTCCGGAGTTGCAAGGCTGCTGCCTTCCGGAGGTGTGCTGCTGATGGGCTGTTTCACGGCCGGGATCTCCGCCTGACGGGGCTTTTTGGGCATCTGTATCTTTGGACGCGGGATCCGCGGGAATCGTCTCGGGCTTGCCCGCCGTAGTCCCGAAGGGCGAAGGCGGGAACTGAGGCCGTGCGCGGGCCGTATTCAGCGTCATGAAACTTTTCACTGCCGCGTTTCTGGCCGTGGTGTCTCCGCTGGCTGCCTGCAGCGTCAGCGTGGATGAGGATCATCGCGGCAACGCCGCCGACGTCCGCATCTTCACGCCGGTCGGCCGGGTGCTGGTGCGGACCGGGGGTGAGCCCGATACCGGCCTTGCCGTATATCCGGGTTCCACGCGGGTCCGGAAGCATCGAGAGGCCGAAGCGGCGGACGTGACGGTGGGAAATTCGGCGTTCGGGGTCAGAGTGGCCGCGGTGAACTTCGAAAGCGACGCCTCGCCCGAGGCGATCCTCAGCTATTACAAGAGCGCGCTCCAGGCGCACGGGTCGGTCACCGAGTGCCGCGGCAACATCGACTTCCGGCGGTCCGGACTTGTGTGCCGCAAACGTCTCTTCTCACGGACGACGCAGCTGGCCGTCGGGACGGAAGAGAAACACCGGCTGGTGTCGGTCAAGCCGCGTGGAACCGGTTCGGAGTATTCGGTCGTTTACGTCCAGACGCGCGGTTAGCCGCTCTTGATCCACTCCGAGCGGAGCAGCCCCAACATCAGCGCGTCCTGGCGCTCGCCGTCGATGTAGTAGCGCTCGCGCAGATGTCCCTCGCGCCGGAATCCAAGGCGTTCGAGCAGGCGCAGCGATCGTTCGTTGCGCGGGTCGACGTCGGCTTCGATCCGGTGCAGGTTCAGGGTCTCGAATCCGAACGCCACCACGGCCGCGACCGCTTCCGATCCAAGACCCTGCCCCCATCGTTCCTGGCGTATGGCGAATCCGATTTCCGCGCGTTCGTGGTTCGGGGAGAGGTGGATCACCGTGCAGGTGCCGATGACCGCGTTCGTCTCGCGGTCGGCGATGCCCCACTGAAAGAGCTCGCGGCGGCGGAAGCCGAGATGGATGTGGTCGATGTAGTTCATCGCGTCCTGGGGCGTCGTCATGGTGGCGCCGTCCCAGTAGCGCATGACCATCGGGTCGGAGAAGACGGCGAAGACGTCGGCCTCGTCTGATACTTCGAGCGAGCGGAGGGTGAGGCGCGAGGTGCGCAGCGTGGGCAGGCGCGATCCCCACTCGAAGCTCTTCACGTCGTTCATTGGCTCTGTTTCGGTCCGGCTGATATGGCAGAATAGTCTGTCCGCCCGCCTTCGCCGAGCGCCACAGTGGC
>DASTBV010000003.1:0-30032 GCA_035711805.1 Vicinamibacterales bacterium
GTTCATCACCGCCGTCGGTCTCGGAGTGCTTTATAAACGCCGCACCGGTCCGATCGCGATGGTGCTCTTCGGGATTTATCTCGTCATCGCGCTCATCATCGCCTTCGTCCGTTCGGGTTCGTAAGGAGCAGGAATGTCGCGGAAGAAAAAGGTCATCATCGGCATCATCGTCGTTGTCGTGCTCGGCGCCGCCGCCGGGGCGAACGTCTACTTCAGGCGCGAGCAGGGCCCGTCGGTCGAGGCCGAAGCGATTCGGACGCGGGATCTCGAGGCGATCGTGTCGGCGTCGGGCAGGGTGCAGCCGAAGCGGCAGATCAACATCTCGGCCAACCAGATGGGCCGCGTCACGCGCCTGGCCGTCGAGGAGGGACAGCGCGTCAAGGCCGGTCAGTTCCTGCTGGAGATCGACCCCCGGCAGCTCGAGGGTCAGCTGCAGCGCGGTGAGGCCTCGGTCGCCGCCGCCAAGTCAGGGCTGGCGCAGGCGCGGGTTGGCGTCTCGGCCGCGGAGACGGCCCTGCACCAGGCTCGCACGACGCTGGAACTGGCGCAGCAGAATCTCAAGCGGCAGCAGGAGCTGTGGAAGGACGGGCTGACGACCCGCGAGGCGCTCGAACGGGCGCAGAACGAAGTCACCGTGCGTGAGGCGGACGTCAAGCGCAGCCAGCAGGAGATCAGCGCGCGGCAGCAGGAAATCGAGACGCGCGAGCAGCAGATCAAGCAGGAGCAGGCGGGTCTGTCACAGACGCGCTACAACCTGACCCAGATCATCATCCAGTCACCGATGGACGGCATCGTCGTGCGCCGCAACATCGAGGAGGGTGAAACGGCCGTGGTCGGAACGATGAACAACGCCGGCAGCCAGCTGCTGACGATCGCGGACATGTCGGTGCTCGAAGCGGAGGTCGAGGTCGACGAAACGGATATTCCGTTGGTGGCCATCGGCCAGGAAGCGAAGGTGACCGTCGATGCGGTCGAGGACCGTACCTTCCGCGGTCACGTGACGGAGATCGGCAACAGCCCGATCCAGACGAACGCCCAGCAGGGCGGGCAGCGACAGGCAACGACGTTCAGGGTCGTCGTCACGCTCGATGAAGAGGTGCCCAACGTTCGCCCCGGGTTCACCTGCACCGTCGAGATTACGACGTCGAAAAAGCAAAACGTCACCGCGGTGCCGATCCAGGCGCTGACGGTGAGAGAGCTGCTGTTCGACCCGCAGGGCAAAATCGTCCGTGAGGAATCCACCGACCGCCGCCGCCGGAGAAACGCGGACACGAATCGCGCAGACGACGAGGTTCCGGCGGGTCACAAGCGGGAGGAAACCGAGGGTGTGTTCATCGTCGCCGACAACAAGGCGGTCTTCACTCCCGTGAAGATCGGCATCGCGGGCGAGCAGTACTTCGAGGTGCTCGAGGGCCTCAAGGCGGGCGATCGGGTGATTACCGGTCCGTTCGCGAACGTGCGCGAGCTGGCTGACGGACAGGAAATACGGCTGCAGGAGGAGTCCCGCGCTCGTTCACGGAGTTCGACGGGCAATTCCGAACGGAAGTAGATGAGCCAGCTCCTCGACTCCATCCTGATCGCCCTGCGGGCCATCTGGGCCAACAAGCTGCGATCGTTCATGACGGTGTTGGGCAATATCGTCGCCGTCACGTCGATCATCACGGTCGTCTCGCTGATTCAGGGCCTGAACGCCACGGTCAGCGACTTGATCGTCAGCGACATTGGCGCCGATTCCTTCACCATCGCCCGCCGCGGAATCATCCGTTCCGAGGATGACGAGGAGCGCACGCGGAACAACCCGCTGCTGACGATGGACGAGGCCAGGGCGGTACGCAACTTCGGGGACAAGATTGTCTCGGTGATGGGCACTGCCGGCCGCAACGCCACGGTGTCCTACGGTACGACGGAGCTCGAGAACATCCAGATCAACGGGGTCACGAGCGAATATGGGAACTTCTCCAACTACAACGCCGAACAAGGCCGGATGATGACGCCGGCGGAGGTCGAGCGCAGCCGCCCCGTCGCCATCATCGGCTGGGACGTCGCCGACCGCCTGTTCGGGCAGACGAACCCGCTCGGCAAGACCATCCGTATTGCCGGCATCCAGTTCAACGTCGTCGGAGTCAGCAAGAGGCGCGGCGCGTCGTTCGGACAGTCGATGGACGGCTTCGCGGTCATCCCGCTTGGCGCGTACATGCGCCTGTTCGGGCCGCGGCAGTCGCTGCAGCTGCTGGCGAAGCCGTCCAGCCCCGAGGTGCTCGACGACGCCATGGACGACGCCACGGTGGCGCTGCGGGTGGCGCGACGGCTGAAGCCGACCGAACCAGACAACTTCGGCCTCCTGTCGTCGGACACGGTCCTCGGACTCTATGCCCAGGCGACCAACGGCATCTTTGCCGTGCTCGTCGGCATCGTCGCCCTGTCGCTGCTGGTCGGCGGCATCGTCATCATGAACATCATGCTGATGGTCGTCAGCGAACGGACGCGTGAGATCGGCCTGCGGAAGGCGCTCGGCGCGAAGCGCCGCGACATCATGTCGCAGGTGCTCACCGAGTCGATTACGCTGTCGACGTTCGGCGGCCTCGTCGGCATCCTCCTCGGGTTCACGCTGGCGATGGTCCTCGCCGCGCTGACGCCGCTTCCGGCCACGCTGGAATTCTGGTCGATTCTGCTCGGCGTAGGCATCACGGCGGCCGTCGGCCTGTTCTTCGGCGCGTACCCCGCCGCGCGCGCAGCAGCACTCGACCCCATTGAGGCGCTCAGACGTGAATAGGGGGCTGTTAGGCGAAGTCCTGCGCATGGCGCTGGAGACCCTGCGCGCGAACAAGATGCGCTCCGGACTGACCGTGCTCGGCGTCGTCATCGGTATCACCTCGATCGTCGGCATGACGTCTCTCATCCGCGGCTTCGACAGCTCGCTGCGCGCGAGCATCGAGCAGCTCGGCCCCAACACGATTTACCTGAGCAAGCTGAGCATCGTCAGCATCAGTGGCGGCGCCGAGTTCGACGATCTGATGCGGCGTCCTTCGCTGACCGTCGGCGACGCCGAGGCGATCGAGCGGCTGGCACCGTCGGTGCGGGTGGTCGACATCATGGTCGGTGAAGGTCCGCAATCGACGGCGGAGCGGGCGTTCTACCGCGGCGAGCGCACGTCGAGCAACCAGATCCTCGGCGTCAGCACCGACTACGCAACGATCAGCTTCATGAAGCTGCAGCTGGGCCGCTTCTTCACCGAAGCGGAAGTGACGCATAGACGGCGGGTGGTCGTCCTCGGCGACGGCCCATATCAGGTGCTGTTCGGCTCGAAGGGAATCGACCCGATCAACAAGAAAATCCGGCTCGGCGCGATCGAATACACGGTTATCGGCGTCATGGACAAAAGGCCGTCCCTCGGCAGCCTCGATACGGGACAGGACAATCTCGCCATCATTCCGTACACGACACACCAGGTTGTGTTCAACATCGACGTCACGCGACCGCTCCGCGACGGCGCCGCCTTCGGCGGCATCATCGGAATTCTGCCGCGGGACGACGCGGCACCAGGTCAGGCCCTGGCCGAAGTCGAGGAGATCATGCGCGTCCGGCACGGGCTCAAGCTCGACGAACCGAACGACTTCGACATCATCACGCAGGACGCCCTGCTGCGGACGTGGGAGCAGATCAGCCGCGCCGTACTGCTCGCGCTGGTCGTGATCTCGTCGATCGCGCTGATGGTCGGCGGCATCGGCGTGATGGCAATCATGATGATCTCGGTCACGGAGCGCACCCGGGAGATCGGCGTCCGCAAGGCGCTGGGCGCACGGCGTGCGGAGATACTCGTCCAGTTCCTCGCTGAGGCGGCGACGCTGACGTCGGTCGGCGGCATCCTCGGCATCGTCATCGGCGCCGGCATCGGGATCGCCGTCAATCTGGCAACCGGCTTTCCCGTCTCACTCCCGCTGTGGGCGTTTGCGATGGGGCTTGGCTTCTCGGCCACCGTCGGCATCGTCGCCGGCATGGTCCCCGCCGTTCGCGCCTCGCGCCTCGACCCGATCGAAGCGTTGCGCTACGAGTAAAAGGCCGACGTAAACGTCGGCCTCTACCGTCCTACGGGTGACGAGAGGGTCGCGGCACGTGTCCGACCGATTCCTCGACCACGGCGTCCCCTGGAAACGGACGCCGCGGAAACGTCCACCGCAGCAGCGGCGGCGTCACCATCGTGGTGACGAGCACCATGATGACGCTGGCGGAAAACACCGGCTGACCGATGAGGCCGTTCGCAAGCCCGTAGCCGGCGACGATCAACCCGACTTCCCCGCGGGAGATCATCCCCACACCGACCCTGATCGACTCGGCGCTACTGAAGCCACACGCACGGGAGAGGACGCCGCTGCCCACCGCTTTGGCGGCGATCGCGACCGCGACCAGCGTCACGGTGAAGGCCACGCTGTCGCCGAGCTCGCGGCCGTTGGCTTGGAGCCCGATGCCGATGAAGAACAGGGGAACGAATATCGAGTAGGTCAGCGGGTGGACGCCCGCATCGATCTGCCGCTTGAAGGGCGTCTGCGCGATGAGGACTCCGGCCACGTACGCCCCGGTAATGGCGGCGACCCCGCCGCCATATTCGGCCGCCCACGCGTAGACGAAGACGATGACAAGGGCGCCCGAGAGAACCGTCTGCGTCACCGGCAGGCGCTCCACCCAGCGTAACACCGGCGTGAGCAGCCGGCCCGCGGCGACGGCGACGGCAAAATAGGCGGCCATCCTGACGACGACCAGCGCCACGCCGCCGACCTCAATACCTCCGGCCGATGCCCTGGCGAACGCGACGACGAACGAGAGGACGATGATGCCCATGACGTCGTCGATGACCGCGGCGCCGAGAATGGTCGCGCCCTCGCGCGATCGGAGCGCGCCGAGCTCCATCAGGGTCTGCGCAGAGATGCTGACGCTCGTGGCCGTCAGGATCGTGCCGATGAAGATGGCTTCCCAGTAGAGCGGCAGGCCAAAGAGGAGCGCGGTGGCGATCCCGCCCGCCATCGGCAGCACGACGCCGCCGAAGGCAGCCCAGAAGGCCACCGTTCCAACGCGCCGCATTTCGGCGAGGTCGGTCTCGAGCCCCGCCACGAACATGAGCAGGATGACGCCGACCTCGGCGAGGTCGCGGACGACGGCGAGCAGGTCGGGCGCGGAATGGAGCGGCCCGGGCCCGGGGGTGGCAAAGAGCGGCCACCCGAGCACGTTGAGCACGGTCGGGCCGAGGATCAGCCCGGCAAGGATCTCACCGAATACCGACGGCTGCCCGATTCTGTTCGCCAGCGCGCCGGCAAGTTTGGCGGCGGCGACGACGAGCGCCAGAATCAGCAGCAGCTGCAGCGAATGGGCCAGTTGTTACGCCTCGCGCTCTCCCGTCCGAATACGATAGCTCTCCTGCACCGGCATCACAAACACGCGGCCGTCGCCGATCTCGCCGGTTCGCGCCGCGGTGACGATGGCCTTGATCGCATCGTCGGCGAGCGAGTCGGGCACGACCACTTCGATCTCCATCTTCGGCAGCAGGCTGACGTTGTATTCCTTGCCGCGGTAAATCGCGGTATGTCCCTTCTGCTTGCCGTGGCCACGCACTTCGGTCACCGTCATGCCCGCGATGTTCAGCTTCGCCAGCGCGTCTTTGACATCGTCCACCTTGTTGGGGCGGATGATGCTCTTGATCATTTTCATTGCGTGTCCTCCAGTATGCGTAGAAGGTCTGCGGTCAGCTCCTGCTGCTCCGCGTCGGTCAGTTTCGATCCACCCTTGGTGATGTGAAAGACGTCGATGGCCTTCTCGCCTTCGGTGGCAATCAGCACGAGATCGACGTCGCAGCCGTGGCGGGAGATCACACGGCTGATCCGGTAGAGCAGGCCGAGCGCGTTCGTGGCGACGATATCGAGAATGGTGTAGCGGCCGGACGCCTCGTTGTCGGCGCGCACGACCGCCGGGAAACGGGCGCCGCTGCGCACGGCGAGAGCGCCGCGCTCCCGCCCGCGCAGCCGCACCGCCACCTCCTCGCGTCCGCCGACGACGTTCTCGAGGACGTGCAGCAGCCGATCCTGCGCGTCGCTGTTCAACTCCAGGAATCGCTCGTCGTCGGTGAACTGAAAGACGTCGAGGACCAGGCCGCTCGGGTTGGTCAAGGCGTGGCCGCGGATGATGTCCATGCCGAACGACGACAGCACGCCGCAGATATTCGAAAAGAGGTACGGCTTGTCGAGCGTGGCGACGGAGAGCGTCCACACCGTGGTGTCGTGGCGCTCGATCGAGAGGTGCACCTCGTCAGGTTGGATCCCGCGCGCCAGGCGGACGTGCCGGTAGATCGCCTCGCGCGGGAAGAGCTGCAGATACCGCTGCGGGAGCCCCTCGAGGAACCGCGTGATCTCCTGCGGATCCAGATCGGGGGGACACTGGGCGAGCAGCTCGTCCACACCGGCCTGGCTGCGCTCGATGCGCTCGTCGCCGTAGCGCTGGGTGAGGTGATTGTAGGTGTCCACGTAGAGCCGCCACAGCAGCTCTTCTTTCCACGGCGTCAGCGTTTCGGGACTGACCGCCTCGACGTCTGCCAGCGTCAGCAGGCACAACATCTTCAGCCGCGCCTCCGTGCCGACGAACGCCGCAAAATCCTTGACGATGTCCGGGTCTTCCGTGTCGCGGCGGAAGGCGACCAGCGACATCCGCAGGTGGTGCTTGATCAGGAACAGGACCGTGTCGCGCTGCTCGGCGCCGAGATGGAGCCGCTCGACGACGTCGCGCGCCATGCGGACGCTTTCGGTCGCATGGTCGTCGTCGCGCCACTTGCCGACGTCGTGCAGCAGCAGCGACAGCACGAGCAGCTCCGGCTCCGGCAGCTCGTTGAGCACGTTGCGCAGGCGCTGACGGTACGGATCCGTTGTCGTCGCCAGCCGCTCGAGGTTGCGGATCGTCAGCAGCGTGTGCTCGTCGACGGTGTACTTGTGATAGAAGTCGCGGACCACGCGCCACGAGATCGCCTGGAACTCCGGAAAGACCCGCCCCAGCAGCCCGCAGTCGTGCATTTCCGAGAGGCGCGCGTACAGCCCCTCGCGCGGCTTGAGGAGCGTCAGCAGCGCCGCACGCGCCGCCTGATCCGGAAAGAAGTCGTCCGCGCGGTAGCGGTCGACGTGCTGCTGCACGCACGACAGCGCTTCCTCGGTGACCTCCGTGCCGGCGTCGATCGCCGCCTGAAAGGCGCCGATCCAGGACGACGGATCGCGGGCGGCCTGGATCGGATCGAGAAAGCGGATGCCGTCGCGCGACAGGCCGAGATTCGGCCCGACCGGCGCAGGCGCCGTCTTCCGCGCCCATTCGAGGGAGCGGGAGACGGTGCGGGCGTGCCGGAAGTAGTCGCTCATCAGTCGTTCCACGCGCTGTCGCGGTTCGCTCCCCGGGTAGGCGAGCAGATCGCTGGCTCGCTCCTGCAGCTCGTGGCTGAGCACGTTCTGGTTGCGATCGGTCTCCATGTGCAGCGACGATCGCACGCGCAACAGGAAGTCCTCGGCGTCGTCGAACCGCGCCGGATCGGCCGGCCCGCGGCGGAGCAGCAGCGGATCGGTCAGCAGCGCAATCGTCCGCGTCGCCGCCAGATCGCGCAGCGCGCCGGGAGATTCCTTCACATCGGGCTCCAGCTGGTAGAGCGTCCCGTTGAACCGCGCGTGCCGCTCCCCGATCAGCTGGAGCAGCGACGTCAGAATGTGTGCGTGCGTCTCCGGCGTGTGAAACAGCGCGCTGAACCGATCAAAGAGCGTGCGCGCACCGGCCACCGGCCGCGCATCGAGCAACGCCAGCAGGAACTCCGGGTTGTCCGCCTCGAGCTCGCGGAAGTCGTCGAGCTCCCGCACCTGATGGCCGACCACGACGCCGATATCCCACAGCGGGTGCAGGAACCCCCGCAGGAACTGCTCCTCCGCCGTGCCGATGCGGCCGCCGAACAACACCAGCAGATCGATGTCGGAATGGAGGCAGAGATGCCGGCGTCCATACCCGCCCAGCGCGAGGATGACTGCGCTCTCCGGCGGGGCGGCGTCGGTAAACAGCTGCCGCAGCATCGCATCGACGCGATCCGAGTAGCGCTCGAGCGCACCGCGACCGCCGGCGCCACGGCGGACGTCCGCCGTCAACTCGGCGCGCGCGGCCGCCAACACCTTCGTGAGCCTGGAACCGACCGGGCCCGGCTCGGTCACCGACATATCGTGATACTTGCCTCCCGCCGCCGCATCTAGCATATGTGCTGGAGGCACTGGATACGTCGGCGGGGCCCGCCGCGAGCCCCGCCTCAGACGTTGCCTGACCTAATACGAGAAACCGATACCGATAGACGCGATACCGGTGTAGCGACGATCGAAGTCGTCGCCGAAGCCGTTCACCGCGCGAAGCCGGTCACCGTACAACTGCAGTTCGAGACCGCCGTGCACATTCCAGTTCGAGTGCAGCGGAACGGTTACCACACCGCCGACGCTGAAGTACCCGAACTTGCCGTCGTCGCCGCTGCCGAACTCGTAGTAGTCCTTGGCGCTCAATCCAATCTTCACTGGAAACGCCACCGACACCTGGTCCGTCGAGATGCCGGGCGACACGCCGAGCTCGACGTAGACGCCTTTCTCGGCGCCACCATCCGCCTGGCCGTCACCAAGCTCGAACGCGATGAGACCGTACGGCTTCAGCGCCGCCTTGCCGAGCGCGCCGCTGTCATCGCCGGTCACCTTGATCGCCAGTTCCTGGACGTTGTGGAAGTAATTGCCCGGGCTCATGTAGGAGGTGTAGGTGAACCCGAGCGACGCCTTGCTGAATCCAAGGCCGAGCGTCGCGTACAGGTCGGATTCGTACCACTTGTTGCTGGTCAGCTCGCCGTCGCGGTTGAATACGTCCGAGAGCTCGGTGTGAAACGCATTCCAGGTGCCGACGTTGACGGTGACGGTCTTGACGGCGCCATCGCCCATGGACACGGGAATACCGACGTCAGCGAACGGCCAGATCGACACTTCGCCGCGGTTCTGTCGAATGCCGCGGAACATGTAGCGGTTGGTGATGTCCACGCCGCCTGTCACCGCTACGTCCTGCGCGGCGGCCGGTGCCGCACACACGCCAAGAAGGCCCGCGCACAGTGCCGCGGAAAGACTCAGTTTGCACATCGCTCGTTTCATTCAACCCTCAAAGAGAAACAGTTCGCCGCCGCCGGGGCGCCCGGGCTCTGACTTCCCCCGCCGCTGCGCCGGAGAACCAGCCACTCCGCCGTGCCCGCGCCCGGGGGCGCAGGCGTCTCGTCAATTCGTCTCTCAGGCGTCGGCCCGTGCCGGCGACAGACTGCCCTGCGGCTTCGTCTTCTCGCGCATGACCGGCGCCGAACCGCCGACGTGCATGTAGGCCTCTTCGCCGTGGGCTGTCACGTCGAGACCTTCGCCTTCCTCATTGGTGGTCGCGCGCAACGGCATCACGATGCCAATCAGCTTGAGGAGGATGAAGCTGGCAACCGCGCTGTAGGCCATGGCGCCCAGCACGGCGTAGGCCTGGGAAAGGACCTGACCCGGGTTGCCATACAGCGCTCCGTCGAACACGCCGTTGAGCGCTTTCGAGGCGAACACGCCGGTCAGCAGCGCGCCGACCGTGCCGCCGACGCCGTGCGCGGCCACCACGTCCAGCGAGTCGTCCAGGGAGGTCTTGGCACGAATCATCAGCGCGAGATAACTCGGAATCGCCGCAATGCCACCGAGGATGATGGCGTTCATCGGGCTGATGAAGCCGGCTGCCGGGGTCACCGCCACGAGACCGACGACAATCGCCGTCGCCGCGCCGACCGCCGTGGCCCTCTTCGACCGCAGCATGTCGCAGAACGTCCAGACGACAAGGGTCGCCGCCGGTGCCAGCATCGTCGTCGTGAACGCGAGGCCGGCGATCCCGTTGGCGGCCACGGCGCTGCCGGCGTTGAAGCCGAACCAGCCGAACCAGAGCAGGCCGGAGCCGAGGAGGACGAACGGCACATTGTGCGGAAGAATCGAGACCGATCCGTAGTCGGAGCGCTTCCCGACCACGAGCGCGGCCACGAACGCGGCCGCAGCGGCGTTGACGTGCACCACCGTGCCGCCGGCGAAGTCCCAGGCACCCAGATCCGCCAGCCAGCCGCCGCCCCACACCCAATGCGCAATCGGGGCGTACACGACAATCGACCAGAGCGAAATGAACGTCACGTAGGCCGAGAACCGCATGCGCTCGACGATGGCGCCGGAAATGAGCGCCGCCGTGATGATGCAGAACGTCGCCTGGAAGGCCATGTAGAGGACGTGCGGAATCTTCGAGACATCCCCGAGAATGGTCCCCCCGCTTTCAAGACCCACCCCGTTGAGAAAGGCGAGCGACAGGTCGCCGATGTAATTGTTTCCGGCGGTCAGCGCCAGCGAGTAGCCGACGACCGCCCACAGCACGCCGACAAAACCCAACGAGATGAAACTCATCATCATCGTGTTCAGCGCGTTCTTCGATCGCACGAGCCCGCCGTAGAAGAAGGCCAGCGCCGGCGTCATCAGGAGGACCAACGCCGTTGCCACCAGCATCCATGCGGTATCTGCAGCTTCGATCATTCGTTCACCTCGTCACGGAGAGATAAGGGGCACCCGCCGGGTCGTGCGGGCTGCGATGAATTGAGCAAGATGGGATCCAGCTGAGGCGATACGGCTGGACGCGGCGATCCATTGTTTTTGGCCTGAAACGCTGCGATCAGCGTGGAAGCCGCGTGAAGCCGATACTACGTTTCTGTCGCCAACAATGGATCTACAGACATGATTGTTGGATTAAGGCGATCGTCAGAACAGCTGAACCGTTCGCCGAACGCCGCGCTGCGGACCGCTCGGACCGCGTGGGCCCCCGGACGAACCGCGTCCGGGCGGCACAAAAACGGCGGGTAATCCGGCGCACATGGACGGTTATGACAATGATGTAGTCTGAGCGAAAAGAAGAGACATCATTGTAGAAGTCTCACGCGCCTTGCGGCTCGCAAAGCCGGGTGGCATGATCCCACTCCCCCTCGCGGGCGCCGAAATTTCTGTCGGTTCGTGTCTCGGGGCTTCGCGCCGGCGCGCGGAGCAGGAGGAGAACCCCGTATGAAGGTCTATGACGCCGCCGCTATCCGCAATGTGGCTCTCGTCGGTCACGGCGGCAGCGGCAAAACGCAGCTCGTGTCAGCCATGCTCTTCGCCGCCGGCGCCGTCAACCGGCTCGGCAAGGTGGACGACGGCACCACCACCACCGACTTCGACGAAGAGGAAATTGCCCGCAAGCACACCCTGTCCTCCAGCCTCGCGCACGCCGAATGGCAGAAATCCAAGGTCAACATCATCGATACGCCGGGCTTCGCCAATTTCCTCTCTGATGCCCGTGCCGCGCTCCGCGTCGTCGAAGCCGCGGTCGTCGTCGTCGATGCGGTTCACGGGGTGGAAGTCCAGACCGAAAAGCTCTGGGCCGAAGCCGCCTCGCTCAACCTGCCCAGGATCGTGGTCGTCAACAAGCTGGACCGCGAACGCGCCAGCCTGGACCGCACCCTCGAAACCCTCCATCGCGACTGCGCCCGTGAAATTGCGCCGATCCAGATTCCGCTCGGCGAGGAGAAGGCGTTCAACGGCGTCATCGACCTCGTGCGCATGAAGGCGCTGACCTACGCCGGCGACAACAGCGGCAAGGTGACCGAGGGGGAGATTCCGGACGCGCTCGCCGACCGCGCGCAGAAGGCGCGCGAGCAGCTGATCGAGTCGGTCGCCGAGGCCGACGAACAGCTGATGGAAACGTTCTTTGCCGAAGGCACGCTGACGCAGGAGCAGCTCGTGGCCGGCCTGCGCACCGCGACCATGACCGGCAAGCTGTTCCCGCTGCTGTGCACCTCCGCGTCGCACATGATCGCCGTCCAGCCGCTGCTCGACGCGATCACCAGCTACGTGCCGTCGCCGGCCGAGCGCGAGTTCCCCACGCTCGATCTCGATGGCAGCGACATCACCGTCAAGCCGGCCGACGGCTCGCCATATGCCGCGTTCGTCTGGAAGACCATCGCCGACCCGTTCGCCGGACGCATCACGATGCTGCGCGTGGTCAACGGAACGCTCAAGTCGGACGCGACGGTGGCCAACGTCACCCGCGAGACCACGGAGCGCTTCGGTCACCTCCTGGTGCTGCAGGGCAAGGCGCAGACGCACGTGCCGGAGCTGAAAGCCGGCGACCTCGGCGCCGTGGCGAAACTGAAAGACACGCATACGAGCGACCTCATCGCCGACAAGCTCGTGAAGTACCGCGTCGCCGCGGTGAAGTTCCCGGAGCCGGTGCTGGCCTACGCCATCGAGCCCAAGAGCCGTGGCGACGAAGACAAGATCAGCAGCGCGATGCAGCGGCTGCGCGAGGAGGATCCGAGCATCAGCTACGCCCGCGATCCGCAGACGCACGAACTGCTCCTCTCGGGCCAGGGCCAGCTGCACATCGAAGTGACGGTGGCCAAGCTCAAACGCCGCTTCGGCGTCGAAGTGAACCTGAAGCCGCCACGCATCCCGTACCGGGAAACGATCACCATGGCGACCGAGGCACACGGCCGGCACAAGAAGCAGACCGGCGGCCACGGGCAGTTCGGCGACTGCAAGATCCGCGTCGAGCCGCTGCCGCGCGGCAGCGACTTCCAGTTCGAAGACGACATCTTCGGCGGCGCCATCCCGCGACAGTTCGTTCCGGCGGTCGAAAAAGGCATCCAGGATGCGCGGATGCGGGGCTTCCTGGCCGGATACCCGATGGTCGATTTCAAGGCGACGGTCTTCGACGGGTCGTATCACGCCGTTGACTCGAACGAGCTGTCGTTCAAGATGGCAGGCACGCTGGCGTTCAAGGACGCGATGACGCGCGCCAGGCCGACCATCCTCGAGCCGGTCATGCAGGTCGAGGTCTACGCCCCGAGCGACTTCGCCGGCGACCTGATGGGTGACCTGAACGGCCGCCGCGGCCGCATCGCAGGGATGGACACGCGCGGCGCGATGACGGTCATCCGCGCGCAGGTGCCGATGGCGGAGATGCTGACCTACGAACAGCACCTGACCTCGGCCACCGGCGGCCGCGGCACCTACCACATGGAGTTCGACCACTACGAGGAGGTCCCGCACCAGCTGCAGGGCAAGATCATCTCGGCGGCGAAGGCCGAGCGCGGCCAGGAAGTCGCGGAAGAGGTCTGACGCACGAAGGGCCCCGCAGCGTGATTGCCACGGGGCCCTGTGTTCTCGTCTGTAATTCTGAATTCAGAATTCAGAATTCTGCATTTCTTACGAGCCGCCGGCCTTCCGCGGCGTCGTGCTCTTCTGCGCCTTGCCCCGGGTCTGCCCGCCGGCCTGTGCCTTCGAGCCGCCTTCCCCCTTCGACGGGCGCATGCGCTGGGCGGCCTGCTTGATGCGGTCGCCGACGCCCTTCGTCTTCTTCGGGGCTTCTTTGGCTTCCGCCTCGGAGGCCTTGTTGGGGTTGTACTCGCTGCCAACCAGCTCGACGTGCGCCACTTCGGCCGCATCGCCGCGGCGGAAACCGACGCGCAGGATCCGCGTATAGCCGCCGGGACGCTCGGCGAAGCGCGGCGCCAGCGTGTCGAACAGCTTGCCGACGACGTCCCTGTCGGGCAGCTCGGCCAGCACCAGCCGGCGCGCGTGCAGCGCCTTGCCGTTGGCCTCGCCCGCCGCCACGCCACGTTTGGCAATGGTGATCAGGCGCTCCACGAATGGCCGCAGCTCCTTCGCCTTCGGCATCGTCGTCTCGATCTTCTCGTGACGAAGCAGCGCGATGGCCTGGTTGCGCAGGAGCGCGAGCCGGTGTTCCGTCACGCGCCCCAGCTTTCGATATCCGACGTTGTGTCTCATAACTGCATTCCAGAAGGCCCAAGGCCTACGGCCGAAGGCCCAAGGGCTGGTCGACGCCCAAGGGCTGTCGCGAACCGTAGACTTCGTCCTTCACTTGGGCCTTAGGCCTTATTCCTTATTCCTTATTCCTGGTGGACAGCCGGCTGATCGAGCCTCATGCCGAGGCTGAGTCCCATGCTGTGCAGGATCTCCTTGATCTCGTTCAGCGACTTGCGGCCGAAGTTCTTGGTCTTGAGCATCTCGGCCTCGGTCTTCTGCACCAGCTCGCGAATCGTGCGGATGTTCGCGTTCTTGAGGCAGTTGTAGGACCGGACGGACAGCTCCAGCTCCTCGACGCTCTTGTCGAGGTTCTCGTTGAGCGAGCCGGCGCGCGGCTGCTCTGCCGCCGCCTCCTGCGACTCGCCGGCGTCCTCGAGGTTGATGAAGATGTTCAGGTGGTCGCGAATCAGCTTCGCCGCCAGCGACACGGCGTCGCGCGCCGTCACCGACCCGTTGGTCCAGACGTCGATGGTCAGCTTGTCGTAGTCGGTCGTCTGTCCGAGACGCGCCGCCTCGACCAGGTAGTTCACCTTCTTGACCGGCGAGTGCACGGAATCGACCGGAATCCAGCCGATGCCCAGATCCTCGTCGAAGTTCTTGTCCGCCGAGATGTAGCCGCGGCCGCGCTTCATGCGCAGCTCCATGTGCAGCTTGCCGCCCTCGGATACCGTGGCGATGTGCGCTTCGGGCTCGAGGATCTCCACGTCGTGATCGACCTCGATGTCCCGCGCGCGGACGATGCCCGGCTTGTCGACGCGAAGATAGAGGGTCTTGGTGTAGTCGACGTGCATCTTCAACGGGATCTGCTTGAGGTTGAGGATGATGTCGGTCGCATCCTCGACCACGCCCGGGATCGGCGAGAATTCGTGCAGCACGCCGTCGATCTTCACCGCCGTAATCGCGGCGCCCTCAATCGAGGAGAGCAGCACGCGGCGCAGCGCGTTGCCGATGGTGGTGCCGAAACCGCGTTCGAACGGCTGCGCGTAGAACCGTCCGAATCGATCGGTCAGCGTCTCGCGTTCGAATTCGAGGCGCTTGGGTCTTTGGAAACCTCTCCAGAGCATCTGGCTGTCCTTTCGCAACGGGCCGGTCGTCCCGGCCTCCAGGCCTGCGAGTTACGTCCACCGGCCTCCCGCTGCAGGCCTGTAAAGCTGCGGGCCGGTGGATGCGATCGAATTCTGAATTCAGAATTCTGAATGCAGAATTACTTGCTGTACAACTCCACGATCAGCTGCTCCTGGACGGGCAGGTTGATCTGCTCGCGCGTCGGGATCGAGCCGACCTTGGCCGACATGCCATCGGCATCGTACTGCAGCCACTCGGGCACGCCGCGGCCCTTGACTTCCTCGAGGGCGTGCAGAATCGCCGGCACCTTCCGGCTGCTCTGCCGCACCGTGATGACGTCGCCCGGCTTCACCGAGAAGGACGGGATGTCGACCTTGCGGCCGTTCACCGTGAGGTGACCGTGCCGTACCAGCTGCCGCGCCTGCGCACGCGATGTCGCCAGGCCGAGCCGGTAGGCCACGTTGTCGAGCCGCCGCTCGAGCAGCTGCAGCAGCGTCTCGCCGGTGATGCCGCGTGTCCGCTCCGCCTGCTCGAAATAGCGGCGGAACTGATCCTCGAGCACGCCGTAGATGCGCTTCACCTTCTGCTTCTCGCGCAGCTGCACGCCGTAGCCGGCCAGCTTCTGCTTGCGCGTCTTTCCGTGCTGCCCGGGCGCGAAGTTGCGCTTCTCGATGGCGCACTTTTCCGTGTAGCAGCGCTCGCCCTTCAGGAACAGCTTCATCCCCTCGCGGCGGCACAGACGGCAAACAGGTCCAATGTAACGAGCCATTCTTAGTCCTTCGTCCTTAGTTCTTCGTCCTTAGTCCGTCCTTGCGTCCTTGGTCCCGGTCCCTGGTCCCTGGTCCCTGGTCCCTGGTCCCTGGTCCCTGGTCCCGGTATCAGACGCGCCGTCTCTTCGTCGGGCGGCAGCCGTTGTGCGGAATCGGCGTGACGTCGCGAATCGACTTCACCTCGATGCCGACCGTCTGCAGCGCGCGGATCGCGGACTCGCGGCCGGACCCGGGGCCCTTCACGCGCACGTCCACCGAGCGCAGACCGTAGGTCTTGGCGCCGTTGCCGGCGGCGATCGCCGCCTGCGTCGCCGCGAACGGCGTGCCCTTGCGCGACCCCTTGAATCCGATCCCGCCGGCGCTCGACCACGCAATCACGTTCCCTTCCTGGTCGGTGATCGTGATCTGCGTGTTGTTGAAGGAGGCATGAATATGCGCCAGCCCGTGATGGACGACGCGCTTCTCGCCGCGCTTCTTGAACTGCTTGCGCGGGGCCTTCTTTCCGCCCTCGGCCTTTTTCTCTGCTGCTTCAGCTTTTGCCATATACCTAGTTCGTAGTTAGTGGTTGGTAGTTAGTGGTTACCGGTGGTCGGCGATCGAGCGACCACCAACCACGAACCACCAACCACGAACCGATCACACCGTCTTCTTCTTGGCGACGGCGCCCTTGCGCGGGCCCTTCCGCGTGCGCGCGTTCGTGCGCGTGCGCTGGCCGCGCACCGGCAGATTACGGCGGTGGCGCAGGCCGCGGTAGCAGCCGATTTCCATCAGCCGCTTGATGTTCATCGAGATCTCCTTGCGCAGGTCGCCCTCGACGCCGCCGACATCCTCCAGCACGCGGCTGATCTTCCGCACGTCTTCCTCGGAGAGATCTTTCACCCGCACGTCCGGGCTCACGCCCGCGGCCGACAGAATGTCGTTCGAGCGCTTGCGCCCGATCCCGTAGATGTAGGTCAGGCCGATCTCGATCCGCTTCGTGCGCGGAAGATCGACGCCAGAAATGCGCGCCATCGCTTACCCCTGCCTCTGTTTGTGCTTCGCATTGGTGCAGATCACGCGGACGACGCCGCGCCGCCGCACGACCTTGCACTTGTCGCAAATTCTTCGAACCGACGCCCGTACTTTCATAATCGCAACCTACAGTTTCCTGACGATCCGACCGCGCGTCAGATCGCGCGGCGTCAGATCCATCTCGACCCGATCGCCAACCAGCAGCCTGACGAAGTTCCGTTCCGTTCCACCGCCGATGTGGGCCGTCACCCGGTACCCGCCCTCGACCTCGACGTCATACAGCCCGCTCGGCAATTGCTCCCTGACGACGCCGGTCACCGTTCGTCCGCCCACCTCGTGAATCGCGGCGCGGATCTGGTCAGGTCCGCGCCGGCGCGCCCGACAGGGTTCGGCCCACGATCTGCTTCACGCGCGCCGCATCCTGGTCGATCAACGTCAGGATCTCGCACCCCTCGCCCGTCACCACGACGGTGTGCTCGAAGTGGGCCGAAAGGCTCCCGTCACGCGTCACCGCGGTCCACCCGTCGGAGAGCACCTTCACCGCCGGCTTGCCCGCGTTCACCATCGGCTCGATCGCCAGCACCATCCCCTCGGACAGCCGCGGCCCGCGGCCGCCGGGACCGTAATTGGCGATCTGCGGCTCCTCGTGGAGCGACGTCCCGATGCCGTGCCCGACGAACTCGCGCACCACCGAGAATCCGTGCCCTTCGACGTGCTGCTGCACCGCCGCGCCGATGTCCGACACCCGTGCGCCCGGCTTCACCGCCTCGATCCCGCGAAACAGCGCCTCCTCGGTCACGCGCAGCAACGACGCCGCCTCCTCCGTGACCTGCCCAACCGGCACGGTGACCGCGCAGTCGCCGAAAAACCCGTCCATCCGCGCGCCCATGTCGATCGAGATGACGTCGCCGTCGTTCAACGCCCGCGCCGACGGGATCCCGTGCACCACCTGCTCGTTCACCGATGCGCACACCGTGGCCGGATAGCCGTGGTATCCCTTGAAGGCCGGCTCCGCCCCGGCCTCGCGGACCCGCTGCTCCGCCACCGCGTCAATCTGCGCCGTCGTCACCCCCGGCTTCACCATCGCCCGCAGCTCGGACAGGATCCGCCCCACCAGCTGGTTGACCAGCCGCAGCTTCGCGATCTCCGCCTGCGATCGACAGACGATCACAGCGAGGGTTCCGGCCCGGCCGCGTCGGCGATCATCGTGTCGAGCTCCTGCGCCACTCTGTCCGCCGGCTGCGCCCCGTTGACCACGCGGAAGGTCGGCCGCGCGCGGTAGAACTCGAGCACCGGCCTCGTCGCGCGGGTATACACGTTCAAACGTTCGCGGACGACATCCTGGTTGTCGTCGGCCCGCTGCTCCAGACGCCCGCCGCACTTCAGGCACTTGTCGGTCGCGCCGGGATCCGCGTTGGTCCCGCACTCGACGCAGATGCGCCGCATCGCCAGCCGCCGGACGAGCTCCTCCGGCGGCACCATGACGTCGACCACGATCAGCGGCCCGTTGTTCCGCTGGGTCATGATCTCGTCGAGCGCGCGCGCCTGCGCCACGGTGCGCGGAAACCCGTCCAGCACAAACCCCTTCTGCGCGTCCGGCTGCTGCAGGCGATCCTTCACGATCGCGATGATCGTGTCGTCGTCCACCAGCTCGCCGCGGTCCATCCGCGCCTTGGCTTCGAGCGCCACCGGATGGCCCGCCTTGATCGCCTCGCGGAGCATGTCGCCCGTCGAGATCTTCGGCAGTCCCCGCGCGCGTGCGAACCGGCCCGCCTGGGTGCCCTTTCCCGCCCCGGGCGCGCCCATCATGATCACGTTCAGGCCCATCTTGGTGGCCGTTGTCCTCACGCTCGCGACCTGGAGAGCGTCTTTGGCACTCACGTGCAACCTATCCGCGGCGTCCGCGAATCCGCGTCTTCTTCATGAACCCGTCGTAGTGCCGCATGATCAGCTGCGACTCCACCTGCTGCACCGTATCCATCGCCACGCCGACCACGATCAGCAGCGAGGTGCCGCCGAACAGGAATGGCACGCCCAGGCCCTGCGTGAACCAGGGCGGGAGCATCGCGTCGAGGCGTTCGCCGATGAACGGGATCGGCGCCACGTTGAACCCGCTGATCAGGAAGTTGGGCAGCAGCGCGATCAAGGCCAGGTACACCGCGCCGACCGCCGTGATCCTCGACAGAATCGTGTCGATATACTCGGCGGTCCGTTTTCCAGGCCGGATGCCGGGGATGAACCCGCCGTACTTCCGCATATTCTCCGCCACGTCATCGGGATTGAAGATGATCGCCGTGTAGAAATACGCGAAGAAGATGATGCCGACGACCGTCAGCAGGTTGAACAGCGGCATGCCGTAGTTCACCTGATCGAACGCCGAACGCATCCACGTTCCCGGCTCGAAGAACGTCGCCCCCATCGTGATGAACGACAGGATCGACGAGGCAAAGATCACGGGGATGACGCCGCCCGTATTCACCTTCAGCGGAATATGCGTGCTCGAGCCGCCGTACTGCCGGCGGCCGACCACCCGCTTGGCGTACTGCACGGTAATCCGCCGGTGTCCGCGCTCCACGAATACGATCGCCCCGATCACCAGCACCGACATCGCAAACAGGAACAGGATGCGGATCGGCCCGAGGTCGCCTCTCGACATCATGTCGAACGTCTGCAGGATGGCTTGGGGCAGCATCACGACAATGCCGGCAAAGATAATCAGCGACATGCCGTTGCCGACGCCGCGTTCGGTGATTTGTTCGCCGAGCCACATGATGAACATCGTGCCGGTCGTCAGCGTCAGCACCGTCATCAGCCGGAAGCCCCAGCCGGAGGAATAGACGAGTGGCAGGCCGCCCGCGATGTCGGTCGAGCGCTCCAGCCAGATGGCGATACCGAACGACTGCACAAGGGCGAGGCCCAGCGTGAGGTAGCGCGTGTACTGCGTAATCTTGCGTCGGCCGAGCTCGCCTTCCTTGGAGATGCGTTCGAGGTACGGCCACACGACGGTGAGAAGCTGCAGAATAATGGACGCGCTGATGTACGGCATCACGCCGAGCGCGAAGATCGTCATGTTCGACAGGTTGTTGCCCGAGAACATGTTGTACAAGCCGAAGATGTTCCCCGCCTGCTGCGTCAGCAGGGTCAGCGCTTCCTGATTGATGCCGGGCGTCGGGATGTTGCTCCCGACGCGAAACACGGCCAGCATCCCGAGCGTGAACAGCACGCGGTTGCGCAGGTCCGTGATGGCAAACAGGTTTTTGATCGGGTTATCCATAGCCTTCGCTACTTCAGCTACTTGCTACTTGCCACTTGCTACTTGTTACTTCTCCGCGGCTCCCGCAACCAGCATGTGCGTCGCGCCGCCCGCCGCCTGAATCTTCTCCGCCGCCTTGCCGCTGAACTTGTGCGCCTGCACGGTCAGCTTCTTCGACACGTCGCCGCGCGCCAGCACCTTGATCGGCTGCCGCGTGCTGTGGATCAGTCCAGCCTCCCGCAGCAGCTGCGGCGTCACGACCGTCCCTTCGTCAAAACGCTCGGACAGGGCGTCGAGGTTCACCACAGCGTATTCCGTGCGGAAGGCGTTGTGGAACCCGCGCTTGGGCACGCGCCGGTGCAGCGGCATCTGGCCGCCTTCGAAGCCGCGCTTGAACTTGAAGCCCGAGCGGGACTTCGCCCCCTTGTGCCCGCGCCCCGCCTGCACGCCGGTGCCGGAGCCTTGACCGCGGCCGACGCGCTTCTTCGACGACTTCGACCCGTCGGCCGGTTTCAGGTTGCTCAAATCCATGATTATTCCAAGACCTCAACGAGATGCCGCACCTTGTGAATCATCCCGCGTGTCGCCGGCGTGTCCGGCAGCTCGACGCTGTGGTTGATCCGGCGCAGACCCATCCCCTGAACCGTCTTCGCCTGCGTCTTGTTGAACCCGATGGTGCTCTTGCGGAGCGTAATCGTCAGGCGCTTCGCCGCTTTGGCGCCGGCAGCTTTCTTGGCCATCACGCCCCCACCATCTCCCCTTCTTCCTTGCCGCGCATGCGCGCCACGAACCCCGGGTCCTTCAGGTCCATGAGCCCGGCGAAGGTCGCCCGCACCACGTTGTGCGGGTTGGCGGAGCCGAGCGACTTCGTCAGCACATTCTGGATACCGGCCGACTCGACAACCGCGCGGACGGCGCCGCCGGCGATCAGGCCGGTCCCTTCGGGTGCCGGCTTCAGCAGCACGCTGCCCGAACCGAACCGGCCGACCACCTGATGCGGAATCGTCGTCCCTTTGAGCGGAACGCGGATCAGGTTCTTCTTCGCCGCCTCGATCCCCTTCTTGATGGCCGACGGCACTTCCTTCGCCTTGCCGACGCCGAAGCCGACCACGCCGTGGCCGTCACCAACAACGACGAGTGCGCTGAAGCTGAGGTTCTTGCCGCCCTTGACGACCTTCGTCACGCGGTTGATCGACACGACCGTGTCCTTGATCTCCAGCTGAGACGCGTCGACCTTTTCCCGAGTCCGATTCATCAACGCCACGTTAGAACTCCAGACCTGCTTCGCGCGCGGAATCGGCCACAGCCTTGACGCGCCCGTGATACAGAAAGCCGTTGCGGTCGAACACCACGCGCTTGACGCCCTTTTCGAGGAGCCGCGCGGCGATCGTCTTGCCGATCGCCTTGGCGCCCTCGATGTTGCCGCCTTTGGCGGTCTTCGGCAGCGCGCCCTTCACCGTCGGCTCGACCGTGGATGCCGAGGCGATCGTCCGCCCGCTTGCGTCGTCCACGACCTGGACGTACATGTGCGCAACGCTGCGGAACACAGTCAGCCGCGGGCGCTCCTCGCGGCCGGCCACGCGCTTGCGAATCCGGTGCTTAATCCGGTCGCGGCGATCTTCTTTTGTCTTAATCCGCATCTCTGTCTCTCAAACTCCCGATTCCCAACTCGCAACTTCCAAGACACTTGGAAATTGGAGGTTGGAAGTTGAGCGTTTACTTCGCTCCGGTCTTTCCGACCTTCTTCTTCAACACTTCACCGGTGTAGCGGACGCCCTTCTGCTTGTACGGGTCCGGCTTGCGCATACGTCGGATATTGGCTGCCACCTGGCCGACGAGCTGACGATCCACACCCGTGACGGTGATATGCGTCTGTTTCTCGACGGCGATGTCGATACCGGCGGGGATGTCGAAAATCACCGGATGCGAATAGCCGAGGGCGAAATGCACCTGCTTGCCCTTGAGCTCGGCGCGGTAGCCGACGCCGACGATGTCGAGCTCCTTCTTGAAGCCGTCGGTGACGCCGGCAACGGCGTTGGCGACGAGACTCCGCGCCAGGCCGTGAAACTTGCCGAGCTCCGGGTCTTCGCGCTGCAGCTTGGCGACGAGCGCGGCAACACCGTCCGTCGTGTCCTGCGAGAAGACGATACCGGGAGGCACCGCCTGCCGCATCTTGCCCTTCGGTCCCTGCACCTCGACGGCATCGCCGGCGATCTTCACCGTGACGCCCTTCGGGATCGGGATCGGTTTCTTACCAATTCGTGACATCGATTGCACCTGTGGCTTCCGCCTGAAGGCGGAAGCTACGAATTCACCAAACGTTACAGAGCACTTCGCCGCCGACGCCCGCCTTCTTGGCGGCGCGGCCGGTCATCACCCCGCGCGAGGTCGTCAGAATCGACGTCCCCAACCCACCGAGCACGCTCGGCACGTCGTCCACGCCGAGATACACGCGGCGTCCGGGACGGCTGATGCGCTCCAGTCCGCTGATCACCCGCTCGCCGTGCGGCCCGTACTTCAGGAAGATGCGGATCATCTGCCGCGCCTGGCGGCCGCTCTTCTCCGCCGGCGACTCGACCAGCCGGAAGCCCTGGATGTAGCCCTCGTCCTGGAGGATCCGCGCAATCTCCGCCTTGAGCTTGCTCGCCGGCAGCTCGACACGCGTGTGCTTGGCTGTCACCGCGTTGCGGATGCGCGTGATCATGTCTGCGATTGGATCGGTCATTCTTCCCTCTTCGCTGTCAGTAGGTAGGAGGAAGGAGGTAGGAGGCAGGAGTTCCCGTCTCCCTCCTCCTATCTCCTTCCTCCTATCTCCTATCTCCCTACCAGGAACTCTTCGTCACCCCGGTGATGTCGCCTTCGAGCGCCAGCTTGCGGAAACACAGGCGGCACATGTCGAACTTCCGCATGTAGGCCCGGGGCCGGCCGCACAGATTGCAGCGGTTGCGGTGGCGAATCTTGTACTTCAGCGTCTTCTCTTCCTTGGCGATTTTTGCAGTCGTAGCCATCTGTTTCCTCAAGGCCCAAGGCCAAAGGGCTAAGGCCTACGTGAAGAACGAGGCCCTCAGGCCTTCACCAGCCCTTAGGCCTTAGGCCATCGGCCTTCGGCCTTCTAGTTCGTCCTAAAAGGCATGCCCATCAACTGAAGCAGCTTTCGCGCTTCTTCGTCCGTCTTGGCCGTCGTCACCACCGACACGTTCATGCCGCGCGCCTTGTCGACCTTCATGTAGTCGATTTCCGGGAACAGCAGCTGGTCGCGCAGTCCGACCGTGTAGTTGCCGCGGCCGTCGAATCCCTTCGGCGACACGCCGCGGAAATCGCGGACGCGCGGCAGCGCGATGGTGATCAGCCGGTCGAGGAACTCGTACATCCGTTCGCCGCGCAGCGTGACCATCGCACCGACCGGCATGCCCTGACGCAGCTTGAACTGCGCGATCGACTTCGTCGCGCGGCGCACCACGGCCTTCTGGCCGGTGATCCGCCCCAGCTCGTCAGCGCCGACGTCGGCAAGTTTCGCGTTCTGCGTCGCCTCGCCGAGGCCCATGTTGATGACGACCTTGTCAATCCTCGGGATCGCCATCACGTTCTTGTAGCCAAACTCCTTCTTCAGGGCCGGCATGACTTCCTTCTGGTACCGATCCTTGAGGCGGCTCATTTGTCCACCACTCCCTCGCACTTGCGACAGATGCGGACCTTGCGGTCGCCCTGCATCGAGTGCCCGACGCGGGTGATCTTTCCGCACTCCGGGCACACCAGCTGCACGTTGCTGGCGTGCAGCGCGCCCTCGCGCTCGACGATCCCGCCCTTGATGTTGCGCTGCGGGTTGGGACGCGTGTGGCGCTTGATGATGTTCACGCCTTCGACGACGACGCGGTTCTTCTCCGGGAGCACCTTCAGCACCCGGCCGCGCTTGCCGCTGTCCTTGCCCGTCGTCACGATGACGGTGTCGTTGCGGCGAATGGGACTCTGTAATCTGGACATAGCAACCAATTCAGAATTCAGAATTCAGAATTCAGAGAACCTCTGGCGCGAGCGAAATGATCTTCATGAACCGCCGCTCGCGCAGCTCACGGGCAACGGGACCGAACACGCGCGTGCCGATCGGTTCGTTGCTGTCGTTGATGAGCACGGCGGCGTTGCGGTCGAAGCGGATGTAGCTGCCGTCGCGGCGCCGCTGTTCCTTGCGCGTCCGCACGATCACCGCCTTGACGACCTGCCCCTTCTTCACCGTGCCGTCCGGCGTCGCTTCCTTCACCGACGCGGTGACGATGTCGCCGAGGCGCGCGTAACGGCCCGTCGAGCCGCCAATCGGGTTGATCACCGAAATCTTGCGGGCTCCCGAGTTGTCGGCGACGTCCAGAATCGAGCGCATCTGAATCATGGCTGTCTCCTAGACCTGTGGTGCCTTGGCGACCACTCGGGTCACGATCCACCGCTTGCGGCGGCTGAGCGGACGCGATTCGGCGATGGCGACCGTGTCGCCCATCTTCGCCTCGTTGTTCTCGTTGTGGGCGACGAACGTGGACGTCCGGCGCTGGATCTTGCCGTATACGTCGTGGCGGACCTGCCGCTCGACGGAGACGACGACCGTCTTGTCCATCTTGTCGCTGACCACGGTGCCGGTCAGTTGTGCCTTGACGCTCATCGCTGTGTATCCCTCTCCCGCAGGGCCGTGGTGTCCCTTTCCCGCAGGACTGTCTTGATGCGCGCCAGGTCGCGGCGCAGCGTGGCCACCTTGGCCGGCGCCTCGAGCTGGCCCATCGACTTCTGGATGCGCAGCCGGAACAGCTGGTCGTCGAGCTCTTTCTCGCGTCCGCGCAGTTCGTCGGTGCTCAGTTCACGCACTTCCGCGGGCTTCATGACGCCTTCTCCTGTGCGAAGCGCGTGGCGAACTTCGTCTTGATCGGCAGCTTGGCCGCGGCCAGCTGCATCGCCCGCCGCGCGTCCGTCTCGCTCACGCCTTCCATTTCGAACAGGATCCGGCCGGGGCGGATGACGCACACCCATTCCTCCGGCGCACCCTTGCCCTTGCCCATGCGCGTTTCCTGCGGCTTCTTGGTGATCGGCTTGTCGGGGAACACCCGCACCCAGATCTTGCCGCCGCGCTTGATGAAGCGCGTCATCGCCACGCGCGCCGCCTCGATCTGGCGCGCCCGCATCCAGCACGGCTCCATCGCCTTGAGCCCGTAGTCGCCGAACGACACATCCGAGCCGCGCCACGCCTTGCCGGCCATGCGCCCGCGCTGCTGCTTGCGGTACTTGACCTTCTTCGGCATCAACATGATTCGTAATCCTTACCGTTCACCCTTCCGGGTTCACTCTTCTCCGTTCGTGTTCACGTTCGGTTCTCAGTTCTCAGTCCGCAGTTCGCTGTTCGAACCTGAACACGAACCGGGAATGGGCATTTGGAAGCGCGAACGTTCGTTATGCCCGTCCCGCCGGCCGCCGCGGCGCGCGATCCCTGTACTCTTCATCGCGGCCCACGCGCGGCACCAGGCGCTCGCCCTTGTAGAGCCACACCTTCACGCCGATCTGCCCGTAGGTCGTGTTCGCTTCGGCAAACCCGTAGTCGATGTCCGCGCGCAGCGTCTGCAGCGGCAGCTGGCCGTGGAGGTACCACTCGGAGCGCGCGATTTCCGCGCCGTTCAGCCGTCCCGACACGCGCACCTTGATGCCGCGCGCGCCGAACCGCAGGGCGGATTCGACCGCCTTGCGCATCGCGCGGCGGAAGGCGACGCGCTTTTCGAGCTGCACGGCCACCGACTCGGAAATGAGCTGCGCCTCCAGCTCCGGCTTCTGGATCTCCTGGATGTTGATGAAGACCTGCCGGTTGGTCCGCTTCTGGATTTCCTGCTTCAGCTTGTCGACCTCGGTGCCCTTGCGGCCGATGATGATGCCCGGGCGCGAGGTGTAGATGTCGATCTTCAGGTTGTTGGCCGCGCGCTCCGTCTCGATGCGCGACACCCCGGCGTGCGAGAAGCGCTTCTTCAGATCCTGGCGGAGCGCCAGGTCCTCGTGCAGCAGCTTCGCGTAGTCCTTCCCCGAGAACCAGCGCGAACGCCAGGTCTTGTTGAAGCCGAGCCTGAACCCGTACGGGTGAACCTTCTGGCCCACGTCTCTCTCCTTTAAGCCTTCGCTTCTGCTTTCTTTGCCGTCTTCCGCGCCCGCGCCGGCTTCGCCGCCGCGGCGTCAGCCTCGGTGGCCACGCGCGCAATCTTCAGCGGCCGCTCCGCGACCCGCACCGTCAGGTGCGCGCTGCGTTTGACCACGCGGTACGCACGGCCCATCGGCGCCGGCCGCACGCGCTTCATCGACGGACCCTGATTCGCGTAGCACGCCGCCACATACAACCGATCGATGTCGCCGCTGAAGCCGTCCTTCTGCTGCACGTTCGCCACCGCCGAGCGCAGCACCTTCGCCAGCTCGCGGGCGATCGTCTTGCGCGTGAACTGCAGCGTCGCCAGCGCCTGGTTGACGTTCTTGCCGCGAATCAGCTCGCACACCAGGCCTGCCTTCTGGGCCGAGGTGCGCACGCCGCGCGCTGTTGCTTGTGCCTCAATCATGTCCTTCGCGTCCTTCGCGATCGTCGCGGTCTTCGCGGTTACGCCTTGCCGGCGGGAGCAGGCGCGGCCGCCGTGGCCGCCGCCTTTTCCGTCTTCGTGGTGTGGCCCTTGAACGTGCGCGTCGGCGCGAACTCACCCAGCTTGTGGCCGACCATGTTCTCGGTCACGTACACGGGGATGAACTTCTTGCCGTTGTGCACCGCCATCGTGTGTCCCACCATCTCCGGCACCACCGTCGAACGGCGCGACCAGGTCTTGATGACTTTCTTCTCGTTCGCGCGGTTCATCGCCTCGAGCTTCTCGAGCAGCGGCGTGTCGACGAACGGCCCCTTCTTCAGTGAACGACTCACTTCGGTCTCCTCTGCACGATGAACTTGTCGGTGTTCTTCCGCCGGCGCGTCTTGTAGCCCTTCGTCGGCTGGCCCCACGGCGTCACCGGATGCCGGCCGCCGGACGTCTTGCCCTCGCCGCCGCCGAGCGGGTGATCCACCGGATTCATCGCGACGCCGCGCACGTGCGGCCGCTTGCCCAGCCACCGGCTGCGCCCGGCCTTGCCGATCGACACGTTCTCGTGATCGAGATTGCCAACCTGGCCGATGGTGGCGACGCACTCGACGTTGATCTTCCGGATCTCGCCCGACGGCATCTTGACGGAGGCGTATTCTCCTTCGCGGGCCACGAGCTGTACGGACGATCCGGCGCTGCGCGCGATCTGGCCACCCTTGCCGGGCCGCAGCTCGACGTTGTGAATCTGCGTGCCCAGCGGGATGTTCTTCAGCGGCAGGCAGTTGCCCGGAAGGATGTCGACGGCATCACCCGCTACCACCGTGTCACCCACCTTGATGCCCGCCGGCTGGAGGATGTATCGCTTTTCGCCGTCCGGATAGGTGATCAGCGCGATGCGCGACGACCGGTTCGGGTCGTACTCGATCGTCTCGACACGGCCGGGAATGTCCTTCTTGTCCCGCTTGAAGTCGATGATCCGGTAGAGCCGCTTGTGGCCGCCGCCGCGCCACCACGCCGTCAGCTCGCCACGGTTGTTGCGTCCGCCGGACCGTTCCAGCTTTTCGGTGAGCGGTCGATACGGCTCGTTCGTCGTGATGTCGTCGAACGTCTGCACGGTCCGGAAGCGCGAACCGGGCGACGTCGGGTTGAATTTGCGAATAGGCATGTTCGACCTACGCTCCCTGCAGGAACTCGGGCAGCTTTTCGCCTTCCCGCAGCTTTACGTACGCCTTCTTCCAGTCCGCCCGCCGGCCGACGTAGCGTCCCTGACGCTTCATCTTTCCGTGCGCGCGCGACGTGCGCACGCTTTCGACCTTCGAACCGAGCAGCTGCTCGACGGCGCGCTTGATATCGATCTTGTTGGCGTCCCTGGCCACCTGGAACACGAGCGTGCGGCCGTCATCGCGGATGACGGTCGTCTTCTCGGTGATGAGGGGGCGGCGGATTACGTCAGTCAGTTTCATAAGAGCTCTGTAATTCAGAATTCAGGATGCATTTCGCGACTTAACCGAGCGCCTCCTGTAACTTCTCGAGCGCGGCACGCGTCAGCACGACCTTCCGCGTGTCCATCACGTCGCGCGCGCTGATCCGGTTGCTCGGCAGCAGGCGTACGCCGTCGATGTTGCGCACGGACAGCATCAGCTTGTCCTCGGGCTTCACGTCGACGAGCAGCGTCTTGCCGTCCACGCCGAGCCGCCGCAGCATGTCCGCGGCAGCCTTCGTCTTGATCTCCGCGATGGTCAGCGCATCGATGACGGTGACGGCGCCGTCCTGCAGCTTCTGCGACAGCGCGGCGCGCAGCGCGCCTTTCTCGACCTTGCGCGGGAGGCGATAGTCGTAGCTGCGCGGCTGCGGCCCGAACACGGTGCCGCCCTTCCGCCACAACGGATTTCGCGCCTCGCCCACCTGGGCGCGGCCGGTACCCTTCTGCCGCCACGGCTTCTTGCCGGTGCCGCTGACCATCGCGCGCGTCTTCGTCGCGTGCGTGCCGCGGCGCTCCGCCGCGTTCGCCCGGACCACCGACTCGTGGATCAGGTCCACCTTCACGCGGCCGCCGAACACCTCGTCGGACAGGTCGAGGGTGCCGACCTTCTCGTTCTGCTGGTTGACGACGTCGATCTGCATGGTTCACGTCCTTCCGCCTGAAGGCGGAAGCTACTTCTTCCCCTTCTTCTTCGTCGGCTCGGCCTGCGCGACCCTGATCGGCTTCGCCGCAACCGCCTTGCGGATGAGCACCACGCTGTTCGGCCCGCCGGGCACCGAGCCCTCGAGCAGCAGCAGGTTGTTCTCCGCGTCCACGCGCAGCACCTTCAGATTCCTGACGGTGACGCGATCCGCGCCCATGTGCCCCGCCATCCGCATCCCCTTGACGACACGCGACGGGTAGGACGAGGCGCCAATCGACCCCGGCGCCCGGTGGAACATCGAGCCATGGCTCATGCGGCCGCCGCGGAAGTGATGGCGCTTGACGACGCCCTGAAAGCCCTTGCCGCGGCTGGTCCCAATCACGTCCACGCGCTCGCCGTCGGCGAAGATCGACACGTTGACGATGTCGCCCGGCTTGGCGGCATCGCCGCCGGCCTTGACCTTCACCTCGCGGCGGACGCGGGTGGCGGGCACGCCCGCCTTCTTGAAGTGACCCGCACTCGCCTTGTTTTCCTTGGTCGGCTTCGCTTCGACGAGCCCCAGCTGCACCGCCTCGTAGCCGTCGGTCTCGGTCGTCTTCACCTGCGCGACGACGCAGGGTCCGGCCTTGAGCACGGTGGCAGGCGCAACGGTGCCGTCAGCGGCGAACAGCTGCGTCATGCCGACTTTCTTGCCAATCAGTCCAGTAACCATGTCCGTTTTCCCGCCGGGTCCGCGTCGATGGCGTCATGCGCCGCGGTACCCGGCCAACGCGGTCGGGTTATCGCCCGTGATCTTTTCCGAACGCCTTGATTTCCACGTCCACACCCGCCGGCAGGTCGAGCTTCATCAGCGCGTCGACCGTCTGCGGCGTCGGCTCGAAGATGTCGATCAGCCGCTTGTGCGTCCGGATCTCGAACTGCTCGCGCGACTTCTTGTCGACGTGCGGCGAGCGCAGCACGGTCCACTTGTTCTTGGCCGTCGGCAGCGGGATCGGGCCTGCGAGCCGCGCGCCCGTCCGCTTGGCCGTGTCGACGATCTCGCCCGTCGACTGGTCGAGAATGCGCGAGTCGTAGGCCTTCAGGCGGATGCGAATCTTGTCCATGTCGTTGTCCTGCTCGACTGCTATTCCACGATCTCGGTAATCGTTCCCGCGCCGACGGTGCGGCCACCTTCACGGATGGCGAACCGCGCGCCCTTCTCCAGCGCCACCGGCACGTGCAGTTCCGCCGAGATCGTCGTGTTGTCCCCCGGCATCACCATCTCCACCCCCTCGGGCAGCTTCAGCGACCCGGTCACGTCCGTCGTCCGG
>DASTBV010000004.1:0-2121 GCA_035711805.1 Vicinamibacterales bacterium
CTGGCGGTTTAAGCGTTGGCAGGATGAGGAATGCACTGGCGTCGTTCGCTGGAAGCATGACCTCCTCGATCCGGTTGTCGCGCATGAGGGTGAACGGCACCTTCGTGGGGCGTTCCCTGGGCCGGCGAGTTGGAAACCGGCCACAACCCGCCCGTGATACATGAACCCGCGGACGACCCGCCGCTCGAAGCCAGACGTGATCTTGGCGCACGCAGAACAACTAGCCTTCGGAACCACCAAGTTGCCGCCCAGCGACAACGGTACGACGTGTTCGTCGGAGAGTCGGTCACGGCTGCCGCAATGGAGACAAACAAGTCCACGCGAGGACTGCTGCGGATCGCCCGCCTTCTCCTAGCCCGGATAATTCACGAATGAGTACGTAAAAACGCCATCGCCCTCGAAGAAGTCGTGGTACTTTCGCGGTGTCTTAGGCCTCGAAGGAGCGCGACCCGAGGAGGGGCGATGGCTACAGACTGTTATACGCAACTTGGCTTCGGATTCCAACCGAAACTCATCGTCGATTTTGCTGGCGGCACCCTCACGAGCGATGCCGGCCTGCTGCTCGTTCGAGAATTCGATGAGCAACTGGGGCTCAGCGGCGATGTGGTCAGCCGGATCACCGACACGCGAGACGCGCGCTACATCACGCACGACCTGGACGCGCTCGTCCGCCAGCGGCTGTATCAGATTGCGGCCGGGTACGAGGACGTCAACGATGCCGACCGGCTTCGCCATGATCCGACGTTTCAGGTCGTCGCGGCGGATGGTCGGACGCCCCTCGGTTCGCAACCGACGCTGTCGCGGCTGGAGAACACGATCGAGTGGCCCGCAATCCAGTGCCTCGCGCGGACGGGCGTCGACTGGTTCTGTGCCTACGCCTACGGCCCCGATGAGCACCCGCCCGATCTCATCCTCGATCTCGACAGCACGGATGATCCGACGCACGGGACGCAGCAGCTCGCGCTGTTTCATGGCTGGTATGACCAGCACATGTATCACCCGCTGGTCTGGTTCGAAGGCCGCACCGGCCTGCTGCTGCGGACGCGGCTGCGTCCCGGCCGGGATGCGAGCGCGACCGGGGTCGTCGACGAGCTGCGGCATCTCCTGCCGCCGCTGCGCCGGCGGTTTCCGCACACGCCGATTTTCCTGCGCGCCGACGCGGGCATGGCCACACCGGCCGTCGAAGCCAAGCTGGAAGCCGAAGGCGTCTATTACGTGCTCGGAATCGGCACGAATCGCGTCTTCAAGGCGCGCGTCGCATCGCTGGTCACGACAGCGCAGGCCCGCTACGAGCGGCGCGGACGGCCCGTTCACATCCGCACCAGCTTTTGGCATCGCGCGAAGTCGTGGCCGCATCATCGGCGAATTCTGGTCAAGATCGACGTCACCGCGACGGGCCTCAACGTCCGCTTCATGGTCACCAATCGCCGGGGCCGCGCCGCCGATCTCATCGCGTGGTACGACGCGCGTGGCACGTCGGAGAACTGGATCAAGGAGCTCAAACTCGATATCCACGCCGATCGGCTCAGCTGTCATCGCTTCCGCGCGAATGCGTTTCGGCTGCAGCTCCATAGCCTCGCCCTGCTGCTGCTCGCGTACTTCCGTCGCGCGGTCCTGGCCGGGACCCGATTGGCGTCGGCAACGATTGGCACGATTCGTCTCCACTTGCTCAAAGTCGCGGGCCGCGTCGTCCGGAGTGTCCGACGGCTCTGGTTTCATCTCGCATCGTCCTGGCCCGGTCAGCCGGTCTTCACCAGCTGTCATCGCGCCATGGCTCGCGCCCCGGCATAACGGCGTACCCCGCGTCAGGATTTCTCGTTGGACTGCCGGGCGGGATGGAGGTGTCTTCATGCACGCTCCGTCACCATCGTTTTGCCGCACCGACGTTCCGTTGAACCGGTCTGAGACACGCTCCACCGCCACGTCGCCGTCGATCATCGTGCTCACCGAGGGCGATGGCGCTGCATCAGACTCATTCGTGAATAATGCGGGCTAGAATCCTCTCTGGGGATGGTGCGAAAGGCCGCGGCCTATATCGGTGTTGTCAGCCACAACTATGGTTACGCCCTCGTGATCCCGGATCGCAACCCTAATCAGCTATTGATCACCGAGCTGGAGTTC
>DASTBV010000005.1:0-18263 GCA_035711805.1 Vicinamibacterales bacterium
ATTACCGGGCAGGACGATACGGAGCACCGATTTACGCCACACCGTCGCCCTGACGTTCGTGTTCCTGTTTTCAGGTGGCACCGACATCTGCACCATGCGACTGACGCTCAGGCTGACGTCGTAGGCGTAGTGTTTGAAGTCGTCGCTTCTGACGGCGTACGCAACCAGATGAATGCGCGGCAACGTCGCGGCCTTCGACGCGTCGTACTCGGCTTTGATCCCGTTCAGCCCGAGTCGGGCCTCGATCGCGGTTCTCATGGCCAGGCTGGCTTGCTTCGGATCCGGCAGCTCTCCAAACGCCTCGGCGACGAGGTCCACCGTGGACAGGCCGCGCAGCGCATCGGGTTCCGGCCTGTCGCTTTGGGCAGTTGCGAGCGCCGGCGCCAGGATGAGGATCAATCGAGCGGCGAACCGGTGTCGCCTCTGAACCATGACGCTGATTATGACCGCGCAGACGCCGCGATTCGACGTCAGTTCGGCGTCGGCTCGGAAATCGAATCGATCACCAGAACCTCGACCGGCCCTGACTTTGGAACCAGCTTCAGGCCAAGTTGTTCTTCGATGGCGGTGAAGATCGAAGGGCCGTCGGGATTTGCCGGGTCGGGAGACCATCGCAGCTCGTAGTCGAATCCCGCACCTCCAAGACCGGTCTCGTCCACGACCGTTCGCCCGGCGATCGACGCCAGCTGGAGTGCGAGCTGCTGCATGCTCATGCCGCCGCCACTCAGCCGTCCGGGACCACCGCGGCTTCCGCAAATCGGTCGCTCCGAGTCGATTGGAGGAGGCCCGCTGAGAGTCGAACAATCGATTGGATTCGGTTTGAGCTGCGGCCCAAGCCGGCGATCGCTCCGGGCGATGACCAGCGCGTAGACGGAATGCTCCCGCTGCTCGTAGTGAACCGCGAGGCCGAACCGCTGCGCCAGCAGATGACGCAGCATCGACATCGCCCGATCCTGGGGCACCGTTCCGGGAGTCCGCGCGTCGACGTCGAAACGGGCCGTCTTGATCCAGTCAGGACCGGCGATCCGGACGTCCCAATCTCCGCCGTAGATGTAGTAGGCGAAGCGGATCAGGTCGCGGAGCAGTACGTTCGTCCCGACCACGCGGCCTGGCGGCGAATCGAAGTCCCACTGAGTGGCCCCCGATCGGTTCGCCTTCACCGACGCGACCTCAAACGATTGGTCAGGGCCTGGAAAGCGCGACGCGATCGGTTTCCCCGTCTGCGCGTGAGCGCCCGTCACGATAACGAAGACAGCAAGCCCCGCGAGGGTGAACAGCCGGCGCCGGTTACCGTCGAATGGCACGGGGATATTCTGACAGCCCTTTCGACACGGCCGTAGTGTCCGCCCGCCTTCGCGCCATCGTGCTTCGGCGAGGCAGGCTCTTCAGGCGGACCCGCTGCGAATCAGATCCGTGCCGGCGAGTGTTCGCTGGAACGCGCCTGGGCGGCGCTGGTACGGAGGTTGGCCGCCCACATCGACGCCATCAGCCCGGCCGCCGTGTGAAATGCCAGCGGCGCGGCAACGACCTGCACACGATGGCGGCGAATGGCCTCGCAGATCGCGTCGGGAGTATTCGCGGCGTCAACCAGGGAAAACGTCGAGCCGAGCTGCCGCAGCCGATGCACGTCGCCGTTGCCCACGAGCGGCTTGCGATGCCGAGTGGCCCACCGAACCGCGCGCTCGTTGAAGTTGATGGACGGCGTGAACATCGCGTTGTATTCAACCGCGTCGAAGAGATCCGCATAGGACTCGAGGAACCGGCCCAGACAGCTCGTGTCCGGAAAATAGGGATGCGGCGCCACGACGAGGCCGCGTTCGCGCCCGCGCAGCCGTGCCAGGTCCTCGAACGTCTCGACGCCCTCGGCGCCGGCGCGGCTGAAGTTCAGCAGCAGCACATGCTTGCCCTGAATCGTCCGCTCCATTCCTGGAATCAGCGTCACTCCGCGCTGCCGGGCAAGGTCGGCAAACGGCTGCAAATCGATTTGCCGATCGTGCAGCGTAATCGCCAGCGCGTTGTAGCCGAGCTGGGCCGCCCGCTCGATCAGCTCGCACGTGGAGTGCGGGATGTAGTCGACCGGGTCGTCCGCCGAGTGTGAGTGCAGTTCAACTTTGACCACGGTGACACCGTCCGCCCCCTCCCCGCGGGGGGCTGCGGCGGACAAGTGCAAGCAGTCAGCCGTGCCCGGTGCCCGCGATCGTGGCGATTTCCGGCGGTTTGCCTGGAAGGAATCGCCGCCACGTTCCCCTTTATTCTGGGATTCAGTTGAAATGTTCCGATGACACACTAGAGGCGTGTCCCTGCGCCGTGTCTGTGTGTTCTGCGGCTCGAGCAACGGCAACCGCGACGACTACCGCACGTCTACGGCGATGCTGGCAACCGAGCTCGTCCGCCGCGGCGTCGGCCTTGTCTACGGCGGCGCCTGCGTCGGCCTGATGGGGCTTCTTGCCGACGAGGTCCTCGCTGGCGGCGGCGAGGTCATCGGCGTGATACCGAAGGCGATGTGCGATCGCGAAATCGCCCACGCCGGCCTGACCGATCTTCGCGTTGTCGAATCGATGCACGAGCGCAAGGCAACGATGGCCGGGCTCGCGGACGCATTCATCGCGTTGCCGGGAGGGTTTGGGACGTTCGAGGAATTCTGCGAGGCAGTCACCTGGACGCAGCTCGGCCTGCACCGGAAGCGATGCGGGCTGCTCAATGTGGGCGGCTTTTACGATCCGCTGCTGGCGCTGTTCGACCGCGCCGTGGCGGATGGATTCCTGAAGCCGCAGAACCGGGCGATTGTCGCGGCGGAGGCGGAGCCGTCCGCGCTGCTGGACCGGCTGTCGCTCGCGCCGGCGAGCTCAGAGCCCAAGTGGCTCACCTCGCTCGCCGAGAGCTGATCGCCACGCGGCCAGCAGATCGGCGATGTGCGGCATCACTCGATCGAGATTGGCGTGAAATGACGCCGCCGCTGTTTCGTCTGCAGCGTCGGTCACCACTCGCAGTTCGACGAACCCCACGTTGGTGAACCGGGCGGCACGGGCCGCGCCGCTGCCTTCCCACGCCACGCACAGCGCGTCCGTCTCCGCATACAGCTGTGCCCGTCGAACGGTGTCGACCACGTCCTCGTCGCCGCTGGCGATCGGTCCAAAGTGAACGCGGAAGTCGAGCTCGCGCGCCGCGACGGCGTGTTCGAGCCCGGCGAGCGCGGCGGCATCGCTCTGATAGCTCGGCGAGGGTCTCGGATGGAACCGTTCGCGGTAATCGTGCTCGATCGTGCGCGTTCCGACGATGACGTCGCCCACTGTTACGTCCGGGCTCAACTGGCCCGCGCCGCCGACGCATATGAGCAGCCTCGCCTCCCGGCAGCGGTCGAGCAGATGCTGGGCCTGCACGCCGAACTGCGCCTTGCCCACGCCTCCGATGCCGATGATCATGTCGAGCGCCGGCACAACGGCGCAGGTGAGCGCACCAATCTGCGCCGGGTTCGACGGAAACCCTCGCTCGGCGAGCCGGCGGCAGACCGCATCCGCCTCGTCTTTCAGCGGGGCGACGACGAGCGCCGGGCCACCGCTATCCAAGCAGTCCTCCTCTCAGCGGCGCTTCGCAGCAGTGGCGAATGCTCCAACCGGTCAGGTACAGCGCGATTATCAGCAGGATTGCGATTCGCAACCAGGCCTGCCTGGCGCCGAACGCCGACGCCGGTTCGTCGAGCAGAAACGCCGCGATCACAACGGAGATCGCCATGGCGTGGATGTTGAGCAGCCGGCCCCAGTCGATCACCAGCACGAACAGCGGCAGCGTGAACACGAGGGCAGCGAGAAAGCTGAGGACGGCCGTGCGCGGAACGCGTCGCCCGGTGGAACCAACGAGCGGCAACAGCGGCAGCGCCGCCAGCGCCGCCGCGATTGAATAGTCGCGCAGATAGGGCTCCGCCCTGACCGTAGCGGCCGTTTCCCGCAGCGACGCACCGATCGTGCTGACGGGATATTCCATGATGCCGGTGCAGAGGTCCTTGTCGAAGCCGCGGGCGAGAAGGCCGGCACATTGCGCGGCGCCGCGAAGGTCGGCGCCGATGGTGGCGACGAGCAGGAGCGCGATGAGCGCGCCGGCGAACAGCGAGAGCTCGGGAGCGAAGTGCGGCGGGTCCGCCTGAAGGCGGACACTACGTGTGTCCGGCCGGAGGTCCACCGCCGTCGTAGTGTCCGCCTTCAGGCGGACCTCCAGCCGGAAAACCCGCATCACGAAAAAATACGGTGTGAAGAAGAAGAACATCTCGTGCGCGAGCGTCACCGCTGCGCCGAGCACGAACGCCGCCGCGCTGGCCCGGCGTGACGCGGGCCGGGGCATCCACCAGGCGTAGAGCGCGAACGCCGCGAAGAACAGCACGTCCTTGCGGCCGATCACCGCCTCGTCATACAGCGGAAAGAGGAGTGCGGCCGGCGAAAACAGGAACGCGAGAAACCAGACGTTCGGTCGCTTCTGCCGGGTCAAGAGGAACAGCAAGACGAATAGCAGCGCATACAGCACTGTCTGCAGCGACAGCACGATCCACTCAGGCCTTGTGCCGAGCGCCGTCGCCGCGGAGATGATCGGCGACCCGAGCAGGCCGCGGCGGACGAATCCGCTCCCGTAGTTCACGAGCCAGTCGCCGACGCGGAAGCCGAGCGCCGCGGCAGCGCCCTCGCGAAGCTCGATGAAGTACGCGGCCGACAGCGCAACGAGGGCCGCAGCCATGGAGAGGCTGGCGAGATGTGGCACTGCCGCCGGCGCCAGCCCGACGCCCAGCGCCAGCACACCGGCGATCAGGAACGCGGCGGTCGAAATCTGCAAACCGGCCGGCAGCCACGCCGGTCCGCGGCCGATGTATGGACCGCGCTGTGGGGCGGCCGCTGAGACGAGAAATTGCTGACGATCGATGTGGTGGGTGTCTTCGACAGCCGGCGACTGCACGAGCGACCGGATGTTGTCCGCTGACGTCGTGGTGAGGACGTAGACCCAGGTCTGGCCCGAGTCGAATGTCCCGTCGGTCAGTGCGAACTGCTGTTCCAGGCCGGCGCGCGTCCTGTCGTCAACGGCGGCGGACCACCGCACGTGCACGACCGGCGCCCGCTCGAAGTTGAAGCGCAGCACCGCGTAGGTGGCTGCCGCAAACACCCACGCCACGCACGCGACCGCGAGCCAGCGTACCGTTCGGCCACGTTGGTAGTGTGCCGGCTCGTAGCGCCCGTCAGGTCCGTGGTATCCGCGGGGTATGCGGTCGAAGCGTCCGCCTTCAGGCGGACCGTCGCGGTCGTAGTGTCCGCCTTCAGGCGGACCAGAAGTCATCACGTGCGTTCCAAGCCGCCCGAGTAGTCCTCCTGACCGTCGTAGCGGACTTCGCCGTCCACGATCACGCGCATGCGATCGAGCCGGATCTCCCACTCGATGTCGTGGAACTCGTTGGTGGTGATGAAGCCCTTGTCCTTCACGCTGTGGTGCTCGCCCGTCGCCGGATCGTGCACGCGCAGCTCCCGCACGTTGCACTCCCAGTTGAAGATCAGCTCGCCGCGATGGAAGTGCATGCGCAGGTTGGTGGAGTCCGTTTTTCCGACCACGCGAAACACGAACGGCGTCCGGCACACCATCGGCGCCACGCCGGCGGACATCACCCAGTTCAGTGCCGAACCGGCGATGCCGATGCCGTCGTCGGTTCGCGTGATGACACACCCCTGATGTGGCAACAGCCGGTGGATCAGGTTTTCAGCCATTGTGAACTCCTGCCGATCAGACGGCCTGCCGCTCGCGATAGTAGGCAATCAGATCCGTTGTCGGCGCCTCCGCTCCGAGCTGCCGCAGCATCGTCACGACTTGCCCACGGTGATACGTGCCGTGATTCACAACGTGCTGGAGCGTATGCGAGAAGGGCTGCGCCTGGCGGACACCATTGCGCACGTATTCGCACGGCTGATCGACGCCGATCTCGCCGAACCGCTTCAGGACCGCCCTCACCTTCGGCTCGTGTGCGTCCCACGCGCGCCGTATCGAGGCGAGATCGGGAAAGAGCTGCGCGTCGGGAAGCGCGGACGGCGATTCGCCCTCCCATCGTGCGCACCAGATCCAGTCCGCGCCGTAGAGATGCGCCAGCGTGTCGCGCACGGATGGAAAGCTGTTGCCCAGATCCTTTGTAAATTGCTCGGGCGTCAGAGGCTCGACCGCATCCAGGACGCGCTTCGTTGCCCAGTAATGGAACTCGACCAGAATCTCGAGATCGGTAAGGTTCATGAAACGGTATTGTTCAATAGATCAGGAGGCGAGATGAAGCTGACCGAGCAGTTTCTGGCGGAGCTCGATCGGGAAGTGCCACGCAGCCGGCGCGCGCTGGAGCAGGTGCCGCCGGACAAACGGGACTGGAAGCCGCACGACAAGTCGATGGCCTTCGGCTACCTGGCCGACATGGTCGCAACCATCCCGTCGTGGCTGGCGATGATCGTCAAGCAGGACGAGCTCGACATCGCGCCCAAGGGTGGACAGCAGTTCAGGCCGCCGGAGAGCAAGTCCAGCAGCGACTTCGTCGCGGCGCTGGAGAAATCCGCCGGCGACGCGCGGGCCGCGCTCGAAAGCGTAGACGACGCCTTTCTGCAGACGCGCTGGAAGCTGCTCGCGGGCGGCCAGGTGGTGGCGGACATGCCGCGGCACCAGATGCTGCGCGAGACGATCAATCACTGGGCGCATCACCGCGGCCAGATGACGGTGTATCTGCGGCTGATGGGCGCCAAGGTGCCCGCGCTCTACGGGCCCTCGGCGGACGACAAAACCTTCGCGTGACGCCCGGCCTCGAGCAGCGCATCGTGGCGCGGACCGTGATCGTGGCGCGGACCTTGTGAGGTCCGCGTGGCGCGCCTGACAAGGCGCGCCCCACGATCGGCAGAATTAACGTCCTATTTCTTCTGCTGCACCCGCGCCGTGGACGGCGGGACGATGTTCTTCAGGCGCAGGTAGAGGACGACGTTGCCGTAGTGCTCGTTGTTGTGCGTGGTGTTGAACATCAGCACCAGCGCGCGCGTGCTCTGGCCTGCGGGCGCGCCGATCGCTGGAAGCTTCACCGGGTTGTTCGCGTTTGCGTCCGTGGTTTCTTTGTAGGCGCCGTCGCAGTACGTCAGCGCGGCGCCGAGCGCCTTCACCGCGCCGGCCTTGTCCGTCACCGTCCGCTCGAAATTGTCCTTCGACGGCATCGGCTCACCCTTGGCCACCGAGCAGAACAGGTAGTTTGCGGTTGCCACGTGACCGATCAGTTCGGCGAAGCTGCGGACTTGCGGCGTCGGCTTGAACGCGTAGTCCGCGGCAGGCATCGCTTCGGCCGCTTCGATCAGATTGCGGCGGATGGTCATGTGCATGTTGGTGACGCTCGTCGCGGTGGATGGCGACAGGACTGCACCGACGCCGCTGTCCGAGGTCTGAGCCGACACGATGGATGGAGCCGTCACCGCAACGGCGAGTACGAGACGGGTTGCTCGAAGCGCGCGCGTGATGCTCATTTCCGATCGTCCCTCACGTTGAACGACATCTGAATCACTATCGCCACCCTGACCGGTTGCCCGTCCCTCGTGCCAGGGGCGAATCGCCACTGAAATGCCGCGTTGACGGCTTGTTCATCGAGCCCGTGCTCGGCGTCGAGCGACTGCGTCACCGTGACGTCCTCGCAGAGGCCGTTCGTGTTGACGACACATCGCATGATCACCGTGCCCTGGATCCGCGCGCGCATCGCCTCCGGCGTGTAGCGTGGCTGCGGACTCACGATGACGCGCGGAGGGACGATGCCGGTTCCCGGGCCTGCTGTGAAAGCGTCCGCCCCCGGCGCGTCCCCGAGCTTGGGCTCGACCACCGAACCGTCGAACAACACCACCACCCAGACCCGGCCAGCGTCGGCGAGCGCTGCTGTCGGAGGAAGCTGCTCACCGTTGGCGGGCTGCAGCCGCACGGCGTAGAACCAGCCGTTCGGCGAGGTTGGAACGCCGGGGCCGCCGGCGCTCATTCGATGCATCGCTGTTTCGATCTCGGTCCATCCTTTCACGTTGGGATGGTGCTGCGACAGCCACGTCTGCGCGGCGGCAACCGCGCGCGAGGCGATCAGCGGCAGCGACCCGGCGTTCGGAGTCCAGGGCGGCAGCGCCGCCAGACGGCTCCGATCGATCTCCCAGATTTGCTGTTTTCCGTCCTGACGGACGACGGCATGGACCCTCACCACGCCCGGCACAGCCAGCGGAGGTTGTATCTGCGACGCCGCGGCCAGGGTGGCGAATGTCAGCAGGACAGATGTGAGGGACATGCGGCGTAAACTAGCCGACGCTCACGCATCCGTCAATCCGACCAGCTCATGCAGCACATCGGAATCGTTGCCTGTTCCGCCGAAGGCGCCGCGCTCTGCTACCGCACGATCTGTGTCGAAGGCGCTGAGCTGGCCGGCCGTCACGGGCATCCGGAAGTCTCGATGCACACCTACTCGCTGGCGCAATACATGGAGCCGATTTATCGCGGAGACTGGGACGCCGTCGGTGAACTGATGCTGGCGTCGGCGGAGAAGCTGGCGTCCATTGGCGCCGATTTCGTGATCTGTCCGGACAACACGATTCACCAGGCGCTGCCGCACGTCGAATCCCGCTCGCCGCTGCCGTGGCTGCACATCGCGGATGTGGTTGCGGGAGAGGCCGTTCGCCGCGGTTTCCGCCGCGTTGGCCTGACGGGCACGAAATACCTGGTCGAGAGCGAGGTGTATCCGGAGCGGCTGGCGAAGCGCGGGCTCGACTTCGCGCGGCCCGATGCGGACGACCGCGAGGAATGCAACCGCATCATCTTCGACGAACTGGTCACCAGCGTCTTCACGCCGGAATCGATCGCGAGGTTCCAGCGGATCATCGCGCGGCTGAAGGCGGAGGGCTGCGACGCTGTCGTCCTCGGCTGCACCGAGATCCCCTTGATCATCAACGACGCCAACTCGCCGCTGCCGACGCTGGATTCAACGCGCCTGCTCGCCCGCGCGGCGCTGCGGCGAGCGGCTGGCGCTACGGCTTCTGAACGCGAAAGTTGAGCGTGCCTGTGACGTTCACCAGACGCACTTCGATCTGCCAATTACCCGCAGAGCCTGACGCAGTCGTGAACGTTCCCGTCTGCGACAGATCGCGGCTGTACGCCTCCTGGCCGGATGGCGTCCGGACGATCAGCGTTGCGGTGCCGCTCGATACAGTTCCCGATTGGTTTACATTCGCGCTCGTGCCGCTGTTGGGCCACGTGTACGTCAACGTTTGCGTCGTCCCCGTCAGATTTGAAGCCTGAAACTGGAAGTTGTCCTGAAGGTTCGCGACCTCCGGCTGATTCGCCGGCCCGATCGGGTTCGTATCGCCCCCGCAGGACACGGCGACCAGCGCCAGCATGAACAGAATCACGCCACGTAACGAATAGGTGTTCAATGTTCGATCTCCCTGTCAGGAGTGAGGTCGAAAGCAGATGCATACTGTCGGCCGGGCATCGAGACGCGGCGATACCGAGAAACACAGGGAAATCGAACGCAGTCGATCAGCATGGCGTGTCGAGCGGGCAGGAATTGCACGAATCCCGGCAGACCTGTAACGACCTGATGGTTGACGCGAAAAAATTCGCACGCGCGGGCCCCGCTTGCCAACCGCTTACAAGCGGGAGGCGTCCAATGCCTCGTGAGGACGACGCTTCTTGCCGTTGCCGCTATCGCGGGCACGATGGCCGCCGCTGCTCAGAGCCCGGCGCCTCCCGCGAATTCAAGGTTCGAAGTGGCGTCGATCAGGCAGAACCGCGATGGTGGCACGGTTGCCGGGCTCCAGCGGTTTCCGGGCGGGCGCTTCGAGGCGACCAACATTCAGCTTGCGGCACTTATCAGCTTTGCTTACCAGCTGCAGCCGTTCGAGCTCGTCGGTGGACCATCGTGGCTGATGGACGATCGGTGGAATATCGTGGCGAGGATCGACGGCGATCCGCCGAGGATGCCTCCGGGGCAGCTCGACGCGATGATGATTGCGACGCAGGCGCTGCTCGCGGATCGCTTCAAGCTCGCCATTCGCCGCGAGACGCGCGAGATTCCGGTCTATCAACTCGTCCGGGCGAATCGAGACGACCGCCTGGGCAACGGGATGCGGCGCTCCACGGCGGATTGCCTGTCGATCCAGCGAGCCACCGACGAGGCTGCGAAGGGTGGTCCCCCTGCGCCGAATCCGAACACGCCGGACCGGATGGTCTGTGGGATGCGAGTCGGCGTCGGGCGCATCCAGTTCGGAGGGCGGCCGCTGGCAACGCTGACGAACGTGCTGTCCGCGATGACTCAGCGGCGGGTCGTCGAGCGCACGGGGCTCATGGGGGACTGGGAGTTCGACATCTCGTTCACTCCGCCGTCGCCCCCACCCGGCATGGAGCTGCCGCCGCCCGATCCGGACGCGGCCTCGCTGTTCACGGTGCTGCAGGAACAGCTTGGGCTCAAGCTGGAGGCCGCACGGTTACCCATGCCGGTTACGGAAGTGGTGCGCGTCGAGCGTCCAGTCGAAGACTGAATCTTAGGTTGCCTGGGGTAGCTGGGTAGCCTGGGTGGCCTACGTAGCCTGGGTTTTGGCGCAGGCAACCTGGGCAACCCAGCAACCAAGGCAACCCATTCAGTTCGCCGTCGGGCGTTCGATCGAATCGATGACGAGGAACTCGACCGGCCCCCGCTCGGAGCGCAGGTCCAGGCCCAGCTGCTGCCTGATGGCGTCGCGCAGCGACACGCCGTCGGGCGGCGGTTGCGGTCGCGATGGCGGCGGGAAAAACGGGCCCGGCGGATTTTCTGTCACATAGGTCAATTCCGCATCGAACGTGCCGGTGAGTCCGGTTCGGTCGATCACCGGCCGGCCCACACCCTCTCCGAGGCTGGCGGCTATTTGCTCCATCGTCACAGCGGCGCGCTTACTGGTCGTGATGGAGGGCCCCGCCACCATTCTGATCGTTCGCAGGTTGATGCCACACGCCGGGCGCGCGTCCGGCGGAAAGAGGCCCGGGCCGGACCCATCGCGCAGCTCCTTCGTTTCGCAATCGACCTCGACCCGCTGCAGCTTCGGCCCGATGGCGCCGGGCCTGGCGACGACCAGCGCGTAGATGTCCATCTCGCGCGTCTCGCGATGAACCTTCAGGGAGAAGCGCTGGGCAAGCAGCGTCTGCAGCATTGCCAGCACTTCCTGGCGGGTGGATGGTTTGGCAGTTTTTGCCCGGACGTCGTACCGCACCCTTTGCGTCCACTCCGGCCAGCCGGTGATCCGCGCACCGTTGACGCCGTAGGCGAGCGAAACGAGTAATTGAACCGGAGCGCGTGCGACCTGGAACTGCTCCGGCCGGACCAGGGGGCCGCCGCTGGTAGCGATCGACGTCGAATCGCTTGGCCTCACCGACGCCACTTCGAACGACGGCACCTGTGCCTGGATGAAAAGCTCGGCGGCGAGCACCGCGATCGCGGTGAAGCACATCGTTGCTTTTTGCATACCCTCAGTCCATTAGACGTCCTTTGCTCCAGCCGGCCTTGCCCGCAACGTAATCGCGCGACTGTTCCGCGTCGCGGCGGATCCGCGCCAGATCGACGCCGACGAGCCGGCCGCCGAGCTTCACCGCCTTGCCGGCGATGAACACCGTGTCCACGTTGCTCGTGTCCATGGCCAGGACGACGGCGCCGTATGCGTTGTTGAGCGGCATCACGTTGATCGCGTCGCTCCGCAGCATCACGATGTCCGCGTCTTTGCCCGGTGTCAGTGTGCCGATCTTGCGCTCGAGGTGATTGGCGCGCGCGCCGGCGATCGTCCCGAACTCGATCACGTCACGCACAGTCAGCAGAGCAGGTTGCGGCCGCTTGTCGGTTTGCGGGCGATTCGTCGCCAGCATCCGCTGCAGCGTGAAGACCGAGCGCATCTGCGTGAACATGTCGCCCGGCATCTCGGTCTCGACGTCCACGCTCAGGCTGGGACGGATCCCGTGGTCGAGCGACTGCTGGATCGGCGGGACGCCGAGCCCCATCCCCATCTCGATGGGACAGGCGATCGAGACGTGACCTCCGGAGCCGGCCACCAGCTTCCACGCGCCTTCGGTAAACGTGGTGCAGTGAATATAGGTGACGTCCGGACCGACCGCCTTCTCCAGGCCGGCCAGCGAGCCGCCGGCGTGCACGGAGATCGGCGCACCGGCGTCGCGCGCGGCGGCCCACTGCTTCGCAGACATGCCGCTGGCGAGCGCGAGCGTCAGCAGTTGATCGGCGGATGAGAAATGCTGCTTGCGCAGGCGGCGGAGGTCGTCCGGATAGCGGACTGCCGGGCCGATGCCACCACCGAATCCGTACACCGCGCGCACACCGGCCGCCCGCAGGCCGTCGATGGCCGCGTCGGCATGCTCGGGGCTGTTTGCAGCGTGCGACCAGTCGAGCACCGTCGTCACACCGGCGTTGATCGCGCCGAGCGCGCTGACCAGGTTGCCGATGCGGACGTCCTCGGGACGGATGAAGGCGCGAACGCCGAGGATCTCCTTCTGGTAGTCGCCGATCAGCCCGTTCGGCAGGCTGTTGCGGAGCGCGCCCTGCCACATGTGGCGGTGGGTGTCGACGAAGCCCGGCATGACGATCGTGTTAGACGCGTCGACGACGTTCGCGTCCGGTGCCGTCAGGCTTGGGCCGACGGCGGCAATGCGCGAGCCTTCGATCAGCACGTCGGCCGCGGCGAAGTCGCCGACCTTCGGGTCGAGCGAGAGGACGCAGCCGCCCTTCAGCAGCGTGCGCCCGCCCTGCGCCGGCTGTTGGGCGGCCGCCAATGTCGTGTCCGCCTTCAGGCGGACCCGCGAATCGCACGCCGCGGCCAGCACGCCCGCCGCGCCCGACGCGAGGAAATCTCTCCGCGAGATCTTCACCGCTTCGCATCCGGCGCGACGCACGAGAAGTTTGCCGCCTCGTCCGTGCTGCCCTTGCCGCTGTAGCGCGCCACCTGCGGATACGCGCAGAGCGGGCGCGTACGGTCGACCACTCCATTCGCCGAGCGCGAGGCGACGATACGAGTGGGCGCGACGCCCTTCTCGACCCACTGTTCCAGAGCGGTGATCCAGTCCACCTGGTTCGGGCCCGGCCCGCCGGAGCAGTGCATCATGCCCGGCGCCATGAATAGACGCACAGTGGCGTCCGTGCGCGCCGCTCCGAGCGTCGACCGCACGCTCTCGTAGTAGTCGACGGAGTTCTGCGCGGTGATCAGCTGATCGTTCCAGCCGTGGAACATCAGCAGTTTCCCGCCGCGCTTCGCAAATGCGCTCAAGTCCGGATTGACAGCCGTCAGCGTGCCGCCGTCGATCTTTTCCGCACGGGCGAAATCCCTGTCGAAGTCGAACGTGCGGAAGTCCCACTTCGGGTCTTCGAACACCACGTATTTGAAATGGCTGTCGGGGATCGGGAAGGGTGCCGGACCGCCCGCAGCCGGACCCCAGCCGAGCTCGCTGCCCGGCGGCAAGCCGGGATAGAGGGCCTCGCCTGTCCGCGGATTCGTCGCCGGCCCGTAGATCTTCTTCGCGGCTTCGACCTGCGGCTTCGTCAGGCAATCGGCGCCGTCGCCCTCCTTGCACGCCACCACCTGCGGATCGAAACGGCAGCTGCGCGGATTCTCGAGGACGCCGTCGGTCACGCCATCCTGTGCGTCGCAGGCGTTCAGCGCCGCACGATTCAGCACCGCGAACTTCTCCGGTGGAATCCGGCTGGCGGGATCGCCGAGCGTGGCGCGGCCGGCCCACAGCAGACCGGTCATCAGCCGCGTCCAGTTGTTCGCCGGCGCGCCGGCAAGGATGGCGTCGTAATCGGCGGGGAAGCGCTGCGCTTCCGTCAGCCCCTGCTTGCCGCCGGTCGAACAGCCATTCCAGTACGAGAGCCGCGGCGCGTTGTCGTAGAACGCCTTCACGAACGCTTTCGCGGCCGCGGTCATTTCGTGCACCGCGCGATAGCCGAAGTCGATCAGCTTTTCACGATGGCCGAGTGCAAAGCTGGCGTCGCCGCCGTTGCCCGTGTGCCCGGTGTCCGTCGACGCGACTGCATAGCCGCGCCCGAGCGCTTCCGCCATTGCCGGGTAGCTGATATTGCCGGCCCAACCGCCGTTGCCGACACCCATGAACTTTCCGTTCCAACCCTGCGCCGGCATCCACAGTTCGATCTTGATGTCCGAATCGCGCGTCGGCGTCAGCGTCGCCGCGACGCGGCAGAACTCCGGCAGCTTCGCGGCGACGGGTGGCACCTTGCCGCCGCCCCCCGGCGGCGAGAACTGACCCGCGCCGACGACCAGCGCTTGCGTAACGGCCACGTTCGGCAGCGCGAGGGAACTCAGGCTCTCGCAGGTGGCGGCGGACGCAGGCGAAGTGAACGTGAGGGCGGCTCCCGACATTGCAGTCGCGGCAGCGAGCTTTGAGAGATTCATGACGCGGTATTGTGCGCCTACCCAGGCCACCCAAGCCACCCAGGCTACCCAGGCTACCCAGGCAACCCAGCAACCTATAATCCGCGCAGTGGCTCTGCAGATCGGTACGCGCGTCGGGCCCTTCGAGGTCACCGGCACGCTTGGCGCCGGCGGCATGGGCGAGGTGTATCGCGCGCGCGATTCGAAGCTCGGGCGCGACGTTGCGCTGAAAGTTCTCCCGGACCATCTCGTCGATTCCGACAGGCTCGCCCGCTTCACCCGCGAAGCGCAGGTCGTCGCCTCGCTGAGCCATCCGAACATCGGCGCGATCCATGGCCTCGAGCAGATCGATGGAAGGCCGGTGCTCGTCCTCGAGCTTGTCGAAGGACCGACCCTGGCCGATCGGATTGCGCAGGGCCCTCTGCCGCAGGACGACGCCGTCTCGATCGCGCGTCAGATCGCCGAGGCGCTCGAAGCCGCGCACGAGCAGGGCGTCGTGCATCGCGATCTGAAACCAGCGAACGTCAAGCTGCGGCCCGACGGTCTGGTGAAGGTGCTGGATTTCGGCCTGGCGAAGCTGGCGGACCAGGTACAAGACGATCGTAGTCTCCGCCTTGAGGCGGACCAGAATCCGACGATGTCGCCGACGATCACCTCGCCGGCGATGACTGGCGTCGGCCTGATTCTCGGCACGGCGGCGTATATGTCGCCGGAGCAGGCGGCAGGGAAGCCGGCCGACAAGCGCGCGGACATCTGGTCGTTCGGCGTCGTGCTGTGGGAGATGCTCACCGGCCGGCGGCTGTTTGGCGACGCCGAATCGACGTCGCACGTTCTTGCCGACGTGCTGCGCGCGCCAATCGACTTCGAGACGATTCCGGCCGGGCCGCTGCGTGAGCTGCTGCGCCGTTGTCTCGATCGCAACGTCAAGACGCGCCTGCGCGACATCGGTGAAGCGCGCGTCATCCTCGGCCGGGCGATCGACCCGCCGGTCGTAGCGCGCGATGTCGTTGCGCCGCGGCGCAGCGTCGTCGTGCCGTGGGCTGTTGCCGCGCTGCTGGCGGTTGCAATCGGCGTCGAGGACTGGGCGCCGTGGCGCTCAGAGCCCGAACGCGCGCCGGTGCGGCTGGATGTCTTTCTCGGAAACAACGTCGCGCTCACACCAGACACGCTGGGGCGCACGTTGCTTCTTTCTCCCGACGGCACGCGCCTCATGTACGTCGCCAGCGTCGGCGGCGCACCGCATCGCCTCTACATCCGCCGTCTCGAAGACCTCAACGACCGGATCGTCGAGGTGCCGGGCAGCGAAGGCGTCACCGCGGCGGCCTTCTCGCCGGACGGCAGGTCCATCGTCTTTGTCGTGGTCACACGCGTCTATCGCGCGTCCGTCGACGGCGGTGCGCCGCTGCGGCTGGCGGAAGTCCCGTCCGTCGCCAACCAGGTGACGTGGGGCGAAGGCGACGTCATCCTCGTCTCCGGCATTCGATTGGGACTGCTGCGGATTCCGGCCAACAGCGGACCGCCGGTGCCGCTGACCGAGCTCGCCGGCAATGAGCTCATTCACGCGGGGCCGGAAGTCCTCCCCGGGGGCAAGTCGATCCTCTTCATTGCCGGCGGTCCCACCGACGTCACGACGATTGAGGCAATCCCGGTCGGCGGAGGAATGCGCAAGCTGATTCTTCCAAACGGCATCGTGCCGAGGTACATCCCGACCGGCCACCTGCTGTATCTGCTCAAGAACACGCTGTTCGCCATTCGCTTCAACCCGCAGACGCTCCAGACGACGGGCGACCCGGTGCCGCTCGTGACCGACGTGAAGACGACCTATTCCGGTCTGGTTGCTGTCGGCGGCTTTTCGGTGTCGGACGACGGAACGCTGGTCTATCGCCGCTCGGCGGGCGGCGAGCCCTCGGTTCCCGCTCAACAGGCGTCCTCGACGGTCGAGTGGATCGATACGAGCGGAAAACGGCTCCCGCTCGTCCGCGCTGCTGCTGGCTATTTCGATCCGCGGCTGTCGCCGGACGGCACGCGGCTGCTGCTGACGACGCTGCGCGGTTCCGGTCCTGATATCGCCGTCCACGACAACAGCGACAGCGCGCCGCGCCAGCTCACGTTCGACGCCCTCAGCGTGGACCCGGTGTGGATCGGCCGCGACGGCCGGCATCTGCTGTTCCTGAAGCTTGGGCCGGGTGGCCTGTCACAGTTTCCCGGCGGGGTACTGCACTGGGCGCGCACCGCCGGCGGCGATTCGCAGCCGGTGCTCACAGATGTCCGGATTGTGGATATCGGAAATTTCAACCCGGAAACCAATCGCCTCGCCTTCGTAGCGCTCGACGGAGCATTCAATAAACCGTCAACCGTGCGGAACATCTATACCGTCACGATGACCGAAGAGAACGGCCAGTTGAAGGCCGGCAAGCCCGAGCGATTCTCCCCACCGCAGTTTTTTGAAATCGCGCCGGAGATTTCTCCTGACGGGCGATGGATTGCTTTTCTCAGTACCAAAAGCGGCCGCGACGAAATCTACGTCCGGGCGTTGAGTGCGCCGCCGGGCGGCGTCCGCTTCGAGCGGCAGGTGTCCACGAACGGAGGCCGCAATCCCCGCTGGTCGCGCGTGAAATCGGAGCTGCTGTATCAATCAGGCGAGCAGATCATTGCCGTCCCGTTCGCGGTCGAAGGGGACACGTGGGAGCCGGGCACGCCTGTCGTCCGCGTCGAGAAGCTCGGCGGAGTGGGCTGGGATCTTGCCGCCGACGGCCGTATCGCCGTCGTTACGCCTGTCGCGCCGGCGGGCGGCAAAGCCCCGCCGCCGGAAAACACCATTGCGATGGTGCAGAACTTCTTCGACGAAGTCCGCCGGCGCGTGAAGTAGCCGATACCGACACTCGCCCCTGCTCCGAAAACAAACCCACGTGCACGCTACTGCGCGAGCGCTGTTCCGTTGCACAACACCGGGACACGCCGTTGCTTCATCGCGGTACAGGTGTGCAGATGTGGTTCCAACGATTTCCTTCGCGAAACTGCACGCCGCTGTTCATCGTTGGCAGCCGTTTCCACGCGCGGCCGGACCGGCATCGACGTTGCTGTCTACGAGCCGTCCTGACCATGCGCTTCCCTGACGAACGCTGCTGTGACCGATCAGGCGCCGACGGTGGCCCGCGTGGGCCGTTCGACACCGCGGCGCCTCCGCTTTCAGTTTTTCCAGACGCTTTTTCTGGCTCCCAATCGTGCGGCGGCTTCCTTCACCCGCCCGCCGCACTCCTCCAACGCGTGCTGCAGCCGCGCACTCACGACAACATCGATCTGCTTCAGCGCGCGCTCTGATTCTGCAAGGTCTGTCGGGCGGATGTGCCCGATGTTTCACAAATCCGCATTCTCAATCCAACCAAAGTGCAATTGACGCAACGGCTTAGCAGATCGATAGTCGAGCTGGATGCCTGCTACTCCTCCGCGCACCGGTCTCGTCTGTCCCTCATGCGGTAAACCAGTCGGCGTTGTCGAGGACAAGTTCCCCGGCGTCAATATGTGCTGGTGCCCGGCGTGTAATCACCGCTGGTCGGAAGAACCAGGCAAGCCAAACCGGTAAGGGATCTCGGACCTCAGGTGAGCTTGTAGACCGCGCCGTAGTTCGACGGCACGGTCACCGGCAGCCACTGACCGGCCGTCGCGACGTTGACGGCCGGCTGCTTCCCGTCGATCTGCTCGCGCCAGATGCCAGCGGACGGAAACGGAATCCACGGCGCCGACTCGTTGTCGCTGAAATTGAGGACGACGACAAGATCCTCGGCCGGGGCGCCACCGTCGGCATCGGCGTGCCGGCGATAGGCCAATACGCCTTGGGCCAGGTGC
>DASTBV010000006.1:0-22377 GCA_035711805.1 Vicinamibacterales bacterium
CACGACCTCCGTGCCGCTGCGCGGCGCGGTGACGATGGTCAGCGACGCGCCGATGCGATCGGCGCGCTCCTGCATGCTGGTCAGCCCGAATCCCGCCCTCGACCGATCGCCCGGAATGCCTCGCCCGTCGTCGGCCACCGACAGTCGCAGTCCCAGCGAGTTGATGCTCGAGGCCCTGATGGTGATGCGGCGGGCCTGGGAATGGCGGACCGCGTTGGCCAGCGCCTCCTGCGCGATGCCGAGGATCTCGCGCTCGACGCCATCGCCGAACCGCGGCAGCTCGTCGAGCTGCACGTCGATCGGCACGTTCGTCGTGCGCTGTCCGAGCTCCGCGAGCCGCTTGATCGCCTGGCCGACGTCTTCAATGGTGCCGACGGTCGGACGGAGCGTGCCGACCGATCGGCGCGCTTCCGTCAGATGCGTGCGGGCGAGATCGACCGCGTTCTCGATATTGCGCGCGACCGATGGTGGCACCGGGCCCGCCTCGCGCTGTGCCGCCTGCAGCTGCATGAGGATCGCGGCGAATCCCTGCGCCAGGTTGTCGTGAATATCGCGCGCGAGCCGGTTGCGCTCCTCGAGGATCGCCTTGCGCCGCTCCTCGACGCGCATCTGATCGACGACACGGCTGTGATGCAGCGCCATGGCCGCCTGCCGTGCGATGGCTTCGGTGAGCGCGACGCGCCACCACTGGCCCTCAGCGCAGGCATCCGGCCGTTCCAGCGTGCACAGCGTAATCCAGCCCAGCGTCTTCTCGGCGAGGATCAGCGGCGACACGATGGTTGTGCTCAATCCATCACGTCGAATCACGTCCCGAATGACGGCGGGCATCCGCTCGTCGTCCACCAGGTACTCGACGGTCTTGTTCCACCCCGGCGCGTACGAATACAGATGCTGCGCGAGGACGTCGATCGGAAACGCCGACATGGCAGTCTCGGCGCGCGTCGGGGTGATGATCTCGCCATTCAGGTGCGCCATCCACAGATGGCAGCCCTGCTCATCGTCGTCTATGAGCCAGACGCTGACCTTGTGACTCTCGCCTTCGTCGGCAAGCGTTCGCAGTAACGCGCGGAAAAAGCCGTCGATATCCGGCTCCCGCGCGAGCAGATCGACGGCGATCTTCACGACGTCGGTCTGAATCTTCGCGAGGCAGTCGGCGCGGCGCCGCTCGATGGTTTCCTGCGCGAGCGCTGAGCGCAGAGCGTCCACATCGCTGGTCGTAGTGTCCGCCTTCAGGCGGACCGCGCTTGCCGGGTCCATCTCAGCACTGCTCATAACGCTTCCATTATCGAACCGTTTGCCGTCGCGGCGTCATTGCCCGCAGGGACGATTCCCGCCTCGTCCAAAAGTCGTAGACAGCGCTCTGCAGGAGGTCGGGCGCCGGCCTGGGCCGCACGCCAGAGCGTCACGTGCGCCTCCTGCCCGATTGTTTGCGCCTCGCGAGAGCGAGAGACTGCAACACATGACACGCGCACACACATTCGGAAAGGCCGACGTAAACGTCGGCCTCTACCTGGTCTCGGCAATCACCGTCATCACTCTCGCCGCCGGCTGCACGCGGACATCCGCGCAGCAGGCAGCAGCCCCTCCCCCACAGGTCACCGTCGCCAGCGTCATCGAACGCACCGTGACCGAGTGGGATGAATTCACCGGACGGCTTCAGGCCGTCGACTCCGTGGAAGTCCGTCCGCGCGTCTCCGGCTTGGTTTCAGCCGTGCGATTCGACGAAGGCGCGATGGTCCACCGCGGCGACCTGCTGTTCCAGATCGACGCGCGGCCGTTCCAGGCGGAGGTCGATCGTCTGCGCGCCGAGCTTGCGCGCGCCAAGGCCACTGCCCGGCGCGGCGATTCGGAACTGCAGCGCGCGGAACGCCTGCGGACCGAGAACGCGATCTCGCGCGAGGAACATGATCGCCGCGCGGCCTTCGCGCAGGAGTCGGCGGCGCAGACGGCGGCTGTCGAAGCCGCGCTCCGGTCGGCGGAATTGAACCTCGAATTCACCCAGGTCACCTCGCCGATCGACGGGCGCGTCGGGAGAGCGATCGTCACCGAAGGCAACCTCGTGTCGAGCGGCCCGGGTGAAGCGACGCTGCTGACGACCGTGGTTTCGCTCGATCCCGTACACGCCTACTTCGACGCCGACGAACAGATTTTTCTGAAATACAGCGGCGCGGGAGCGGGGGGCCGGCTGCCCGCCTTCGCTCAAGCTCCGGTGGGCAGGAAGCCGGACACGACGGCAGTTCGCATGGCGCTGTCGAGCGACGACGGTTTCCCGCGGGTTGGTCGCCTGGACTTCGTCGACAACCAGCTCGATGGCACCAGGGGAACGATTCGCGGGCGGGCGGTCTTTCGAAACGCCGACGGTCAGCTCACACCCGGACTGTTCGTGCGGCTGCGCCTTGCCGGCACGGCAGCCTACCCGGGCCTGCTGGTTCAGGACCGCGCCATCGGCACCGACCTCGATAAGAAGTTCGTGTACGTGGTCGGGCCGAAGAATGACGTCCAGTATCGCGCCGTCACGCTGGGACCGATCGTTGATGGTCTCCGCGTCGTCCGCAGCGGCCTCGAAGCCGGCGAGTCCGTCATCGTCAACGGTCTGCAGCGCGTTCGACCGGGAGCGCAGGTCACTCCCGTCGTCGAGCAGATGGAACACGCGTCATGAAAGTCTCACAGTTCTTCATCGATCGGCCCATCTTCGCGGCCGTCCTGTCACTCGTGATCGTCGTGGCCGGCGCGATCTCCCTGTTCCAGCTGCCGATCAGCGAGTACCCGCAAGTCGTGCCGCCGACCGTCGTCGTGCGTGCCGCCTATCCAGGCGCGAATCCAAAGGTCATCGCCGAGACCGTCGCGTCGCCGCTCGAGCAGCAGATCAACGGCATCGAGGGCATGCTCTACACCTTCTCGCAGGCCACGTCCGACGGCCGGCTCCAGCTGACGATTACCTTCGCGCTCGGCACCGACCTCGACAACGCGCAGGTACAGGTGCAGAACCGCGTGGCGCAGACACTGCCGCGTCTCCCGGCGGAGGTGCAGCGCATCGGCGTCGTCACCGAGAAGTCCTCGCCGGACTTCATCATGGTCGTGAACCTCGTCTCGCCAAACGAGCGCTACGACCAGCTCTATCTCGCGAACTATGCCACTCTGCGGATCAAAGACGAGCTCACGCGCATTTCCGGCGTCGGCAGCGCGCAGGTCTTCGGCGCCGGCGAGTACAGCATGCGCATCTGGCTCGATCCCGACCGCCTGGCGTCGCGGCAGTTGACGACGTCGGATGTGATCCGCGCGATTCGTGAGCAGAACGTCCAGGTAGCGGCCGGCGTGCTGGGCGCCCAACCGGCACCGGTGGATACGACCTTCCAGCTCTCGGTGAACGCACGCGGCCGTTTGACCACCGAAGACGAGTTCGCCGACATCGTCGTCCGGGCGACTCCGGACGGACAGATCACACGCGTGCGCGATGTCGGACGCGTCGAGCTCGGCGCCAACCAGTACGCCCTCCGCGCCCTGCTCGACAATCAGCCGACCGTCGCCATCGGCATCTTCCAGCGCCCTGGCAGCAACGCGATCGAGGCGTCGAACCAGGTGCGAGAGACGATGGACACGCTGAAGCAGTCGTTTCCTGACGGCGTGGACTATCGCATCGTGTACGACCCCACCGTGTTCGTGCGCAACTCCATTCGCGCCGTCGTGGAGACGCTTTTCGAAGCGATTCTCCTGGTGGTGGTCGTCGTCATGGTCTTCCTGCAGACCTGGCGCGCCTCGATCATCCCGCTCGTCGCTGTTCCCGTGTCGCTGGTCGGCACGTTTGTCGTGATGCTGGGAATGGGGTTCTCCCTCAACACGCTGTCGCTCTTCGGCCTGGTGCTGTCGATTGGCATCGTGGTTGACGATGCGATTGTCGTGGTCGAGAACGTGGAGCGGCATATCGAGCTCGGCCTTCCGCCGCTGGAAGCCACGCGAAAGGCCATGGAAGAAGTGTCCGGGCCGATCATCGCGATCGCGCTCGTCCTCTGCGCCGTGTTCATTCCGACGGCGTTCGTCAGCGGCCTGACCGGCCAGTTCTACCGTCAGTTCGCGCTGACGATTGCGATCTCGACGGTCATCTCGGCGTTCAATTCGCTGACGCTGAGTCCGGCCCTGGCGTCGCGGCTGCTCAAGCCGCGCGAGGAGGCGAAGGACGTCGTCCAGCGCGCCGCCGATCGGCTCTTTGGATGGTTCTTCCGCGGCTTCAACCGGGTGTTCGCGCGCGGGTCGAGCGCCTACAGCCGTGGCGTCGGCCGTCTCCTGCGCGTGTCCGGTGTCGCGATCGTGCTCTACGTCGCGCTGATCGGTGTGACGGCCGCGGGATTCCAACGCGTGCCGCAGGGATTCGTCCCCACCCAGGACAAGGAGTATCTCGTCGCGTTTGCCCAGCTGCCCGACGGCGCGACGCTGGATCGCACCGACGCGGTCATTCGCAAGATGACGTCAATCGCGCTGAAGCATCCCGGGGTCTACAGCGCGCTCGCGTTTCCAGGATTGTCGATCAACGGCTTCGTCAACGCGCCGAATGCCGGCATCGCGTTCGTCGTGTTGAAGCCAGCGGAGGAACGCGCCAGCGACGACCTCAGCGCCGGCGCCATCGTCCAGGCGCTGAACGGGCAGTTCTTTGCCGAGATTCAGGAGTCGATCGTCGCCATCTTCCCGCCGCCACCGGTGCAGGGGCTGGGACAGGTCGGCGGGTTCAAGCTCTACGTCGAGGATCGCGCGGGCAACGGCTTCGAGGACCTTTACGCGCAGTTGCAGAACGGTCTGGCGAAAGCGCAAAAGAATCCGTCGCTGGCCGGCTTGTTTTCGAGCTTCCAGGTCAGCGTGCCGCAGATTCAGGCAGACGTCGATCGTGAACGCGTCAAGAGCTACGGCGTGGAGCTCACGGACGTCTTCGAGACGCTGCAGGTCTATCTCGGCTCGCTGTACGTGAACGACTTCAATCGCTTCGGCCGCACGTATCAGGTCAACGCCCAGGCCGAGTCGACGTTCCGTCTGCAGCCCGAGCAGATCCGGCGTCTCGAGACGCGCAACGCGCGCGGCGACATGATCCCGCTCGGATCGCTCGTCACCGTCTCGCGCAGCTACGGGCCCGAGCAGGTGATGCACTACAACGGCTATCCGGCCGCCGAGATCAACGGCGGTCCGGCGCCGGGATTCAGCTCCGGACAGGCGCAGCAAGCCATCGCCGACACGCTGCGCGCGGAACTGCCGTCGGGAATGACGTTCGAATGGACCGAACTGGCGTACCAGGAGCTGCTCGCCGGCAACACGATGCTGTTCGTGTTCCCGCTGTGCGTGCTGCTCGTCTACGTCGTGCTGGCCGCGCAGTACGAGAGCTGGACGCTTCCGTTGTCCGTGATCCTCATCGTGCCGATGACGTTCTTCTCGGCCATCGCCGGTGTCTGGCTGACCGGCGGAGACAACAACGTCTTCACGCAGATCAGCTTCCTCGTGCTGGCCGGGCTCGCCTGCAAGAACGCGATTCTGATCGTCGAGTTCGCGAAGCAGCGCGAGGAGGAAGGCGATTCCGCGATCGACGCGATTCTGGCCGCGTGCCGCATCCGGCTGCGGCCGATTCTGATGACGTCGATGGCGTTCATCATGGGCGTCATCCCGCTGGTCGTGTCGACCGGTGCGGGCTTCGAGATCCGGCAGGCGATGGGCGTCGCGGTGTTTGCCGGCATGCTCGGCGTCACGGTCTTCGGACTCTTCCTGACGCCGGTGTTCTACGTTGTCATCAGCAGGCTGACGCGCCGGCGCGTCGCGCGCGCGTTGAAACCCGCGCTGACCACCGCCACCGTCGTCCTCCTGGCGCTGTGGACCGCGGCGTGCGGCGTCCGCAGACCGTACGTGGCGCCGGCCGTCGAGGCCGCGGCGCTCCGTCACGTCGACTCGGCGCTCGTCGCCGAGCAGCCGTTCGACCCGCGCTGGTGGCAGCAGTTCGACGACACGGTGCTGGACGACCTGATCAGCAAGGCGTTGAGCGCCAATCACGATGTCCGTATGGCCGTTGCCCGAGTCGATCAGGCGCGCGCGTTCTTCGACGACGTGGCGCTCGATCGCTTTCCGACGGCCGTGGCCGGCGCGAGCGTCGATCGAAGGGATGAGGCGATTCCTGGATTGTCGGAACGACCCCGTCCCCTCACGACGTTTCGCGCCGGTTTCGATGCGTTCTGGGAGATCGACGTCTTCGGGCGCGTTCGCTCGCAGGTCCGCTCCGCGACAGCCAACGCCGAGAGCTTCGCGGCCGACGTGGACGATGTGCGGGTCAGCGTGGCGGCGGAGGTGGCGCGCAACTACTTCGAGATGCGCGGTCTCCAGCAGCAGCTTGCCGTCGCCCAGCGCAGCCTGACCAACCAGCGCGAAACGCTGCGCCTGACCCAGGTCCGGCGCGATGCCGGCCTTGGCGAGGAGCAGGACGTGGCCAGCGCCGCAGCGCGCGTCGCCGCGATCGAAGCGAGTATCCCGCCCATCCGGGCGGCGATCGTCGAGCGCGAGCACCATCTCGCGGTGCTGATCGGCGTCAGGCCCGGCGCGGTCGGCGTTGACCTCTCGCCGCGGCCGTATCCGCCGCTGGCCAGGGCGCTGGCGATCGGTGAAGCGGGCTCGCTGCTGCGGCGCCGGCCGGACGTGCGGGCCGCGGAACGCCGGCTGGCGTTGGTGACGGCGAACGAAAGCGTGGCCGCCGCCGATCTCTACCCGCACATCAGCATCAGCGGCTTCCTCGGCCTGATCGCCGGCCGTGGCAGCAAGCTCTTCGAGGTGTCGGACTCACGCGCGTGGGCGGTGACGCCGGCGCTCAGCTGGGCCGCCTTCGACATCGGCAGCGCGCGGGCGCGGCTGCGCGGCGCTGAAGGGGCCACGCGCGAATCCCTGGCGCAATTCGAACAGGTCGTGCTGCGCGCGCTCGAGGAGACAGAGAACGCGCTCGTCAACTACCGCGAGGATCAGGAGCGGCTGGTGCGGCTGGGGGATCAGGCGCGCGAGAGCACGCGTGCCGCCACCATCGCCCGCACCCGGTATCAGGAAGGCGTCGTCGATTTCCTGGCGCTGCTGGACGCCGAGCGCACGCAGCTGCAGGCAGAAGACGCCGTCGCGCAAGCCGAGGCCGGCGTCTTCACGCGGGTCATCGCTCTCTACAAGGCCCTCGGCGGAATCCCAATCTCGTAACACCATGGGGGACGCGATGTATTTTCGAAAACTCGTTCAATGGATTCGCGAAGAGTTCGAGGCCGCGCCGGATTTGCGGCTCACCGCGCGAGAGGCCGCCGCGTTTCTGGGTCTCGACCTCGACACGTGCGAGCGGGTGCTCTCGCAGTTACTCAGTGTTGGCGCGCTCACGCGAGGACCCGACGGCCGCTTCTTCAGCGCCTTCAACTGCAAGTGATCGAGGAAAGGTAAGGGGTCGCGCCTCGCGTTCTCCTGCGGGCGCCGAGGCCCGTCGTCCTCGACGCCTTTCAGTCAGCTCCGCTCTACCAACATCACAGACGGGCGTATCCGGTCCGTCACCCACTCGATTTACCTGGAAGACCTGATTCCTTCCGTCGATCGCCGGCTCTATGGTGAGCCGCCATGCCGTCCCGCGTGCCGGTCCGGCGTCTCCACATCGCGGGCGTCCTCGTCCTGTTCGCCCTGACCTTCGGCCTGCTGCAGTGGTTCGGGTACACGCAGACGTCGGCCACCTTCGACGAGCCGATCCACCTCGCCAGCGGCTACGCCGCGCTGGCGAAAGGTGACTACCGTTTCGAAGGTACCCATCCGCCCTTTATGCGCATGTGGGCAGCGCTGCCACTCCTGTTCATGGGCGACGTCCGTCTCGACGCGAGCGTGATCGATCGCACGCCGCCGCGCCAGTGGGTTTCCGGAGATACGGCGTTCACGCACGCGACGAAGTTCCTCTACATCGACAACGACGCCAACCGCCTGCTGAACGCAGCGCGCTTCATGATCGTTCTGTGTGGCATCGGGCTCGGGATCCTGGTGTTTGCCTGGGCGTACGAGTGGCTTGGACTTGTCCCCGCGGCAGGCGCAACGGCGCTCTACGCGATCTCGCCGAACGTGCTCGCCCACACGTCGCTGGTGACGACCGACGCCGGGAGCGCCTGCTTCATATTCGGGACCGTGTATTTTCTCTGGCGTGCCACGCGGCGCTACTCGGCGGCGAATGTCGCCGGGTTCATCGCCTTCTTCATGCTGGCGATCGTCACGAAGTTTTCCGCTCTCATCCTGGGGCCGGTGATTGTCGTGCTGCTGGCGCTTGCCGCCCGCGCCGGCACCTGCATCACGCCGCGGCGCATCGCTGCGCTGGTGCCGACGCTCGCCGTCGCCGCCGTGGCGGCGATCTGGTCGGTCTACGGCTTTCGCTACGCGCCGAGCGGATCGGCGGCCTGGGTTCTGAGCCTCGAGACGGCGTCTCTCGCCCAGACCGTTCCCGCGCTCGCACGCTTGACGAGCTGGATTGATCACCATCACCTCCTGCCGAACATGTTCACGGAAGGGTTCCTGATATTCGCGCAGTCGATGACCGACGGTCACTTCTTTCTCGCCGGCGACTACAGCAGCAGCGGCTGGTGGTACTACTTTCCGGTCGCGTTCCTCATCAAGACGCCCCTCGGGTTCCTCCTCCTGATCGGCATCGGCTTGGCGATGTGCCTGAGGCGCCGCCGCGAGCTCGGCGGTCTCAACGAGTGTTTCCTGTTCGTGCCCATCGCGATCTATCTCGCGGCAGCCATGAACAACCCCTTTCAGGTCGGCATCCGGCACATCCTCCCGGTCTATCCGTTTCTCCTGGTGATCACGGCCGCAGGCGTACGGACGCTCGTGCAAACACGGTCGGGCCGCTTCGTCCTCGCGGCGCCGGTCGCGATTTGCGTGCTCGCGCTGGCGAGCGTCTATCCGCACACGCTCACCTTTTTCAACCTTCTGGTCGGCGGGCCGAGTCGGGGATCCGAATACCTGGCAGACTCCAATATCGACTGGGGCCAGGGCCTGAAGTCGCTCAAGTCATGGATGACTCGACGCCATGTGCAGCGGGTGTACCTCGCATATTTCGGGTCGGCCGACCCGGAATACTACGGCATCGACTACGCCGGGTTGCCCGCGGCCACACCCGGATTTCGATTGCCGGAGGCGCCGGAGCGCTGGTCGCGGCCCACGCTTCCCGGTTACGTCGCCATCAGCGCGACCGTGTTGTCGGGGGTCTACCTCGATCCGCAATGGCGGCTGTTCTACAGCGGCCTGCGCCGGAGGACGCCGACGGATGTCATCGGAAACTCAATCTTCGTCTACTGGCTGGAGCGCTGGCCCGATGCCGACTACAGCGCGTATCCTGACCTGGAGTCCGGCGATGCCGATCGGCTCCTGGGCAATGAACTGATGCGTGCGGGATGGTACAGACGCGCCATCGTCCACTATCAACGCGTCCTCGCGCATCACCCCGATCAACCGTCCGTGCTCCAGAATCTTGGTGCCGCGGGGCTTGCCAACGGCGACGCGGCATCCGCGATTCCTCCACTTGAACGAGTGGTCGCCCTGAGTCCCGAATCCGGTTTCGCGCACCTGTTGCTCGCGACCGCCCTCTTCGACGTCCGCGCGAGCCCGGACCGGGTCATCGCACACGCCAGACGTTCCGTCGCGCTTCTCCCGGAAAACAGGGATGCGCGCCTGCTGCTGGCACGGGCGTTAGGCGTTCGTGGCCACCTCGCCGAGGGGTATGAGGTGATTACCCATGCGCTGAGCCTCGATCCAACCGACGTCGAAGCCATGGAACTTATGGCCACGTTTCGCAGGGCAATAGCTGAGGGAAATCGGTGACGCTGCTCGGTCAACGTGCTTTTTGACGCGATTTCCATCTCTCGCAGCCACAATTCGTCCCCCGACTCGACCAAATCTCCTAGCCATACCCGATAGACGGTCGAGGTTCCACGGATGAGCATTCGGCCCATCTTGATCGAGCCATCGCGCGCTCCCGGGGTGCTTCGGCACCTCACGTCCACTCTTGAGCACCCGCTCATGTGGCGGCGCGCCGATCCAGCCGGCGGGGTTCTGGCGTGGGTGCCAAGTCGGCTCATTCCCAGCCGCGTCGGACAACTCGCCGCAATCTGGCGGCGAACCATAACCGCGTTGCTGTGGGGTGGTTCTGTCGCATTCGCGTGCATAACGCTTCGAGATGCATGGGATGCCCGCCTCATCGTGCCGTTTTGGGACGAATGGGATCTGCTGACGGTTCACCGCTACATCACGCAGAGCGGCGACGTCTTCGCCGAGCTCTGGACCCCTTACAACGGACACTACGAGCCGATTCCACGGCTGCTCTTCCTGGCCCGTGACCTGCTGCTCGGAGGCGATGCCATCGCACTGATCGCCGCCTGCCTGGTGCTTCAGGGAGCGCTGATCGGGATCATCGTCGCAGCGTTTTTGCGCGAGCCGGGCTTGCGTGGCTCGGTGCTCCAACCTGTCCTGATTGCCGCAAGTATCGTCTCGTTGACCTGGACCGTCCAGATGGAGAACTTCAACTGGAGCGTCCAGATCACGTTCGTGCTGCCCGCCTTCCTCACGGTGGCATCGATCGCCATCGTGTCGTGGCGCCCGCGAGGCGCACCGATCGACTGGCCCATCGTCACGGCCGCGGTCATGGCGGTTGCGGCCTGCTTGAGTCTCGGCGCGGGATTGGCGCTCTGGCCGGCGCTGTTCGTCATCGCGCTTCGGCAACGGCGCGGTGCCCAGGCGTTGATCGTCACCGGGCTCGGAGCGGTCGTGTCCATCGTGCCGCATTGGCTGACCGCCGAAGCCAGCGCGACACCGATGACGGTGCTGACGAGGCCGATCGAGATGCTTCTCTTCGTGTGCCGGTACCTGCCTCCGCTCTACATCCGAGACGATATTCGAGTGTTGCTCGGGGCGCTGCTCATCGGACTCGGTGTCTTCGCGGTCGCGTATGGATTGACGCGCCGTGGTGGAAACCGACTGGGAGATCTGGCCGTCGGGCTCATCGCGTTCGGTCTCTGCGTCGCGGTGCTGACGGCCGTGGCCAGAGCGGAGATGGCCGTCCCAGCGTCGAGCCGATACATGGCGTTCAGCTCCCTCTACTGGGTCGGACTGCTCGCGTTCGGCGGGTCACTGGCAACGGTTCGCGACTGGAGAGTGGCCCGCTGGGCCGTCTATGGCGCCCTTCTGTTTGGATTGGAGCCGGTGATGACGATTCAGACGGTCGCCGACGAACCGTTCGTGCAACGCGCCGACAAGGCAACGGCGGCAGTGCTTTCGATGGTTGCGGGGACGCCAGACGAAGATGCGATCGCGTCGGACCTGCATCCAGACCCACAGGTGCCCATCGGACTCGTGCCGTTCCTGAGGAAACACGAGTACGGGTTTTTCGGAAATCGTCTCGTCCGAGCCATCGGCCACCCGGTCACGCTCGCCTTTCCGATACAGACCGCGCCATGCGCAGCGAGGGTGGAGGTGGAGGTTCGCGACGGAGGGCTGCGCGTGTCCGGCCGATACGCCACAGAGAACGGACCACGGTGGCTCGTCATCACCGGCCCTAAAGGGAACATTCGCGGCCTGGCCGCGCGGGAACGACGGGGCGACCGAATTGTCGGCTACGCGCCGACGGTCGCCCGCGGGGCGTTGTTCGGCGTTGCCGGTGGCTCGCTCTGCCTCGCCGGACTCTTCGAAGCCCCGTCATAGGGTGCACACAGGATTTTCTCGGCCGTCGCTCCGCCGGTCCACCGCCGCTCGTGTTGATCGACGCGGTGGGCTCCCATCGTTCAGCGGCTGACGATCTGGTTTCGGCGCCGTCTAAGGTCCGATCAACGCCTCGACCCAGCCATCGGGACCGGTTGCGTTTGTCAGGTAGGCCCCCGGGACGTATCGCAGCAGGCCACTTTGATCCTTGATGACATCACGTACCACGACGGGAACGTCTACGGTCGACAGCACGCCATAATCGTCCAAATCACAGCCGATGCCAATCGTCAGAACGTCTCGCCAGCCCAAGCCAAGAAACACGTCACGGACCATCTTGACCGCGGCGGCCTTGTCAGGCGGGTTGAACCGGAGTATCTCCCAGTCGCCTTCAGACCTGTGCATCTCCTGACTGCCGCAACGATAGCGACCGGGCACGTGCACGGCGGCGCCCCCCTCGCACACGAACGCCTCCACGACGTCCAGCTCCCGCTGAAGCTGGCGCACGCAGTCAGCGCTCGATGCGCTGACGAGAATCAGCCGGGCACCCCACGCGCGGAGCAAATCAACTGCGGGCCACGGAAGCTGACCCGGCGATGCCTCCAGCGGCACGCCTTTCAGGCACGCAAATACGATCACCGTCGACTGTTCGTCCGCACCGCACGTGTCGGCGTCGACATTCATACGCCCTCTCAGTTCCTGACATCGCCAGAACCACGACACATCTCATCGTCGAGCCGCCGCGTCGAGGAGGGACCGCCAATCGGCCCCCCTCGAGAAGGGTTCGTGCGTCACCCATGGCTGGATCGATGCGGGGAGGCATCGCGCAGTCGCAAGCCAACAGGCAGGGACGCGGTAATCACGCCAGGGATCCCGATGTGAAGGTGAGTAGTGACCGCATGCCGTCACCGTAGCGCGATCGATGTGCGATTGATATCCGTCGGATTGGGGAGCGCGTGAACTGAAGCCCAGGATAGGATCGACAGGCCTTGACTTGATTCGCCGAGCAGGACGCTCTATCGTGCCGGCGCCCTCAAGACGAACCTGCCCAGCGATCCCTCATCCTGTCCCGTGACATATTCCCCGCGGATGTCGAGCCCGGTCGGAGCGGCCAGCACACTGTCGATCTGCGCTTGTGTGGCGCGGCGGTTCCAGTTCCAGGCCCACCCTTCGCTCTCCAGCAGGCGTACGGAAAAATCGGTCCAGTCCGTCCCCGGCGCGGTTTGAAACCGGTAGCTCAAACGTCCCGCCGGTCCGACGATGACAACGTCGTCGTCAATCAGGCTGACCTGTGATCCTGATTGCTTGAGAGTGAAGCTGATGGTGCCGTTCACGGCAGCCGGCAATTGCCGCAGTACCGACATCGGCGCGCGAAAGTACCAGGTCTCGCCGATTGCTTCGTCGTTGCCGGTGATATACCCGCCACCGCCCGCAGTGAATGCGGGGGCGACGGTTCCGGTATCGCCGGCAACTTGCCAACCCTGGGCCGATTCCGTGAACTCGTGGCTTACCAGCACGGACCCGGCCGGCGCCTGCGCGATGGCGGGATGCCCCGCCATCATCAATGCAAAATTCAAAATGCACAATGCAAACACCGACAGCGGCTTTCGCCGGCGTTTGCATTTTGACTCTTGCATTTTGAATTACGAGTAGGGGCCGACCCTAAGGTCGGCCCCTGCGAGGGTTACGTGCTCCAGCTGTAGCCTTCCCTGACCATCGGCAGGGTGCGAATGCGCGCGCCGGTGGCCGCGAATATCGCGTTGGTGACCGCCGGCAGCGCCGGCGGCAGCGCCGGTTCGCCGAGGCCCGTCGGGTCGTAGTCGGTCTGCAGGAACTTCACCTCGATCAGCGGCGGCGATTGCATCATGCGGGCGGGCTGGTACTGACCGAAGTTGTTCTGCACCACGCGGCCCTTGTCGATCGTGATCTCCCAGGCCATCAGGTGGCTCATCGCCTCGATGAAGCCGCCCTGCACGAGGTTGATCGACGTGCTCGGATTGACGATCTGCCGGCCCACGTCGACCGCCGCCCACGCTTTGTTGATCTTCAGCTTCTTGTCGGCGCCGACCGAGACCTCCGCCACGTACGCCACATAGCCGGAATGCGCGAACTGGAACGCGCATCCCTGCGCCGTCCCCTTCGGCAGGCTGGCGCGCCTGTTCCAGTTCGACATGTCGCGCACGGCTTCCAGCACGCCGCGCGCGCGCGAGGCATTGAAGCCGCCACCGGGAGTCGCCGGGCCGCCGGCCACCGGGCTCGCCAGCAGGTCGAGCCGGAACTGCAGCGGATCCTTGCCTGCGGCAACCGCGACCTCGTCGATGAAGGACTGCATGACGAACGACACGCCGTTGGTGCCCGGCGCGCGCAGTGCCCCGGTCGGAATACCGTACGGGGTCACCGGGTCGGAGAAGACGCGGAAGTTGGGGACAAAGCCGCGCGGGAACTCGTTCGCTGGAATCACCGAGGCGGTGCTGGCCACGTAATCGCGGAACGCAATCATCTTCCCATCGCGGTCGATGCCAGCCTTGAAGTAGTGGAATCCGCTGGGACGATACTGGTCGAAGTGCATGTCGTCCTCCCGCGTCCATACCAGCTTGACGGGCACGGTCGGCATCCCGGCGGCGGCGCGCTCGTCCGACACGATCCGCGCGATTTTCGCGACCTCGATGTCATAGTCGCTGTTCAGGCGCCGGCCGAAGCCGCCGCCCGCGCGCACCAGGTGCATCAGGACGTCGCCGGCCTGGATGCCGGCGGATGCCGCGACCTGGCCAGGATTGGGAATCTGGCTCGGTGACCAGATCTCGAGCTTGCCATCCTTGAAGTGCGCCGTGGAGTTCTGTGGCTCGAGCGGCGCGTGCGAGAGCAGCGGGAAGGTGTAGGACGCTTCGACGATCTTCGCCGCGGTGGCAAACGCCGCATCCACGTCGCCGATGTCTGCGGTCTGCCCCCCGCCGGCGGGCTTCTGGGACGCTCTCGTCGCTGACAGCTGCTGCGCCTGGGCCGCATAACCGGCGCTGCTCTGGCTGGCGACGGGGCCCTCGTTCCAGAGCACCTTCAGGCTCTTGCGCGCGTTCTGCGCCTGCCACCACCGGTCGGCGACGATCGCCACGCCGGACGCCGGCCCGGACGCCGCGCCTCCACGTCCACCCGGCGTCGGGGCCGGCACGATGAACGCATGCCGAACGCCGGGCAGCTTCTTGATCTCGTCGAGATTGGCGCTGACCGCCGTGCCGCCGAAGACCGGGCACTTCTCGAACACCGCCGACAACATTCCGGGCAGCTTGACGTCGATGCTGAAGATCGGCTGGCCGGTGGTAATCGCCCTGTTCTCGACCCCGGCGAGACCCTTGCCGATGATCTTGAAATCCTTCGGATCCTTCAGCCGCAGATCGGCTGGCGCAGGTGGGGTGAGCGTCGCCGCGCGCGCGGCGAGAGACGCATAAGTGGCGCTGCGGCCCGAGCCGGCATGCCGGACCATGCCCGAACCCGTCGTCAGCTCGCTGGCCGGCACGTTCCACTGCTGCGCCGCGGCGGCGATCATCAACGCGCGTCCGCCGGCGCCCGCCTGACGCATCCGCGTGTAGTGCGTCGGGATGGCGCGGCTGCCGCCCTCGGTCTGTGATACGTACTTCGTGTTGTCGTAATCGGCCTGTTTGATCGTCACCTGCGACCAATCCACGTCGAGCTCGTCGGCGATCAGCTGCGGCAGCGCCGTCTTGATGCCCTGCCCCGTTTCCGGGTTCTGCGCGACGATGGTGAAGGTGTTGTCGGGGTTGATGGTGATGTAGTTGCTGGCGAGCGGGAGCACGGCATTGCCGGGTCCGCCGCCGCGCTGCGCCAGCAGCTCCGGCGTGTAGAGGGCAATCATCAGCCCACCGCCGGCAACGGTGGTCACCTGCAGGAAGGTGCGACGATCCATTTCGGAATGTTTTTTTCCGGTCGTCATGGCTTATGCCCTCCTGCCGTCGGCGGCGGCGTGAATTGCCTCGCGGATGCGGGTGTAGGTGCCACAGCGGCAGACGTTGCCGCTCATCGCCGATGAGATCTGCGCGTCGGTGGGCTTCGGCGTAGTCCTCAGGAGTGCGGCCGCCTGCATGAGCTGCCCGGCCTGGCAGTAGCCGCACTGCGGTACGTCGATGTCGCGCCACGCCACCTGCAGCGGGTGATTGCCGTCGGCCGACAGCCCTTCGATCGTCGTGACCGGCTGATTCACCCTGGAGATCGACGTCGAACACGATCGGACGGCGTTGTTCCCGACGTGCACCGTGCAGGCCCCGCAGAAGGCTGCGCCGCAGCCGAACTTGGTGCCTTTCAGATCCAGGACCTCCCGAAGCACCCACAGCAGGGGCATATCTTCGGGAACGTCGACGGTGTGTCGTCTCCCGTTGACGGTCAGGTTGTAACTCGGCATGTCGGCACTCCCGGTAATGGATGAAAAGGGCCGTTTGGTCTGTTGAGAAACTCCCAAGACTATAGAGTCCAACGTGTGCCGAGCCAAGCGGAATCGGCTGCCTCGGCGACGATCGCTGCGCCGCGCTCTGCCCGGCTGCGCTGCCCGTTCCGACGTCTTATTTTCCTAGGCCGATCCCTTCAGGGCTGCGAAGCTGATACCCATGAAATCCGCCGCGCTGTTTGCCTGCCTGTTCCTCGCCGGCTCGCCACTCGCGGCACGGGCGCAGTCGGCCGGGCCGATCATCGAGCGTCACCTCAAGGCCATTGGCGGCGAGAAGGCCGTCGAGAAGATCGTCAGCACCGAGATCGTGGGGACAGTGACGGCATCCGACGGCCGGTCGGGCACTTTCACGCAGCGAGCCCGGCGTCCGAACCGCTTTTCAATCAGCGTGTCGTCTGGCGACACGCGGTGGCGCGCCGGCTTCAATGGCCGCGCGGCCTGGCAGGATGATCGCGACGGCCTGCGCACGCTGTTCGGCCAGCCCGCGTCGCGCGTCAGGGCCGAAGCCACATTCGCCGCCACGCGGCTGCTTACGCCTGACAAGATTCTGGAATTCATCGCCGCGGGCCGCGATCAGGTACGCGGCCGTCCGGTCTTCGTCGTCCTCGCGATCACGGCTGACGGGGTCGTGCGCCGGCTGTTTTTCGATGCCAGCAGCTATCTGCTCGCCAAGGACGAACAGGAGACCGACGCCGGCGTCGAGGAGCGGTTGTATGACGACTATCGTGCTGTCGGCCAGTTGCTCGAGCCGCATCGAATCGAGTGGCGGCGCGGCGGCGACACGTTCCACATCACCGTCGAACGTGTCGTCCACAACGCGCCCATCGACGCGCAGGCGTTCGACGTGCCCGCGCCCACCGCCCAGCCGCCCGTGAACCTCGACGCTGTGCTCGCGGCTGCGGAACGCCACGAGCGCGGCGTCGACGACCTGCTGGCGTCGTATACCTACACGGTCTCGGGTGCCACGGGCCGGATGGACGACACGGGCCGCGTCACTACTCAGGAAGGCGCCGCGTGGGAAGTGCTGCACGTGAACGGCCGCAGGGTGCTGAAGCAGATCAGGACGCAACGTGGCGAGCCGCTCAACGAGGCCGAGCAGCGCCGCGAAGACGGGCGCGTCGCCACAATCATCACGGCCCTCGAGAAGGGCGGAACGGCGCCGGCTGGACCGCCGCAGGGCGGCATCGTGCTGTTTCGCAGTCCGTCGCTGTCGACGTTTCGGCGTGTATCCGGCTTCAGCAACGTCCGTCGCGAATCCGTTGGTGGGCGTCCGACGATTGTCGTCGAGTTCGCCCCGCAGCCGGTAGTGAGAACGGAGACCGAAGTCGAAGAGCAGGCGGCGGTCACGGCGGGCACGATCTGGATCGACGAGGCACTGCACTACATCACGCGGCAGGAGTCGTTCCTCCTGGACGACTACGAGCGCGTCGCGGGAGGATCAGCGCTGAGATTCGAGCGTGCGCTGATGAACGACGAAGTGTGGCTGCCCGTGCACCGGCAGGAGAGCATGCGCCTGAAGTTCGCGTTCGGCAATCGTTCCCAGATGTTCTTCAACACCGACTACACCGAACACAAGAAGTTCGCCGTCCAGACCGACGCCACGATCGAATTGCCGCCGCAACAGTAGGCGCTCCCGAACCGGCGGCGTGCGTCGGCGTGCGCCCCTCTTGACAAATACTTACAACTGTCATAGATCAGATGACATGAGTAAGGAATGAGAATGGCGCTGCCAAAACTGAGCAAGCTCGAGTTGACGGTCATGGAGGCCCTGTGGACGAAAGGGCCGTGCTCCATCCGGGAGATTCATGAGACCTTTCCGGCCCGCACTCGGCCGACGTACAGCACGGTCCAAACGATGGTCTACCGGCTGGAGGCGAAGAAGGCGCTGCGGCGCGTCAAGAAGATCAGTAACGCGTTCATCTTCGAGGCCGCGGTGTCGCGGGAATCGGCCGAACGCAAGCTCATCGCCGATCTCCTGGGCCTGTTTGGCGGCCGAAGCCGGCCGATCATCGCGCACCTCATCGAGTCTGGCTCGTTTACACGGCAGGACGTGCGGGAAGCCGAGAAGCTCATTTCAGAGCTCGAGCAAAAAGACCCGCGTGAGGAGAAGCCGAAATGATGCCGGACTCTCTGTCGCCAGTGGCCAATCATCTCTGGCAGTCGTCACTGTTCGCGGTGATCGCCGGCCTGCTGACACTGGCGCTCCGCGCCAACTCGGCGCGCGTGCGCCACTGGATCTGGGTCGCGGCGTCCGTAAAGTTCCTGGTGCCATTCTCGGTGCTGATTGGATTGGGCAGCCGTATCCAGTGGCGCACGGCAGACGTGGCCTCAGACACCACGCTGTCCGCCGCCGTGGATCAGATCGCGCAGCCGTTCGCCAATCCAGCGGCGGCACTGCCGGTCGTCGCGACCGTGCCTGCAGACGCAAGCGTGCTCCCCACAATCCTCTTGGCGGTATGGGCCTGCGGATGCATCGGGATCGGTGGGTCATGGCTGATTCGCTGGCATCGCATTCGAGCGGCTGTGCGCGCGGGATCGCCGGTACGGCTCGATCTTCCGATCAGGGTGGTCTCGTCCGCCTCGTTTCTCGAACCCGGCGTCTTCGGCGTATTTCGTCCCGTGCTGATGCTGCCCGATGGCATCTTCTCGCACCTGACGCCCGAGCAGTGGAAGTCGGTGGTGGCGCATGAACTCTGTCACGTGCGTCATCGGGACAACCTCGTCGCGTCCATCCACATGTTCGTTGAAACCGTGTTCTGGTTTCACCCGCTGGTGTGGTGGATCGGCACGCGGATCGTTCAGGAGCGCGAAAAGGCGTGCGACGAGGAAGTGATGCGGCTGGGGAGCGAACCCCGTGCCTACGCGCAGGGGATCCTCAAAGTCTGCGAGCTCTACCTGGAATCGCCGTTGACGTGCGTCGCCGGCGTGTCGAGTTCAAATCTCAAACGACGAATCGAGGGGATCATGACCAACCGTCGCGCGCTCGACCTCAATCTCGTGCGAAAAGCTGCGCTGACGCTGGCGGGACTCGCCGCAATCGCGCTGCCGCTGGCGGCGGGCATCGTCACCGCTCCGTACCTGCGCGCTCAGTCCGCGGTGCTGCCGAAATTCGAGGTCGCTTCCATCAAACCGATTGACACGGCCCGCTGCGATCCGCTCACCGCCCAGGTCAGTCCGGGACGGCTGCACATGTGTGGTGCCTTGGCCTTCTTCATCCAGACATCGTATGACTTGTACACGAAGGGGCGCGGGTTGAATCCCGGCGTCCTGTTGCAAAAGTGGACGGCCAATATCGAAGGCGCACCAGACTGGCTCCAGTCCGAGCTCTACCAGATTGAGGCCAAGGCAGAAGGCGCTCCTCCATACGCGATCATGGCGGGCCCGATGCTGCAGGCGCTCTTCGAAGAGCGGCTCAAATTGAAAGCTCACCGTGAGACGAGACACGTGCCCGTGTACGAACTGACGGTGACAAGAGGAGGTCCGAATCTGCAACGCTCGGACGATACGTGTGTGCCTTTCGATCCCGTGAAGGCCTCGGAGCCGGCCTCACCCGATCGGCCGCGGACAAAGTTCTGCGGGGGCATCAGGATCGGCAACGGCAGGCTGGACTTTCTCGATATGACGATGTCCGATTTCGCGCAGTATCTGGGACACAACATCGTCGATCGCCCGGTGATCAACAAGGTTGATGCTGCCGGACGATTCAATTTTCATCTCGAGTTTGCACCTGATGAGGCCACGCCGCGGCTTCGCCGCTCCGAGAATCAGACGGGACCGTCCATTTTCACCGCGCTGCAGGAGCAGCTCGGTCTGAGACTCGAGCGTGCGACAGGGTCTCAGGAAATCCTGGTCATCGATTCCGTCGAGCGGCCATCTGCGAATTGACGTACGGGCATGTCACGACGTGGGAGCGCCATGGTGCTCGTCTGTCGTCGTGGTTGTGTGCTGTCGCGGCTCTCGCGTGCTACCTGCCGGCCCGCCCCGCTACTCGAATCGATCCAGTCGCCGCTCTGCGGTTTGAATGAGGGACACCGCTCAGGCGCTGCCTCCGATCGAATCAAGCGGTTCGCCGACGGATTCGCGGAACAGCTAGTAAGGCATCTCGCCGCCGGTCACGCCGTACACCTCGCCAGTCACGAACCGGGCTTCGTTCGACGCCAGAAAGACGAAGACCGGTGCAACTTCCACTGGCTGCGCCGCTCGCTCGAACGCCGTCTCCCCGCCGAAGCGACGCACCTGGTCGGGAGGCAGGGTTGCCGGGATGAGCGGCGTCCAGACCGGACCAGGAGCAACCGCGTTGACGCGGATCCCCTGCTCCATCGCTAGCTTTGACAGCGCCTTCGTGAAGCTTACGATCGCGGCTTTGGTCGGCGCGTACGCGAGCAGTTCCGGGCTTGGGGTGTATGCCTGACGGGAGGCCGTGTTGATGATGCAGCCGCCTGGTTTCATGCGCGGCACGGCGGCGCGACACAGCCAGAACATCGCGTAGACATTGGTGCGAAAGGTACGGTCGAACTCGTCGGTCGGAAATTCATCGACGCGTTCGTGCGACATCTGGTAGGCGGCGTTGTTCACGAGGATGTCGAGGCGGCCGAATGTTGCGAATGCGGCATCGATCATCTGGCCGCAGTGCCGCTCGTCCTGGATGTCGCCAGGCGCCTTGACGATCGTTCGACCCGCGGCGCGAACCCACCGCGCCGTTTCCTCGGCATCGGACTCCTCTTCCGGCAGATAGCTGATCATGACGTCAGCGCCCTCGCGCGCGAAGGCGATCGCGACGGCTCGCCCGATGCCGCTGTCTCCGCCGGTAATGAGCGCGACGCGGTCGGTCAGCCTGCCGAGACCCCGGTAGGATTCCTCTCCGTGGTCCGCACGCGGCACCATGTTGCTGTCGAGGCCGGGAGGCTCCTGCGGCGGCTGCGGATACTCAGGCTTGGGCCCTTGTTCGCGCGGATCGGCGGGCTGCGCATCCTGTGGCGAGCGTCGTGCAGTCATGGGGTGGATCGCTAGAAATTGAAACCAACCAGCAGCCGGATGTTCGTGACCCCGTAGGCGGTTGCTTTCATCTCCACAAACAGGCCGCCGGTCGCCCGCGCGCCAGCGATGAAGTTGAACCCGCTCTCGAAATCGGTATCGCTGAAATCGAAGCGATTCGTCCCGTCGACGTCGTCGTCAACCTCGTCATCGAGATCGAGATCGAGATCCCGGTGGCTCAGCGCGAAGTTCGGTCCGGCTCCGAAGTAGGTCTCCAGCGGCCGGCGCTGCCGGGCAGCCGGTACAGCACGTCCAGGTTGACCCCGAACGTAGTCGTCACCTCGCCGATGCCGAAGTCGATGCCCGGCCGGAATTCAACTCGGGGGTGAAAGATTGGGGCAAAAGTGCCATGCGCCCCAAAGACGATAAGCTCTGGATCCAGCCCGACGCCGCCGTGAACGCCAATGCCAAAGCGTTCGACGAAGTCCTCGACGCCCCCCTGCGCCTGAGCTGCCGGCGCATTGGCCTGTGCCGCCCCGAGATATCGGCCAGACTGCCCGGTCCGTTCCTGTTGTGCCAGCGCCAAGCTCGGCGTCATCCAAGCGACAACGAGCGCAACCCCTATAAGTGAACTCTTGCCCATCCACCCTCCTTGTTCACGGACTAGCCGTGCGGACGGTGTGAGCAACCCGCGCGCCGTCGCGGCATTCGGTGTGGAATCAACTGGCTCGTGCACCGGCAGGAGGACATGCGCCTGCGGCGCGCCGCTATCGTTCGGCACGCGCTAGTCCCCTGGATCCGTGATTTCTAGGAGAAGTCGAGTCATTGACCGTGCACCTGCTGAACGCGAAGGCCGAATCGCCGCATGCTGTCGAGAATCTGGTCGGCTGTCTTCACCCATGTGAACGGGGTGCCGCGATCGTTGTGGGCGTCGACGTAGGCGACGATGGCGGTGCGCAGTTGCGCAATGCTCGTGTGCGATCCTCGCTTCAACGCTTTCTCGGTCAGCAATCCAAAGAACCGCTCCACCAGGTTGAGCCACGACGCGTAGGTGGGCGTGAAATGAAAGTGGACGCGGGGATGACGCAGCAACCACCGCTGCACCGGTGGCGCGCGGTGGGCCGACAGATTGTCGAGGACGACATGAATGTCGAGCGTGGGCTCGACGGTCGACTCGATGTCGCGGAGAAAGGCGACGAAGTCCTGCGCGCGATGTTGCGGCTTGCAGCGCGCGATCA
>DASTBV010000007.1:0-33280 GCA_035711805.1 Vicinamibacterales bacterium
TGCACTCGACACCAATCGCAGCACGATCGAAGCACTCTCCGAAGTGATCGACGGCGCCGGCTCCGGTCTGCCGGTGTTCATCGACGGTGGCTTCCGCCGCGGCACCGATATTTTCAAAGCGCTCGCCATGGGCGCTCGAGCTGTCGGCGTCGGCCGCCCGTACGTGTGGGGACTCAGCGCGTTCGGACAACAGGGCGTGGAGCGCGTGCTCGACATCCTGCGCGCCGAGCTCCAGCTCACCATGCGCCAGTGCGGAGCCCCGGCCGTCGCGAGAATCACCAGAGCGATGGTCACCAACCCCTGACGTAGTGTCCGCCTTCAGGCGGACCCGCCGATGTCGGTAAGACGATCCCTGCTGCCCTGTAACGTACGATCGCAGCATGTTCGACACGGCAGCTCCTCACCATCTCTCCCTCGAAGAACTTGAAGCGGCATTACCGGCGGCACTGCAGTCGCCGAAGGACGAGGGCACGCTCGATCTGATCGTGCGCCGGCCCGCGGTCGGGAGGCGCGACGTCCTGGACGCCGGCGAGCTGGATCTGGAAACTGGCCTGGCCGGCGACACCTGGAACATTCGTCACAGCCGGCGGACGGCCGACGGATCCCCGCATCCGGACATGCAGGTCAACGTGATGAACTCGCGCGTGATCGCGATGATTGCCGGCGAGAAGACGCGGTGGGGACTGGCGGGCGATCAGCTCTACGTCGATCTCGATATCAGCGCGGCGAATCTTCCGCCCGGCACGCGCCTCGCGATCGGCTCGGCCGTCATCGAGGTCACGGCGCAGCCACATACCGGCTGCGCGAAGTTCCAGGGGCGATTCGGCACGGACGCGACGAATTTCGTGAACTCGCCGAGGGGGCGCGCGCTGAACCTGCGCGGCATCAACGCGCGTGTTGTGGTCCCCGGCCGGATTCAGACCGGGGACCGTGTGAGGAAGCTAGGGCACGAGCCTTCCGCGTGAACGCGGAAGCTACTTCCGCGCGACTGAGATCTTCCAGATCCGATTCGAGGCGTCGTCCGACACGAGGAGCGAACCGTCGCGCGCCACCAGTACGCCCACGGGGCGCCCCCAGCGTTCGATCGGCACACCCTGCCCGCCGACGTTGGTGAGGAATCCGGTCAGGAAGTCTTCGATCGGACCGGGCCTGCCGTTGTTCATCGGGAAGAACACCACCTTGTAGCCGGCCGCGCTCGAGCGGTTCCACGATCCGTGCAGCGCCACGAATCCGCCGTTGCGGTAGCGCTGCGGGAACTGGTTGCCGGTGTAGAAGGTGATGCCGAGCGCCGCCGCGTGGGCCGGGAGGAGCACGTCGGGAACGATTGCCTTGTTCACGAGATCCGGGAACGATCCGATGAAACGCGGGTCGTAGTTCTTGCCGATGTACGAGTACGGCCAGCCGTAGAAGCCGCCGTCCTTCACCGATGTCGCGTAGTCGGGCACGAGGTCGTCACCCAGATTGTCGCGCTCGTTCATCGCGGTCCAGATGATGTCGGTGCCAGGCTGCAGAGCCAGTCCCACCGGGTTGCGGATGCCGGAGGCGTAGACACGATAGCCGCTGCCGTCCGGGTTGAACTCGAGAATGGCGGCGCGGCGGCAATCCTCGCCCGCGTCGTTGTTCGACTGCGATCCGACCGCGACATACATCTTGTTACCGGCGCGGTTGAAGATGATGTTGCGCGTCGAGTGCCCGCCGGCCGGCAGGTTCATCAGCTTCTCGGGTTCGCCCTGCGCCTTCAGATCGCCGTTCGAGTACCGGTAGCGGACGAGCGACGCGGTGTTGCCGACGTAGAGGTAGCCGTTGTTGAACGCGATGCCGAAGGGCGCGCTGATCTCGCCGGGCCCCTTCTGCACAAATTCGGGCGGCGGCGTGCACGCCGGCGCGTTCGCTCCGAGAATCGACGGACCACCCCGCCCGCCGCCCGGTCCACCACCAAATCCCTGTGGCGGAGCTCCACCGGCGCGCTGCCCGCCACCCGGTGCGCCACCGGGCGCCTGACCAGCTGCGGGCACCGGGCCACCCACGACCCCACCCGGCGCAGGTCCACCCTGACGCTGCGGCGGCGCGGCAGGAGCCTGACCTGCGGCCGCAGCGGGTGCAGCAGCTGCCGCTGGCGGCGCAGGTGGAGCGTTCGGATTGGTCAGCGCCGCGGGACATCCAGGAGGCGTCGCGGGCGGGGTCTGCGGACCGCCACGCCCACCACGGCCCCCGACAGGACCAGCGGCGAACACGCTGCACGCTTCGAACGTGCCGTCGTTGTTCGCATCTCGGAGGACGACGATGGTGTTGGCCGCCGGCGAGCTGACGAACAGATCGCCGTTTGGCGCATACGCCATCATGCGCGGCGCCTGCAGCTCCGCATACGTCGTCACCGTGAAGCCGGCCGGAACGGTCGGCTGGACGCCTTCTGGCTTCGGCACGTTGCGGCCCGCGTTCGGCGTCCCGGTTCCAGGCGCCGGCAGCGCCTCGGCCCGCGGCTGTGGAACCGTGGAGTTCTGCTGCGCGACCAGGCCAACAGCCGACATCGCCGCCAGCGACGCGATAAACAGAGTGCGCTTCATTAATGCTCCTTCGAGAGGTCCGCCTAACGGCGGACACTGCATCACTCAACTGCGTATTGTAGGCGCAATTCCACAGGCAGTTGACGGGGATAGCTATATGGCGGCGAAGACTGCTACACCGTCGCGCGCACAAATGGGAGCGCTGGTGGCTCCTCGACTAGGATGTGCGAATGCTCGATCGGTTCACTCAACGAGCGCTTACGGTCCTCGTCTATGCCCGCTCGGCGGTCAGCCAGTTCGGGTGGAGCGCCGTCGAGCCCGAGCACATCCTCCTCGGCGTGCTGGACGAAGGGAACGGGCTTGGCAGCAGGATTCTCGCGCGACTGGGAGCCGACCTCGACGAGTGTCGCAGCGACATCCTCCGCCGCCTCACGGTCCGCGCGAAAACCCCTGAGTCCGACGAGGTTCCCTTCAGCGCTTCCAGCGAACGCGTGCTGCAGTACTCGGCTGAAGAGGCAGACCGGCTGTTGCACGACTTCATAGGCACCGAACACCTGTTGCTTGGATTGCTGCGAGAGGAGCGCGGCGTCGCCGCCGAAGTGCTGACGGCCAGAGGCCTGGGGATCGAAGCGATTCGCGAGGCGCTCGTCGAGCTACGTAGCCACGGCGTGCAACCGGAACTGCCGGGCCCACCGCCTTTTCCGGCCAACACCTACCAGTGGCCGTCGATTCCGTTCGTCCCATCCCGAACAGTGCATATCCTCTATTCCGGCATGCAGTCGCCGCAGCAGCCGGCCACCAACTATACGGGCACTACCTTCAGCGCGTACGGCTTCACGCTGCAGGACGTCATCGTTCGTGCGTGGAAGGGCATTCGCTGGCATGTCGACATTCCCCCTGGGCTCAGCGGCGACACGCGCTACGACTTCCTCACGGTGCTGCCGCAACAAGAGACCCTAGCCACATGCTATGGGTTGCTGCAATCTGCGATCGAGCAGCACTTCGCATTGGACGTCAAGCACGAGAAACGTATGCGCGACGTCTATGTGGTGAAGGACACCAATGCCCGTGGACAGATGCTACGGCGGTACCCCGATCCGGAGCCGGGCACTGGATTCTCGCTCGTCGCGTTTTCAGTCTTCATGGGCCGCTCGAAGGACGCCCCGATGTTCCCGCTCGATCGTTTTGCTGTGCACTCCGTGCCGTTCCTGTGTCTGGTGAATTGGTTCGAGGAGATTTTGGGCGGACATGTGATCGACGAAACGGGTCTACCGGGAATCTACGGTTTCGAACTGAAGGAGCGTGTGAGCACGCCCGAAGCATTCATCCAACTGCTGCGCGATGAGGCGGGGCTAGTAATCACGCGGGAGCAGCGCGAAATGGAGACGCTCATTGTCCGGCAAAGAACGGCTCCGGCCGCGCAGCTGCTGTGATCCGCTGGAGCGTCCCGCCAGCGCGTTCAGGACTTCTTCGGTCTCGATATCAGTACGCCTTTACTGCCTGAAGAATGGGCGCTTGTTGTGCGCTGCTTCAAGAAGCGTCATGTGATCGCGCACAAATTGGGCGTTAAGGATGAGCAGTACGTCCAGAGCGTGGGCGACCCGGAGGCCGTCGCAGGCCGGAAAGTGCGCGTCAGCAAACAGGAAGTCGAAGAGCTAGGTCGGCTCCTTGGGCGAATCGGCGATTACCTGACCACCTCTGGATTGGGTATCTGAAGGCGCGCGTCCTGGCGTGCGCCCCTCGCACGGCGCTCGCTACACCCACCCCGCTCGCCGGACGGCGAGGCGGACGCGTGACAAAGGCGGGCGGGTACCGCCCGTCTGGTTCCCGCGATCGTCAGGGGACTCCAGATTGCCGGGGAGCAACTGCGAGTTTGCATTGCGAGGTGCGTGAAGAGCCAGCCGCACCAGCAGAAACACACACTCCGCTCCGGAAACGACAGCAGCAAAGAAGGCCGTAAACATCACCGCGTAGAAAGCGATCTCAACCCAGCCTTCCACTGCCACGCCGAACAACGCGTAGCCCGAGCCGATGATCAGCAAGGTCGTGGCACACGAAACCGTCTTCAGGCCAAGCATCGCCCATAGCGTCAATGCGCGCCGCAGCGCACTTCGGTCCGCACCTCGTCCGGGAATTGGACCTATCGGGCGGGAAAGAAACCGCATGGCAGGCCCCTGCTTGCGTCTGAAGTAATACAGCCCCCTGGTGATGATGAGGGAGGGGAGATACAGCGTCAGAAAGGCGAGAACTACAAGCGCGGGAATCAGCAGTATACGGAAGACGAAATCGGCCAAGAAACTGACGAGATCAGTCATACGTCACTCTGCATTGGCGTTTTGGCTGCCCAATGAGAAGTAGGACGACGACCAGCATATTCCGGCCGTCCCTCCCCCGCGCGTGACGTGTTCTCGTGCGTCTCTAGCGCAATCCGCGCGGGTGTAGCAGTTTTTCCCTCCCTATAGCCATCCGCCCAGACAGTTGACGTTGCTCCTACAAGTGTAGTAGATATCACCACACGTATAGGAGCAATCCATGGCCCTCCCCCGACTGACGAAGCTGGAACTGCAGGTAATGGAGGCGCTCTGGTCGCGCGGCGCCTCATCGGTGCGCGAGATTCAGGAAGCCTTTCCGGAGAAAGACCGTCCCGCCTACACCACGGTGCAGACGATGGTCTACCGGCTCGAAGGAAAGAAGGCGATCCGCCGGCTGAAGAAGATCGGCAACGCGCACATCTTCGAAGCCGCCATCTCGCGCAACGCCGCGCAGCGGCGGCTGATCGACGATCTCCTGAGCTTTTTCGGCGGCAGCCCCCAGCCTGTCGTCGCCCATCTGGTCGAGACCGGGAAGCTGACCCTCGACGACGTGCAGGAGGCGGAACAGCTGATTCGCAAGCTGTCGAAGAAGGAGAAGCCGCGATGACCTCGTTCATCTCGACTCAGGAGCTGCTCGCTCTCGCGGGTGATCACCTCTGGCAGTCCACGCTGTTCGCGGCGGCCGCCCTCGTCTGCGCCGCCCTGCTGAAACGCCACAGCGCCGCGGTTCGGTACTGGGTTTGGTTCGTGGCCTCGGCCAAATTCCTCGTCCCAATCGCCGCGCTCGTGGCGGTCGGCGGCTACAGCTCATGGCGCGTCATCGAGATCGTGCCGTATAGCGAAGGGCCGGTCCTGATCGAAACCGTCAGTCAACCTTTCACGGGGGAAGGTGTTGCGCTTCGCACGCCCGGGCCACGCGCCGCTGCGGACACCACCATCATGAGCTGGCTGCCCGCGGGCCTTCTCGCCCTGTGGGCCGCTGGCGCCGCGTTCTTCCTTCTTCGCTCGCTCTTGCACTGGCATCGAATCCGGAGGATTGCGCACGACGCAGTGCCCATGACAGCGGGCCGGGAAGTAGAGAGCCTGCGAGCGCTCGAGCGCCGTATGGGCTTCACCACGCCGCTGCCGCTGCGATGCACGGAGTCGTTTCTCGAACCCGGCATCTTCGGCGTCGTTCACCCGGTGCTGCTCTGGCCGCGCGCAATTGGCGAGCGGTTGACCGATGACCAGCTGCAAGCCGTTCTGGCGCACGAGCTCTGCCATCTCCGCCGGCACGACAACCTGGCGGCCCTGTTCCACCTCGTCGTCCAGACCGCCTTCTGGTTCCATCCGCTGGCCTGGTGGATTGGCGCTCAGCTGATTAGCGAACGCGAGCGCGCCTGCGATGAAGAAGTGATCCGCCGCGGCAGCGAGCGCGAGACCTACGCGGAAAGCATCCTCAAGACGTGTCAGTTCTTCGTCGAGTCGCCGCTGGCGTGTGTGTCCGGTGTCACCGGGTCCGATCTGAAAAAGCGTATCGAAGAAATCATGACGAAGGACACCGTCAGCACGCCGGGAGCATTGAAGCGGGCGCTCCTGACCGTGGCTGCCGTTGCCGTCTTCGTCGCGCCCGTGGCGGTCGGGGCTCTCAATCCGCCGCCGCAGACACGCGATGTCGCCGCACCCGCGACGCTGCCGGCGTTCGAAGAAGTGTCGGTGCGACCGAACACCACAACGGGACCTGGCGGGCGCGGCGGCGGTGGGATGCAGCCGGGACGCTACGTCGCCACGAACCTGACGCTCAGGAACATCCTCCGCCGCGCCTACGCGGCACCGGGATCGTCCGGGCCGAACGGTGGAATCGATCTGCTCGAGCAGCAGGTCGCCGGCGGACCGGACTGGGTCGCAAGCGACAAATTCGACGTCGTCGCAACGACAAAGGGGCCCACGCAGGGAGCCGAAATGCGTCTCATGCTCCAGCGCATGCTGGCGGAACGATTCAAGCTGAAGGCGCACTGGGAGAAGCGCGAGATGCCGGTCTACGTCCTGACGATGGCGCGCCCGGGAACCTTGGGCGCCGGGCTGACGAAGACCTCGGACGCGGAGTGCGCCGCCGCCAAAGCAGCCGCGGCAAAAGCGGCTGGCTCACAACAAATGCCGCCGATGCCGTCGGGGCAGGTCCAGCCGTCACCGCTTCAGCAATGCGGCTCGATCCAGTTCGGGCCGGGCACGCTGATCGCCCGAGGGGCACCGATGGAGTGGGTGGCGCAGACGCTCGTCACCGTCCCGGTGATCACTGGCATCGACCGACCGGTGCTCGACCGCACGAACCTGACGGGGAACTATGGCTTCGAGTTGAAGTTCGCCCCGGCACAGGCAGTCAATCCCGCTCCCGATCGGGCGCCGCTCCATCTCGCGCTGGAAGAGCAGCTCGGAATCAAACTCGAAGCCACGCGAGCGCCTGTGGACGTGCTCGTCATCGACAGCGTGGAAAGGCCGGCGCCGAACTAATCGTTCGGATCGTTCGGATCGTTCGGATCGTTCGGATCGTTCGGATCGTTCGAGTCGTTCCCATCGAGGAGATCATGACGAAAGATAACGTGAGCACTCCGGGGCACTGAAGGGAGGTGTCCTGACAGCTGCCGGCATCATCGTGTTCATCGTTCCTGTGGCCGTTGGCGCCCTCAACCCACCGCCGCAGACGCGCGACGTGGCGGCACCCGCGACGCTGCCCGCGTTCGAGGAGGTATCCGTCCGACAAATGGGATGTCATCGCCACCACCCCTCAGGCCACGCAGCCGCCGCAGATGCGGCTGATGCTGCAGCGGATGCTCGCCGAACGGTTCAAGCTGCGAGCGCACTCGGAGAAGCGTGACCTACCCGTGTATCTGCTGACGGTGGCTCGCGCAGACGGTGCGCTAGGACCTGGAATGCGACGGACGCCCGACGATGAGTGCGCGAAGGCGAAAGCCGCTGGACCGCCGCCAATGCCCGAACAGGTGCAGCCCGGACAGTCCCCTCCGCCGATGCCGCTCCCGAACTGCGGCGCGATTCAATTCGGACCGGGACAGTTGTCGGCGCGCGGAACGCCGATGGAATTACTGGCCCAGACGCTGATCAATACTCCGGTCGTCACAGGTATCGATCGGCCGGTGCTCGATCGCACCGGCCTGACGGGAAACTTCGGATTTCAGCTCAAGTTCGCGCCCGCCACGAACGTGAATCCGGATCCCGATCGGCCGCATCTCGTCACGGCGCTGACCGAGCAGTTAGGGCTGAAGCTCGAAGCGACGCAAGCCCCCATCGATGTGCTCGTCATCGACCGCGTCGATCGGCCGTCGGAGAACTGACGCTGCAAGTGGCAAGTAACAACTTGCAAGTAACACGTGCCACTTGTTACTTACTTCCAACTTGTTACTTACTTCCAACTTGTTACTTGCTGCGCGTCGACTCGATCGCCCGCAAGATGACGCGCGTCATCCTGCTCACCTGCAGGATGACCGCCGCCGTTCCACCCGCGATCATCAGCATCTGGACGGCCGACGCCACGTAGAGCGCCTTCAGCGGCAGCCGGTTCACCCCGGCCGCCGGCGCGACATCGGGCAGCGTCGCCGTTCCAATTCCCGGGTCCGTTGGTGGCATCACGAATCTCGACATCGTGAACAGCATCGCGAGCGTCACGGCCGAGGCGAAGAACAGTACCGTGATGCCAATGAGCCTCCATCGGCGAGCCGCGTTCACAGAGTCCAGTGCATTCCGCAGCATCGGTTCCATGTTGTCGTTGTCCGGCATCCTCATCTCCTCTTCTCTTCCAGATATCGCCGCAGTGTCGTGAGGCCGTACGCCAGCCGGGACTTGACGGTGCCGAGCGGAATCTCGAGGACCGCGGCAACTTCCGCCAGCTCCATCTCCTCCTGAAAATGCAGCACGAGCACGGCACGGCTCGCCGGGGAGAGCACGTCGCCCGCGAGCAACTCGGCCAGCAGCTCGCTGTCGGGCGGCGGCTCAGGCGCGGGCAGCGATGCAAGTACCAGGTCAGCGTTGTCCTCGATGCCTCGCCGGCGAACGCGGCGCAGGTGACTGAACGCCGCCCGGCTGGCGATGCGGAACGCCCAGGCCCGGAACAGGCCCGGCTCCAGCAGCCACACCACGTTGCCGGCGATGGCGACGAGCACGTCCTGCACCACGTCATCCGCGTCGGTCGCGCCGACGAGACGCGTTACGTACCGGCGAATTGGCGCCTGCACGCTGCGCAACAGGTGCTCGAGGGCGTCGCGGTCGCCGCATTGCGCGCGCAGCGCCCACATCACCTCGTCCTGAGGCGTCATGCGAGCAGATCGTTGCCCCGTTCGGTCATCGCCGTCGCCTGCTAAGAGACACCGCTGGGCCAGAAAGTTCGCATCCGGGCTCGCTGCAACAAATCGCCGGCTGCGGGGTTATTGCGGGCATGCGCCGACTCTCCCTCGCAATCGGCCTGACCTTGCTGACGGCCTTTGTGGCTGCCGAGAGGCCACAGTCACCGGATCGCCCGACGTTCGAAGTCGCATCCATCAAACCCAACAAGTCCGCTGAGTCGCGCAACGGCGCCGATGCGGCGCCAAGCGGGCGCGTCACCGTCACCAACATGACGCTCTATAACCTCGTTCGGAACGCGTTCGAGCTGCAGCCGCACGAGCTGGTGAGCGGTGAACGGATGCCGCCCTGGGTTGAATCAGAGCGCTGGGACATCGTCGCGCAAGGCCCGCCACTGAAGGACCCTTCGTCGCAACAGCTGCTGCGACAGATGCTGCGGAACCTGCTCGTCGATCGATTCAAGCTCAACTCGCGCCGTGAAACGCGGGAGGTTCCGGTTTACGCGCTCGTCCACGCTCGAAGCGACCGCCAGCTCGGGCCGCAGATACGGCCATCGACGCTCGATTGCGCGGCGCAGATTGCCGCCGCCCGCGCACCGGGAACCGCCCGCGGCAGCATCCAGCAGTGCGGACGGCGCGTCGGTCCGGGCTACATGGCCACGTTTGGCATGTCACTCAAGGATTTCGGCGCGGCGCTCAGCACGTCCGCCGGCCGCTTCGTCATCGACGCGACCGGCCTGACGGACCGGTTCGACCTGGAGTTGAAGTGGAACCCCGAACCCGGAACGACCGACGCCGGCGCCCCCGCGGATGGCGCCTCGTTGTTTACCGCACTCCAGGAGCAGCTCGGGTTACGACTGGAGGCGCGGCGCGCGCCGGTCAACGTCTTCGTCCTTGAAACCGCCGAACGGCCGGAGGAGTAAAGCCATGAGAGTACGGTGTCTCGTCACCATATTTGCGATCACAATCCTCTCCGGACTTGTCGGAGCGCAGTCGCCGGCCGCGGCACGACTCACCTTCGAGGTCGCCTCGATCAAGCGAAACGTGTCGGGCGATCAAGGCAGTCAGATACGCGTGCAGCCTGGCGGGCAGATCGTGGTGACGAACAACTCGCTGTTCAACCTGATTCGAAATGCCTATGGCACGCAGCGATTCGAGATGGTGCCGGGCCCGCAGCTGCCGCCGTGGATCGACTCGGACCGCTGGGACATCATCGCCAAACCGCCGGCGGACGCCCCGCAACGCGAGGAACAGATGCAGCTGCGCCTCCGCAGTCTGCTCGAGGATCGATTCAAGCTCGACGCGCGCCGGGAGACGCGCGAGATGCCCATCTACGCGCTGACGATCGCCAGAAGCGATGGGCAGCTCGGCCCGCAGATGAAGCGCTCAGGCGATGAGTGCGCGGCGGCGGCCAGGGCCCGGGCTGCCGGCGAGGCCGCTCCGCCTCTCCCCCCGGGGGGCTTCTGCGGTACTCGAGCGAATAACGGAACCGTGTCGATGCGAGGCGTCCCGCTGACCAACTTCGTCCGCAATCTGGGCGGGATGACGGGCCGCTTCGTCATCGACAAGACGGGACTGGCTGGACCGTTCGACCTCGACCTGCAGTGGACGCCAGACCAGGCGCTGGGCGCTGGCGGCGCCCTGACCGACGGTACGTCACTTTTTGCCGCGATCCAGGAGCAGCTTGGGCTCAGACTAGAGCCCCAGCGCGCCCCGGTGGAGGTCCTGGTCGTCAACTCGGCCGAACGACCTACTGAGGATTAGACCTAAGGAATGAGGCCCAAGGCCTAAGAACAGAACGAAGCGTGAGGTCCGGGCTGTCCAACGGCGGGTCAGGAGTACGGCAGTGCTTCGTTTTTCACTTAGGCCTTAGGCCTTCGCCCTTGGGCCTAAAAAAGGTGTCTAAGGGAACCAGTCGCGCTATGCTTCCGTATCAACTACAGCTGTAGTAGCGACTGACGGGTTTCGGGCCAACTAATCGATCCGGCGGCGCGTCCAATGGGCGAGGTTTTCTTAATGAAAAGACTGCTCGTGCTGGGCGCAGCTCTCGCGTCGGTGACGCTGGGCGCCCAGTCCTCCGACCCGCCTCGGGACTGGTCGGGAGCGCCGGCGTTCGAGGTGGCGTCGATCAAGCGGAACAAGTCGGGCGACGGGTTCATAACCATGGGCATGCAGCCGGGCGGACGGCTCACGATGATCAATATGCCAGTCCGACAGCTGATCGTCCGCGCGTATGGCGTGCAGCCCTATCAGGTCCTTGGCGGCCCGTCGTGGATCACGAGCGACCGGTTCGACATCACGGCAAAGGCGCCTGGTGATGCCTCTCCGCAGCAGATGAACGCGATGCTGGAGACGCTGCTGGCCGACCGCTTCAAATTGAAGGTTCGCCGCGAAACCCGGCAGTCGGACGTCTACCGCCTGGTGAAGGCACGGGCCGACGGAAGACTCGGGGACGCCCTCAAGCCAGCGGCCGTGGAGTGCAATACGGGGCGCGGACGTGCCGGAGCTCCGGGACCGGGATCGAATGCGGCGCCGCCGCCAGGGCCTGCGATCGCCAGGCTCGGTGGGCCCGCAGGACCCGGCGGCATGCCGGCCCCGTGTCGGTTCTTGATCGCACCTGGGCGTTTTGAGGCCATGGGCCAGTCCATCTCGGCGTTTGCGTCCACGATCGCGACTCAGTTGGGCCGTCCTGTGATCGACGAGACCGGCCTGCCAGGTGGTTATGACTTCACGCTGACGTTTATGCCCGACCCTGGTGGACGCGGGATGCCGCCTGGACCGCCGCCGCCCGGCGCTCCCGAACTGCCCCCGATCGATCCAAACGCGCCTGCCCTGCCAACGGCGTTGCAGGAGCAGCTTGGCCTCCGGCTCGAATCGGCAAAAGGACCGGTGGAGATGATCGTTATCGACAGCATCGACCAGCCCACGGAGGATTGAGTGCGGACTGCTTTCACGTTCACGGGTCACGAAGGCACGGAGTCACGGAGAAACGTATTTCGGTTTTCCCTCCGTCCCTCTGTGGCTCCGTGGTTTGTCGCCATCATCGTCTGTGCGTCGATCTCGGCCCTGGCGCAATCCGATCACACCGGCAAGGTGACGCTGACGGGCGTCTCGATACCCGGCGCGACGGTCACCGCCAAGCAGGGTGACACGACGGTCGCCACCATCACCGATCAAGGGGGCGTGTACAAATTCACCGCGATGGCCAACGGCACCTGGACGGTGACCGTGACGATGGTGGGTTTCGAAACGATGACGCGGGAAGTGACGCTGCCTTCGACCGCCGAAGGCGTTTGGGAGCTGTCGCTCCTGCCGATCGAAAAAGTCGTCGGTGCGCTGCCGGCGCCGCGCGCCGAACCCGAAACCGCGACGGCCGCCGCCTCCTCCACCAACGGGTCTCAACGCGCACAGCAGCAGCGTGCAGGACCCGCGCCGCAGCCGCAGGGCAGCGCGCAGCGTGCCGTCGTCAATCAGGTGTCGACGCCGCCGCCGCCAGCCGGCCCGGCCGACGAGGCACCGGTCGATCCGACGGGCACCGGTGCGGCGGCTGGGTTGCTCATCAACGGCAGCGTGAACAACGCGGCCACCTCTCCCTTCGCGCAGGCGCGCGCCTTCGGCACGAACCGGCCAAACCAGCGGTCGCTCTTCACCTACGCCGCCGGCATGCAGTTCGGCAATTCAGCGTGGGATGCGCGGCCCTATTCGTTCACCAATTCCGATCCGACGCGGCCGTCGTACACCGACGCGCAGTTCCTCGGCACGTTTCAGGGTCCCGTCAGGGTGCCGGGACTGCGCAACCGGGTAAACGTATTCGTCGGTTATCAGGGCACGTCTGATCACAACGCCTTCACCCAGTCGTCGGTTGTTCCAACGGCGGCCGAGCGCGTGGGAGACTTCTCGAACTCCGTGAACGCGGCCGGCAACCCGATTCAGGTGGTCGACCCGACAACAGGCCTTCCGTTTCCCGGCAACGCCATCCAGCCAGGGCGCCTCAGTCCAGAGGCTCTGGCGCTGCTGGCGTACTATCCGCAGCCCAACGCCGACGGGCGCCGGAACTACGAGACGCCAATCCTCACCTCGAACAGGGTGGACAGCGGTAACGTGCGGCTGGGCTATTCGCTGAACAACCGCCACCAGCTGCAGGGCAACATCGGCATCCAGCGGACGGAGGGCGACTCGACGACGCTGTTCGGCTTTACGGACGACAGATCGGGCATGGGTGTCGATCTGCAGGCAAACTGGTCGTACCGTCTCTCCCAGTTCCTCAACATGCGGAGCCGCTATCAGTTCATCCGCAACCGCAACACGTCGACGCCATATTTCGCGAATCGCACGAACGTGGCGGCCGAAGCCGGCATCGCCGGCACCGATCAGGATCCGCTCAACTGGGGCCCGCCGAGGCTGACGTTCGCGAGCGACCTGGCGGGATTGAATGATGGCCTGTACGCGCGCTCGACAAGCAACACGCACGTGGTGGGAAGCGAGATTCAGAGCTTCCGCGGGCGTCACACGATTACGGCCGGCGGCGAGTACCGGCGCATCGCGCTCGACGTGTTCGGCCAGCAGGATCCGCGCGGCAGGTTCAGCTTCACCGGCGCGAGAAGCGGATCGGACTTCGCCGACTTCCTGCTTGGCCTTCCCCAGACCGCCTCGATTGCCTATGGCAACGCCGACAAATTCTTCCGCAGCAACGCCTATGCGGCGTACGTCACCGACGACTGGCGGTTGAGCCCGTCGTTCACGATGAACATCGGCGTGCGCTGGGAGTATGAGTCGCCGATCTCCGAGCGGCTCGACCGGCTCGTCAACCTGGACGTCTCGCCCGACTTCACCGCGGCCGAACAGGTCGTCGCCGCCTCGGCCGCGACAGGCGCGGTCACGGGCGCCGAGTATCCGCAGTCGCTCGTGCGGGCGGACAAGCGCGGGTTCCAGCCGCGGCTTGGCATCGCGTGGCGGCCGGTACCGGGATCGTCCCTGGTCGTCCGCGCCGGCTACGGCATCTATCGCAACACGAACGTGTATCAGTCGATCGCCAACCAGCTGGCGCAGCAGCCTCCGCTGTCAACGACGTTCGAGATCCAACATTCGGCCCTGACTCCGCTGACGTTGGCGGACGCGCTGCTCGTCGGACAGTTGCTTGGGAACGTGGCCACGTTGAATACCTTCGCGGTCGATCCCGAGCTGCGCGTCGGCTATGCGCAGAACTGGCAGGCGTCGGTGCAGCGCGATCTGCCGATGTCGCTCACGGTCAATGCCACGTACCTCGGGTCCAAGGGAAGCCACCTGATGCAGGCATTCGTGCCGAATACCTACCCCATCGGCGCGATCAATCCATGCCCGGCGTGCCCGACCGGCTTCCGCTTTCTGATCTCGGACGGCCGATCGCTTCGGCATGCCGGCCAGGTGCAGCTGCGGCGGCGGCTGCGCAACGGCTTCACCTCGTCGATCCAGTACACGCTGGCCAAGGCGATGGACAACGCCGGATCGTTCGGCGGCGCGACGGTCGACACCAATTCGCTGGCGCAGAACTGGCTCGACCTCGAGGCCGAGTACGCGCGTTCCAGCTTCGACCAGCGCCATCAGATCGTCGCGACGTTCGAATACACCACCGGCGCGGGAATCCTGGGCGGAACGCTCATCGACGGCGTGAAGGGCGCGTTGTTCAAGGACTGGACCCTGTCCAGCCAGCTCACCACGGGCAGCGGCACGCCGCTCACGCCGGTTTTCTTCTCCCCCGTCGGCCGCACCGGCATCACCGGGTCGCTGCGACCCAGCCTGACCGGTGTGTCGCCCGACCCGATCAAGGACGGTTCGTACGCGAACGCGGACGCGTTCGCGGTCCCGGCCGCCGGCGAATGGGGCAACGCACCGCGAAACTCGATCACCGGACCGTCGCAGTTCTCGATGAATGCGTCGGTCGCCCGGACCTTCCGCGTCGGCGAGCGGATCAACATGGACTTCCGCATCGACGCGACGAACGTGCTCAACCGTGTCACGTTCAATAACGTCTACACGCAGATCAACGGCAGTGAATTCGGACAGCCGAACTCGACAAACAACATGCGCCGCCTGCGCACCCTCGTGCGCTTCAGGTTCTAGGACAGGAAGACGATGATGCGAAAAACGATCTTCACGCTGGGCGTGGCCGCGTGCCTCGCCATCAGTGCAAGCGCGCAGCAGGGCCAGAAGCCCGAGCAGCCACCCGTCTTCCGCAGCAGCACGCGTCTGGTCGTGAACACGGTGACGGTCCGTGACCGTGCCGGCAAGATCATCGAAGGCCTCACCGCCAAGGACTTCATCGTCACCGAGGACAACGAGCGCCAGGACATCGCGTTCGTCGAGTTCCAGCGACTGGTGGGTGAGCCGGACCCCGCTGCGACGCTCACCGCCGCCGCCCCCGCGGCTGCGCCTGCCGCGCCGGTCGCCGCAGCAGCCCCACCGCCGCAGGCACCCGAGGTGTCCAGCGTTGTCGCCAATCCGATTGCCACGCCCGCGTCGGGCGACATCAAGTACCGCAACCGCCGCCTGCTGATTCTCTACTTCGATCAGAGCGCGACCTCGCCGCCCGATCAGATGCGGGTCTTCGACGCCGCCTTGAAGTACCTCAAGGAGCAGATGCAGCCGGCGGACCTGATTGCCATCATGACCTATGGCGGGAGCGCCGTCCGCGTGAAGCAGGACTTTACCGACGACAAGGACAAGCTGCGCCAGGTCATCGAAGTCCTCATGTACGGCGAGGACAAGGACGGCGACGGCGTTCGCGATCCGGACATCGAGGGCACCGAGTTCGGCCAGAACGACGCGGAATTCAACGTCTTCAGCACCGACCGGCAGCTGGCCGCCCTGCAGACGGCCGTCAACATGCTGCGGCCGTTCCCGGAGCAGAAATCGCTGATCTACTTCGCCAGCAACCTGCGCCTGAACGGCACCGACAACAACGCACAGATGCGGGCGACAACGAACGCGGCCAATCGCGCGAACGTGTCGTTTTTCCCGGTGGACGCACGCGGACTGGTGGCGATGGCACCGCTCGGCGATGCCACACAGCGTTCGCCTGGGGGGATCGGCCAATTCAGCGGCGCGCTGGCGCAGTCGCAGATGTCACGGTTCCAGCGTTCGCAGGACACGCTGTACTCGCTGGCCAAAGACACCGGCGGCAAGGCGATGTTCGACTACAACGACCTCTCGCTGGGCATCGTCCAGGCGGCGGAGGCGCAGGCCAGCTACTACATCATCGGCTACTACAGCACGCATATCGCCAACGACGGCAAGTTCCGCCGCGTGAAGGTCGCGCTGGCGAACAACCTCGAAGGCGAGCTGGCGTACCGGCAGGGGTATTACGGGGACAAGGAGTGGTCGAAGCAGTCCACGGCCGATCGCGAGCGGCAGCTCGAGGAAGCGCTGATGCTCGAGAATCCGGTGACCGACATCACCGTCGCGCTCGAGCTGAATTACTTCCAGTTGAACAGCGCCGAGTATTTCATCCCGGTGTCCGTGAAGATTCCCGGCCGGGAGCTCGCCCTCGCCCGCCGGCGGGGCGCGCAGCGCGTGACGCTCGACTTCATCGCCGAGATCAAGGACGACCCCTACGGCCTCACGCAGGGGAACATGCGCGACAAGGTGGAGAAGGACCTCGCGAACTCCACCGCGGAGCAGCTGGCCACGCAGCCGATTCAGTTCGAGACCGGCTTCACGCTGCTGCCGGGCAAATACGTGATCAAGTTCCTCGTCCGCGACGCGGAAGCCGGCCGCATCGGCACCTATCAGACCAATTTCGTCATCCCCAATCTCAATAACGAGAAGCAGAAGCTTCCTATCAGCACCGTGGTGCTCGGCGCCCAGCGCGTGCCGCTCGGCGGCGAGCTCGCCAGCGTCAGCAACAAGGCAACCGCGGCGCAGGCGTTCAACCCGCTCGTCTGGGAGGGGCAGAAGCTGCTGCCCAGCGTCACGCGCGTATTCAGCACGTCACAGGACATGCACGTCTACCTGCAGGCGTACGAGCGCGATGCGACGACAGTCACGAAGCCGCTGATCGCGTACGTCACCTTCTTCCAGGGTGATGTGAAGGTCTTCGAGACACAACCGCTGCCGATTGTGGACGGGTTGAACACCCGCTCGAAGGCGGTGCCGATCCGGCTCAGCGTCCCGCTCGAGAAAATTCCGCCTGGACGCTATGACTGTCAGATTGCAGTCATTGAGCCAGCCGGCCAGAAGGTCGCGTTCTGGCAGGCGCCGATAGCTATCGTGCCGTAGGCTGACTTTCGTGGGGCGAGCCTTTCAGGCTCGCCTCGCGAACCCGAAGGGTTCGCGCCACGGAACCGCGCATCCGCCTCAGCCCCAGCACGAAGCCGATCCCGCTCGACGTCAGCCCGCCGAGACAGAGGACGATCATCGCGATGTCCCACGACGGCCGGCTGTTGTAGAGATACGGGAAATCGAGGCTGTGCAGGCCGTGATAGACCCAGCGCTCGACGCGCCCCCAGCGATTGATCGCCGTGACCACCTGGCTCAGGGACGGATCCACGTAGACCCACGTCTCGGCGGGATCGTCGAACTTGATTCGCAGCGCCGGAAGCGGCACCTGGCCGACGCGTGAGTAGTAATAGGCGTCGTACTCGGACAGAAGCCCGGCCTCGACAATCCGCACCTCCGGTGCGGCCGCCCTGACTCTCTCGACGAGCATTGCCTGATCGAACAGGCCGCGGCGTACCGTGAATGTATCCGCCGCGATGAGCACACGGTCGTCCTCGATGCGTGCGTGGCGGATCGGATATGGCTGATGCAGCCGCTCGCGATCGCCCTCGTCCCGCTCCACGGCGCTGCTGCGGACGACGTAATACGGCTCGTCGAGCATCCGGGTGAACTCGACCTCTTTCGCCGGCCGGTTCGCAAGGACCTGATCCCATTCGGCAGGAGGATGGGCCGTGAACCGCGACAGATCGACCGGCCCGCCCGACAGCACGGTGCGCGGCAGCTCGAGCCCCGGCGCGTTCGTCCACTCCCATGGCTCCATCGAGACCAGCCCGCTGAACGCAAACGTGAGCGTGAACACGCCGAAGACAACGCCGCTGATGTAATGCCACCGCATCGACCCGGAGTACGGGATCCCATTCCGCCGGAATTGCGTGACACCGAGAATCAGTCCCAGCACCGCGAGCACGCAGGCGAGCACCGACGACCACACGACGAGCCGGTACCAGAGAGGCTGGTTCGTGCGCAGCGCGGTGAAGTACATCCAGTGCGGGATCGTGCTGACCCACGCCCAGCCGCGGCTGCTGCGCGTGGTCATCATCGCCACGTCGCCGGTCTGCGGCTGCACATACACTTCGGTCCCCGCCTCATCCTCCACGCGGAACTTGTGGAGCGGCAGCGGCGACTGCAGGGTCCATTGATCGACCTCGTACAGGGTGCGGACGTGATGGAGCTGCGACGCGGGTGTCCGCGTGAACGAGGCAGCCACGTCCTGCGCTTCTTCGAGCGAGAGCTCGTCGAGCACGTCGCCGGAGTCGGCGAAGACCACGGTGCTGCCGCGCGACCCGAAACGGTAAGCCGGCCGATCGAGGAGCGTGACGAGCGTCGCGCGGCCCGGCGTCTCGAGCCCCGCGCGTTCTGCGGCCTCGGCCGGGGTGACGCGCACGCGCGCAAAGTCCACCGGATCGAGGCGCTCGAGCCGCAGTTCCGGCGTGACCCGCGGCATCCCGCCCCAGTACATCATCGTGATGCCCGTCGCGAACCACATGATGACGAGCAGGCTGAGGACGATGCCGAGATAGCGGTGCGAGAGAATGACGGCCCGGCGGAAGAAACGCATTGCGGGCAGTGTACAAGGCCTAAGGCCGAAGGCCCAAGGCCTAAGGGCTGGTCAAGGGATAAGTGGACAGGGATAAGTGGACAGGGATAAGTGGACAGGGATCAGGGATTAGGTACGCAGTTTCGTTCAAGTGGAAGGTCTTCTGACGTGGCGATCATTGCCACGTTCCGCAGCTCTCTTCATGGAAACCCCATATATCCGGCTTGGCACCGGCTGTGCTCGACCGTGACGCCATGACAAAAATCGCATCGTTTCGAGATCTCCTGGTGTGGCAGAAATCACTCGACCTTGCCGTTCGCTGCCACCGTGTCGCCAGACGATTTCCACGCGATGAGCAACTCGTCCTGGGATATCAGACGCGCAAGTCGGCATTGTCAGTGCCGTCGAACATCGCTGAAGGCTTTGCGCGACACTCCACAGCGTCGTACGTCCAGCACCTCTGGACAGCGCACGCCTCCGGAGCTGAACTTCAGACACAGTTGATCGTCGGGACGAGAATCGACATTGTCAGTGAAGCAGAGGCCGCGGCGCTGATCTCCGATGCGGAGGAAGTAGGCCGAATGATTCACGGATTGGTGCGCTCACTCGAGCGCACCCGTCCGACGTAGCCGCCGGCCTTGTTTCCTGAATCCTTGTGCCTGAATCCTTGTGCCTTATTCCTTGACCAGCCCTTAGGCCTTAGGCCTTCGGCCTTGGGCCTGCTGGATCAGCCCAGTTCGTCCATCTCCTCCTGGATCCTCAACGCGCGTCGTTTTTCCCACCAGGCCACCCAGAGAAAGAGTGTGACGCCCGCAAATGCCACAGTGGCTGTCCAGACCGGTGGTCCGTCGAGCGTCCCGCCGAGAAGACTCAGCCCGACGCCAGGGACGAACGGGAGCAGAAACCTCCAGGGATGACCCGACAGATCGCGGCGGCGCACGAGCTGGTCACGGTAGAAATGAACAGACCCGGTCAGACCGAGTCCGGCCGGCATCGACTGGACAGCGACGCTGCCACGGAACCGGAACGCGGCGTAGACGAACGCCGCGATCGTCAGCAGGTCGCCAACGCGCTCGAGCAGCTCGGTGGATCTCGAAATCTGCCACATCTCGACGGATATCACAGCGGCAAACAGCCCGGCGGTGGCGATGTTCAACGACCGCACCCGCTGCTCGAGCCGCTCCGCCTTCGCACGGATGTTGTCGACCGACATCTGATACTCCTCCCGCGCCTGGCCGCGCCAGAGACGCCGGGCTTCCTGTTCACGATCCGTCATCGCCGCCTCCCGCCTGGAAACGTGTGGTCAGAACCTGCTTGATCCGGTGAACCCTGGTTGCGACGCTGGCGGCGCTCAGGCCGGTGATCTCGGCAATCGACGCGGCATCCATGTCTTCGAGGTACAGGACCATCACCTGCCGATCGATCGGGCGGAGCTGACGGACGAGTGCCTGCAGACGGTCCAGCGATCGTTGCCGATCGATCTGCCCTTCCCCATCGATCGGGACCGGGATTGACTCGACGTCGTCGATCGAGACGAAGACCGGCATGTGCGTCTTCGCCCGGATGACATGGGTCGTGGCGACGTTGTGCGCTACGCGGTAGACCCACGTTCGCATCGAACACCGGCCTTCGAACCTGGCCAGGCTGCGCCACAAGGCAATATGGATTTCCTGAAGCAGATCGCGCCGCCTGTCGGCATCCTGCTCATACGCGCGCGCCAGCCGCTCGAGCGCGCCGCCGTATTCCGCGGCAACCTCTCGATAGAGCCGCTCAGCGCGTCCGGCCGGACGATGCATTCACATCAGATAGTCGTTTGGGCGGGAGTTTTCTTACGTAAAAAAAAGGCGCCTCCGAAGGGGCGCCCTGCTTCCCTGAATCCTGAAGCCTTATCCCTGGGACCAGCCCTTAGGCCCTAGGCCTTCGGCCTTGGGCCTAAGGATTTTTGCAACTGAAGTTCCCGGCGTCGTTCGTGGTCCCCTTGCCGCTGTACACCGCGATCTGCGGATAGGGACAGAGCGGACGCGAGACTTCGATCCGGTTGTTGGCGATGCGTACGGCGTCGATGCGATCGGGAGCCACTCCGGCCTCACGCCAGCGCTCGAGCGCGGCCATCCAGTTCACGAGATTCGGACCCGGACCGCCGCCGCAGTGATTCATGCCGGGCGCCATGAAGAGGCGGATGAAATCGTCCTGCTTCCCGCCCATTCGCTTCTGCACGCTGGTGTAGTAGTCGATCGCGTTGCCGGGTGAAATCGCCGTGTCGTTCCAGCCGTGATACATCAAGAGCTTGCCGCCGCGCGCCTTGAACCTGCTCAGATCCGGATTGACGGCGTTGACGATGGCACCGACCTTCTGATCGACGATCGGCAGATCCTTGTTCACGTCGAAGGTGCGCCAATCCCACTTCGCGTCGTTGTATGCAACCTGGAACGAGCCGACGGAAATCCCCGGCGCATTCTGCGCGCCGATGTAGGCGCCGAACCCGGCCTCCGCACCGGGCACCTTACCGGGGAACACCACCTGCCCCGACGACGTCTTCACCGGCTCGTAGACGCGCTTGATCGCGGCGACCTGCGGAGCGGTCAGGCAGTTCTCCGCGTCTGCTGCCTTGCACTGCAGCGATGCCACGTCGAACGTGCACTTGGTCGGCTCGTTGAGGATGCCGTCGGCGACGCCGTCCTTGGCGTCGCACGCGTTGATCATCGCCTTGTTGACCATGTCGAGCTTCGCCGCGGATACCGCGCCCGCGGTGTCCTTCAACACCGGAGTCGAGACGGCGAGGTCCCACGCGTGGAGATGCGTCTGGTAGTTGGCCGGCGCGCCGGCAAGAATCGCGTCGAAGTCCTCGGGATACTTCTGCGCCGACATGAGGCCCTGACGGCCGCCGGTCGAGCAGCCGTTCCAGTACGACAGCCGCGGGCCGCGGTCGTAGAACTTCGTGATCATCGCCTTCGCGGTGACGACCGTCTCGTGGACCGCGCGGTAGGCGAAGTCGGTCAGCTTCTCCGGATGATCGATCGCGAACAGCGCGTTCCCGCCCTTGTGACCGGTGTCGGTCGATGCGGTGGCGTAGCCTTCCTGCACGGCGTTCGCCATCGCCGCGAAGCTGATCGTGCCTGCCCACCCCCCGTTGCCCACCATCTGGAACTTGCCATTCCACCTCGACGCCTCGGGCATCCACACTTCGACGTCGATGACCGAATCGGCGGACGGCTTCAGCGTTGCCGCGATACGGCAGTGCGCCGGCAGCACTGGCCCCGCCGGCGCCGCCGCAGCGCCACGACCGCCGCCGCGGCCACCGGCGCCAGCGCCATCGCCGCGACCAGCGGCTGGCGCGCCTTCACCGCGGCCACCGCCACGGCCGGCACCATCGCCGCGGCCTGCCGCGGGCGCGACAGGACCTCCCGGAGGCCCGCCCGGCGCGGGCGCAACGTACGGTCCCGCCGCGACGAGCTGCGCGGAAGTGATTGTCGTATTGGGAAACGAACCGGTTCGAAGCGACTCACATGGCGCGGCTTGCGCCAGGGCCGCCATGAGTCCGAGCGCGGTGACTGTAATCATGGGGCGCTATTGTAGCGTCCCTGGATGATGGGTTCAGAGGTTCAATGGTGCAGGAGGTTCATGGGTCTGGTTCTGAACAAACCTCTGAACCCGCTGCACCGATTGAACCGTTTGAACCCAAGTTAGAGTTCAGTTCTCAGACGGCCTTTGGACGCTGTCGATAACCATTACTTCAACCGGTGCTTCGGTTCGCTCGAGCCTCAGCCCAAGCTGCTCCTGAATCGCGGTAAACAGCCCCGGGGGTCCGCTGCCATCCGCCGGAGGCGGCGGAACGTTGACGCCCATGCTGCGGAACTGCGATTCGTCCGGCGTCCACGTGAGCGTGAAGTCGAATCGGCCCTGCAGCCCAGTCCTGTCAATCACCGGGCGATCCAGAACCGCCTGCGTCATCACACGCGTGAAATCACCCATGGTTGCGTTCCGGACCGGCAGGTTGCCGAGGCCCTTGAAGAACAGGCCGGGCAGACCGTTGGGGTTCGTGGTGTTCGCAGTCAGCTTATGGCCGGCGCTGCCAAGAGTGAGCGCGTACGCCGGCAGGGTTCTCTTCTCGAAGTGGGTCGTCAACTTGAAACGATCCTTCAGGAGCGACTGGATCAATCCGCGCAGCTGTTCGGTACTCGGAACGCCCTCGGCCTGCGGAATACCGTTCACGTCGAACTTGTCGCTCTCCATCCACGGCGGCCCGCCGCTGACCTGACGCGCGTGAAGGTTGTAGGCCAGTCCGATCAGGTCGCTGAGCGTCGTGTTGATCGTGATGACTTCGCGCCCCTTGACGGTAAATATCTTCCCGGGCGTATTCGGATTGCTCGGCTTGACGGTTGCCACCTCGAAGGCCAGAGGCGCGTCGGATGCCATCGACTTCGGCGGCGCCGGGATGGCCCAGGCCGTTTCCTTGGTCGCGCGCGTCAGCGTGACCGGCAAGGAGCCGGGACCCTGTGTAAACGTTCCGACAATCGAATTACCATCGGCGGCCAACTTCCCTTCCACCGTCGCGCCCAACGTCGTTACGTTGATTCGCACGGTCCCGCCCTGGGCAGTAACGGCAGCGGCGACGCCTCCGGGTCCCTGATCGATGCTGTAGGCAGTGGCGGTGTACCCGCCCCCTGCCGCATTGGGCGTCACAACGAATACCAGGCGTAATTCCTTGCCGGGATTGATCGTTCCCTGCCACTGGCCGGCAAGATTCTGGGTCGATTGTGCGGTCACGACGGCGGACACGCACAGAACCAAGGCCATCATCCGCAAAAACATTTTCATGTGAATCTCCCGCAACAATGGACGAGGAAGACCGGGATAGGGTTCATCCGGGCCCCCGGCCCGCCTTCAGTTCTCCGACGGCTTCTCGATCCGGTCGACGACGATGACGTCCACCGGCGCGTTGGCCCTCTCCAGACGCAGCCCAATCTGCTCCTGAATTGCTGTGAACAGTCCGGGCGGGGCGTTCGGATCCGAAGTCGCCGGAGCCGGCGGCCGCGGACCAAAGCTGCGGAACTGCGAATCATCCGGCGTCCACGTCAATGTGAAGTCGAAGCGGCCCTGCAGTCCGGTCCTGTCGACGACCGGCCGATCGAGCACCGATGACTGCAGGAGGCCCGCAAAGTGGCCCATGTTCGCGTTGACAACTCCCAGGACGCCCAATTGCTTGAACCCGAGGCCCGGCAAGCCTGTGGGGCTCGCCGTGTTCGGCGTCATTTTGTGGCCGCCGTTCCCGACGGTGAGGACGTACGCCTGCATCTCCTTCTTCTCGGTGTGCACCGTCAGCTTGAAACGATCGGCCAGCAGGCCGCGAAGCAACCCGCGCAGCTGGTCGACGTTGGGAAGGCCTTCCGCCGCGGGTCGCCCAGTGATGTCGAACTTATCGTTTTCCATCCACGACGGACCGCCGGTAATCTGATTCAAATGGACGTCATACGCCATTGTCATCAAGTCGGCCAGCGTGGTGTTGATGGTCATCACGTCGCGACCTTTGACAGTGAACAGCTTGCCCGGTGCGTTCGGGACGCTTGGCTTGATCGTCGCCACCTCGAAGGTCAGAGGCGCATCGCTGGCCATGGTCCGCGGCGGCGCGGGAATCGCAAACGCGGTCTCTTTCGTCGCACGCGCAAGCGTCAGGGGCAGGGAACCAGGTCCCTGCGTGAATGTGCCCGCGATCGAATTTCCATCCGCCGCGACCTTGCCCTCGAATGTGATTCCGGCCGGCGCCACGGACAGCCGAACCGAGTTACCCTGCGTGACCACAGTGGCGGCAATTCCCTGTCCACCCTGATCGATGCTATGCATCGAGGCGGTGTAACCGCCGCTCGCTGCATTCGCCGTGAGCACGAATACCAGGCGCAGTTCCTTGCCCGGATTGATCGTTCCCTGCCACTGGCCGGCAAGATTCTGCGTCGATTGCGCGGTTATGACCGCGGTCGCGCACACGACCAGAGCCATCATCCGCAAAAAGAACATTCTCATCGGTATCTCCCGCAACACTGGACGAATGGGGACGCGACGGGGTTCACATTAATTCTCCCACCACTTCCGGGTATGCCGGGGCGGATATGACAGTGCGAAATCCGCGCGTTCGAGCGAAAGGTTCGGGTTGAAATATGGATCGGACATAAGCACATCGCCCCAGCGCTCGTACATCAACCTGGATTCTTCCAGGAACCCGGGACGACCACTCCCGACGTCGTCGCCTCGGCTGACTGATTCGTAGTGATACAGCTCGGCAAACGGCGTCCAGATGTTCTCGAAACCGCGGGCACGCAGGCGAAGGCACAGATCAACGTCGTTGTACGCAATGGCGAGTGCCTCGTCGAAGCCACCGGCCTCGGTGAACACCCCCTTGCGCACAACGAGGCATGCTGCCGTCACCGCGGACATGGCCTGCGCCAGCGCCGCGCGGGCGTGATCGCCGCCGGTGGTTCGGCCAAGTCCCTTGAACGCATGCGATGCCACACCGCCGAGCCCGAGGATGACGCCCGCGTGCTGGATGCGGTTGTTCGGGTAGTACAACATCGCGCCGACCGCGCCGACATGGCTCTGGGTGGCTCGACTGACCATCTCCTCGAGCCAGTCGGCCGAAATCACTTCGGTGTCGTTGTTCAGGAAGCAGATCACCTCGCCGCGCGCGCCCGCAACTGCCTGGTTGTTCAGCCGCGAGAAGTTGAACGGCTCGTCAACGCGCAGGATCGATACCCGCCCATCGGAACGGAGCTGCTCGAAGCAGGCGAACGTCTCCGGTTCGATGCTGCCGTTATCGACGATGACGATGTCGAAGCTCGGATATGTGGAGCGCCCGGTCACACTGCCGACACACCGCGACAACAGGTTCACCCGATCGCGTGTCGGAATGATGATGGTGACGTGCGGCGCCGGCTGCGGCAGCGCATATCGTACGCGCTGGTGATATGTCGCATTCAGCGCCGGCTCGCACGTCGCCTGCACCCCTGTGCGCAGCAGATGATCTTCGACGGCGCGGCGCGCCGCGTCATGCGCGTAGGTCTTCTCCCGCGTGCCCAGCGCCGCAGAGCCCACGATCGCCCGCCAGTGATAGAGCACGTGCGGGATATGACGGATCCGTGCCGCGTCGCTGTGCTCCATGATCCGCCACGCCAGGTCGTAGTCCTGGCTGCCTTCCAGACCTTCCCGAAATCCGCCTACACGCCGGACCAGGTCCGTGCGATAGACGCCGAGATGGCTGATGAAGTTCTGGCCGCGGAACAGCTCGACGTTGAAATCAGGCTTGAAGTAGGGGTCGTACCGCCGGCCGGATTCGTCCAGGCGATCCTCGTCGCTGTAGACGATGTCCGCCTCGGGGTGTCGATTGAGCTCGTGCACGACCGCCAGCAGCGCGTGCGCCGGCAGCACATCGTCATGGTCGGCAAGCGCGACGAACTGTCCCGTCGCCAGCCGCAGCGCGCTGTTGGACGCAGCCGAGATATGACCGTTGACGCGGCGGAAATCCACTTTGATCCGCGGATCCTTCGCCTGGAAATCGCGCAGGATCCTGCCGACCTTCACGTCCGTTGACGCGTCGTCGGCAATGCACAGCTCCCAGTTGGTGTACAGCTGATCGCGCACCGACTGGATGGCCGCCTTCAGCCACCGCTGATCGGTGTTGTAGACCGGCATCAGCACGGAGATGAGCGGCCGGTATTCGAGTCGTTCGGTCGCCTCGCGGATCTCCCGCAGGTCGTCTGGGCTGAGCCGGTCGTAGCGGCGCGCCCATCGGCGGTAGCCGAGGCCGTCGATGGCGTTGTGAATCGGCGTCAGCAGCGGGCCGAGCGAACTCTCCTTCGCCAGTCTATGTGTGCCTTCATTGAATGCGCGGACGAATCCGACCGGACCCGAGGTGCGCAGGATTCGGAATCCCTGTCCGATGGCGCGGGCCACGTCCATGGGCCGCGGCGGGCTCGAGCGCCATCGGCTGAACAGCTCGCGCGTCGCGATGACACGAACGAGGAACGCGTCGCGAGCCCGGCTCACGCGGTGGTTGCGCGCGCGACGCGGCGCGCGTCGCGCCACTGTTCGACAAGCATCGCGATGGGTCCGACGATGAACAGTGCGTAGAAGGGCGCGTAGACCACTTCGTTCAGCCTCAGGGCGGTCTCGAGAACGGCGACGAGAAACACGACGACGCACTGCCCTCTGACCGATCGCACCGTCGTCTTCGGGTCGGTGACCATGAAGAAGGTGAACAACTGGTACATCGGTCCGGTGATGGGCGCCACATTTGCCACCCATGGCGTGCCGGTCCACCATGCGCGAACGAACGAGAAGGCGAGGAACGACAGGACGTAGGTCGCCGAAATGTGCAGCCGTCCGACCCGCCAGACGATCACCGTGCCCAGAAGCCAGATGACGGCCATCGGCGCCACGACGTTGCCCCACTGGACGCTCAACACCGCCACGGTGGTCGGCGCAAGAAAGACCACGGCGCTGACGCCGAAGTTCGTGGGATTCCACAGATGACGTCCGCGAACGCGGAGCACGTACTTCGAGGTAATGGAAATGAGGCTGGTCAGAAAGTACGGCCAGTAGAACGGCGAGCGGACGAGAATGCCGGCGCTGATGCCGCTGATGTACGCACTGGCGGGGTGCGGCCAGACGCCGTAGGTCAACCGTCCCATCACCAGCTCGGCGCCGATCGCGGTGACGATGGCCAGCGCGGTGCGTTCCCAGCCTTCGAGAATTCCGAATGAGAAGTGCGCCGTCAGCAGGATCGACGTGATCAGCAGCGGCGGGAGGAAGCGGTTGTCGATGCGGAAGAACCGCTTCCGTGGCGCGACGACGTCCGCCCGCGGCAGCGCGCCGCTCTCAACGGCCATCGGACTCCTTCACAAGGTGCAACCGGTTGATCTCGGGCTTCTCGATCGTCTGCACCTGCCCGGACGGCCACCGAATGACGACGCGGTCGACGGCCGCTGCGGAGCCCAGCCCGTAGTGAACCCGCCGCTGATTCTGCGCGCTGAAGCCGCTCGCCGCCGTGACTTCCTGCACCTGCTTGCGGCCGCTCCAGTACAGCTCGACCCGCGCACCAAACGGGCTCCGATGAGTCGGGCTTTCCAGCTCGAACTGAATCCAATGCCGGCCCGGCTGGACGGTGTTGCGATAGATCAGAAGCGGTCCACGCTGGTTCGCGACGATCACGTCGAGGACGCCGCGGTTACCGAGATCGGCCAGGGCGACGGCGCGGCCGTCGAACGTGTCGGTGGCGCCGACGACCTGCGCAACGTCGGTGAACCGGCCGGCGCCGTCGTTGACCCACACGCGCTTACGCTGGTATCCGGACAGGCTCCGGCCGCGCATCGCCGGCCAGTTCTTCGCATCGCCGATGATCGTGCTGTGGCCGGTGGCGATGACGCTGAAGTCGTACCAGTAGCTGGTGCGCTCCCCTGCGGACACATACCCGTTCGTCAGGTAGAGGTCCTGCGTGCCGTCGTTGTTCAGGTCGCCGAACTGCGCTCCCCAGCTCCAGCCACCGAGATCGATTTTCAGCGACGAGGCCAGGTTCTCGAACGCCATCGACTGCTCTGACTCACGTATCCAGAGATCGTTGCCCTGCAGGAGTTGACCCGGCTCGGTGATGTTCGTCTTGTAGATCGCCAGACGGCCGTCGTTGAAGATGTCGCCGACCGAGGCGTTCATGCCGCTCTTCGGCGTCATGCCGACCCCGGCCTCCGCCGCGACGTCGTCGAAGCGCTTCCCGTTCCGATTGGCGAAGAGTTCGGACACACCATAGTCGTTGGACAGAAACAGATCGGGATAGCCGGTGCCGAGGAGATCGGCGGCAATCAGCGCCAGCGCCCAGCGCCGGCTGCGAATGCCCATCGCTTCGGTGCGATCCTCGAACGTCCCGTCGCCGCGATTGCGCAACAGATACTTGCGGCCGCCATTGGTCGCATATTCGAAGCTCTCCGGCATGACCCGTGTCGTCTCGAGCTGCCAGAGATTCACGCTCTCGGGCCAGTAGCCGGCAATGAACAGATCCAGATTGCCATCGCGGTCGTAGTCGAGCCACGTGGCGCTGTTCGCGTTCACCCACGGTGGTAATCCCGCGCGCTCGCCCACCGGAGTAAACGAGCGTCCCTCGATGTTCCTGAACAGCTCGGGACGGCCGTACTTGTAGACCAGCACGTCTTCCCAGCCGTCGTTGTCGAAGTCGCCCCATACGGAGCCCATCGACACTCCGGATGCGCGGCGATTGACGTCGGCGAGGCCGACCTGGCCCGCGACGTCGACGAAGGTGCCGTGGTCGTTGCGATACAGGCGGTTGAGGCTGTCCTCGCCGCTGTTGGTGACGTACAGGTCCTGCCACCCGTCGCGATTGAAGTCGGTCACGGCGACGGATGCACCCATCGCCGCAACCTGCGGCATGATGTGGTCGAACCGCGAGTCGAACGTCGGTGCCTGATGGGTGAAGTCGACGCCCAAGGCCTTCGACGATTCGCGCAGCCGGAAGCCGAACCGCGTGTCGCCGGTTTCGTCGTGCGCCGCCAGATGGCGGCCTTCCGCCTGCCGATTCAACGCATAGACAGCCGACAGCGAGGCGATCAGGACGATCGTCCAGGCGGCCCAGGCAATGCGCTGTCTCAGGGGCAAGGGCATTCTTTCGTAATGCAGAATTCAGAATTCAGAATGCAGGCATCGCCTAATCGCGGCGACTGAATTCTGAATTCTGCATTCTGCATTCTGAATTACGGTGCCAGGCCGCGCAAGAATCTCTGCGGCGTAACGTACCGCGTGTGATAGCGCTGCCAATCGTCCCGATGACGTTGATAGACAGGATCATCTTCCAGTACGAGGCTGGTCGTCCCGGCGCCGTAATTCGGCGTGTCGTGCGACGGCAGCGGCAGAACCGTCTGCGAGAAGCCGGTGTTGTAGTCGCCGTCCTTCTCCCAGCCGTCGCCGATCAGCACGAAATCGCGTGTCCAGCCGGCCGGTGGCGCCGGGATCTCTGTGAACTGCAGCCGCATCTCGTCGCCGGCGTTCATGATCACGTACCGGTCGTCCACGTGGCCGATGAGCTCGAGCACGTCGCCGAACCGCGTGTGATAGCCGGTCAGATCGCGCCAGCGCGGTGAGGTCGAGACGATGCGGTCGTATTGCGGCGTTTCGGGTGCGTCGCCGCGGGGCGACCCGTCCACGTAGTGCCCGCCTTCAGGCGGACCCGTCTGCGAAAACCCCCGATACCGCAGGTCCGCCTTTGCCGCCTGCACGCGGGTCGTCTTGACGGGGGAAGTCGAGGGTGAACCGAGCTGCAGCGAGTCCCAATAGATCTCGAGGTTGGTCCGCAGACGGAGCCGGCGCGCGCCCCCGGCATTCCGCAGATCGATCAGGATCGTCTTGTTCTTACCGGCCGGGAACCCGATATCCGCGTTTACCACGCGCCACGAACCATCCCTGCCCTGCGCCTCGAGCGACAAGCCGCGCGGCGCGATACCGGCCTGGGCAATCGCCACGTTGATGCTGCTGTCGGTCGGATAGATCCAGCCGTTCGCGACCAGCAGCGTATCGGGACCGATGGCGCCGGGATCGATCTCGACGAAGTGATCGTCGGCGATCCCCTGATAGCGTCCCCGCGCGAAGGTCGACAGGTAGTTCCCGTCCCGGACGGACACCGCGGACGTGACGTCGGCTCCGCGGTGATCCCAGGCGCGGACTACCGGATGGAGATCCTTCACGGCCTGAACCGACAAGGCGGGCGGCGATACCGGAGAGAACCGCTCGTCGACGAAGACCTCCGTGCCAGCCGGACGATCGACGGCGAGCAGCGAGACGTGGTCGAAGAAGTGGGTCTCCCAGAGCTCCGCCGTGATCCGGACGTCATAGATGCCATCGCGCGGCACGAGTTGATCTCCCCGCAGCTTGACCCAGTCCTCCGTCTGCGTCACGCCGGCCGTGTCCTGCGCGTTGATGCGCAGGCCGAGGGGGGATCGCCAGAGGAAGTCGGTGACGAAGACCATCCGCGTCCCGTTCCAGGTAAACAGCCACGGACACGACCCCTTCAGCCGCTGCTCCGCCACCATCACGTCGTCCACGGACGTCGCGAACTCCGCCTGCGGGACGCCGTTGGGCCAGACAATCCGCGCGACGTCGATCGTGGACTGCGTGCCGAGACCGATGTGGACCGGGCCGCCGGTCAGCAGCTGCTTCTGGAACAGGAGACCGGCGCGCGCCTCGAGGAACCCACCGACGCCGAATGAATTGATGCGCTGATCCCCCGCAGTTGCCTGAGCGCGGGGCCGAACCTCTTTCCAGTGGTACTTCGTGTTCCCCTGATTCAAGAACCTGACGAATTGGCTCTTCGACGGCGCCGGATTGGGCACCGGTGGTTGACCAGGCGGGGTGGGCTCGAGAACCTTCGGAGCGGGTGTGATGCCGATCAGGTCGATTCGGCCATCGGAGTTGAGGTCGCCTGCCGGAAAGACCCTGCCGGCGATCGATCGTTCAAGCAACCGCAGCTGACGTGACGTGTCGCTCAGCCAGATGCGTGTCTCGCCACGTTCAGTCGTTCCGACGAGATCCATCGCCCCGTTGTTGTCGAAATCCCCGACAATCAGGCGCGCCGGCGCGGCCTCAGGAGTCCATGTCGCGATGTCGCGCTCGCGCCATTGGTCATTCCGGAATGACATCGCACGCACCGTGCCCGATTGCTCGAGCACGACGACGTCGAAGACGCCGTCGCTATCCATATCCCCGATCGTCATCGCCTGCGGCGATACCGTGGGCGGCGCGGGAAGAGCGACGAAATCGCCCGCCTGACGGTTTGCGAACGCGCGCAGCCGTACCGATCCCGCGTCCCGGTCGAGGAACACGGCATCCGGATCAGCATCGCCGTCGAGATCGGCCCAGCCGAAATCGACCACCTGATTCACGCCCGCAAACAGGTTCGTCGAGGTCCACCCGCCGTCACCGTTGTTGCGCAAGACGAACGACCCGCCGGTGTCCGCAGCGGCGATCACGTCCAGGTCGCCGTCCATTTCGACATCGGCAGCCCACACGCCGGTGCAGCGACACGCCGCAGCCGTCGCGTCGGTGGGAGTCTGCTCGAGGAACTGACCGTCAGCTTGCTGAATAAGAAGCCGAACGCCGCCGCCGATGCCGGTAACAACATCGGGCCGGAAGTCGTTATTCCAATCCGCCACAGCAACGATGTGTGGATTCGGACTGACGTCGGTGGCTGATTCTCTGAAACGCACCCGGAACGGCGGACCGTTCAACGAGTACATTTCGGGAAGCTGTGCGGCAAAGATACGGGCCGCCGCATTCTCAGATCCCGGCACCGTGAACAACAGTTCGACCGGCGACTCGACCGCGTCCTGTGCCAACGGTTCTTCGGCGAAGCGCAATGACAGATCGGGCTCCGCCGGCATCGCGGAAGACGGTGCCAGCGCGATGAACTGTTGCACGGGCTCCGCGATCAGCTCCGTCGGCGTGCGCACGGCTCCGAGGTCCTCGCCGAACGCCGGAACGCGCGCGAGCACATTGCGCAGGAACGCCGTCGCCCGCTGCGCCATCGCCAGATCGTTGGCACCAACGGCCGCCTGCAGTTCCTGATACTGCTGCAGCGCCAGCTCGGGCCAGTTCGCCGCCATCGGTTTGAGCCGGGCGATCGAATCGTTCAGCCGCTGGAGGTCGCCTGCCTTGGCCGCGACTCGCGCGCGCTCGACCAGCACCGCCATGTTCTGCGGTGCCAGCTTCATCAGTTCATCGAGCAGGGTCAGCGCCTGCGCGTCGCCATCTGCGGCGCCGGAGCGCTCCACTTCCTCCGCCAGCGCAAACCGCGGCTGCAGCGCATCCGCGGCAAGCTCGACGGCGCGGCGGAGGTGGGCAACTCCATCGTCGAGGCTTCCGCGCGCGATTTCCATTCGCCCGGCCAGCAGCGCCAGATCGGCATTCTCGGGCGCAAGCGTGAGGGCATGCTCGATCGGCATGGCGGCGGCATCGAGTTCGCCAAGGCGCAGATGCGTCAACCCGAGATTCGCCCACGCTGCGGGCTCCTCCTCCACCTCGGTCGTCACGGTCGTGAACTCGCGCTTCGCATCGTCGAGCAGCCCGACCTCGAGCGCCGCGAGGCCGTGGTAGAACGCGCGGGTGACCTGTTCGTAGGTTTCAGAACCGGGCGCGGGGAGCGTGTTGCGCGAGCGCCACACGAGCGCACCAGCGGCGATGACGGCGATCGCGAGAGCGACCAGCGCCATGGTTGTTATCCGGCTGAAGCCGGACTCCACCGCTATCCGGCCGAAGCCGCAGGTCCGGCGGGTCCGCCTGAAGGCGGACACTACAACGGTG
>DASTBV010000008.1:0-13486 GCA_035711805.1 Vicinamibacterales bacterium
AAGCGCGAACGCCACTGCGAGATCGTCGGCGGCGCCATGGTCGGCTCGTCCTCGTTCAAGTACCGGTTGACGGACGCCGGCCGCGTCCGCGCCGCCCTGTTCCTCGAAGACAACCACTATGTGGGCGCGCTGCCGGTCCCGCTCGATCAGTACCAGGCGTACATGGCAATGCTGACGGAGAGCGGCGTCGTGAGCCGGGCGGCAGTGCGGAGTGCATTCGCGCATCTCGTGCTCAACGACCGGACCCTCGACCAGCTTGGTCCGGCCCTTGCCGCGTGGCATTCACTGTTCGTGTACGGTCCTCCGGGTAACGGGAAGACCGTCATCTCTCAGGCGATTCGGAATCTGCTGCACGGTGACGTGGCGATTCCCCATGCGATCTCGGTCGAAGGCCACATCATTCGCGTCTACGATCCGGTGAACCACGAAGCAGTCGGTGGACCCGACACCGGTACAACTGGCCTCGAACGTGCCGAACCGGTTGATGGCCGCTGGGTCCGCTGCCGCCGGCCGCTCGTCACCGTCGGTGGCGAACTGACGCTCAGCGCGCTCGAGCTCGGCTACTCGCCGTTGACCGGTTTCTACAGCGCGCCGCTCCAGATCATTGCCAACGGCGGCGTGCTCGTAATCGACGACTTCGGCCGTCAGCAGGCGGCGTCGCCTCGCGATCTGCTGAACCGGTGGATTGTGCCGCTGGAAAGCCGCGTCGACTTTCTGACGCTGCAGACCGGTCAGAAATTTCATGTCCCATTCAAGGTGTTCGCGGTATTCGCCACCAACCTGAAGCCGGGCGACCTGGTTGACGAGGCGTTCCTCCGGCGTATCCAGTACAAGGTGCTCGCCGAATCGCCAACGCTGCCCGAGTTCGTGCGGATCTTCGAAAACTACTGCCGCGAGAAGGAAATCGCACACGAACCTGGAGTGGCCGAGGAGCTTGCACGCGACCTGAATCGCCGCGGACTGAAACTGCGGGGCTGTCATCCCCGCGACCTGATCGAGCACGCGCTCGCGCTGGGCCGCTATCTCGACAAGCCGCCAGTCATGACCTTTGATCTGTTGACGGAGGCGTCGGCGTCGTACTTCGTCGAGGATCGAGATCTGGCGACGGTCTGATTCCGCGGGGTCCCCAGGTATGAAAGCGATCTTCGCGGTGCTGCTGTGGCTGGTCGCGGCTCCCGCCGCCGCCCAGGATGGCGGCACCGCTCCCCCCGACGCCGCCCCTTCGTCCGGGCTGGCGGTTCGCCTCACCTCACCACTCGGGCGGACGAGCGACAGCGCCACCGTCCGTATCGTGGCGCAGGTGCAGCGCCCTCGTCCGGGCGTTGCCGTCACCGTCAGGTTCTTTGTCGATAACACTCCCGTCGGCGTTGCCGACTCGCCGCCCTACGCGGTGACCTGGGAGGATGAGAATCCGTTCGCACCCCGCGAAATCAGGGTCGAGGCGGTGGACGAGTCTGGCGCCGTCGCACGCGACATGGTGAAACTGCCGGCGTTCGAGGTCCTCGAACAGGCCGAAGTCGGACGGATCCTCGTCGAAGCCGGCGTCTACGACGGCGCGGGCAAGCCTGCCCTCGACCTGAATGCGTCGGCGTTCCGCCTCCGCGAGGATGGCGAGCTGCAGGAGCTGGACGTCGTCTCCCGCGAGACCTACGCGATGAGCGTGGTTCTGCTCGTGGACAACAGCCAGAGCGTGGCTCGCCGCATCGCCGAGGTGCGGAATGCCGCCGAACGGTTTGCCCGGAGCCTGCGGAAAGGCGACAGGGTTACGGTAGCGCCATTCAATACGAAGCTCGGATCGATCACCGGTCCAACGAACGATGTCGCCACGGTGGCCGAGGCCATCGATGCGATGAAGGCCGGAGGCGGCACTGCGATCCTCGACTCTGTTGCCGCCGCTGTCCGGTTGCTCGAGAACGCAGAGGGGCGCCGCATCATCGTCCTCGTGACGGATGGCTTCGACGAGAAGAGCACCATCCCGCTGGAGGACGTCGTCAAGCAGGCGCAGACCGCGCGCGTGACCGTGTACGGGTTGGCTGTGGGCGGACTCACCGGTGTGTCTCTGAGCGGAGAAAGCACCTTACGCCAGCTGACGTCGCGCAGCGGCGGCCGCGTGTTCTTTCCGTGGCGGGACATCGAATTTCCGGGAATTGCCAGGCAAGTCGCCGACGATGCGCACAACCGCTATCTGATCACCTACACACCGTCCAACCAGAAAAAGGACGGCTCGTGGAGGACGATCACCCTCGAAGTGCCCGAAGGGCACAAAGTCCAGGCGCGGTCCGGGTACCGTGCGCCGGCGCCGCCGCCGATTCGACACACACTCGAATTCCACGTCGCGAGGGAAGAAGGCGGTTACGTCGAGTTGGCGAGCTCAGACCTGGAAGTGCGCGAAGATGGCGTGCTGCAGAAGATCGACGCGTTCCACGAAGCGCTCGACCCGGTGTCGATCGTGCTGACGCTCGATGCGAGCGGCAGCATGGTCAAGGCTGCGGACAGCGTGCGGCAGACCGCGCGGGAATTCGTCAACGCCGTCCCGAAAGAGGATCGCCTCGCGCTGATCACGTTTGCCGACGAGCCGCGCTTCGAGCACGTGCTGAGCGCGGATCGATCGCAGACGATGGCGGGTATCGACAAATACACCCCGCAGGGTGGAACAGCCCTGTACGACGCAATCTGGGACTCCCTGCTGCACTTGAAGAAGGAGAAGGGCCGCCGCGCGATCGTCGTGCTCTCCGACGGCCGCGATGAGAACAATCCAGGTACTGCGCCCGGAAGTGCACACACGTTCGAAGAAGTGCTCGAATTGACGCGCGAAGTCGGTGCGGCCGTGTTCGCCGTCGGTCTTGGACCAAAAATCGATACGACCGTGCTGGAGAGGCTGACGGCGCTTTCCGGCGGACAGGCCTATTTCTCCGCGGACGTCGAGCAGCTCGGCACCCAGTTCGGCCGGATTATCGAGAATCTTCGCCAGCGCTACGTCGTGAGCTATAGCTCGACCAACTTCGACCGAAACGGTGAATGGAGGGCGGTGGAGATCCGCGCGCGCAAGCCGGGTCTGATCGTCACTTCGACCGCCGGCTACCGCGCGCCAGCCGAATGAGACGGGCAATTCAACTGCTCGTCGTGGCTCTGATCGCCGCCGGCGTGTGGTCGTGCGGCGTCAACAACACGTACGACCGTCTTCGATACGGCACGCAGTGGGTGAAGGAGAAAGCCGGATTCTGAGCATGGAAGAAACCCAGCCGGATTACTACGAGGTGCTGCAGGTCAGCGTCACTGCCGATCCCGAGACGATTCACCGCATTTACAGAATCCTGGCGCAGCGCTTTCATCCCGACAATGCAGCCACTGGAGACGCAGATCGTTTCCGAACGATAACCGAGGCTTACCACGTTCTCAGCGATCCCGAGCGGCGGGCGAAGTATGACGTCAACCACGGCGATCAGCGGCGCGAACGTTCGCAGCTGCTCGCGGAGATGGTTCGGGCGCAGAACGATGTCGAATTCGAACAGCTTGCACGGCTGACGCTGCTCGAGGCGCTTTATGCGCGGCGACGGCTCGATCCGCGCCAGCCCGGAGTCTTCGATGGGGACCTGGAGGAGATCGTCGGCCGGCCGCGCGAGCATCTCGAGTTCACGTTGTGGTACCTCGCGCAGAAGGGCTTTATCGACCGCTCCGACGGTTCCAAACTGACCATTACGGCCAGCGGAGTGGAGTACTTCGAAGAGCATTCGACCCGTCAGCAGAACCGCCTCAGGCTCACTGCGGCCGATGGAGCCGAGCGCCCGGTCTCCTAGCCGCCTTCAGCCGTGGCGCGAACCCTTCGGGTTCGCGAGGCGAGCCTGAAAGGCTCGCCCCGCCGTTTCAGTTTTGTCGCCCGAAGTCGCCGGAACGCGGTCCTTTGTCTCCGGAACCCGGAACTCCGCCGCCCGCCAATTACATTTCCGCACGGAATAGGCCATTTCAACCGCGGCCGTATGGCGGCCCACTTGCAACGGCGGTGTGGCTAAGGGCCGTTTTCCTGAGACTTTTCGACCGACTTGATGCACGCCGTTGACGTTTCCCCGATGACGGACCGGTTTCAGTTCGGTGCGGCCGTCCGCAGCCGATCCTGGGACTGGCTGTTTGCCCTCAGGAAGCGCCTGAACGTGGAGATCCAGCTGGTCGACGATGGCCAGTCCCCGCTGCTGACGGCGCCTGGCGGTGGTGTAGATGCCCTGCTGTCCGGGGAGGGCCTTCGTCTTGCCGTTTCGACGGCCCTGCGGACACGAACCCCTCAGTCGGCCGCCGCGGACCGGATGCTGACCGTCATCGTGCCGGTCACCCTCGACCGGGTGGTGAGCGGTGCCCTCGTCGTGGCGCGGCGGACCTCGCCGGAACAGCCCGTCGAGAACGTTCGGAGCCAGCTGGAACTGGTCGGTTTCTGGTTGACCAACGCCATCGAAGCCCACCTTCAGAGCCCGCCGGCGGCCCAGGGCGATCTGGATCGAGTGTCGGCGCTGTGCCGGCTGCTTGCCGACGATTCGGCCGGCCGTTCCGATCGAGACATCGTCGGCACGTTCATCGAATCATTGGCCGTCTGGCACGACCTCGAGGCCTACGGCTACGTGGAAACCGACGACGAGTACGTGCGTGAACTGTCTTTGCCCGGCGTGGATCCGTCTCACACGCCGGCGGCGATTCCGCGCGCGGCGCTGCCGGATCTCGATGACGTCGCACGCCTCGCCCGGTCGGAGTTCGATCGTCTTGGTTTCTCCGGCGCGTCGGATGTCGTCCTCACACATCTCGGCGCAGGGCCTGGTTCATGGCTCGTCGTCATCACCGGATCGATTGAATCCGACGAACTGCAGCGGCTCAGCCTCTACACGACCTTGCTGGATCAGGCGGTTGCGCGTGCCACGCAGGCCACGATGGCCGATGTTCTCGCGACCGTATCCACGCTTCTTCTTGCAGATTCCGGTAATCCGGAGGAGCAGGCGCGCCAGGCCGTTCGTTACGTCGAGACGGCGCTCGCGATGACGCGTGCGGCATTGACCGCAACGACCCGGACCGGCGCTCCGCTGCTGCACGTCGGTCCCGCGTTTGCCGCTGCGGATCTCGCGGCCGGAAGCGGCGCCGGAAAGGTTGTCATCATCCGGCGGGACCCGCAGCAGTACGCGATGGCATTGGTGGCCGAGTGGCCGGCCGATCATCGCGTGACGCAGCGGGAAAACAACGTTGTCGAGGCGGTGGCCGGTCTGCTCGAGTCGTGGGTGCGCCGCCTCGTGCGGCAATCGACGCACATCGGCGATCGCCGCGCCTCGTCTCGCGGCTTCGATGAAATGCTTGAACGACTTGCTCGTGATGCGGTACAAGGCGGCATCCCCGTCACTGCGGTCGTCATTCAATTTGCCGATACGGCATTCCGTCCCGACGTGACGCAGGCGCGTGTGGCGCGGCTTCGCGAGCATCTGCGCGGGACCGATCTCGTCGGGCGTCTCAACGCCGGCGACGTCGGTCTCCTGCTGCAGGACACCGCCGCCGCGCAGGCGGAGGCGCTGATTGCCCGCGTGCTCCGCCTGCTGGAGCGCGAAGGCGTGCCGGCGGGACAGCTCTCAATCGGAATGGCCACGCGCCGCCCAGGGGACCCAGTTACCGGTGCGTTGGCGGAGGAGGCGCGTCAACGGACGCGCTATCACGCCAGTGATCATTGATTCTGAGACACGCTGGATCGCAGACGGCATGAGACCACTTGGAGATCGCCGCCGCCGCATTCGACTCGAGGTCGTCGGGTCCCTCTGGGGCGCGCTCGAAATCGACCGACAGGCGCAGCTGATGAACATCAGCCGGACGGGCGCGCTGATCGTGTCGCCGGTACCTGCTGCCGTCGATTCAATGCAGTCGGTCAAGCTGACGATTGAAGGCCACGAAATCAAGCTGGCCGCCCGCGTGCGGCATGTTCAGAGGCTCGATGTCTCCGTCGCGCCTGCCCCGCGCGGAGTCGAGGGGCCTCGCTACCGCATCGGTCTGGAGTTCCTGGAAGAGCCGGCCGTGCTGGTCCACGCGCTGGAATAGACCCAGCCTGCCCCGCCGAAGCGCGCCGCGCGAAGGCGGGTTACCCTCCCCTTACATCGCCGAGTTAGGCTGGGTTGGCCTATGAAGGCCGACAAAAGGCTCGGAAAATAGCGAGAAAGTCTGTATCCGGCCGGCTAATCTGCACGATCCGGGCAGACTCAAAACACCGGATTGACGGCCTTTAATTGAGTTGATAGCTCCTAAATAGTTGTAATTGGAGGCGTTAAAGAGGCAGACAAAGATCTGCCGAGTTGTGGCGATTTGCTTGCACGAATAGGCTGACTACGTGGTTAAATCTGCGCTTTGCGTCTAGGTGGCCTGGGTTGCCTAGGAGCCTGGGTTGCCCAGGGGGCTTCGCAGAGGGAGATCGATGGAGGAACGGAGACGGCATCCGCGTCACGACACCACGGGCCAGCTGGCCACGGTGCCAGCCAGCGTGAACGTCCGTGTGCTGGACATCAGCGTGGCCGGTGTGCTGCTGCACTCGTCGGAAGCGGTCGAGGCCGGAACGAAAGGCAATCTGCGGCTGCACCTCGACGGGTCGGCGTTCCGCGCTGATGTGCAGGTGCAGCGTGTCGCGCCCGATGCCTCCGGGAGCCCGGGGTATCGGCTCGGCGCAACGTTCGTCGGGCTCAGTCCGGACCTGCGTCAACTGATCGAACGGTTCATGGCGCGGTAACACGTAGTGTCCGCCCCTGGGCGGACGGAACCCAGGACAAAGGACATGTTGGTGGAAGACACAGCACGAGTCAGTCCTATCTCCGCGATGCGTTCGAAGACGCACGTCCAGCTCATGGGACGCAGCGCGGCGATGATCGCTCTCCAGGAAGAAGTCGATCGCGTCGCCCGATCCGACGCGAAGGTGCTCATCACCGGGGAGAGCGGATCGGGCAAGGAAATCGTGGCGCGCGCCGTCCATTCGCGCGGGCCGCGCGCCCAGAACGTGTTCGCGCCGGTCAACTGCGCCGGCTTGCCGGAAACGCTGCTCGAATCCGAGCTGTTCGGACACGTGAAGGGCAGCTTCACCGGCGCCTATCGCGACAAGCCAGGGAAGCTCGAGACCGCGCACCTCGGCACCGCGTTCCTCGACGAAGTCGGCGAGATGACGCTGCGGATGCAGGGGCTGCTCCTGCGGTTCCTCGAAACCGGCGAGATTCAGAAGGTCGGAGCCGAGGGGAGCGGACGGCATCTGAACGTCCGCGTGATTGCCGCGACCAACCGCGATCTGCGCGACATGGTGAAGCAGGGCTCCTTCCGCGAGGATCTGTTCTACCGCCTGAACGTCATCCACATCGTCGTCCCGCCGCTGCGCGAGCGCCGCGAAGACATTCCGCTGCTGGTCAACCTGTTCCTGTCGCAGTTTGCGGCGCAGAACCGATCGTCCGTAACCAGCGTCACGCCCGACGCGATGAAGTCGTTGACGGAGTATTCGTGGCCGGGCAACGTGCGCGAGCTCGAGAACGTCATCGAACGGCTCATCGTGACCGTGCCCGGGTCGGCCATCGATCTCGAGCATCTGCCGTCGGACATCCGCACCCAGGATCGCGTCGCGCTGCGGCCGAAGCGTGAGCGCCGGCGCACCGTCGCCGACGACCTGTATCAGCGGATGCTCGAACAGCGGGAGTCGTTCTGGACCACGGTGTATCCGCTGTTCATGGATCGCGAGATCACGCGCGCGAACGTGCGCGAGGTGATCCGCCGCGGCCTCGAGGAGGCGCGCGGCAACTACAAGATCGTCGCGCGGCTCTTCAACATGGAGCCGCGTGATTACAAGCGCTTCCTGAACTTCCTCCGGAAGCACGATTGCCAGATTCCGTTCAAAGACTATAGATAGATGTAGTGTCCGCCTTCAGGCGGACCAGGGTGAGTGGACATGAAAGTAACAGCACTGACTGCAGCTCTGTTCGCTTTATTCGTGAACCTTGCGCAAGCACAGACGAAACCAGCGCCGTCTCCGTCCTCCAAGGGCGCGGCCGCCGGTCCTGCGGCCCCTCAGACCACGCTGACGCCGCCCGCGGATTACGTGATTGGTCCCGGGGACGTGCTCGAGGTCGCCTATCGCGATGAAAAAGACATGACGGGCGACCGTCTCGTTCGCCCCGATGGCAAGATCACGATGCCACTCATCGGCGACGTCGAGGTCGTTGGCCTCACACCAGAGCAGGCCAAGGATCGCCTGGCCAAGCTGTCCACTCTGTTCATCAATCCAACGATCAGTGTCGGGGTCAAAGACATCAATAGCCGCGTCGTGTCGATCACCGGCGGCGTCGAGAAGCCGGGCCAGTACAAAATCCTTGCGCCGATGGACGTCGTCCAGTTGATTTCACTGGCCGGCGGCCTGCGCGAATACACCAGCGGCAAGTCCATCACGATCATTCGCGGCGACGGAGCGAAACAGACATCGTTCAAGTTCAATTACAAGGAGGTTCTGGAGGGCAAGAACCTGAAGCAGAACATTCCACTGCAACCAGGCGATCGCGTTCTGGTGCCTGAATAGGCGTTCCGCGTGATGTGCTCGGTCTGTCGCTCATTCGGCGCGGTCGTTCTCTCTCTTGCGCTGGCTGCACCCGCCTTCGCGCAACGCGCAGCGGGCCCGAACGCGGGCGTCCTGGGAACCACCGATGACGCCACCGTCAGGGAAACACTGACCGTTCGCGGCTCGCTCTTCGGTGCCTGGGATGACATCGTCAACGAAACAGACAACCCCGATGTCGATCGGCGATTCCTGCGAAGCGGATTTGCGACAGGGGCCAATGGACGCTTGACGCATGCGCGGCGGACGACACGAACACAGTGGCTGTCGTCGGCCGACAGCTCGCTGCGGCTCTATGGCTCCGACAGCGAGGACATCGCCGCGACCTTTCTCGGCCGGAGCGGCGTCAACTCGGAGCTCAATTCGCGCCTGACCCTGTCACTGTCGGGGGGCTGGCTGTACTCGCCCTATTTCGAGCTCTCGCCCTCGTACGGGAGTCAGTTCCAGAACATTGGTGCATTCGGTGGCGGCTTCGGTCTCGCCACGGCGGCCGAGCGGAACTGGTCCGCCGACGGCCGCGCGGGTCTCAATATCCGTCTGTCGCGGCGCGACACGATCGAGCTGGATGTCAACGGCCGGCGCTGGAAGTTTCTCGATCAGCCCGAGAGCTCCGTGACGTTTTATGGCGCGCACGGCCGCTATCGTCACACGCTGACCCGCGCGATTGGCGTCTACGCCGGCTTCGGCCGTGAGGAAGCGAAATACGAGCTCCCCGACAGCCGTCCGGCCACCAGCGACGTCATCGACCTCGGCATCGATTATGGCGACACGCTCGAGTTCGCCCGCAGGACCGCCCTGTCGTTTGGCTTCTCTACATCCGCCGTCCGCTGGGAGGAAGACACCCACTATCGGTTGAATGGGTCGGCGACGCTCACGCAAGGAATCGGCCGGACCGGCAGCGGGCTGCTGCAGTACAGGCGCGCGACGGAATACACCGGGGGCTTCCGTGAACCGCTCCTGACCGACACCTTCAGCGGTGGCGTCAGCGATCAGATCGGCAGGGATACCAGCTGGTCCGTCAACGTCGGGTATGTGCGCGGCGAGATCGGATTCGAGTCGGAGTCGCGCCGGTTCGACATCTACGACGTCGGCGGACGTCTGACGCGCGCGCTGACACGGCATCTCGGCGTGTTCGGCGACTACACGTTCTATCGATACGAGGTCCCGTCCGACGCCACGGTATTTGCCTTCCTGCCCAAGTTCTCACGGCAGTCGTTCTCTGTCGGGCTGACGGTGTGGACGCCGCTCATCAACGACACGCGTCCTCCGCGGGAGGCACGCTAGACGTCCGGCAACCGCCTCCAGTCTCCGCCTTGGGGTACGATCCACGCTATGAGCATCCATCGTTTTCGTGCCGGAGCTCTGACCGCCGTTGTCCTGTACGTGTTCGCACCGGCGGCGTTGCACGCGCAATCGGCCGAAAACGTTGCGGTCGTCATCAACGATAACAGCGAGGACTCCCGCAACGTCGGGGAGCACTATGCGCGTACGCGCAATCTCCCCGCGTCGAATGTGCTGCGGATTCAAACCTCCACCGACGAGGTGATCCAGCGCGGTGAATACGTCCTCAACATCGAGCGCTCTCTGAGCCAGGCGATTCGGCGCAGCGGCCTGCAGGACCGGTTGCTGTATCTGGTGCTCACCAAAGGCGTTCCGTTACGAATTGCCGGTTCTTCTGGCGTCGGTGGAACCACGTCGAGCGTCGACTCGGAATTGACGCTGCTGTATCGACGCATGGTTGGCACGCCCGTACCGGTCGACGGGCGCGTGGACAACCCGTATTTTCTCGGCACGCGCACGGTCAAGGAGGCCAAGGCCTTTTCTCACCGCGATCACGATATCTACCTGGTCACGCGAATCGACGCCTTCACCGTCAACCAGGCGATGGCGATCATCGATCGTGCACAGATGCCGAGCAAGGAAGGCCGGATCGTACTCGACCAGCTGGGCGCCGGCGGAACGGGCGACCAGTGGATGTCGCAGGCCGCGGCCAGACTGACGGAGCTCGGTCACGGTCCGCGCGTGCTGCTCGAGAGCACGGCGCAACCGGCTCGGAACGAGAAGGCGGTTCTTGGGTACTACTCCCTGGGTGCCTCGGACCCGCAGAATCAGGTTCGCAATGTCGAGATGGCTTTCGTTCCGGGTTCAATCGCGGCGAGTTTGGCCAGCTTCGACGCGAGGACGTTCAAACAGCCGCCGCCGAACTGGCGCCCGACCGCTTCGGCCGACAGGTCCGTCTGGTTCGAGGGCTCGGCCGACGCGCTGATCGGCGATCTGATCGCGAGCGGCATCAGCGGCGTCTCAGGCCAGGTGAGTGAGGCGTATGCGTTCGGCGCCGTGCGGCCCGAGATCCTGTTTCCCGCGTACCTGGCCGGGTTCAATCTTGCCGAAGCGTTCTATCTCGCCACGCCCACGCTCAGCTGGCAGACGATTGTGATTGGCGATCCGCTGTGCGCCCCGTTTGGCAGGACGCCGCTTTCGCGCGATCAGTTGGAAGAGCCGGTTGATGAATCGACCGGTTACCCGGGGGCGTTTGCCAGGCGGCGCTCGGCGGTCGTCATCGCCGCTAACCGCGACGTGCCGGAGGCGGCCGCACAGGCGTTGATGCGCGCGCAGGGGCTGCTCGATCGCGAAGACAAGCCAGGCGCCAGGCGCGCGTTGGAGGAGGTTGTCACGCTGGCCCCCCGAGCGGCGGGTCCGTTGGTGGGACTGGCGCAGCTCGAAGAAGAACTGGGTGAATACGAAGCGGCTATCGGGCGTTACCGTCTGGTCGTCGAGGCACAGCCCAATCACACGATCGCGTTGAACAACCTTGCCTACGGGCTGGCGGTCCGCCTGAACATGCCCGCCGAAGCGCTGCCGTTCGCGCAGCGCGCAGCGAAGTTAGCGCCGCTGAGCGGCGGGGTGATCGACACCCTCGCCTGGATCCACCATCTGCTGGGCAGCAACGAGGTGGCGGCACAACTCTTGGCAGAAGCCGTTCGCCTGGAGCCTCGGCAGGCCGAGATTCGTCTCCATGCGGCCCTGGTCTCCATGGCGATCAACGACGCGCCACGGGCCGCGCGTGAACTCGACGAGGCGTTACGCCTCGATCGGGACCTCGAGAAGCGCGACGACGTGCAACGCCTGCGCCTGCAGCTGCGGCGCTGAACGATACTGACCTAATTGACGGCGGAGTTCGGAGCCCGGACGCCCATACGCGGCCGCGCCCGGCGTAACCCTTTGAGCGTGAATCGCCTCAGCACGTTCATGACCCTGCGTTTGGTCGCCATCGCCCAGGGAAGCCATTGATACGCGCCGCGGATCTTCAGCCGGTACTCCAGCGGCCAGTCTGTTGGCGAGACTTCGATGCGCCCGACGACCGGATCCCCCGAGCTGACACGGTGGACCGGAACGTTCAGGAAGAGCCGTGTGTAGCCTGCGGATGCGGCCAGACGGACGATGTCGTCGCTCCCCGCGCCGTACGGCAGCGCAAACAGCTTCACGTCCTGTCCGAGAATCCCGGCCAACTGACGTCGCGAGTCGGCAAGTTCCGCCAGCGCGTCGCGATCGCTCAGCTGTGTGAGCGGCCGATGCGTCACGCCGTGGGATCCGATCAGTGCTCCGGCGTCCCGCATGTGCCGCAACTCGTCCGCGGTCAGTATTCGTTCGCCGGCGTCGCGGTGCCGATCGTCGGTGATCCAGCCCGGTGATTTGCCCAGGTGCTGTGTCGGCACGAACAAGGTGGCCGGAACGCGTCGTTCCCGGAGGATTGGCAGCGCGTTCTCGAGCACGCTGCGGTAACCATCGTCGAAGGTAACGGCGACCTGCCTGCGGTGATCGCTCTTCTGTCCTTGAAAGTCGGCATAGACCGGGTGCGCCAGGCGGGTCAGTTGATCGATTTGACGCGCGAAGCGCTCGCACTCGTCGCGCTTGACCGAGTGATACATCAGGACGACGAGCGGTGGCGCGATCTCGGTTCCCGCGAGCCGCCGCACGAGCGATCGCGCCGTGTCATAGGCGTAGAATACGAGCGCCAGAACGAATTTCAGGACGCGGGTGGACGTCTCCCCCTCGTAGCTGATGGACGTGGCGGCTCCGGCTGGACGGAAAAAGGAGTCAGGCATTCGCTCCGGCTTCCGCTGGTCAGTTGACGATTCGTGCGAATCCGATCTGCGCTCAGTCGAATCAAGCGGTTCGCGTCGACGCGGACCTGGGAATACTATCCGATCGCCGAGTGGGACAGGCAGTACTCCAGCTCGACGTGGACCTACCTGAGCGGTCTCGAGCAACTGCCGAGGTATGCGGTCATCGAAGGGTGGCGGCGGCGACTGAAGCCGCGCGGCAGCGTCCTCGACCTCGGCTGCGGCGAAGGTCTGCTCCTCGATCAGATTCCCGTTGCGGACGATGTGAACTACACCGGAGTTGATTTGTCGCGGGTTGCGATCGACGCGGCGACGCGGAAAGTTCGCAACGCGGCGATTGAGAGGTTTGTCTGCGCCGACCTGGTGACGTTCCAGCCGCCGCCCGGCGGGGCGTTCGACGTGATTGTCTTCAACGAGGTCCTTTACTACCTCGAAGACCCGATCGCCACCATCAACCGATATCGCGCGGTCCTGGGGCGCGACGGGCTCGTCATCGTCTCTGTGTTCCATGAGAACCTGAGGACCTGGAAGGCGATCAGCACCCTGCTTGCCAACCAGTGCCTGCAAACGACCGTCGTCCACGACGTGTCGTCAGGCAAGCGGTGGCATCTTGGCGTCTATCAGGACCATCCGGCGCCGCCGTAGTTACGTGGGAGGCTCGCGCACGCCGTGTGCCTGACTCGCACGGTTTTCAAATCCGTCCTAAAAAACGAAAGGGCTGATTGCTCAGCCCTTCCGTCAAGAGGACGTCAGACCCTGACTGAATTACTTCTGG
>DASTBV010000009.1:0-26204 GCA_035711805.1 Vicinamibacterales bacterium
GCTGCACCGGTGGCGCGCGGTGGGCCGACAGATTGTCGAGGACGACATGAATGTCGAGCGTGGGCTCGACGGTCGACTCGATGTCGCGGAGAAAGGCGACGAAGTCCTGCGCGCGATGTTGCGGCTTGCAGCGCGCGATCAAAACCCTCGACCGCCTGGCGGCCCATCAGGTCTGACTGGGACCGCGCGGCACTCGCGACGCCGATCAGTCTCGCGATCGGGTTGGCCTCTAAGCCTCAGGCGTCGCCGGCCGCGAAAACCGCGGCAGAAAAGCCCTTGCGTCCCCCGTCAAAACAATGGGCCCGGTCCCGGGCCTAACGGGACCGGGCCCAGCCGGGCAGAAGCTTGTGGGAACTTCTACCCGGCCAGCTGTCAGAACACCAGGCCAACCCTTCGACGTAGGGGCCGGCCCTGAGGTCGGCCCGAGCTATCGTCAGAAATTCACGGTGAAGTTCAACCGGACGAACCGCGGCGTGTAGACGGTCTCCGGATTGTTCCAGGTCCCGCCCTGCGCCGTATTGCCGATGCTGTACTGGTAGGTATCCTCCCAACCCGTCGCGTAGTTGGTGTTGAGCAGGTTGCCCACGTCCACGCCGATGTCCGTCCGCGTCTGTCCGAAGCGGAGGATCTTGGCGAAGCGCATGTCGACCTGGGTCCGGCGCTCGCCGCTGTACAGCCGATGATCGTTGTCGAGCAGCGCGATGGTCGTCGTGCCGTTGGAGACTGTGCCGGTCGGCAGACGGCCAAGCAGACTCAGCACTGTGAGGCACTGGCTCGGATTGGGCGCGCACGCCGGCGACGACGTCGTATTCGGCAGGTTCAGGTTCGCCGCCAGCGCCACCTGGGGCTGCGACCGAATCGTGCCACTGACCAGCACGTCAATCTTCGGGATCGTGTAGGACGCGAGGCCGCGGAACGTCGTCTGGAACGGATCGACGTCCCGGCAGCCACGCGTGTCGGGGCTGTCGATCACGCCCGCCGTCGCGCAATCGTCCTGCACTGAGCGGCCGGTGCTGGTGCCGCCGGAGAACGTCAGCCCCCATCGGGTACGGGCGTTCAGCGTGACGTCCACTCCGTGCCAGTAGTTCGTCTCCTCCGGACCGAAGTCGGTCTGGAAGGTGATGTAGTTCCGCGCGGTCTCCCTCGCGGCAGCCGCAGTCGGGACGTAGACCGTGACCGGATAGCCGCCGCCGCCCGGCAGCCGCGGGTCGCTCGGCGCCGTTATCGTGTAGGAGTTGTACTCATCAGGCGTCCGGGCCTGATTGTCCGTCACCGTCACGCCCCTGAACCAGCGGCGCGCATAGCCCACCTCGATGGACATCCGCGGCAGCAGTTCCTGCTGCACCGTCAGGCCCCACTGCCAGTCGTTCTCACGAACGCCCCAGCCCCTCAGCGTGTCCGGGTTGACCTGCGTGGAGGTGCCGGAAAGTCCGCCGAAGTTGAGGTCGTTGCTCGTCAGCGCGGCACACGTATCGACCGTTCGGTTCACTCCAGTCTGTGTCGGCCCCTGAGCGGAGAAGTTGAGCAGATCGCAGTCGACGACTTTGTCGCCGTCGACGTCGGTCCAGGCGCGATTGACCGTGCTGACGGTACGGTTCGCCGGGTTGTTGCGGGTGTACGCACTGTCATTCGTGGCCGCGTCGAGATAGTGGCCCATGTTGAACTTGACCGCCGTCCTGCCGTTGCCGAAGACATCATAGGCGGCACCGAAACGGGGCGTGACGTCGTTGAAGGCGTCCACGCTCGTGGTTCGCTCGAACGTAATCGGGGCCAGGTTGAGCGCCGATGTGCCGGGGGCTCCATTCTCATCTCCCCCCGGGCTATAGCTCCAGGCGCGGTCGTAGCGGAGCGCGCCCTGCAGCGTCAGTCGGCCTCGCGTCCACGTGTCCTGAACGAACAACGCCGCGACCGACGTCCGATCGGCGGTCTTCCATTCGGGGATCGCCATCGTGAATCGGTTCGGGATCCCCTCCTCGAACCGATAATTCAGCAGGCTCGCGTTCCGCACCCGGTTCGTTCGATTGACCAGGAACGACCCCTGATAACCGAGCTTCATGTTGTGGGAGCCGGTCACATACGACGCGGACGCGCGCCAGTGGTTCGGGTTGCTCCAGTTGTCCTGGTACTGCGAGAGCGCGCGATAGTTGTAATCGGCGCGCGGTGCGTACGGCTGTCCAGTCGCCGGGTTGATGTCGTCCGACTCCTCCAGCACCCCGATGTCGAAAATGCCATCCGGCGGCAACTGGCCCGGGCCGCCCGCGTGGTCGTACGACAACCGGCTGTATCCGGCCTCGAGCAGGATCCTGTTCGTGATCGGGTTCGTCCAGAGCGCCTGTGTCAGGTAGTACGGGAAGTCGATATATGACGTCGCGGCTTCGGGAGACGTGGTCGTGCCTGCGGACGCGATCCAGTTCGCCCCTCGCGTATGACAGCCAGCGGTGGTCGTCCTCTGCAGCGGCGCGCCCTCGCAGCGCGTCTGGTACTCATGGGAGAAAGTGATGCGGTTCTTCGAGCTGACCTGCGCCGCGGCGCGGACCTGGTACATCGCCCGGCCCTGCGTTTGTCGCGCCGGCAGACTATCGTCCCTCACCCAATCCCACCGCGTGAGATTGCCCGCGTTGGCGTTGGCGACGATCCCTTGGACGGCCGTCTCGGTGTTCAGCTTGCGATAACTGCCGAGGAACCACAGCCGATCCCGCACGATCGGACCGCTGTAGGTGATGCTCGAGTCGTAGGCCTTGATGATCCCCGGCGTCTGGTCGATTCCCACAGCGCGGAGCTCGTCGTTGAGGTTGTCGCCGCGCGACCAGTCGCCGGCGTTGCTGTAGAAGCCCTGCCCGCGGAAGCTGTTGCCGCCAGAGCGCGGGACGATGTTCATCACCGGACCGCCGGTATCCGATTCGCCCATGCCGCCGGATACAGTCACCGACGTCTCATCGGCGTTCACGGTGTCGAGGATGTACGACGACACACCGCCGCCGTTGAACGCCGCGGCCACGGTCAGCCCGTTGACCGACATGCGGCCTTCGTTCGTCTGCCCGCCGCGCGCGCTGAAGAACGTCATCGTCGGCGTCGCGTTCACGCCGTTGTTGTCAACGGTCAGCCCGGGCGTGGCGTTGAGCAGGTTGCCGACCGTCCGGGTTCCGGGTACGGTCTGAATGACCTCCGAGTCGAGCGTGGTCTCGCGCCTGACACTCTGCACGTCGACGACCGGTGTTTCACCGGTGACCGTGATGGTTTCCTGCAGCGCGCCAACACGCAGATCAATCGGGATCGTGACGACCTGCGCGCCGGCTACCTGCACGCCCTCGCGACGAAATGAGTTGAAGCCCTGCAAGGTGGCGCTCAGGGTATATGTGCCAGGACTGAGCTCGATGATGCGGTACACACCATTGCCGTCGGTGACGACACTGCGGGTGGGTAGCGCCGGGGCCGACGCCTCGACGGTCACTCCGGGCAGGACCGCGCCGGATGAATCGCGGACGGTACCCGTCAGGGTTGCTTGAGCGACGGCGATCGACGGAAGCAGCCAGAGAAAGGCCGCGCCCAACAATAATGTTCGGGTTTCACGCATATGGAGAGGAACTCCTTGACCGTTGAGACACTAGATGGAACGGCAGCGGCGAGGGAAGTAAGTAACGGTTTGTAACGGTTAGCTCGCTCCGTCCATAGGCTGGCGACGCAGCGCATCGCGCTGAGCTTCGAGCGCATCCCGCACCGCTGCGGTGATGGCCAGGCCGAGTTCCTCCTGCAAGTCGAGTACATCCTTCGGTGCGCGATCGAAGACGCCACTCCAGATCGAGGCACCATCCGATTCATCCACGAGCTGGACGTTCACGCGCACGCGGTCGCTGTTCCGCCGCAGGCTTCCTTGAAGGACGAGGCTTGCGCCGAGCTGTCGAATCCGTCGCCGCAGACTGGCGGTGGGTCGAAATGCTGCGGTGCGGCCAATGACACGCAGACCAGGGGTACGTGCGAGCGCACTGATCAATTCGTCGGTCAGACCGTCTGCGAAGGCGCGATCCGGGGCGTTGTCGACCACGAGCGGCAGAACCAGCAGCCGCGTCGCGGCACCGTCGCTGGCAGATCGAGAGTCATCGCCCTGGCGCCTCCTCCGAAAGTCCGGCCGGTACCCCCCTTTGGGGATGAGAATCTCGATCGGGTCGTCCGCACCCGTCGTCGCATAGTACTCGTGGAGCTTCAATCGGAGGCGATGCGCTTCAACACGAACGATGGGATCGAGGCGAGAGTCGTACGCAGCCAGGCGCCCGTACACCGTCCGCGCGATCTCGGTTTCCTTGGGGCACTCCTTTTCAGCAAGCCGTGTCTCGACGACGAAGGCAAGGAAGCGGTTGAGGCGGTCAGACGCGCGGAAGATATCGCTGCGGATGACGCGGCCAAGCGCCCGCCTGACCTCGATTGCCGAGGGCACGTGAAGGCTCCCGCGCCGGTTGTCGGGCATTAAGGGTCTCCTGCCTCGTCGGCATTTCCCTCGAACCGTTCGCGGCTACCTCCACATCTGAACGTCACGCTCCTTCGACGCCTGAGCGGGCAAACATGTTCCGATGTTTCTCAACTTTCGGATTGTCATCGGTGTGACTTTCCTCACATTGGACGCCGCGACGAGCTCATTGGTTGGCAGGCGCCGCACGACGCTCGCTGTTGCCAGGCGTCCGATCGCGGGACCGAGCTGTCCGCTTTCGACATGTGCGCGTACTGCTTGTTTCAAATCCAGGCCGCGCACATCAAGAAGACGCCGGCGCACACCTCATTTGTTACTGCTGGGCCGCAACAATCAGGTCGCCAGGATGGCCCGGCCCCCCCGATGACGGTTTCTGAAGATGCGGGCGCTGGACGGGTCTACCGATAACGGGCGCACCTGGGATGAAGGCCACATAGTCATGACGTTCTATCGTGTCGAGTCGCATGACGGGGCTACTACGCAACCCACTCGACGCGTGGTGTGTGCAGAGCCTACCGTTCACCCGAGTGCGGCGATAGCGGGCAGTCCGTTGTCGCTGGTGGAGACCGGTGATAACATCCTTCTCTCGCATCGACACGAGCGAGCTGCACCTATTGTTCGACGAAGCCACGCTCTCGAAGCGTCGAGCGACGCACGCCAATCGCGGGCAGCCGATTCCGGCCAATTTTCCATATCTCGTGCGCTATCGTCGAAGCGTCACGCACTGCGACCGCGGAGCCGTCCTGGAATGATGGGGCAACCTTTTGTCGATCTGCTGACGGCCGACGACGCGTTCATACGCACGCTGCTCGAACTTGCGCAGTCGATCAAATCCGACCCCTCGCAGTACGCACAGTCACTGAAAGGCCGACTGCTCTACGCCTTGTATCAGAAGACCTCGACCCGGACGCACGTGTCGTTCGCCAAAGCGGCCGATCTGCTCGGGTGCGCCTATGTCGATCAGTCCTGGCAGAGCTCGAATTTCTCGATCTCCGACCAATCGTGCGAAACGAAATACGTGTCGGTGGTGGCCGACTTCTTCATGGCGCGTCTGCTCCGCTACGAAGATCTCGTGGCCATCGCGGCCTCGGCGACCATTCCTGTCATCAACGGCTGCTGCAGCCGCTTTCACCCGATGCAGGCGCTGGCCGATGCGCTGACGATCCGCGAACATTTCGGCGCGATCGGCGGTCAGCGCTTCCTCTACATCGGCGTGGACAACAACATGTTGAACTCGCTGTCAACGTTACTGCCCCGGCTCGGCGTCGTCGTCGTGGCGTTTGCTCCCGAACGCAATGACAGCGCGTTCGACGAACGAGTCGTCGCGCAGCGACAGTCCGACGAGCGCTTCATCAGCGTCGCGACCCCGACACGCGACGCCCTTCGCGACGAGATCCGCAAGGCCGACGTCGTGTATCTCGACACGTGGGTCGACATGGAGAACTTCCACGACCCGGAACGCAATACGGAGAACGCCGCGCGGGTGGCACGCATGCGGCCTTTTGCGCTGACCGCCGATCTCTACCAGGGCAGCCATGCGGCCATCATGCACTGCATGCCCGTGCATCCCGGCTACGAGATCGATCGCGAGATGATCGAGCACCCGTCGTCGATCATCTTCACGCAGGCGGCCAACCGCACCTACGCTCAGGCCGCAGCACTCCTCATGGGCCGGCGGAACTGAAACCGCGCGCATCGTCGTACGCGCAAGCGAAATCACCCGCCCGCAGCGTCAGACAGGGCACCTGCACCTACGCGAAGCGGGGTGAATCGCGGGCGGCGCGCCAGTCACTGCAGCAGGCGCTGAACCTGAAACCCAGCTTCGACGGCCCACGCCATGCTGCCGACGTGCTGAGAGAACTGCCGCATTAGATCTCGACGAGCGACGAGTCCACCGCCGCCGCGCGCCCGATCAGGCCCCGGCGCTCCAACTCGCGGACGATCGCGCTCACCGATTCATCCACCGTCTGCCGATCGGTTCGAACGATGACATCGGCGGCATCCGGCGGTTCGTACGGATCGTTGATGCCCGTGAAGTGCGCGATCTCACCGCGCAGTGCCCGCGCGTAGAGTCCTTTCCGATCGCGCTCGACCAGCACCGGCAGCGGGCAATCGACGAAGACCTCGATGAAGGGCGACTCGTGCTGGGCCCGCACGGCGGCGCGAATGTCGCGGTACGGCGAAATGGCAGCGGTGATGGCAACGACGCCGTTGCGCGAGAGCAGCCGCGCGACGAAGCCGATCCGCCGGACATTGATGTCCCGATCCTCCTTCGAGTATCCGAGCCCCTGGCTCAGTTTTGTTCGAACGTCGTCACCGTCGAGGATCTCGACGCGCAGGCCGCGCGCCGCGAGCACGGCGGCGACCGCGCTGGCGAGCGTGGACTTGCCCGCCCCGGAAAGACCGGTCAGCCAGAGAGTGAATCCGTGGATCATGCGGAGGTCGCGCCGTGGATGACTCAGTATATCGTGCGGATCGCCGCGCGGTCTCACGGACGCGGCCGATTGGGCTCGCAGTCCGCGCCGCGTTCTAGTATTCGAGATATCTGCGCGCGATCGCCGGATCGCAGACCTCGGAACGCGGAGAAGGCTTCAGGTCAGGTCGGTGATCCCACAACATCGTGAAGCTGGCCGGCTTCTCGAGATATTCGGGGTCCTCCACCGTGGTCTCGTAACGCAGTCGCGTGCGATCGTCCGTCAGTGTGAGCCGCTCGACGGTACGCTTCCGCGGCCCCGACGGTATGTTGATGAAAATGCCGGAGGGGTTGGGCTCGTACGCGATGGTGTCGATCACGAGCGTCTCCCCCTCCCACTTGCCGGTCGAGTGTCCGAGGATCGAGGGTTTGATGTTGGCAGGATGACTCGCATTGAGACGCACGGTTCGCACCGCGAAATCACCTGAGTTGTTGTAGTTGAACACGACCTCGTTCCGGCTGACGCGGATGGTGCGCAGCTCGTCGAGCGTCGCGAGGAACGGCGTCGGCTCGAGGAAGCAGAGCCCGTCGGCTTTGGCCTGCTTCTGGATGGCGCGGCCCGCCGGCGTGATCGGCCACTTCAGAATCGCGCCCCAGGCGGCGGTCATCGACTGCCGGGACGGCGCCCAGTTGCCGTCAAGCGACTTCGCCGGCGTCAGCGTGCGGGTACGTGAATTGGCCGCGTAGAACGGGTGAATCTCGCCGTCCTGCGTCGTGACGTCGAGCACGCGTACCGTCCTGGCCGGCCCCGAGCGATTGGGGTTGGCGCGCATGACAACCGGCATGCCGGGTTTGAGGTCGTCCTTCTGGAGGCCATCGACGAGCGCCTGCGTGATGGCGAGACCTTCACCTTGTATGAGTTGCCGCTTGCCGTCCTCGCCGACCGTCTCGACGATCAGGTAGATGTGCGGGTTCTTCCATTCAAGCCGTGCGACCGTCCCCTTGATCAGGACCTCCTTGGACGTGTCGAACATGGACATGCTGTGGTGCGCGAGCACGGGTGCGACGAAGATGGCGGTTGCGGCAAGCCCCGCGAGTGCGGCAGGCAGACGTCTCATGGCAGAACCTCCGGGCAAAAACCCACGGGGGATGATATCGCGGTCAGTCCTCGCCCGGCTGGTCGATGGACTCGACTGCGAGCACCTCGACGGGCCCCTCGACCCGCGCCAGTTTGAGGCCGAGCTGATCTTGCAGTGCTGTAGAAAAGGAGGGCATACCCGGTTCCGATGCCCCGGCCGCCAGAGGCATGCCAAACGATTCGCCAATGGCCGATCCGAAACGCAACACGAATTGCCAATTACCGGTCAAGCCTGTCTTGTCGACGACAGGGGCTTGCAGAACTCTCGAAGCCAGATCCGCAATTCCGGAAATCGGCCCGCAGCGGCCACCGGGGGGCAGCATGAGTAGTGGGACGGCCAGTGGCTTATCGTCGGATTTCGCCGCAGCTGCTGAGGGCGTCGCGGCCTGTGCGGTTGCCGCTGCGCAATCATCTCCGACCCGCGTCAGACCAGGCCCCAAGGGTCCATCCGTGCGCGCGAGTACGACGGCGAAGTGGGCCATGTCGCGTTGAGCTCTGCGCGCAACGAGCTTGAATCGTTCTTCGAGCAGTGACTGCACCATCAGCCGCAGTTCCGAGGTGGAGGCGTCGCGTCCGGCGCGCGCTGAAATATCGAACCGATCCGTTCGCAGCCAGCGGGGGCCACCAACGAGCTGATAGTCGCGAATGTCATACGCAAAGATGATGAACACGGAAACCGGCGCGTTGGTTGCTTGGTACACGCCGCCCGGCCGTGGACCCGCGCTGAAGCTGCCGCCGTTGGATGTGTTCCGTTTAACCGAGACCACGTCGAACGTCGGTCTATCGACCTGTGCCCAGACAGCTGCCGCCAGTCCAAGCGCGATCACGGGGGACAATAGACAGCGTAGACGAATCATGAGCCCTCCGCTGGTATTCCAGGATGGTTTCAAACGCCTGCGGAGTCAAATGACGCAGGTCAGCTATCAGGAGGAGCGGAGCTTTCAGGCGCGGGCGCGCCACGCGAAGACTCTGGCACGGGATCCCGTCGGTGATGACATCGCAACCCGCCGAACGCGCGTTCAGCCGCGCGTCCGGCGATCAGCGTCCAAGAACTCCGCCGGCCTAACCGACGAACCCCTCGTTACTACCGACGGCTCGACGCGCCGGACGCCGACGTCAGGAGGCGCACCCCTGCGACCCGTCGTAACAATTCCAGCACGCGCCGTCGCAGTTGAGACCAATTGTGTCGCAACCGGATCCGGAGCAGCTATCGCAGGCCACGTACCAGATTGCGCATCCTCCGCATTGAAACGCGCAGTTCTCTGCTGACAACGTACTTGTATTGAGGTACCCGAAGCCGACGGCCGCGAGTACACCGAAGAACGCCCGCTGGGCGAGTTGTAATGAAGATCTCACCAGGCACCTTCCTTCCTCGAAAGTCCGGACAATCGCGGTCTACGTACTGTGCGGCGCGCTGGCACTGTTGCCTCCTCCGATACAGAGCGTCAGCCGAATCGACGCGGCCGCAGGGCGCACTCTAGCATCGCCGGACGCCGAGACAGACGTCGCCGCGATTAGTACGTCAGTTCGTGCGATTGAAGAGCGTGAACCGCGGGGCACCGCGAAGTAATCTGCGTTCGACGTCGCGCCGCATGGTGACGTCGATGTGAGGAAATGCTGATGGGAAGTCGTGCGCCGGTTTATCAGGACTATTCAGGGTGTCCGGAACCGCCGCTGCCGCCTTTACCCGAGGCCTCGCCATTCGAGTCCTTTCTCGAGTGCTTCGCACCAAAGGGGGTACACAGCGACACGCTGACGATGCGATGCCTGCGAGTGCTCTATCGCGTATCCGGATATGAGGCATTCCACGCGTCACTCACAACGTCATTGGGCGATCGGCTGAAGTGGACGCACATGCGCATGAGCACCTGTGGGCCGCTTCAGAACGCGACGGCAGCGCTCGGCGACGCCGCGACTGATACGTCACCGGCGGTCAGGGCGGCAGCGCTCGTCGCCGCGTATCTCGACTTCAAGACGGCTCTGTACGCTGGAGATGTACCCGCCGACGGCGTGAACGGACACGCCAACGAGATGCGTCAATACGTCAATCTGTTCGGCACATGCGTCGCGTTCGATGGCCGCAGCTTCAGACTCTTCCGGAACGTGGATTCGAGGACGGTTTCCATCCTTGCGAATCGTCGGATTTACGTCGCATCACTGCCCGATGTGCGCGGCGCAGAACTGATCGCGACCATCGCAGAACTCTTCGAAGCTGTGTGGAACGACAGCCGCGCGCGGCCGGTTCCAAGCGAGGTCGTCACGATTCCACTCCTGTCATCGTCGTCTGACGCGACGCAGCTGCGCCTTTTTCGGGAGCTGTGGGCACGGCCGGGGAACGCCAGGTCGCTCTCCACACTCAGGGACACGTTGCTCACTGTATGCCTCGATTTCGGCTATGAGCCCGGTTCCTATGCTGAGGCGGCACGGATTGCGCACAGCGGCAATTGTGCGAACCGCTGGCATCAATCCGCGCTCCAGATGGTGGTGTTCGGGAACTCGCGTGCGTGCCTGGTCTTCAACTGGGCAGCGTATCTGGACGGCGACGTGATGATTCGCGCAAGCGCCGAGATCCGGCGACGCGCTGAAAGGCTGATGCTGCCCAGGCCGTCCAGCCGGATGCCCGCCGGAGGCGAGCTCAAGGTGCAGGGACGCGAGCTCCCCTGGGATCTCCGGGGGCTCGACCTGAGCGCTGTAAGTCGTGAGGTCATGCGCATCGTCGACCATCAGCCATCGACGTTCGAGATCCCGGAGTGCGGCAGACGGCGGTTTGAGCACTGCGGCTTGCGGCCCGTCGAGTCGTTTGTGGCGGCCCTTGCGCTCACAATCGCGCGTCTGTCGAGACGGCCGGCACAAATCTCACAGTACGTGTCGCTGTCACGCTACCGATACATGGATGTGACGAAAGTCGCTCTTGACACGGAGGAACTACAGGATTTCGTGCGGGAGTGGCCGAACACATCCGCTGGCGGTCCGAGGCACGTCCTGCTTAACGCCGCGATCGAATCGCAGAGACGGGAATGTCGCCGAGCGCGATCGGCGCTTCCTGCGTCTCATCTAGGGAGTCTCTTCATGGCGACGAAAGGACGGCGAGGTCGAGCGGCGATTATGGCAGCCACCTCGGGCATCCTGCGATTGCGGCGTCTTCGCGTCAAGAATCTGCGCCTGTTTCAGCAGTGGATCACGATTTCTCATCCCCGTGTATGTGCGGAAGTGCCGGTCGTCGGACGTCCGGGCGTCCGACTGCCCAATCAGCAGATGTTCGCTTTGCACTATCAGATGTTCGCGGACCGAACAGTGGTGACGGTAATTCCTGGGACGAACTGGAACGTCCCTAACGTCGAGTTCGTTGCTGAATTGGAGTCTCGGCTGAAGGAAATACTCTGCACGGCCGCTGCGGTGACACCCGAAGCGTCGCTATAAGTTGTCGGCCCGGTTTATGAACCAATTGAACGGGCCACCAGCGATGACGAGGCCAGTGGTAAAGCGATTGGTGCCCAATATTGTTAGCGCCGGAACTAGTGTCAAACGAGCGCCAAATACCGACTCCAGCTAGAATCGCGCATCTCGAGTGCACGCCGAGGACGATTTGCGAACACCCGCACGGAGGGCAGCAATTCTTTTTTGTGTCGTGATGCCTGTCGCGCCGCCGGCAGTGGCGCAGGTCGATCAACAACGCGCGCAGGAATTCTTCAAGGAAGTCCGGGAGCTCTGCGAGCGCGACGGCGGCCGTTTATGGGGCGTGACGGTGTGCGCACCGATGGTGATCGGTGACATGCGAACGCGGACGTTCGCCACCAGCCAGCCCGCCCCGGAGGGGGCTCGCCCGCAGCTGATCGGTCTCGTGAACGCCCCCCTCGAGTGGGGCGGTGCGACGTGGGGCGCGTACGCCTGGGATTTTCTGATCAACGACACCCCGCGCGGCCGCAATGAGCTGATGCTCCACGAATTGTTCCACGCCGTCCAACCACGGCTCGGACTGACGGTCTCGGCCGCGGCGAGCGAGCATCTCGACGGGGTGGATGGACGCTATTGGCTGCGGCTCGAGTGGCGCGCACTCGCACGCGCGCTCCGAGAATCGGGAGAGTCGCGCAATGTGGCCGTTCGCGAGGCGCTCGCCTTCCGCCAGGTTCGGCGTATGCTCTACCCTGCCGGAGTCGAAAGCGAGCGCGCCGCCGAGATCACGGAAGGTCTCGCATCGTATACCGGCACAGTGCTCGCGGCACCATCACCCGCCGAGGCCATCGCGAGCGCGCTCGACCAGCTGGCCGCTGCCGAAACCCAGGAAAGCTTCGTGCGCACGTTTGCGTACGCGTCCGGTCCGGCCTACGGCCTGCTGCTCGATGCGTCGTCTCCGGGCTGGAGACAAAGGGTGCGTGGCACCGACGATCTCGCGGCGCTCGTGATGCGTGCGCTCGCAGTTCAGCCGGCCAATGGCGTCGCGGCGATTGCCACCCGATACGGCGGTGCAGAGCTCCGCGCTTCCGAACAGCAACGCGAGCAACAGCGGCAGGAACGGTTCGCCGAGCTGCGCCGGCGTTTTGTCGACGGTCCAGTACTTCTTCTTCCTGGAAGAGGCGCAGGCAGCTTCGATGCCCGAGGCGCGGTGACCATTCCAGGCGTCGGAACGGTATATTTCGGCGCCTACCGCTTTTCAGGGGACTGGGGCACGCTGGAAGCAGAAAAAGGCGTTCTCGTCCAAAGCGATGGCGCCTTCCGGCGTGTGCCGGTACCCGTACGCCGTGACGAGGCGTCGGTTGCCGGAGACGGATGGATATTCAAAGCCTCACCAGGCTGGGTGGTTCGCGAAGGAACACGGCCCGGTGACTACGAAGTTGTCCGGCGGCAACCGTGATGGTTGTCCACGGAAGAGGTGAATTCTTCTTCGTCCTATCGCGCCACCGCTGACGTCTTCCGCAGCCACCCGAAGTAGAAGAAGGCGACGCAGAACACCACGCCCACGGCGGCTCGGAGGCCAAAGACCGCCGGTGAGATTGTGTAACCCATGAAGGGCAGGGACGCGCCCACGAACCACAGGTACCCGTTCGCGATGGAGCCCGCGAACAGCGCGCCGGCGAGAAACTTGCACACTTCGCGCCACATATCTACATCTCCACCTGTACGCCAAGTTCGACGACACGTTCGGGCGGCAGTCGGAAGAAGGCCGTCGCGCGAACGGCGTTGCGAGCCATCAGGACGAACAGCTTCTCCCGCCAGATCGCCATTCCCCTCCGTCGCGCGACGATGATCGTCTCCCGTCCCAGGAAGTACGTCACGTCGTCGAGGTCGATGTCCAACCCTTCCTCTCGCGCCTGCGCCAACGCCTCCGGTACATCGGGATCTTCCATGAACCCGTATTGCACGCGCACGTTGAACATGTGGTGCCCCAGCGGCTCGGTCGCGACTCGCTCCTCGTCGGGTACATGCGGACGCTGCGCTGTGGATACGGTGAGGATGACCACACGCTCATGAAGCACCCTGTTGTATTGCATGTTGTGGACAAGTGCCGGGGGTGTTCCAGTCGGCTGTGCGGTCATGAACACGGCGGTACCTTGCACACGGACCGGATGTGTCGCCTCGACCGTCGCAACGAATTCGCTCAGCGGCAGCGCTCGGGCGGCCAAACGCTCGGCAACCAGCCGGCGACCGGTCCTCCACGTCGTCATGAACGTAAAGAGAATCGTCGCGACTGCGAGCGTGACCCATCCGCCTTGCAGCAGCTTCAAGGCGTTCGCGCCGAAGAATGCCAGGTCGATTGTCAGGAAGAGAAGCATGACCGCGAGCGCTGCCGGTTTGGGCCAGCGCCAGCGCTCGGTCATCACGATGTACAGCAGCAACACGGTGATGACCATCGTCAGGGTGACGGCGATACCGTACGCCGACGCCACGGCGCCCGACGATCCGAAGCCGATCACAATGAGCACCGTCGCAACCATGAGCGCCCAGTTCACCTGCGGCACGTAGATCTGCCCCATTTCGCGGGCCGACGTGTGCTCCACGTCCAGGCGTGGCGCCAACCCCAGTTGGATCGCCTGGCGGGTGATGGAGAACGAGCCAGAAATCAGCGCCTGCGACGCAATGATCGCAGCCGCCGTCGAAATGCCGACGAGTGGCAGCAACGCCCACGAGGGAGCCAGCCGGAAGAACGGGTGCTCGGTCTGGGGATCGAGCAGCACCAGAGCACCTTGCCCCAGGTAATTGATGACCAGCGCGGGGAGAACCAGCGAGAACCACGCCAGACGAATCGGCCTCCTGCCAAAGTGGCCCATGTCGGCATAGAGCGCCTCGCCGCCGGTGACGACCAGAAACACCGCCCCAAGCACGGCAAAACCCGCAAATCCGTTGGCCTCGAAAAACGTCAACGCGTGACGCGGATCGAACGCGCCCAGAACCGCCGGGGCGCGGACGATCCAGATGATCCCGAGCGCGGCAATGGTGAGGAACCACATGATCACGATGGGTCCGAAAAGGCCGCCGACCCGGTGCGTCCCGAATCTCTGGATCGCAAAGAGGCCAACAAGAATTGCCACGGTGACTGGCACCACGTACGGTTCGAACAACGGGGTCACAACCTCGAGACCTTCGATCGCACCGAGCACCGAAATGGCAGGCGTGATCATGCCGTCGCCGTAGAGCAACGCGGTCCCGAAAATGCCCAGCGCAATCAGGATCGGCCGCCCGACGGCCAGGCGCGAGGCGCCAATGCGCTCACGCCCTTTGCCGGGCACGAGCGCGGTCAACGCAAGAATGCCCCCCTCGCCTTGATTGTCTGCACGCATCACGATCAGCACGTACTTGATCGAGATGACGAGCACCAGTGCGTAGATGATCAGAGACAGCACACCGAGCACGTTTTCGACGGTTGGCGCTACCGCGTGCGAACCAAAGAAGCACTCGCGAATGGCATACAGCGGACTCGTTCCGATGTCCCCGTACACGACGCCAAGGGCCGTGAGGGTGAGCGGCAGGAGCCGGGTCGGCCCGGGGGTTATGTGTGCAGGGGTCTTCGGTTCGGAAGGCGCGGAATCAGCTGGCACTCGACCTCCAATCGCCGACGGGGTTAGCTGACGGGCTCGAGGTTGGAGTCCTCTACCGTCCGCCTCCGCCTTGTGGGCTTCGGCGTGACGGATACGCCCCAGGAGGTCGAAAGCACTCCGGTGGTTCCCCCGCTTCGCGAACGCGCGAATTTGGCAACTTCTCGATTATGGGAGGACGTCGTGAGACAAACGGGACGCGGGCGCCCGTACTTATGAACTTTTTATGACTTTCTTACGCCCGCGGCGCGACGACACTCCGGGCCCCGCTGTGAGCTCGAGGGATCGCGCGAGTCGGCGGTCGTGCCTTAATTCGGCCACCCACGCCCATGCCGGAGCGACACTGCACAACCCGACCGCGGCCCACGCCCCTGCCGTCGGCAGCCAGTGAAGGCCGAATCCGACGATGGCAAGAGTGAACGCGAGCAGACCAAATCGAGTCACAAACAGACGCCGATAGGTTCGCGTTCGCTCGAGTGCGAGATACTCCGCGGCGATGGCGTTGATCAGCTCGGGCTCGACGGCGGAGGCGCGGAACGACGTGACAGTTTGCATGTCCGTTTCCGCCACCGTACGCGCCGCCCGCGTAAAAAAAGCATAAAGAGTCCGTAAGAAGTTGACGAGCGCGGCGCGGTTGCTGTCGTGCAAGTGGCAGAATCTGGTGTGAGTTGATGTTTCGCCAAAACCGGGCACACGAGATCGTCGTTTTCGGTAGCAGCGTCGGCGCGATTGGGGCGGTGACCGTTGCGTTGAAGGCGCTGCCGAACGTCAGCCCGACGACGGCGGCACTGGCGCTGCTTCTCGCGGTCCTTGCCGCTGCCACACTCGCCAGGCTGAGGACCGCTATCGCTGTTTCGCTTCTGGCGATGCTGGCGCTCAACTTCTTCTTCCTCCCTCCCTTTGGCACGTTGACGATCGCCGACCCGCAGAACTGGATTGCCCTATTCGCATTCCTCGTGGTGGCGGTCATCGCCAGCAATTTGTCGGCGGCCGCACAAGATCGGACGCGCGAGGCGATTGCCCGGCGGAACGAAGTCACACAGCTCTTCGACTTGACGCGCGACGTGCTGCTCACCACGGAGACCGCCGGCGCGATCGAGATACTCGCCCGGCAGGTGGCTCGTCGTTTCGAGCTCGCACGAGTCGCCGTCTGCCTCCCTGGCGATCACGGCTGGCAGATCTCCCAGGGTGGAGCCGAGGAGCTCGTTCTCGACGTCAACACGCTCAACACAGCTCTCGCCAGGGCGCGCGGGACGCGCGAGTTCGATGCCCGGCAACGCGCCCACGGCGGGCATTTCCGTGTCGGAGAACGGCACGACGACGTCGTCGTCCCGCTCCGACATGGGACGAAGGCCGTCGGTCTGCTCGCCGTGGCCTCGTCGACGCTCGATATCGGCACGCTCGACGCTGTGGCTGGCGTCGTCGCCATTGCGGTCGAACGAGCCCAGTTCCTGGTCGAGCGCGACGCCGCCTCGCTGGTGCGGCAGAAGGCCGACCTCGCCGCCACGCTGCTCGCGTCCCTCAGCCATGATTTGCGTACCCCGTTGACCGCCATCACCGTTGCGGTGGAGAACCTGCGCAGCGAGCTTCCCGCGGAAGAGCGTCGGGCACAGGCCGGTGCGGCCATGACGGAACTGGAGCGGCTGACGCGCCTGTTCCAGGACATCCTCGACATGGCGCGCATCGACGCCGAGGCGATCCGCATCGAAAAGCAGTGGGTCACCCCGGCAGACGTCGTCGACGCCGCCCTCGCACACGTGAGGCACGCGGTGGAGGGGCACGCGCTGAGCGTCGAGGCCGATGCCGAGATGGAAGTCGAGATCGACCCGCGCCTCACATCGGTTGCTCTGGCGCACGTGATCGAGAATGCTGCCCATTACTCCCCGGTCGACCGCCCGATTCTGGTGCGCGCTCAGATCATGGGGGATGGTCTGCATCTTTCGGTGACCGACCAGGGACCCGGTCTCGATCAGGGTGAGCTGGCGCATCTGTTCGAGCGCTTCTACCGGGGCCGCAGCGCCAGGCAGGCGACGACCATTGGCACCGGCATGGGCCTCTCAATCACGCGAGGATTGTTGTCTGCCGCCGGCGGCCGAATCTGGGCGGAGAATGCGCCAGGAGCCGGCGCGATGTTCTCGATGGCGGTGCCCGGATCGATACGTGCCGCCACGGTCGCCTCGTAAGTCATGGCCGCACGCGTCCTCATCGTTGACGACGAACCAAACATCATTGGCACGGTCGCCCCGCTGCTGCGCGCGAAAGGATACGACGTGTTCTCTGCCATGACTGGGCGTGCCGCGCTCGAGACTGTGGGCCGCGACAAGCCAGACGTGATCGTCCTGGATCTCGGCCTCCCGGACATCGACGGCGTCGACGTCTGCGTGGCCGTGCGGCAGTCGTCGAGCGTCCCGATTCTGGTGCTCTCAGCGCGAGGCGCGGAGGGAGACAAAGTACGCGCTCTGGATGCTGGAGCTGACGACTACGTCACGAAACCGTTTGGGGCCGAAGAGCTGCTCGCGCGCATACGCGCCTCATTGCGGCGCGTGGAGAGTCCGTCGCCGGCGGGCGAACCGATCGTCCGCGGAGAGCTGGTGATTGATCGCGAGCGCTTCCGAGTCCTGCGTAATGGCGACGAGGTCCGCCTGACCCCGAAGGAATTCGAGCTGCTCACGTATCTGGCGCAGTCTCCGGGCCGGGTCCTGACCCACCGCACAATTCTGAAAGCGATCTGGGGACCGCACGCCGGCGATCAACCCGAACACCTGCGAGTCTTGATTGGCTCCCTGCGCAAGAAAATCGAGCCCAACCCGGCATCGCCGAAATACATCCTGACCGAACCCTGGGTCGGCTATCGGTTCGCTGATTTGTAGGGACGACGCCCCAGGTGAAACGGCACACTCGTCACGACGACGTTCGGTTTGAACAGCAGTGCGCCCCTGATCAGCAACGCGTGCGGGTTGTGGAGGAGATGATGCCAGATGTACAGGTAGGGCGTCTCCGAGCAGGTCGAGATACTTTGGACGCTCGGCAGCAGCGTATACTTGTTCCGTCACGAACTTGAGGGTGCAGCGGAAACGTCCGCTGCAGGAATCGGGATGGTCGGGCCGCCATCCTCGTGGTCGCGAGACCAGGAGGCTGCAGCTGGCGACCATTCTTTCTCGGCGCACGTCAGCGCCACATCCCCTAATCCCTGAGGCCGGCCAGTAGTGTGCGAGAGGAGGCACGTGCTTCTAAAGGCTGGCCTCGAGACCCCGTAGATGACTCACGCTGCTTCGCGTCTCGCCAGACTCGTCCTTGACAACTCGCTTCTGCTCATAGCGGGTACCGCGCTGGCCGTGGCGTGGGCCAATCTGGACCTCGAGAGCTATGACGCCGTCGCCCATCCGCTGCATTTCTGGGTCAATGACGTCGGGATGGTGTTCTTCTTCGCGCTGGCCGCGAAGGAAGTGTTCGAGGCGACACTCCCCGGAGGCGCACTCGCGTCTCCGAGTCGCGCGGCGTCGCCGTTGGCGGCGGCGGTCGGCGGCATGGTAGCCCCTGCGCTCATCTATCTGAGCCTGGCTTCAGCTCTGGGACCGGCCGAGTTGATCCGGGGGTGGGCAATCCCGTGCGCAACCGACATCGCGTTCTCCGCAATGATTGCCCGCCTCATATTCCAAGCTGGCCATCCGGCGATCCCATTTCTCTTGCTGCTCGCGATTGCCGACGACGCGCTCGGGCTGATTATCCTGGCGGTCTTTTACCCCTCAGGAACCCTGTCGCTTCCGTCACTAGTGATATTGATGTCTGCCGCGATCGTCCTGGCGCTGTGGCTGCGCCGCCGCGGAAGCCGTAGCTTCTGGCCGTACGTGATCGGCCCCGGGACCCTATCGTGGGCCGCGCTGTACTTTGGCGGCTTTCATCCGGCGCTGGCGCTGGTGCCGATCGTTCCGTTCATGCCGCACAGCCCCCGCGACTTCGGGATCGTCGACCCGCGGGAGGGGCGACAACCCGACACGCTGAACCGCTTCGAGCATTGGTGGGCAACGCCTGTCCAACTCGTGCTCCTGCTGTTCGGATTCGCGAACGCCGGCGTGCCGTTCGCGCAGATTGGACCCGGGACCTACTACGTGCTCGCCGCGCTGCTGGTGGGTAAACCACTCGGCATCCTGTTCTTCGCAGGTGCCGCGCGCCTTGTGGGCGGACGCCTTCCGCCGGGACTTCATCTCGGCGATCTGCTGACACTCGGCATCGCCGCGTCGATTGGGTTCACCGTGTCACTGTTTTTTGCCACCGCGGCGTTTCCGGAGGGTACGGCATTGGCGCAAACGAAGATGGGCGCTTTATTGAGCTTTGCCGCGGCGCCGCTAGCCGTGGTAGCTGGACGGATTCTGCGTCGACCAGTCTCCGTGGCCACATGACGAAGACGATTGATCGCCGACACCTGTCGCGAGCCTCTTTGTGGGCAGGGGCGCTCGTGACGTTCGCGGCGGTGTTCGCGTACCGCTGGCTGACCGTCAATTTCACCAACGATCAGTTCGTGCCGCTCTCGCGGGCCCGGCAGATTCTGCTCGGCGACGTTCCCGTGCGCGACTTCTTCGACCCCGGCCTGTTCCTCCACCACTATGCCTCCGCCGCAGCGCTGTATCTCGCCGGCGGAACGCTGCTGGGGGAAGCGGTGCTGACCATTATTTTCATGGCCCTCGGATCTGCGCTGGTTTACGTGCTCGCAAGCCGCCTCACGCGATCGTGGATCATCGGCACCGCGGCAGCGGCTGTTGCAGTGGCGACCTTCCCCCGCCTGTACGGTTACCCGAAGGTGTTCCTGTTCGTCCTCGCGATCGGCTGCGCTTGGCGATACCAGGTTCGACGCACGGCCGCTAACCTCTCCCTGATCGGCGCAGCAACCGCGGTGGCCTTCCTCTTCCGTCATGACCATGGCGCCCAGATCGGCATAGCCGTCACGGTGTTTCTGATCCTGCTGCACTGGCCGGGATCCGCGGCCGGCGTGCGCCCCCTGGCGTATGCGCTGGGCGTATACAGCGGCGTCACCATCGTGCTCGTCCTGCCGTTCGTCGTCTTCATCCAGTCCGTCGTCGGTGTTCCCCGCTACCTTGCTGGCCTGACACCACAAGCACGCGAAGTCACGACGTTGCGGATGAACACACCTCCCGTCCGCTTCGATTGGACGCAGCCGCTCGTCCAAATCGACCCACCCCCAGAGCGGCGCGTCAACGTCCGATGGAAAGCTGACATAAGCAACGAGATGCGACGTGACCGGGAGCGCCAATACGGTTTGTCGCGCCCGATTCCCGACGACGGCGCTACATGGTCCTATGTCATGACCAACACGGACCGGGGCACCATCGCGGCGCTCCTCCGCGATTCACTGGTCGACGACACGCACGGCATCGATACAGCGCGGGCGGAACTCGCCATCAGAGAGTCGCCGTTTCGGCGGGCTCAGCGGCAGATTCCGGTCCTGAGGATGCGGATCGCGCCGGGCGTGCTCACGTTCAGCAACGCGGTCGCGTGGCTCTACTACGTGACACTGGCACTGCCAGTCGTGGCGACCCTGACGCTGATTCGCCGTCGGGCGGACGCCCACGAGGCAATGGACGGCGCCAACGCCATTGTCGGCATGCTGATTGTTCTGTGCGTCATCATCGGACAGTCGCTTGTGCGTGAAGCGCCGGAGACACGACTGCCGGATGTCGCAGCGCCTCTGGCCGTCCTCGGGGCATGGGTGGCAGGCGCTTGGACCCGAACGGATAAGCGCCATGTTCGTATACGGATCGCGGCCACGCTCGCGTTCGGGACCATCACGCTCTGGAGCGCGGCGGCGTTGGGAGAGGCGCGCGACCGCGTCGTGGCGTCGGGAGTGCTGACCGGACCTGCCGCCGTGATGGAGCGGTTCCAAAAAGTGAACGAATACCTCACCACCTCGCCGCCAATCAACGGATGGCACGACACCGGAAGCGTCGCACTTCGTGCGATCGCGGAATGGGTGAGGGCATGCACAGAGCCGTCAGATCGACTGCTCGTTGTCGGGTGGGCTGCCGACCTGTACTTCTATGCTGAGCGTCCCTTTGCCGGCGGCCAAGTGTATCTCTATCCGGAGTGGCATTCCTCGTTAGCCGATCAGACATTAACGGTCGAACGGCTGAAGCGGCAGCGGGTGCCGATTGCGATCTCCCCGGTCGACGGGCAACCTGCGACACGCCAGTCATTTCCGATCGTGCTGGACTACGTCGACCGTCATTACACACACGTCGTGCGCGCGAAGTTCGGTTCACCGTGGGAGTACGACGTTCTGGTCCGCCGCGATATCCCGCCCATCGGAACTTATACGCCGCTCGACCTGCCATGCTATCGATGATGGTCCGCATCTGAAGGCGGGCATCGCCGTCGAACGCGCCGGATTCATTGCCGACCGTGCGATGCAACCAGTCTCGAGAAACGACATGCGAAGAGTCTTATCGATTCAGCGGCGACCCGTCCTTCGGCTCGAGCGCCCTGCACGGCTCCAGGATGGCGATCATCACGATGGCCCGGCGGAGGTCTCCATCGACGATAACCGGCGCAAGCGCTCGCCGCGAATCCGAATGCCCGCCGCCTCGTAGACGTGGCGCCGCCCCGCGCTTGCCCTCTCGGCGCACGTGCCGGGCTCCTTCCGTCGGGCGCAGTGGCTCAGGCATGGTATGCGGGACTGCCTGCGGCGGGAGCGGCGAGGCCGGGAGCGGCAGTTCCGTCTGCCGCCCGTCAGCGGCGGTGCCGATGTCATCATCAGCAGACCGTGGGGGCGGCGAAACCGAAACCGCGGGTTCGGCGAGGGTGGGGGTGCGCTCCGCTGATGAATCTTTGGTCCGCATGCGTATCGTGCGGATCAGCCGTTCGAGCAGCGGTAACGCGAGCAGTAGGACAAAGAACAGCAGCTGTTCAATTGACATAGGATTCGCCCAACGCACCGTTCCTATTTGGCAGGCGGCGTCCCCTGACTGCCTTGATTGGCAATCGACTCCCGCATCGTCGAATCTGCCTGGACGTTCTGCATGCGGTAGTAATCCATGACACCGAGCGCGCCCTTCCGGAATGCTTCCGCCATGGCCCGCGGGACCTCCGCTTCGGCCTCCACGACGCGCGCACGCATCTCCTGTTCGTGTGCCACGGCCATCGCCCGCCGCTCTTCGGCTTTCGCCTGTGCGATCTGCTTGTCAGCGTTTGCCTGGTCGATCTGGAGCTTGGCGCCGATGTTCTCCCCGACATCCACGTCCGCAATGTCGATGGACAAGATCTCGTATGCCGTCCCGGCGTCGAGGCCCCGCGACAGAATGTTCTTGGAAATGTGATCGGGGTTCTCGAGTACGTCTTTATGGGTATTCGCGGACCCGATGGTGCTCACCATGCCCTCGCCGACGCGCGCGATGATCGTTTCCTCCCCGGCGCCGCCGACCAGACGATCGAGGTTAGTGCGCACCGTCACGCGCGATACAGCAATCAGCTGAATTCCGTCCTTCGCGACGGCGGCGATCCTCGCCGTTTCGATGACCTTGGGAATGACGGACATCTTCACCGCCTCAAGCACGTCACGACCGGCTAGATCGATCGCGGCGGCGCGCTGGAAGGGCATCTTGATATTCGCCTTGTCTGCCGAGATGAGTGCGTTGACCACTCGGACGACGTTGCCACCGGCCAGATAGTGCGCCTCGAGGTCGTTGATCGAAACGCCCTCCAGCCCGGCCTTTACGGCGCTGATCCTGGCGTTGACGATGATCGACGGAGGAACACGTCGAAGCCGCATGCCGACGAGGGTGAAGAGCCCGACAGGCGCGCCGGATGACCACGCTGCGATCCAGAGTGGCACGGGCACGAAATAGAGGACGAATATGAGGACCAGGAGGGCGGCGGCGAGCAGGCCGATGGCACCAAGCGCGCCGAAATCGAGTGCATTCATCACGTACTCCGTTTCGAGTTGCCGGGACGCTCCCGGACGACGACGCGATTGCCCTCCACGCGCGTGACCTCGATGGCGGCGCCCGCCTCGATGAAGCCGCCGTCGGAAACGACGTCGACGCGCGAGCCATCGATCTCCGCGACACCAGCCGGCCGCAGTGGCGAAAGAGCGATACCGGCACGACCGAGCTGTCGCTGGTCGCTCTCCGGCGGCGACATGTAGCCTCGCTCAGCGCCCATCTCGGTGCTGAGCACGAGTCGGCGGCCGAACGGGACCCGCGGCAACATGCGCAGTAACGCGAGGCCGCTGGCGAGCGCCAGAAGAATCGAAATGGCGACGCGTCCAAATGCCGCAACGACAGCGGACGTGGTTGCGCCGGCGCCGACAAGCGCCAGACCGAGGCCGACGGCGAGAGCGATGACGCCGACGACGCCAGCCACGCCGAAACCGGGGATGACGAGGATCTCCAGGCCCAGTAAAATCACGCCGCCGACGACCAGCAGCAACTCCTCCCAGCCGGCGAGCTGGACGATCCAGTGGCCCCAGAAGAACAGCCCGAGCGACAGCAGGCCGATCGCTCCGGGAAGGGCGAAGCCGGGAGTCCGGATCTCGACCAGCAGCCCGAGCATGCCGACCGTCATCAGCAGCGAACTGACAAGCGGGTTGGTCAGGAACCGGACGAATGTTTCCGCCCACGTCTGCGACGCACGCCGGACGTCGGCGTCGCGCAACCCGCTGACGACAAGTGCCTCCGAAAGCGTATCCGCCGTGAAATCAGCGACCTTATGCGTGAGCGCTTCCGATGTCGTCAGCGTGAGAAGCTTGCCTTTGTCCACCACGTCGGCGATCTGCACGTCGGCGTCCACCATCGCCTCGGCAAACTGCGGTGGTCGACCCCGCCGTTCCGCAGTCGCGGCGAATTCCTTTCGCACATAGGACACTGACTTCTCGTCCGCCACCTGGGGTTGATCGCCACCGCTGACGACCGGCGTGGCGGCACCGATCGTGCCGCCGTCTGCCATGACGATCGTTTCCGTCGCCAGTGCGATGAGAGCTCCGGCGGAAATCGCGCGCGGATTGATGAACGCGATGGTCCGGAGCGGCGCGTTCACCAGCGCGTCCCGCATCGCCACCGCGGCGTCGACGCGCCCGCCGAATGTGTTGATGTCGAGGAGTACGGCGGAGGCACCAGCGTCTCGCGCCTCCCGCAGCGTGCGCGTCAGAAACGGGGCGAGGCCGAGATCGATCACGCCGTCGATCGGAATGACGTAGACAATGGGCCGCGCGGTTTGTGCGATGCCTCTCTGCCAAACGCCCGCGGCCGCCAGGAGGAGTAGCGACGCCGCGACGAGTTCAATGGAACGCTGTCGCCCGGGACCTCCGCGCCCATCATTCCCGTGCACGGGCGTCGTCGGACTTTTCAGCGGGACCGATGGCACGCCGCACGACAGCCTGCCGAGCCTGCAGAAACATCGCGTGGCCGCTGCCGGGAGGTCGTCGTGAGATGTCAGGAATAAAATCTTGGCAAGGGGCCGAGGAGGCACCGAGCGGCTGATTCGCCGCCGCCGTGGGCGAGACGCTTCGCGACTGAGCGTCGGCGGGCCATGAAGGGTTGATGAACGGACCGTAATAACGACTTGCCAACCCGAATCCTCTTGGTCTCACAACGACCCTGAGGATGGCGGCCCGACCATCCAATCACCTGCAGCGGGAATGCCGCCGCACCCTTGTCTCCGCGATTGCGATCAGTATACGCGTTACGACGCTGGCCTGCCGGAATTCCAATTGGCGCGGCGGCGCACGATCGAGTGCGCGGTATTGCTGCGGTAGCACGCGGTCGCCAGAACAGCCGCGGCACCGCCTAACTCGGACGTCAGTCGCGCGACCGCGCGGCCACCGCTTCGTGTTCATCCAACCACCGCTGGCTGACTCGCAAAGACGAAGGCCGAGGGCGTATCAAGCGCGACAGCAGGCGCCTTGTGTGTTTGCGCACGAGATGGTCGAAGGCCGCGAATGGCCGGGAGGCACTCGACAGGAACGCGTCACTGATGACGTGCAGGACGTGCGACATGTCATCGACAAGGATCGGTAAAAGGCCTCTGGCGTCATATCGCGCGCACACCGGATTATTCGAGCGCCGACAGATGAAGTGGGAACATGCGACAAGAATCAGCGTCCGGTCCCGATAACGGCGCGTGCGGCGAGCCGAGGGATTCACCGGCTCGATGTCGGAACGAGACGCGGCGCGATCCTCACGACAGTTCCGCCATCAGCGCTCCCGCGTGGCAGGCATTGCGGTCGCCTCCCCGCGCTTGACGAGCTCGCGATCACGCCACTCGCGGCCGTCGATCAGCTCATCGGAGCGACTCACCACGGCATCAGGGCCGAGCGAGTGGACTGCGGACGCCGGCAGGACGTCCTCGCCACGTAATGCCCCATGTTTCACGACGAGGCCGACGACCTCGGTTCCACCGTCATCAAGCAGCAGGTCGCTAACCGTTCCGAGCTTGCGCCCCGTGTCGGCGGAGACTACGGGCCTACCGATTACGTCAGTTGCGCGCTTGGTCATATATGGCAACTCCTGCAGGGTTGTACGCACGATCCGCGCCCTGTGGTCACCTCGGACGTCGGGTGCTATGGTCCAATCAACGCCTCAGCCACCCCTCGATTCCAGTAGCGTTCGTTACGTATGCTCCAGGCACATGTCGGAGTAGTCCACCGCAACCCGTAGCAACCAGCAAATCGCACAGGAGATTGACGGCCCCTGCTCCGTCCGGCGGATTGAACCTGAAGACCTCCCAGGCTCTTGCGCCAGCACCACTCCTCTCGACGTTGTCGAAAGAGCGGCACGGCACATGCCGCGCCGCGCCACCGTCACTCACAAATGGCGCAAGCGCGATCCCCAGGACGCACTCACAATGTCCTTTTTCGGTAAATGTTGAGAGGGGCCACAAGTTGGACGCGCAGCAGCCATGCGCGACGTCACGCGAACGCGAGGCGACCAAGCCGACTCCCCTTCTGCCGCCATTTCGGGAACAGCGACGCATGATGGCCGCCGATGCACGCTGACGCGCGCTAACATCGGTCTCCTGGATGCCCACTGAACCGGCGAGGGTCGCCGAATTCACCCGACGCCATCTCGAGACGATCGAAGATCTCCAGGTGCTCATCGTCTGCATGGACGACGCTGATCGCTGGTGGAGTCCCGACAGCATCGCGCGTCATCT
>DASTBV010000010.1:0-64433 GCA_035711805.1 Vicinamibacterales bacterium
CGCCCGCGCTCACGACCAGACTCGCCCCCCTCGAGAGCCAGAAGCTCGTCACGTGGCAGATCTTCGAGCAATACCAGCCGCCGCAGCCGCTGGTTCGCGTCATCCAGCCGAACATCAACCAGCTGTTGCCCGCTGACCAGCTCCGCCGTCTGCAGACCGGCTCGCCCGACGAACGGCGGGCAATCATCGATGCGCTGACGCCCGAGCAGCGCCAGCAGGTCCTCATCGTGCTGCCGCCGAACGTGCTGGAGGTGCTCCCGGAGCTGAGACAGCAGCAGGAACGCGCGCGGCAGATCCAGAACGAGGTCCGCAACCGCGAGATGCAGGAGATGCAGCGGAAGCTGCGGCCGCCGCTGAGCGAGCTGCTCACGCCGGAGCAGGCGCGCGACGTCCAGCTCGGGACACCCGACGAAAAGCTCGCCGTGCTGAACAGCCTCCCGAAAGAGAAGCGCACGCTCGTCTTCAGATCGATCCAGCCGCAGTCGGTGCCCGATGCGTTCAAGCGCGAGGCGCTGGCGGCGTCCAATCCACGGCAGGCGGTCGTGGCGGAACTGGTCGAGGCCAAGCTGCAGCGGGCGGTGTACTCGCCGCGGCAGCTCGAGGAAGTCCTCGTGGACTTCTGGCTCAATCACTTCAACGTCTTCAGCGGCAAGAACACCGTCGGCGTGCTGCTGACGAGCTACGAACGCGACGCCATTCGCCCGTTCGTGCTCGGCCGGTTCCGCGACATGCTGCTGGCGACTGCACGGCATCCGGCGATGCTTTCGTATCTCGACAACTTCATGTCGCGATCGGCGCCGGAAAATGCACCCGGCTTCGGCGGCGGTGGCGTCGTGTTCACACCGCCGGGACCGAATCAGGGACTCAACGAGAACTACGGCCGCGAGCTGCTGGAGCTGCACACGCTTGGCGTTGATGGCGGCTACACCCAGGCCGACGTCATCAACGTCGCGCGGGCGTTCACCGGCTGGACGATCTTCGATCCGCAGCGCTACGGCGAATTCCAGTACAACCCGCAGATGCACGATCGCGCCGAGAAGGTCGTGCTGGGACACAAGTTCCCACGCGGAGGCGGCGAAGAAGAAGGCGTGAAGATCATCGAGCTGCTTTCCGCGCACCCCTCGACCGCACGCTTCATCTCGCGGAAGCTGGCACAGCGCTTCGTTGCCGACGATCCGCCGCAGGCGCTCGTCGACCGGATGGCGGCGACCTTCACCAAGACCAGCGGCGACCTGCGCGCCGTGATGGAGACGCTGCTCTTCTCGCGCGAGTTCATGTCCGAGGGCGCGTGGCAGGCAAAGATGAAGACGCCGCTGGAGCTCGTCGCCAGCGCGCTGCGGGCGCTCGACGCGAACGTGACGGATACGACGGCGCTGGCGCAGCAGCTCACAGACATGGGACAGCCGTTGTACGGCCGTGTCGATCCCGCCGGCTACCCCACGACTGCCGACGCGTGGTCGGGATCCGCCGGCCTGCTCCGCCGGATGGCGTTCGCCAACGCTCTGGTGGCCGGACAGATCGCCGGTCTGAAGGTTGACGCCGGCGCGGTTGCTGCACAGGGCGTTCGCCGCGCGCTGACGGAGCTGACCGGCTACGAGCCGGCAGCCGAAACCGTGACGGCGATCCAGGATCCCTCGGCCGAACCGGTCTCGCCAACCGTCGTCATCGCGGCCATCATCGCGTCGCCGGATTTTCAGAAGAGGTGAGGTCATGCGTACGAGACGCTGGTTCCTTCGCACGTCGGGCCTGGCGGTAGGCGTCCTCGGCACGTCGCAGGTCTGGCTCAAGCCGGCGCTGGCGCAGACGCGTCCGACGCGCAAGGTGCTCGTGGCGATCCTGCAGCGCGGCGCCGCCGACGGCCTCAACATCGTGGTGCCGTTCTCGGAGAAGCGGTACTACCAGCTGCGCCCGGGCATCGGGGTGCCGATGCCGAGCACGCAGCCGGGGATCGGCTCCATCGATCTCGATGGAAAGTTCTCGCTGCACAACGCGCTGCAGCAGCTCAGGCCGTTGTGGGATACGCGTCAGCTGGCGTTCGTGCACGCCGCGGGATCGCCAGACACGTCGCGGTCGCATTTCGACGCGCAGGCCTTCATGGAGTCCGGCACGGCCGGACTGCGGACGCCGGACGGCTGGCTGAATCGCACGCTGCCGCGTGCCAGCCAGAATGCCTCGCCGCTGCGCGGCGTCGCCATCGGCGCCACGCTCCCGCTCGTGCTTCGCGGCGACCGCGGCGCCGTCGCCGTGGACGACCTGGCGAAGTTCCAGGTCGGCGGCGACTCGTCGGCGATTCTGGAACGCCTCTATGCGAGCAGCTCCGATGCGCGGCTGAAGAGCCAGGGCGGCGGCACGTTCGACGCGATGCGGCGCATCGAAGCGATCCGTCAGCAGACCTACACGCCGACGAACGGCGTGTTCTACCAGGGCGAATTCGGCCGGCGGCTGCAGCAGCTCGCCCGCCTCATCAAGGCGGACGTCGGCGTCGAGGTCGCGTTCGTCGATCTCGACGGCTGGGACCATCACGCCAACGAAGTTGGTCAGCTCTCGAACCTGCTGAATCAGTTCGGCAACGGCCTGTCTGCGTTCACGCGCGACCTCGGCGACCGCATGGCCGATGTCGTCATCGTCACGATGTCGGAGTTCGGACGCACCGCCGCCGAGAACGGCAACGGCGGCACGGATCACGGGCACGGTGGGGTGATGATGGTGATGGGCGGCCCGGTCAAGGGTGGCTCGGTGTACGGCACGTGGCCAGGGCTCGAGCCCGAACAGCTGTTCGAAGGGCGCGACCTCGCGGTCACGACCGACTACCGGGACGTGCTCGCCGAGCTGGTGCGGGGCCACCTTGGACAGAATCCGGAGCAGGTGTTCCCCGGGTACAAGGCAGGAGCGGCGCTCGGACTGTTGAAGACCGCTTAGCGCTCGACGAGCTGCACTCCTTTGCACGCCAGCAGTGAAATCCGCTGACCGTTCTGAACGTCGCATACGCACGATTGCACGTCGGCAGCGGATACGCGGTTCCCTCTAACCTCTAGAAGACACGAGGATTACGCGGAAAAACCGGCCGGCGGTACACCGGTTGCCCCTGGAAGGCGGCGTGACCCCCCAACGGGAGACGTGACAAATGGCCTGGTTTCTTCTGGCGCTCGGCGCTGCGGTCGCGTACTGGTTCGTGAGACATCGGCGCACTCAAAAAGCGCGATCCGCCTAGCCACGGCGAACGCGTGGCGCGGACCCTGTCGGGTCCGCGAAGGCGAGCCTGACAAGGCTCGCCCCACGATCCATTGGTGGTTCCCCGGCAGAGTTCACTCCGTTCACCGAACAGGGCACCCACGGCTGCGCCGTGCGGTGTCCTGTCCGTCGGCTCCGCGCCCCGTGACTATTGGTTGCTGGCACGACTCCTGCGGGATTAATGTTCTGGTCTGCACTGCTGCGGACCAGTTCGAAGGAGTCTTCAATGTTCCAGCGTTCCTCCCGGCTTTTTCTCGCATCGACATGCTGCGCCATCGCTCTGGCGGCGGCCTCCATGACGGCGCAGCAGAAAGAGTTTTCATCCGCGAACCGGAAGGTCGGCAACGCGGCCGTCGAGTATCGCGACAAGATGATTCACGTCGTGGCCGCCTACTATCATTCCCAGCGCAACCACGACTCGCGCTGGCTTCTGATCGAGTCCGCCCTCTCGACGACGGAGGATACGATCATCAAGCGCGAGAACATCGTGCTGCGAACGCCGCAGGGACGCGAGATTCCCCTTGCCACCCAGCGTCGCGTTGGTGAGGACACCAGGAGCGTCGAGCAGCTGCTGCAGAACGCCAAGGTCCAGACTCACCCGGTGACGTCGTACTTCAGACAGCGTGATTTCACGGAAGATATGAAGCTGTTCCGGCTGCCGTTCGGGCCGGTCGTCCACGACGAGTTCGTCGCCGATCGCGATCATGTGGCGACGGGTCCGCTGTTCTTCGAAGCGCCGACGGGCGCATGGGAGAAGGGGACCTACGCGCTCATCGTGCGACATTCGAAAGGCGTCGCCGAGCTGCCGATCGTTCTCGAATAGCCCCTCGTGGGTGGCCCGCTACTTCGCCGCGTTCGCCTGCGCGATGACGAACGCGCGGATCGCCTCCGCCGCCTTCGCGTCCACGACGGACGCGAACGACGCCATCCCGTTGTCCTCGAGCGTGCCGTCGACGACGATGGCACGCCAGGTATCTGCCGAGTGCAGCGCCTTGCTGTAGCGCAGGTCGGGCAGGATGCCAAGACCGATGGCTCCGGCGCCATGGCAGTTGCCGCAGTACGCACCGAAGGCGGCGGCGCCGGCACCGATCGTTGCCGCGCTCGCAGTCGACGGCGGCGGTGAGAGCGTCCGCGCCGGGCGCGGCGGAGCCGGAGGCAGCTTTGCCGTGCCGCCGAGGCCGAACACCAGCAGCCGCGAAATGTTCGGCAGGTTGTTGCCCTTGATGTTCGCGTCGCCGCCGATCATTCCCCACGACCCGCCGGATCCAACCATGATGGCGACGTACTGTCTGCCGCCCACGTCATACGAGATCGGCGCGGCCATGATGCCCGTCTGTGCCGAAGACGACCACAGCGGTGCGCCGGTTGCCGCATCGATCGCGGTGAACTCGCCCATGCCGGTGCCCTGGAAGACCAGGCCGCCCGCGGTCGACAGCGCGCCGCCGTTTGCGGGCCCTGCACGCTCCACGCGCCACACCTCTTTTTGAGCGACCGGATCCCACGCGAGGAGCCGGCCCTGGGCACTCGCCAGCGCTTCCTCAGCCGCTGTCGCATTCGTGGGCGCGTTGCCCATGAAATCGACGCCGGTGTTGGTGCCCATCAGCTGCGGCTTGAACTTCGCGTCGTGCCCGTAGACGAAGTTCGAGCTGTGGATCGGAATGTAGACCAGCCCGGTCTGCGGGCTGTACGACATCGAGTGCCAGGTGTGGACACCGTTGGGGTTCTGACGTGAGTAGAAGTACTTGCCCGTCCTGTTGTATCGCGCCGCCGGATTTTCGACCGGACGCCCGGTCTTCAGATCGATGTGCGTGGCCCAGCTCACCTCGGTGAGGTTCTTCGCCGAGATCAGCTGACCGGTCTTCGCGTCGAGCACATAGAAGAACCCGTTCTTGGGCGCCTGCATGACGACGCGGCGCCTGCTGCCGTCGATCGTCAGGTCGGCCAGCACGATCTGCTGCGTCGCCGTGTGGTCCCACGTTTCGCCAGGCGAGCTCTGGTAGTGCCAGACGTACGACCCGTCGTCGGGATCGAGGGCAACGATCGAGGCGAGGAACAGGTTGTCGCCCTTGCCCTGACTGCGATGCGTGTGATTCCAGGGAGAGCCGTTGCCGACGCCGATGTAGAGGAGGTCGAGCTGCGGATCGTAGGACATCGAGTCCCAGACCGTCCCGCCGCCGCCGAGCGTCCACCACTGCCCGCTCCATGTTTGCGCAGCTTTTTCGAGAATCGGATTCTCAAAGCCGTTCGCGGGATTACCCGGGACCGTGTAGAAGCGCCACTTCATGGCACCGGTGTTGGCGTCGTACGCCGAGACATAGCCGCGCACGCCGAGCTCGGCGCCGCCGTTGCCGATGAGCACCAGTCCTTTCACCACGCGGGGCGCACCGGTAATCGTGTACGGCTTCGTCTTGTCGATCGTGTTCACGTCCCAGAGCGGCTTCCCCGTCGCGGCGTCGAGCGCCACGAGACGGCCGTCGATCGTGCCCACGAACACCTTGCCGTCCCACACAGCGACGCCGCGGTTGACCACGTCGCAGCAGGCGTTCACCGCCCAGCCGCCCGGCACGACCGGGTCGTACGCCCAGAGCTGTGCACCGGTCGCCGCGTTGTAGGCCTTGACCTTGCTCCACGCCGTCGACACATAGAGAACGCCATCGACCACGATCGGCGTCGCTTCCTGGCCCCGATTCGTGTCGAGGTCCGCGAACCACGCGAGCCCCAGCTCCTTGACGTTTGCCGTGCTGATCTGGTCGAGCGGGCTGAAGCGCTGCTCGTCGTAGGTGCGCCCGTGCGTCATCCACTGCCCCGGCTCGGAGTCGGCCGCGACGAGCCGTTCGGCGCCGACGGCCGCGGGCGTCGATGAGGCTGAGGCGGTTTTCTCGGTCGGCCGGTAGCAGCCTGCTAGGCCGATGCAAACCGCGAGAAACCAAACCATACGTAAAGAGAAAGACATGCTGTAGCTCCGGGTCCTTTGGGATTCGCGCAAGAATACCGAACCGTTCGACAAAGAAAAAGGGCACGGAGAACAAAGCGTTCTTCGCGCCCTTCGCGGTTATCCGGCTGAAGCCGGACTCTACGTCGTAGGGACTAGAAGTCGAACTGCGCGCTGATCTTGAACAGCCGGGCCGACGTCACGGACACCGGCGACAGATAGTTCGGTCCGTAGTTCTGCACGTACACGTCAACCGTGTTGGAGTTCGCCACGTTGAAGACGTCCAGCGCCACCATCGTTCGGGTGTTGGCGTGCCTGAAGACTTTCCCGAACCGCAGATCGACGCCATTCAGCCGATCGCCGTACTTCGTCCCGGGCTCGACGAGGTTGAAGAACTGAACGGCCTGGCCGCTCGAGAACCCGCGTCCCAGGTTCGTCTGCGTGATCACGCCCGGGATCTGGAGCGCCAGCGCCAGCCCGCTGAGGCTCTGCTGGGAGATGCTCGGGAAATTGGCTCCAGCAAACGGCACGCTGTGAAACGTTCCGCTGACCAGCACATCGAGCCTCGGCACCATGTAGCTGGCAAGCCCCTTGGCGTTCGTCTGCCAACCCGACTCGCGACGGCAGAAGGCCTGCGGCCACTGACCGAGGCCGCCGACAAACGGGGAGTCCGCGAGGAACGGCTGTGAGCCGCCCCACGGGCCGAAGATGTAGACCTCCGGGTGCGCCCTGACGACGCCGCAGTCGTCCTCGACGCGGTTTCCGGTGCTGAACCCGGCCTGCACGGTCACATTACGCAGCCGCGCATTCAGCGTAAGGTCCACACCGTTATAGGTGTTGTCGATGCCGCCGAGATTGTCGGAGTGCGTGCGGAAGTTATCGAACTGCCCGAACTTCCCTGGCTTGATGTCGTAGAACGTCAGCGTGTTGCCCCCGCCACCCGGCAGCTTCGGGTCGGATGGCACGGTGTATTGGAACGCGTCGAAGTCGGCCGGCGTGAGCGCGCGGTTGACCGTCACGAGCGTGTTGCCCCACGTGCGGCGGAAGTAACCCACCTCGACCGACACTCGCGGGAAAATCTCCTGCACCACTGCGAGGTTCAGATCCCAGCTGTACTCACGCGCATTCCACGCGTCGGTCACCGCCGGATCGACGGTGAGCAGGCTCGGCGTGATTCGCCCGAAGTTCGGATTGGCCATCGGGCCGCACTCGCCGTTGGCGGCGGTGTTCAGCAGATCACAATCGGGCCGGTAATTGCCGGACCGCGAGTCACCCAGGCCGAAGGTCGCGTCGTTCCATGGCCTGGTCGTTTGGGCTACAAAGCGGCCTATGCCGGCAGGGCTGAAATTCGCCCATTCGTCAACGGTGTTCACCGTCGTGAGGTATTTGCCGAGGAAGAACTTCGCCGCGGTCCTGCCGTTCCCGAACACATCGTAGGTGGCGCCAAACCGGGGCATCAGGTCCTTCTGACTCAACGGGCCATCCTGTGCCGGGAACACGAGCGCTGTGGGAACGAAGACGTTCGGGCCCATCTGCTGCTCGTCGAACCAGTCACGGAGATACTCGAACCGCAGACCGCCCTGAAGCGACAGACGGCCGACCTGCCAGCGATCCTGCGCATACATGGCGAAGATGCCCTGATGCTGGTTCTGATCGGATGCGTGATCCGCATACATCGTGATCTGGTAGGGCACGGTGCCGCTCGACGGAAGCGGCAGCGGATAACCCGGAGGGGCACCCTGGAAGTGATACTTGAGCTGCGAGTCGTTGTAGTAGTTTTTCGGGAACGTCGAGTCGTTCCGATGGTAGCGAATGCCGAACTTCGACGAGTGCGACCCGGTCACATACGACGTCGCACCTTCGTAGATCGTCGTGTGCCCGGTGTGCCCGGACCAGAAGGCCGCACGATAGTTGATGTTCTGCAGCGGGAGCGCGCTGCCGGTGGGGCTTCGATTGGCCGGAATGACCAACGCGTCGTCCTGCACCTGGATCATGGTGCTGTCGTATGAGTTCTTCTGCTCGCTGCCCCACCAGAAGTAGGGTCCCAGTCCCACATTCGCCTCGAGCAGCAGGCGATTGGTCACCGGCGACGACCAGCTGATCTTGCCGAGCATGCTCGGGTGATTCTGCGTGAAGCTCTGCGCCTCGGGCGAGGCGATGAGGCCGGTGAACGACAGGCCGGATCGCGAGCCGCCTTCGATGCAGTGCTGACAGTTGTACTGGACGTTCATCCAGCCGTCGATCTTGTTGCGCGGCGTTGCCTGCCACGTCAGCCGTCCGGAGGTGTTCTTCCAGGTGCCGTCGTCAATCGCCTGCTTGGTCGTCGGCTCGTAGGTCCATTTCGTGGGATCGCCCGCGTTGGCGTTGGTGAACATGTTGATCCGCTGGCGATTGCCCTGGTGGCGGAACGACGCGAAGAACCAGAGGCGATCGCGCAGAACCGGGCCCCCGAACGCGGGGTTCACATCCCACAGCTTCTCGAGTGAGATCGGCGTCAGGCCGGTCGCCTTCTGCGCGTCGCTCAGGTTCTCGGTCTGGAACGCGTCGCCCGCGTAGTTGAAGAACATGTTCCCGCTGAAGCTGTTGCCGCCCTGCTTCTGGATCACGTTCACCTGTGGGCCGCCGGTGACGGACTCGGCCAGCGCGCCGCTCAACGTGACGTTGATTTCCTCCGCGTTCCCCACCTCCGGCGTGTATCCCGACACGCCCATGCCCTGGTACCCGGCGCTCTGTCCGTTCACCTGGACCTGTCCTTCGTTGCGCCGCCCGCCGTGAATCTGGAACACGCTGAAGATCGGCCCGGACGACGACCCGACGTCGTTGCCCTGGACGTTGATCGCCGGCACCAGCGCCGTGAAGCTGAAGTACTGACGGCCGGACGGGATGTCGGACACCGTTGCGCCGGTGAACGTCTGCTCTGTTCGCGCGCTGGTCGTGTCCACGACAGGAGGTTCACCCGTCACGGTGATGGCTTCCGCGACCGCGCCGACTTTCAGATCCTGGTCCACCCTGGCGATGAACGTGCCGGTCAGCACGATCCCTTCACGCCTGATCGGCGTGAACCCCTGCAAGGTGAAGGAGATCGTATAGGTGCCCGGCCTGAGGTCGTCGATCGAGTACTGGCCGACGCCATTGGTGACGACCGAGCGCGTCTTCTCGATGAGCGCGGGGCTCGAGGCTTCAACCGTGACGCCGGGCAGTACGGCGCCCGACGCATCTTTCACCGTGCCGACAATCCCCTGCGCGGACACGACCGTGGGCGCGAGGACGAGTCCTACAGCGATCAGGAAACGTTTCGACAACCGATACATAGTCCTTCCCTCCGAGGTTGAGAGACACCCCGCCCGAACCGCACCCTGACAGGTTTCTTCCGGTGTACCAGAACCGTAGCCCGGCCAGAAATATATGTTTCGTTTCAACTAAGAGGTTTTTGATATCAGTGAGGCGGATTTCTGCTGAAAAGACGGCAAGAAGACGGCGTTCGCTGTGCTAGGCTTCGCCGCATGGAGCTGCGTCATCTGCGGTATGTGGTCGCTGTGGCCGACACGCTTCACTTCGGCCACGCGGCGGAGCGGCTCCACCTCAGCCAGCCGCCGCTCAGCCAGCAGATCCGCCAGCTGGAAACGGAGCTGGGCGTCGCGCTGTTCCACCGCACGAAACGGCACGTCGAGCTGACCGACGCCGGCAAGCTGTTCGTCGAGGAGGCGCGCGTCATTCTCGCGCACGCCGCGCACGCGTCGAACCTGGCGCTGCGCGTGAACCAGGGTGAAGTCGGCCAGCTGTCCATCGGCGCTGCCGGACCGGCCGACGCGCAGGTCTTCGTCGACATCCTCCGCGCATTCGCGCGGCGGCATCCGCAGATCCGGATGGTGGTGCGGAACATGGGCTCCGCGGAGCAGGCCCGCGCGATCCGTGAAGGACGTTTACATGTCGGATTCGTCGCGCTCCCGATCGACGAACCGGATCTGGCCACCGAGACGGTGCTGCGGCGGCCGATCGTGATTGCACTGCCGCGCAATCACCCGCTGGCGGCGCGGGGACGCGTTCCACTGCACGCCCTCGCCAACGAACCGCACATCATGTTCGCGCGCCGGATGGGTCCACGCCTCTACGATGCCGTGCTGGCCGCGTGCCGGGAGGCCGGTTTCACCATGCAGATCGCTCACGAGGTCGACAATCTCCACACGGCGTGCGCGCTGGTCGAGGCCGGCCTCGGCGTGTGCTTTGTGCCGGCGGCGATTCAGGAGAAGCACTCGACGGGGATCATCCTGCGACCGGTGTCGCCGGCGCTGCCGCACGTCGAGTCCCAGCTCGCGATCGCCTACAAACCACAGTCGTGCGAGCTGGTCTCTCTGTTCGTCGACGTCGTCCGGGAAGTGCTGGCGACGCGGCGGAGCCGCTCACGCGGCCCACGGCGGTCAGCGCAGGCCCCTCGACCTGGCTCGGGGCAAGCCGTCAGAATGGCGTCGGCGTAGCCGCCGCGATCGACTCTAAAGGCGCGCGCCGACGAGACCTCTCAGCCTGGCGTTCGTCGCGTCGTCCATATCGGCAAACCGCACGGCGAAACCAATGCCGGGCGACGCGCCGATGACCGTCCCATGGACGCTGAGCTCGCCGTCGGGCACCGCTACGCAGATTTCCCGCACATGCGTGCCCTCCGGCGGAACAGTGAAGCGATCGTCGATATAGCAGCCGGTTGGACTGATGCTGCTGACGCGCGCCTGCTGCTCACCCCACGGGCTCACCCAGTTGCACTCGAAATACCGGTAGATGCGCTGCCGCTGCCGACGGCCGTTCCGCGGGCCTCGGTTCCAGAGGGCAGTAAACCATTGCCCAGCCATCGTGTTTCTCCAAAGGGGTCTGCGTACACCGACCGGCAAGAACAGCGCCAACGTCCGCGCGGCCTGTATCTGCAGTTGCGGGCACAACTGTCCCGACCGGCGATCACAGTTATGTGCGGTCAAACACAACTGGCGTCGGTCTAGAAACCGATCGTCGTCGCGATGCCGATGCCCACTCCGCCCGCCGGCGCGGCCTGAATTCGAGATACTGGCACAATATAGAGAGCCCGCCGGTGGCGTGCGTCGACGACCTGGCCTGTGACACCTCCGGACACCGGCGCGAAAAACGACCACCAGATACACCCCACATCGACGCCATAGCCGGGCCCGCTGGTCTTGCACTTGACCCATGCGGCCAGCGCGCCGGCGCCAATCCCAATCAGCGTTCCGTTCGCGGTCGAATCCCGTTCCTCGACCCGGCGCACGCCAAGTGCGGAAACCGCCAGGCGCTCGGAGCGGAAGTTCCACCGGCGGCGGCGAAGCTCGAGTCGATCGCCGGCAACAGACACGACCTTCCCGCTGATGCTGCGGCCGCCCTCGAGATCGACGACGATGGCCGTTCCCGGTCTGATCAATGCGGACAGCCGACCGAACGATTGAACTGGCTCCTGCGCCGTGACTTCTCCGGACAGCACACCGAGAGCAGCCACCATGAGCAAACCACGCCTGATTGCCATTGGACGTCTCCGGGGAACACATGCAGCGTAGCCGTCGCATGCGGTCCACGTCCTGACGCCGCGCTGAAACGTCCTGAACGCGCGTCGCTGCACAGAAAGGCAATACGATGTGGCAATGCGCACGTCCCCATCCGATTCGTCAGCCGACCGCCTTCGCCGGCGGCTGCAGCAGCCAGGCATCCTGGTCATGCCCGGCTGCCACGACGCGATGTCGGCCAGGCTGATTCAGGAGGCCGGCTTCGAAATCGGTTTCATGAGCGGCTTCGCCGTGTCGGCGTCACGTCTCGGCATGCCCGACACGGGGCTGATCTCGTACGGCGAGCTGGTCGATCAGGGAACGAACATCTGCCGGGCGGTGACGATCCCGATGATCGGCGACGGCGATACCGGCTTCGGCAGCGCGCAGAACGTGAAGCGCACGGTGCAGGGCTACGCGCGCGCGGGGTTCGCCTGCATCATGCTGGAGGACCAGGTCGCACCGAAGCGCTGCGGCCACACCGAAGGCAAGGCCGTGGTCGCGCGGGAGGAAGCGCTGATGCGCATCCGCGCCGCCGTCGACGCGCGCGACGCCGGCGAGGACATCCTGATCATGGCGCGCACCGATGCCCGCATCGACGGCCTCGACGAGGCGATCGCGCGCTGCCGCCGGTTTCGCGAGATTGGCGCCGACATCACCTTCCTCGAGGCGCCGACGAACGAAGCCGAGATGCGCCGTTATTGTACCGAGGTGGACGGGCCGAAGATGGCCAACCTCATCGAGGGCGGTAAGACACCGCTGCTGCCCCCGGCGCAGCTGGACGCCATCGGCTACGCGATCGCCGTGTATCCATTGACGATGCTGAATGTGTCGATTCAGGCGATGCGGTCGGCGCTCAAGAACCTGAGGGCCGGTGAGCGCGCGGCGGCCGCGATGGAGTTCGACGAGCTGAAGCAGGCGGTCGGCTTCCCTGCGTACTACGCCGAAGAAGCGCGTTACAAGGTGTAGGCCGTTGGCAGATTCGTCACTGTACGACATCGACGTCAGAACCATCAGCGGCCAGACGCAGTCGCTTGGCGCCTATCGCGGAAAGACGCTCCTCATCGTGAACGTCGCGAGCCAGTGCGGATTCACTCCGCAATACGAAGGGCTCGAGGCGTTGTTTCGCAAATACCAGAATCAGGGATTCGTGGTCCTCGGCTTCCCGTGCAATCAGTTCGGCCGGCAGGAGCCTGGCACGGAGGCGGAGATTCAACGGTTCTGCACCTCGTCGTACGACGTCACGTTTCCGCTGTTCGCCAAGATCGACGTGAACGGCCCGGCGACGCATCCGCTCTACGAACACCTCAAGTCGGCGCGGCCGGGTCTTCTGGGGACCGAGGCGATCAAGTGGAACTTCACGAAGTTCCTCGTGAACGCGCAGGGCGACGTCGTCGCCCGCTACGCGCCGTCAGATACGCCGGAGAAGATCGACCGCGACCTCGCGAAGCTGCTTGCCGAATGAGCTGATGGCTTTCGTGGGGCGAGCCTTGCAGGCTCGCCTCGCGAACCCGCAGGGTTCGCGCCACGGAAGCGAAGTCCGCGCTAGGTCAGCACCAGCGAGCGCATGCTGATCCCGGGCCACTGAAAGCCCTCGCAGAACGTTTCGATCGGACCGCCGCGCTCGACCAGCCCCAGGCAATACAGGAGCGGCAGGAAGTGGTCGTACGACGGATGCGCGAGCGTCGCCAGTGAACCGAGCGACAGAAAATTGATCGCCTCCTCGTGGCGGCCGGCGGCGATCGCCGACGCCATCCGCCGGTCGAACTCGATCGCCCAGTCGCGCGGCGTCTTCGTCACGCCGGTGCCACCGCGCTCACGCAGGTTGTGCACGACGTTGCCCGATCCGATGACGAGCACGCCCTTCGAACGGAGACTCCGCAGCCGCTGTCCCAGCTCGTAGTGAAACTGCGGCGGGCGGCTGAAGTCGACGCTGAGCTGCAGCACCGGGATGTCGGCGGCGGGATACATGTACTTGAGCGGCAGCCACGTGCCGTGGTCGAGCCCCCACGCGGTGTCGCGGTGGACCGCCGTGTGCCCTTCCAGCGCGCGCGTGACTTCCCGCACCACGGCCGGGTGTCCCGGTGCCGGATATCTGAACTCGTAGATCTCGCGCGGAAAACCGCTGATGTCGTAGTTCATCGCCGGCGTGTTGCCGGTGACGAGCGAGGCGCCCTCGGTGAGCCAATGCGCCGAGACCATCAGGATCGCCGCTGGCCGCGGCAGCGTGCGGCCAATGCGCCCCCACTGCTCGGTCCAGACATTGGGATCGATCACGCTGAACGGCGTGCCGTGACCGACGAAGACCACCGGCATTCGCTCGGTCGCCGGCAGCTCTTCGAGCACGCCCAGCGCCTCGTCCAACCCCGCCGGCCTGCGCAGCACCATCGCCGCAACCGTGCCGGCGCCCAGTGCGCCGAGCGCCGCAAGCACGGCACGGCGGCCGCCGTTTACAGGCGCAGCGTTCGGCTGGGTCGCAGAAGGGTTTCGGTGTTTCCGGCGTGACATTTATCCCTTAACGGCCGCCGAGGGGACTCGATGGCTGACGGTTTCTGACGAGATCGCGAATGACTTCGTCGTAGTACGGCTTGTCCTTGAGGCTTGCGCGCGAGGCGGGGAAATACGTCAGCGCCACGCTCAGCACGCTTGGATTCAGCGCCGTCAGCGAGACCGCGGTCCGCTCGCCTCCCGACAGCCGTGTGTTGTCGATCATCGGGAAATCGAACAGTCCGACGAGGAAGTTGGTGTCGATTTCCCGCTTCGCCTGGAGGTCGAGAGCCGGCTGCCGGCATTCTTCGTCGGTCAACGGTTGCGTGACGTAGAGATGCACGAGCACTTCGCGCGCCGCCTCGTTGTACTGCAGCAGCTCGAGCCTGAACTGTCGGTAACGCGCGGTGCCGTCTGTCGTGTTCATCGACAGGCAGACGCGGGCAGCCCCTTCGCCGGGCTTCATCTGCGGATCCGGAACCGTTCTCGTTCCGAACATGAGAAACGCCTGCAGGTCGTTGATCTTTTCGGGCAGAGCGTCGCCGCGCTCGATCATCCCGGCCTCGGAAAGTGCCGTGAGCTGGTGCTCGATGACCTGCAGCGCGACCGATTCGAGACGGCTGCGGAGCTCGGTGTTCGTGTCGCGCTCCTCGACGCCGATGCGCCGCTGGACGTCCTTGAAGAGGGGCCCGATATCGAGCGACTCGTGAAAGTTGTAGGCGAGCAGCTCCAGACTGAGAATCTGCTGGCGAATCAGCTCCTCGGAGGACAGGCGCAGCGAAGGATCCCGAGCCATGAACGTGGTCAGGATCGAATTGAACATGTCCTTGCGGAGATTGCTGTCGGCCTCTTCGCGCCGTCCCATCATCTCGGCGTAGAGGCGGATGTTGCTTTCCACCTGCTGCCGCTCGTTGAGCGACGAGTTGAACCAGTAGCCAAGGACGAGCGTGACCAGCGGAAGGGCGAGCGCCTTGATCAGATCGACCCAGGTGCTGCCCGCTTTCACGTCGCGCTGGACTGCAGGCTGGGGAACCTCCCCGTCGCTCGTGCTCACCGGCGCTTCAGCTCGTACTTCCCATCCGAGAGCTTCACCAGTTCGTAGTTGTAGGCGGCGGGATTCGGTCCCGAGAAGACAGCCGCGGACGGCCGTCCCTCATACGACGGCAGCGTCAGCGTGCACTGCCCTTGCTCGGATACGTTGATGCGGTACGAACCGTCGGCGGCGGTGGTTCCGGTCACCGCCGCTTCTTTCCCGCACTGGATTTCGATCGCGGCACCCTTGACGCCCTGCCCGCCGAGGACGATGGTGCCGTAGATCTGCCCGGCGTCCACCACCGCAGGAAGCGTGAGCAGCGCGAACGCCATGCAGCTTGTGGCGAAGACTTTCATGGTCATCACGGAACCTGGACGCCGTTGGCGTCGTGATAATGGCCATGCGCCGGATCCCAGACACGCACACCACCCGTGCTGCCGGTGCGGAATGACGCCGCGGCCGCGGCCAGGCCGCCGACGATTGCCAGGCCGACAACCGCCATGAGCACGCGCGACTGACGTCTGCTGCTCGTCTTCGACTCGCAGCATTTCTTGAACTTGCGCCCGCTGCCGCAGGGACAGAGATCGTTTCGGCCGGTCTTTGCTGCCATAGAAACCCCCGTGCTGTAACAGCCAATTTACAGCACAGTTGGGCGTTTCGGGTCTACCTCTGGCATATCCGCCGGCGGGACGTGGCTTCCGCCTTCAGGTGGCTTCCGCCTGAAGGCGGAAGCTTACTTGGAGCTGAACTGCACCGTGACGGTCATGATCACAGGAATCGGGACGTTGTTCAGCCGTGTCGGTGTGTACTGCCACTGACGAACGGCCTCCGTCGCCGCCGCAACGAACGGCGCGGTCTGAGCGTCCGCCGTTCGGGGGCGGAGACTCACGATGTCTCTCACCGAACCGTCGGCACCAATCGTCGCCTCCAGGATAACGACGTAACTACCGCCTCCTGGGGGGCAGGTTGGGGCCACGTGGCTGATCTGCTTGGGCGCCGCGATTTGACCTCCCACGCGTACCGGCAGTTGCGCGGCCTGCGGAAGGGCGAAGAGCCGCGGCGTCACGTTGCGCCTGTCGACGGCGAGAAGCGCTGCTGGGGCGCTGCGCGGGAGAACGGCGGCGCCAGCGCCGCACGTCACCGTGACGGTTTCCGCAAGGCCGCCAACCTGCATGACAAGCGAGAGCTGCTGTTCGCCGCCACGACTCAAGTCCACGGTCTGGGTAATCGACCTGAAGCCAGGCAGCCGCGCGGTCAGCTCGTATCTCGCCGGAGGGATGTCGCGCAGCAGAAACCGGCCGGTTCCGTCGGTCACCGCCGGGTACGAAGCCCCCGCAGCGTTCGCGACAGTGACCTGCACGCCGGGCAACACCGCGCCGCTGGTGTCGCGCAGCGCGCCCGAAAGCGACGCGGGCGTCTGCCCTGCCGGTGCGGCGGCGGCCGCTGGACTGGCAACGACTGGACGCGGCGCCACGCGGCGGACGACGGGGCGCGCCTGCGAGGGCGCCTGCGCGGAAGTTGCAGGCGCAGACGCTTGCACAGACAGGGCGACATCGCGCGCGATTCCGGGCACGACCGTCATCGTCTCGACGGGTGCCGTCAGCGTCACGGCCACGACCGGCGCCGCCACCGCGAACACCGTGAATAGCGTCAGCATTCCGGCGCCGGGGGTCAGCGACTCATGCCGTCGTGAAGAGTTCAGCATCGCGGCAATCCTCCTTTCGAGGGACGACGAATTGACGATCGCGGGTGCCGACGCCCACCGGTTTCCACCGGCCAGCACCTGCCGTGCGACGGCCAGCAGGTGCGAGGCGTAGTCCGCGGCATTGACACCACGGCGGAGCACCGCATCGTCGCAGGCCTGCTCGCTCTCATCGCGCAGGCGCCGGCACGTGACCCACATCAGCGGATTGAACCAATAGATCGCGCACAGGATCTGTGCCGCGATTTGGAGTGTCCAGTCGCGGCGCGCGATGTGCGCAAGCTCGTGCGCGAGGACGGACTCGACTCGCGCGGCAGACCACAGCGCCGCGCCAGCCGGGACGATGATTCGTGGCTTCAGGAAGCCCCACGTCAGCAATGGCGTGCGAGCGTGACTCTCGAGGACGGCCACGGTCGGCAGGGCCAACTGCGCTGCGAGCGAAGACGCGTGTTCGCGCCACACGCTCGACTGGATCGGCCGGCAGCGCCTGGTCATCACGATGAGCCGGCCGAGCCCCGCGAGCAGGCCTGCGATGACGACGAGGAATCCGATCGCCCAGATCGCAAGGAGGGTGTCGCGCCACGTCACCATGGGCGGGGCCGCGGTTTCCGTGAGGCCAACGCCGGCACCCGCGACGGCGGGCTCACTGCTCAGCGTCGGGCCGGAGCTGGCGATCTGCGATGTTTCCGGCAGTAGCGCAAACTCCCACCGGGGGATGACCGCTTCAAGCAACGGCACGGTGGCGGCCACGGCAAGCGCCGCCGCGAGAATCACGTGGCGCAGCGCCGCCGGTCGCCGGTGAAGCACCCGGCAAATCACCAGTGCAAGCGCGCAGACGACGCTGGTATCGACGACGGCGGCGATGGCGGTCGTCATTCGCCACCTTCTTTCCGTGCCTTCGCGATCATCGCGGCTATCCGGTCGAGCTGCTCGTCGGTGAGCCGCGCGCCTTCGCCGCCGAGCAGGGCGGCGACCGCCTGCTCCGACGACCCGTCGAAGAACGTGTCGACGAGATGGCGCAGCGCCGACTTGCGCGCCGCCTGCCGCGCGAGCACCGGCATGTAGACGAAGCGCACGCCGTCCAGCTCGTGGCGCACATGCCCTTTCTCTTCGAGGACGCGCAGCTGCGTGCGGACGGTCGAATAGCTCGGCTCGCCCGGCAGCTCCTCCATCACTTCGGCCGCGGTGGCGCGTCCGCGACGGAACAGAATGTCCATGATCTGCCGTTCGCGGCGGGACAGGACGGCGTGCAGGGGGCGGGACTTCGGCGGCCTCGGCGTCATAGTGTTATTTCTCTCGCATCAAGTCTGCGAGAAAAATAACATCCTGCGGCGGCGGCGTCAACCCGTTTCAGTTCTCGCTCGGCCGCTCGATCGAGTCGATGACGAGTAGGTCGACGGGCGCCATCTGGGACTCGAGTCTCAGGCCCAGCTGTTCCTGCAACGCAGTGAAGAGCGACGCGCCGTCAGCGGGCGGTGCAGGCAGTCCCGGGATATCCGGCAGCGGCTGGTCCGGCACGTATTTCAGATCGAGATCCCAGACTCCAGCCAGGGCCGTCCGGTCGATCACCATTCGATCGGCAGGGCCGGCAAGATTTCTCACCAGATCCGCCATTGAGACGCCTGTTCCCATCATCAAACCGGGCGCGCTGCGGGTGCCGCAGGCCGGCCGATTGTCCGGTGGCTGAGGAAACTCAGGTTTCGTTCCCTGTTTTTCCGCGGCGGCGGCAATGGCCATGCAGTCAACCTTCGCCGGTCGAAGCTCCGGACCAAGTCGTCCCGGCCTTGCCACGACGAGCGCGTAGATGGGAATGTCGCGTGTTTCCCTGTGCGCCACGAGCTTGAACCGCTCGACGAGCAGGCGCCGGACCATCAGTCGGAGCCGATCTTGCGACGGATTGCCGCTCGACTTTGCCGTGATGTCGTACCTGGCGGAGTTCATCCACTCGGGGCCGCCGACGATTTGATGATTCTGAACGCTGTACGCGTTGCGGATCAGATTGCGGACGGCGTTATTGACGACGGTCAGTTGTCCACCAGGGTCGTAACCGAACGAGCCGAAAAACTCTCCCGATATGTTTTCCCTGATCGACACGACGTCGAACGCTGGTGCATCTCCTTTCTCGACGGGTGCAATCGGCGTGGCCTGCGCGCGAAGCGGCGCCACGGCCATCACCAGCAGACCGGCGGCGGCGAGAATAACCGCCGCACGAGCACGCCCGAGACGCCCGCGCGTTTGCGTCTCATCGAGCACCGCCGCTACCCGTGCGGAGAGATCGCTCCGGCCCGCCATCGACAGCACCGGAATCGCAGACGCTCTCCAGCGCTCTTTCGCCAGCGTGACCAGTTGCTGAGCGTACGCCGTCCGCTCCGACTCACACAGCACGGCATCGTCGGCGGCGCGCTCCGCCTCCAAGCCCAACCTCCGCCAGGCGATCCAGACGAGCGGGTGGAACCAATACACCGCGGAGATGATTCGCGTGGCGATGCACACAGGCCAGTCGGCGCGGCGGACATGCTCCAGTTCGTGGATGAGCGCCCGCGCGATGTCGTCCTCGCTCCACCGAGCCGCGGCAGCCGGCAACAGGATCACCGGCCGGACGATTCCGCAGGCCAGCGGCGCCGTCTCCTCGTCATGGAGGAACACCGCAACAGGGCGTGCAGTGGGATCGATCGTACGGAGCAGCTCTTCGGCGCGACTCCATCGGCGTGCGCTCCGGCGCAGGTGACGCAGGCGCCACGGCGTGAGCAGGACGGGAACGAGACACACGAACGCGCCAAGGCCCCATGCGGCGAACAGCAATCGCTGCCGCGACCAGGGCGAACCCCCCTGTGCCGACGGACCACGCGAACCCGGTCGCGCCGGCGGCGCTGCACCCGCCACGTCAGCGGCGGTATCGACGCGCGTAATGGGCAGCAACGGGGCGGTCTGAATACCGTCGATCGGGATTCCGATCGACGGGACCACACGCTCGGCGGCTGGCAGTACTGTCAGAACGCCGAATGCGGCCGTCAGCACCAGGTGCCGCGCCGACGCGGCCGCCGGACGCATGCCGCGCAGGATCAGGAACGCGACACCGAGGATCACCGTGGCTTTGAGGAGGACCGACAGCGGAAAGGCGCTGAGCGACAGCGCCGCCTGCGCGACAGCATTCATCATGACTTTCTCCTCGGCTTGCGGGCGCGGTCGATCTCCGACTGCAGCGAGTTCAGTTCGTCCTCGGTCCACGTTTCGTCTCTGAGCAGCGAGGTCACGAGGTTGTGCCGCGAGCCCTCGAAGAAGACGCCGAGGAAACGCTGCAGCCCCGCCCGCTTGGCGGTGGCCGGCGACACCGTGGCCGAGTAGATGTAGCGGTTGCCCTGCGCCTGGTGCCGGAGATACCCCTTCTCCACCAGGCGCGTCAGCATCGTGCGCGTCGCCGAGTAGCTGGGGGCCTCGACGAGGCGACCGCGGATCTCCTCGACGGATGCGCGGTTGCCCAGCGCGAAAAGGGCGTCCATGATTTCGCGCTCGCGGCGCGACAGGCGGTCCGGCACCGATCGTGTCATGCGGCTCCTCAGGCTTGGGCCCATCACCGATGCTACAGTTGTGGCACTGTACTGCCACAAATGTGGCATGTCAATCGTCGTCGCAGACGGACGGCCGCGAGGGGACGTTCCCATGGTCGTGGTAGATTCTTGCCACCATGATGAAGACCCGCCTCGTCTCCGCCCTGATCGTCGGTGTCGCGTGCCTCTCGGCGGCGATTGACGCCCATTTCGTGCTGATCTCGCCTGCCGCCTCCCTGCAGCAGAACCGGCTGGGCGACCCGCAGAAGATTGCGCCCTGCGGCGGCGTGTCGGCGAACCCGGGACGGGGAACACCCGCGAATCCCGGCGTCCCGAGCGGGGCGGTGACGAACGTGAAGGGCGGGACGATGCTGCCGCTGATGGTCCAGGAATCGATCTTTCATCCGGGCCACTACCGCGTCGCGCTGGCGCGGACGATGGCCCAGTTGCCGCCCGACCCGATGGTGACGACTGCCGATACCGGCCGTGGGATGCGCTCGCAGTCAGCCGTGATTCAGAACCCGCCGGTCGCGCCCGTCCTGCTCGACGGCATCTTCGCGCACACCGAGCGACCGACCCAGAACTTCGAAGCGCAGGTTCCCATTCCGAACATCACCTGCCAGAATTGCATTCTGCAGGTGATCGAATTCATGGCGGATCACCCCGGCATTGCGGTCGACGGCGGCCACTCCTATCACCACTGCGCCGTCCTCAACATCACCGCCGATCCCGAGAAGCCGATCGACAAGCGCTGGTAGTTTGGAGTCGGCGGAGGTTTACGGAGGAAACGGTTTTACACGGAGAAACGGAGACACGGAGACGCACGGGGATTTCGCCACGACAAAGCGCAACGCTGCGACGATCACCATGCGGCCGTTCGATTGCCGCCGAAGGCGGCCTGCCGCGATGTAAGCGGCCGTAGGATACAAACCGCACTGGCGCCGACAGCGGCTTGTATCTACGGCCGCTTACATCACGGCTGACGGCGTGCTTTGCACGCCGTCGATCGAACGGCTCTCCGTGCGTCTCCGTGTCTCCGTTTCTCCGTGTCCGTTGCCTCCGCATGTCTCGTTTTCGCAGCAAGTCAGGGTTTGCGGGGAGCGCGTGATTTGCTCGATGGAACGTCTGTTGCTATCGTGCTGATAGGGCCGTGCGATGAACGACGACGCCCCGATCGTCGAGTACGGCGAGCCGATCGATCCGAAGTCGATCATCGAGCCGACGGACCCGGATACGCTCGAGCTGGAGCCGGGGCACCCGGGCCTGGGCGACGACGGCTACGTGCAGCGGCGGCGGGACCTCTTCGCGCGCTGCCGGCAGCACCGGCTGGACCAGCTCGGTCCCCCACTCATCGAATACACGGCTGAAGAGACCCGCATCTGGCGGGAGGTCACGCCGAAGCTGCACGAGCTGCACCTCCAGCATGCCGGCTCGATCTATCTCGAAGCGAAGAACGCCCTCGGGATCAGCGCCCACGAGATCCCGCAGCTCCGCTCGTTGAGCGGCCGGCTGCAGCATGAAACCGGGATGCACCTGGTGCCCGCCGAAGGCCCGCTCGCGTATCGAACGTTCTACGGCTACATCGCGAAACGCGGGTTCCCGGTGACGCAGTTCATCCGCCACGGCTCGCATCCGGAGTTCACGCCGGAGCCGGACATGATCCACGACTGCCTTGGTCATGTTCCGCCGCTGATGAACCACGATTACGCAGAGCTGTTGACGCTCATCGGACAGGCCGCGACCGCCGCCCGTGATCCGCTGCACGTCCTGGCGCTGAAGCGGTTCAGCTGGTACTCGATCGAATTCGGTTTGATCGAAGAGGACGGCGCGACGAAGGTCTTCGGCGCCGGCATCCTCTCGTCAACCGGCGAGATTCCGTTCTCGGTGCTCTCTGCCGACGTCGTGCGCCGGCCGTTCGTGACCAGCGAGGTGATCGAGACAGATTACGACCCGAGTCGGATGCAGGATCACCTGTTCGTGATCCCCTCGTTCGCCTGGCTGCGCAAGGAAGCGGAGAATCTGGTCGAGCGGCTGCTCGGGACCGATCAATTCACCTTCAGGCGCTGATAGCGCTGCGCCGGATCCTCGTAGTACCGGTTGTCCTCGCAGATGTATTCCTCGATCTTGTAGCCGGGCCAGCGCTTGTACATCCACGTCCAGGTCCACGGCTTGGTCAGGAATTCCGGATCGACGACGGTGACCACGTTTTCGAGAATCTCGTCGTTGACGAGCCGCATGCGCTCCGTGATGCGCATGTTCATCGAATGCGGCGTGTTGCGGAAGCGCGCGGACTCCTTGACGCCGACGGTCTCGACGATCAGCGTGCTGCCCTCCCACCGCCCGGTCGAGTGACCGGCGAAGCGAGGTTCGGCATCCTCCGGCGCGACCGGCTTGGCGCCGAGATGAATGCGGCGGACCTGTGTAAACGCTTCCTGGATGATCGTGATCTGACCCGGCGTCTCGAGGATCTCCATCGGAAACGTCGACTGCATCATCCCCGGCATCCCTTCGGGTATGCACGCCATGCCGGTCGACGGTGGCGGGAGTCCCTTTTTGGTGAGCTCGGCGTTGCGCGCCTGGAGCGCACGCAGTTCATCGAGGTAGGGCTGTTTCAGTGGCGGCTCGGGGATCGGCGCAGGCGGCTTGACCGGCGTCTTCGGCTGTATTCCCGATCCGAAGCCTTCACCACGCAGCGGATACGCTTCCCACGATCCGTTGATGCCGCGCACGACCGGCGATTGCGCGAACACGGTTCCAACTGTGGCCGCCGCGAGCAAGGTGATGAGCGTCAGTCGCATCCTCATCGGAACCTCACTGAATCGTCGCCCGCCCGGCGACCGCGCCGTTCGAGAATTTCCTGCCGTCGGCCAGCGTGATCTGTTTGAGCAGCGCCGCCGGCTCTCCATTACGGAGCGGCGACACGATCACCGTGATCCGATCGCCCGGCTTGATCATGTTGAACTTCCACCCGGCTCTGTTGAGGATGCTCGTGCTCGCCCCCTCGATCAGCCAGTGGCGCTTCTCACTGGTCTTCTCGTCCGCGGCGTCGATTTCGATGTAAACGTGAGGATTGACCCACCTGAACTCGGTGACGACGCCGGACAGCTTGATCTGCAGCGTGCTCTCATAGGGCGCGAACGAGTGATGCGCGAGGGCGGGCCCTCCCGAGAGGACGCCAAGTGCCAGCAGCGCCGGAAGGATCGTCTTCATGGCGCGGAGTGTATATCATCCCCGGTTGGTAGTTGGTAGTTGGTGGTTAGAGGTTAGAAATCAGTGGAGGTCTCATGCGCACCCGCCCTGTCGCAGCCCTCGTCATCATTGCGTCCACGATCGTGGCCGGCGGTCAGTCGAAGTACCCCTCGGACATCCACCCGGAGTCGCTGTCCCGCCTTCCACCCGTACAGCGCGCGAACCTCGACGAGGAAGGCAAACGCATCTGGGATGCGCTGTCCGGCGCGAACAAGGCGATTCCGCTGACCGGCCCGTCGGCCGTCACGATGCACAGCCCCAGAGCGGCTGAGCCGATTTACGCGCTCAATCAGTACCTGCGCAAGACGGTGGCGGGCGCTCGCTACTTCGAGCTCGCGGCGCTCGTCGCCGCTCGCGAGTTCGACCAGCAATATGAATGGTCCGCCCACGAGCCGGCGGCAGTTCGAGCCGGCGTTGAACAGTCCGTCGTCGACGCGATCAAGTTCAACAGGAGCCTGAATGGCGTGCCGGAGAAGGACGCCGCGCTCATTCGACTCGGACGCGCGATCTTCCGCGATCACCGGGTGAGCTCGGAGGTCTGGGCACAGATGGAGAAACTCTTTGGCCGTCAGGGCGCGGTCGAGCTGACCATCGTGATGGCCGACTATGCGATGGCCGGTTTCATACTGACCGCTGTCGATCAGCAACTGCCGCCGGATCGCAAACCGCTGCTGCCGGCGCGCTGAGCGCCAAAGTCCGCGGAGATTACGGAGAGAACGGATTCACAGCAACGAAGGAACGAAGACCTTTCTCCAATGTCGCGCTTCCGCCGGCCAGCACCGGGTATATAGTGTCCGCACGGTGAACTTATGAGACGAACTGCTTCGCTCGCGTTTGCGCTCCTGATCGTTGTGCTCGCCGCGGGCCCGTATGCCCAGTCACCCGCGCCGGCGGCAACTGCCGCTCCGTACTTCGCGGAGAAGTCGATGAACGTGTTCCGCCGCTTCAACGGCGACGGCGTCAAGACGCTGCAGTTCTATGGGCAGGTGCTCGGCTTCGGCGACGTCGGCGCGATCGGCGGCGTGTCGCGGTATCAGGTCGGCCCCTCACAGCTGAAGTTCACACGCGCGGGCGCGAATGCGAAATTCACGCGCGGCGGAATTCATGACGCCGCGGGTGTACGCCTGTGGACGATGTGGTTTGCCGATGAAGCGGTGCTGACGAAGCGTTTCGAAACACACGGGCTTCCAGCGCCGTCGTTCAAGACGGTCGACGGCATCCGCAGCGCGCTGGTCGCGGATCCGGACGGCGAATGGGTGCAGCTCGTCATCGCGCCGGGCGCCGCGAAGGAAACCTACGGCCGGCTCGAGATCGGGATCGCCGCGAACGATCTGGAGAAGAGCCGCGCGTTCTATCGCGCGTTCGTCGGTCTCGAAGAGCTGGCGCCGGTGAAGGATCCGGTCATTGGAGTGACCAAATACCCCTTCCGCAACGGCTCGACCACGATCAGCGTGTGGGCCACGCCCGGACCGAAGCCGACCAACCGATCGCTCGCCGGCATCCAGTACGTCGTCAAGCCCGTCGATCCGATCTGGGCCCTGGCGCAGGAGCGCGGGATTCAGGTGGAAACGCCGCTCGGCGAAACGATGCCGGGACTGGTGACGACGTGGCTGCTGGATCCCGATCAGGTCACCAACTACTTCGCGGAGATTCGTCCGCGTCAGCGCCCCGCGCAGACGGCGGCAGCGCCAACACAGTAATCAACCGCCGGTCCGCCTGAAGGCGGACACTACGAGTGAAAAGTCCGTTCCGTCTCAACGCGGAAGCGACGAGTCTGAGGCGGAAGCTACGAGAAGCGCAGCGACGTCCACTGTTTTCGTAATCGCCGCTCGAGCATCTGGATGCACCCATCGGCGGATATGTGACGGCACCAAGGTTGCCCTGTATGTTCCGGTGGAACCATTCAAACCGAACGACGCCAAACCGGCGGACGTTAATATCGACCTCGAGCTCGACGACGTCAAGCTGGACGCCACGGCAAACGTCGAGCCGACTGATCCCAAACGACCCGGTTCCGGAATGCCTGTGATTGTGGTCGCCATCGTCGGAGTCGTCGCAGGAATGGTGACGATGCTCGCGGTTGTCAGCACTCGCACCCAGGCAGTCAGCAAGCCGGCGCCGCTGGCTGCGGCAGCTCCGGCAACGCCGGCGCCTCTTGTCGAAGAGGGTCCCACACCGACGTGGACCGGATCGCGACGGGCCAGCTGGGCGAATGATGGATCGAAGACGATCGCCTTCACGCTGGCGTCCACTCGCGACCTGCCTGTGTGGATGAACCGGGCGAGGCCGGCGCTGATCGTGCGTTGCCTGTATCGGACGACCGAGGCGTTCGTGATGCTCGAGACGTCAACCAGCTTCGAGCAGGATGCCAACCGCCGCACGGTCCGCGTCCAGTGGGATGACGACGCGACGGCCGTTCAGCAATGGACGGTCTCCGAGACGGCGCGGGAGCTCTTCGCCCCGGATGGCGTCGCGTTCGTACGGCGCATGGCGAGCGCAAAACGCCTGCGGTTCGGATTCGCGCCGTTCAACGCGGAGCCGGTTACGGCGGAGTTTGCCGTCGAAGGTTTCGACAAACTGGCCGGCCTGGTTGCCAGCACCTGTGGATGGCGTTTCGACGAACCCTTGAGCTGATTACCGCGCCACCGCTCGCCCGTACACCTCGATCCGGCCGACGTTGACGAAGCCTCCCCAGCCGTGACCGCTTCCCGGCAGGAGGTCGGCAAACCCGACTTCGTCCACCCTTGACAAGTCCGGCTTCTCCACCCAGTTCTGACCGCGCGTCACGACGCGTGCGATGTCGAGCGGCAGCCAGCGTACGTTCGCGATCGCGACCTCGGAATCGAGAAAGAGCGTCGAGTTGGCGGAGTGGGCGCCTTCCCCGTAGTCGCCAACGAGCCACGTGCCGTCGGCCAGCTTGACCAGCGGACGCACGACGTGGAATCCGGATGTGCGCGTGACCCATCGGATCCGCGCCAGGCCGCGCAGGTCCACGTAGCTCTTTCTGTGACGCAGCGTGACCGCAACGGGTGTCTGACAGACGCCCGTCCAGAGGTTCGGCGGATCCGTCGGCGAGCCCGCGGCGACCTTCTGCGGCGGCGGGTTCTGGTTGTAGCCGGCCAGCTGCACGCAGCTGGGGCCGGTCCAGTCGCGTGCGATCGAGCCGGTTGGCGGCTGCTTCAAATAGGCCGCAACGTTTTTGGCGTTGGGATCGTAGAGCCGCAGCTCGAGATCAGCGTTGGTCACGGCCGCGGACGTCACGCCGCCCTCGGGCACGAAATCGGCGGCAGCGTCGGGCGGTCGATCGCGCTGACGCCAGGCCTCCCGCAGAAACAGCGGCGGAAGACCGATCGGCACCGCAGGCGGCTCGACTTTGCCGGTGGCGGGCTGAGCAGTACCCTGCGCCGCCGGGCGTGACGACGCTGTCAGGATCGAAGCGACGACGAACGATGCCGCAAACAGCCCGAAAAAGAGTGCCCTCATTCTGGTTCTCCTGAGCTTAGGAATTGGCAGCGGCCTTGCTGATTCCACGGACGAGGAGACGACAATGGCTGCTCAGTTCCAATACATCGCACCCGCTGACGTCGTCATCGAAGGTGTTCCCGCAACGGAGATGACCATTTGCGCCGCCACCGGGCGCGCCGTCGGGCGGCTGCGCGGCTTCATCGTCGACGCCACTGAGCGGCACATTCGATATCTGGTCGTTCGCGGATCGGGCGTGTTCGCCAAGACGACACTCCTGCCGTTCTCGATGCCTCGCGTCGATTTCGATCGCCGCACGATACGGGTCGACGTCAGCGATCAGCAGCTGTGGCAGCTTCGCGACTTCACGCCGGACGCCATACTCGCCTGAACGCGCGCCCTGCACGTAGGGCGAAGGATATACTCGCGGTGTGAACACGGCTACCCACCGCAGCCTTCGGACGGCCGCCACTATTGCGGTGGTGCTTGCCGTCCTGTTTTCCGCGCCAGCCGGTCCGCCACGCGCGCAGAGCAACGCCGCGGAACCTCCTTGTGACATCACGACCACCGAGCGGGTCGTTGCCGTCGGCGACGTCCACGGCGCCTACGACCGGTTCGTGGCCATGTTGCGCGGCGCCGGGCTGATCGACGGACGGCAGCGATGGACGGGCGGCCGGGCGCGGCTGGTGCAGACAGGCGACGTCCTCGATCGCGGCCCCGATTCGCGGAAGGTCATCGATCTCCTGCGCAAGCTGGAAAATGAGGCATCACGCGCCGGCGGACGCGTGCACGCGCTCCTTGGCAACCATGAATTCATGCGCATTGTCGGCGACTGGCGCTACGTGAGCGCCGGCGAATTCAAGGCATTCCAGACCGGCGAGTCGGCCGCGTTGCGGGATCGGGTGCACGAGCTGAACGCCGGGCTGGCGGACAAGCGCGCGCGCGCCGAGAAACGCGACTTCAACGAGCGCGAATACCGGGCGCAGTTCATGAAGGACTTCCCGCTTGGCTATTTCGACATGCAGCTCGCGTTCGGCAAGGACGGCGACTACGGGAAGTGGGTGCGGAGCCGCATCGCGGCAGTCAGGATCAACGGCGTGCTGTTCATGCACGGCGGCGTGAGCGACATGGTGGCGAATCTCGGCTGCGAAGGGCTCAACGCGGAAGTGCAGCGCAACCTCGCGGCCATACCGGTTCCGCCCGAGCAGTTGACGTCGCTGCTGTCGTCACGAGAGGACGGCCCGCTGTGGTACCGCGGAATGGCGTCCGAACCGGAAGCGTCGTTCGAGCCGATGCTGGACAGCATCCTGAAGCGGTTCAACGTCCGTGCGGTCGTGATCGGTCACACGCCGGTGGCCACCGGACAAATCACGGGGCGGTTCAACGGCCGCGTCGTGCTGATCGACACCGGCATGCTGAACGGAGAATTCTTTCCGAAGGGCGTGGCGTCAGCGCTCGAGATGCAGGGAAACACGCTGGCAGCCGTTTACGAGGACGGCCGCCGCGTGCCGCTTACTGCCCCGTCGCCGGCGACAAAGTAAAGAACACCGCGCCCTCGCCACGGCCGGCGATCAGCTTTTCAAAGTGCTGCACGAGCGCATCGCGACGCCGGAGCAGCGACCTGATCTCGGGCCGCGTCAGCGCACCCTTCATCGCCTGCGAGATCGACTGCTCCGTGAGCTGCTTCATCTTGTCGAAGAGGGTGCGCTCGATCCTGATCAGCTCGTCGGGCTTCAAGAGCGACGTATTCGTCCGGAACGCGCGCGTGTGATCGATGAGCCACAAGGTCCAGTCCTTCGTCCACAGGACGTTGCCGCGGTTGCGGTCGCGGTTCTGAATCAGCTCGTCCCAGACGCGCATGACGTGAATCTGTCTCTGTGTCCGCTGCGGATCGGGCCCCATCATCGCGGTGTCGCCCAGCTTCATGCGCCCGCTCTCGTCGAACATCACGTCGTCGATCCACCACGTGACCGCAGCATTCTTGCCTTTGTAGCGGCGTTCCACCGACATGGGCACCGTGTCGAGGCCGACCAGCTGGGCCAGGCGGTAGCCGGCGATGTTGTAGCGGTATGTGTCCGTGAAACCGATCTCCGAGGCCTTCCCCGCATCGAACAGCGCCTTGGCCTGATCGACCGTCTGGAACTGCGCGTCGTGCGTCAGCACGCCGTTGGACAGCGTTGCCCGAACGGGCCTCGTCACCCCGTCGCTGGTCGTTCTCTCCCTGACGATTTCAGCGGTGGCGAGAAAACGTTCCATCTGCTCGCGCGTCAACGGGACGGGCGACTGCGGCGCCGCGGCGCGCGGCGCGAGCACGACGATCAAAGCGACCACCAGGACCCGAGTGATGAGAGCCATTCGGTGCCCCCTTCTCAGCACAGTTGTCAGTTGTCAGTTATCAGATGCCAGTTTGTCAGTCGTCAGACGACAGCGCGGATTCTACGCCTGAGCTGCGACTCCCGGTAGGGTTTTTCGCGGCAGGGCGATGATCTCGCTGAAGACCCCCTGCATCAGATCAACGTTGTCGGTCAGCACAGCGAACAGGTCGTCGTGCTCGATACGGAGCGCACGCCCGGGCTTCGTGACGACGGCCCGTGCGCCGGCCGCGCCGCCCGACAGGGTTTCGACGAGACCGAAAGTCATCCCAGGTGCCGCCACAGCGACGCCGCGGTGCGTTTCGAGCTGCAGCTCGCCCTCGAGCACCTGGAACACCGCCGGCGGCGGGTCATCGGGCTCCACCAGCACGGTGCCCTCGGTCATCGGGATTTCCGCCGCCCCTTCGATCAAAGCCAGCAGCTGCGCGGGTGTGGCACGGGCCAGCAGCGGATGGTCGCGAAGCATGAGGGCCCGGTCGACTGGCCGCAGGAGCGAGACCGCCGGGTCGGATTGCATGGGATGTCTGACGTCCTGCCAGGAGGCGCGCGCGAGAAGCATGTGAAAGAGGCGCTCGGCGAGCAGTACGTTGCCCGACACCATGGTCAGCAGCTCTCCAGCGCCGATCCGCAGGCAGACGAGCGATTCGGCGGCTCGAATCGTGACGGCCGGCGGTGCGCCCTGCAGGACGTCCTCGAGGCCGAGGACCGCGGGCGCGCCGATCTCGCCCGCCGCGCCGGAGGGGTGGACGATCTGCACCGCGCCTTCGATCAGAAACTCGACGTGCTCCGGCACGGCGCCGGGGTGAAACAACTCGCGGCCGGCGGGGTGACGCGCTTCCTCGCCCGCGGCGGCGATGCGGAAGAGCTCCTCGACGGACACGAACTCGAACAGCGGGATGGTGCGCACGCGGTGCGCCAGCTCGACGATCGGCAGCGACTCGCTCGCCGCAACTCGCCCGGCGCGACGGAGTTGAAGCGCCCAGCTGGCCGCGGCGACCGCCGGCCGGCTGTCCGCGGCGCCATGGGTCAGCACGTACTCGACATCACCGGCCAGCGCCCACAGGTGGTTGTGAGCCACGAAGTGGACCGCCGCGGCACAGAGCACCGGGTCGTCGTCGTGCAGCACACGCGCCAGCGCGTCCTCGAGATCGCGCGGCCGCGTCTTGAGGGTGAGGTACGCGTGCCGAAGCCGTCCGGTGTCCGAGACTTCCTCGAGGATCGGCAGGACGCGCTTCCGGACCGCACCGGTCAGCAGGTTGTCCAGGTACTCCACAGCGGCGGCACGGCGCCGTCCGTCACCGTGCTCGATGGTGTAGCGCGCGGCGGCGACGTGATCGGTGTGGTAGAGCAAACCGAGGAGCCGGTAGATGCAATCGATCGCGTGGTCGAGGTGTTCGTCGAGCGCGCGGACCAGCAGCGTTCCGTGCGTGCGCGCGTCGCGCCGGAGATCGTGCGCTACGCACAGATAATTGCAATGGCGGGATGCCTCCCGCAGGACCGATCGTTCGATCACGTCAGCCGGAAAGGCCAGCGAGCGGTGCTGCCGATGCAGCTTCTCGATGGCGGCGATCGCCTTGAAGCGCAGAAAGCGATCCGGATCCGCCAGCGCGCGGATCAGCGCGTCCATCGCCGCCTGACTCGGGATCAGCGCCAGTGTGGCGGGGATGTGCCGCCGTACCCACAGGTCTTCGCGTGGATCGGCGAGCGCGTGCGCCAGCGCGTCGACAGCCGCGGCGCCGTATCCGACCAGCGCGTCACGCGCGGCCTTCTTCAGAACGCGATGTCCAAGCAGCGAAATCAGCGCCGGCAGGAACAGCCCGTCCGCCGCGCCCAGCGTGCGGGCGCTGCCGATGGCGGCCTCGACGACGCGCGTGTCGTGGTCGTAGATGAGCGGAACCAGCAGCGGCCTGAATCGCGGCGCGCTGACGTACGCCAGCGCCACGGCCACCTCACGGCGGCCCACGGCGCCGGCATCGCGCGCATCGGCGATCAAGCGCTTGAACGTCCGCTCCGCCGCCTCGACATCGCTGCCGACGCCCGACTGGGCAAGCCCCATCGCGGCGCTGACGACGACCTCGGGCTCCGGGTCACTGAGATGACGCCGCAGCACGACGGCGGCATCCACGTGCGAGAACTCCGCGAGCGCGCGGAGCGCCGCCGCGCGCACGCCAACGTCGGGATCGTGCGTGAGCCGCTCGACCGCGGGCCGCCAGCGCCGCGCGATCTGCGAACGCACCGAACCAAGCGCGCGCAGCACGCGCGCGCGCACCTGCGGTGACTCGTGATGCAGCAGCAGAGGCGAAATGAGGTGCCGCTTGTCCAGGGTCTCCAGCATGCCGATCGCATAGAGCACTGCGGTCGGATCGGGATCCGAGAGCTCCTCGACCAGCGCTTCGACCGTCGCGGGGTCGCCGACGTCGACCGGGACCGACTCGACCTCGAGCGTGCGGGTGTCGAGACTCTGACGAAACATGTTCAGGTACTGCCGCCGGGCGGCAAGCGCGGTGGCGATCCACAACACCATGACGCCCACACTGGCGTAACTCAGCCGGCGCCAGTCGAAACCGAATCCCCACGGCTGGATCAGCACCAGGATGATCGCCGCCGTCACGCCCTTGGCAAACCGATCCATCGTGACATCGACAAACGGCTTGACCCGGTACTTCAGCTCGGAAGCCATCGGCAGGAACAACACTTCACGCGACGTCTTGTCCACCGTGTAGCGGAGGGTCGAATCGAAAACCCGCGCGGCTTGCGGCGCCCAGAACGCGCCGGTCAGCAGGATGATGATCGCCGCTGACCCGAGTGCAATCGGCAGCAGGACAAGGGCGAAGGCAAGACCGAACGATCGGTGAATGCGGCTCGTCACCGCGACCTGCAGCACGAAGCCGACGACCGAGGTGTAGACAATGACCCGCGCGAGGAATGCCGCAATGCCGGCATCCCCTTCGAGGCCCTTGAACGCTTCGGCCGCCATGTTCAGCTGCTGTTCCACGATCGTCGCGGCGCCGGCCGCACAGGCCACGACGAGCGCGACGATCCGCAGGTGCGGAGACGCGAGCAGCAGACCGATCGCCTCCCGTCCACCGATGCCGGTTTCCTCGGGAAGCGGCCTCACGCCGCCGACGGCGTGGCGGCGGTTGATCGCCATGACCAGCGCCAGGCAGCCGATGAGTGTCGCCGCACTGACGAGAAGGAGACTGTCGGTTCCGATCGCGTGGACGATGGTCGCCACAATCGTCGCACCCGCCGCTCCACCCAGACTGGCGCCGGCGCCGATGAAGCCGAACAATCGCTTGGCCTGTCTGGCGTCGTAGACCTCATTGGCCAGCGTCCAGAACTGGCTGATGAGAAGAATGCCGAGGATCTGGCCGAACAGGTAAAACGCCACGGCGACCCACTCGGCCCGTGTCCGCAGCAGGAGCGAGAAGACGACCAGAAGCACGACGATGGCCGCCTGCGTGGCGGGAATGACGTGCCGGCGCGCGAGCCGGCCGGTGGCCGCGGCGTACCAATGCATCACCACGCCGACGACGACCGCCCCGGCGAGCAGCACGTACGGGAGGTTGGCGGATCCGAGATCGGAAATGAACCTGGACCGCGTCAGCGGTTTGAGGATGTTGTAGGAGGTCATCGCCAGGAAGGAGTACGCGAACAGCAGCGCGGCGATGACGCCGTCGCCCTGGCGGAAGGCGAGCAGCGGCCCGGCAACCCGATTGGCCCAGTCCTTCATGGAGTAGGCGGACGCTATCGCGGCTGCCGACGCGATGCAAGCGTCATGACATGCGTTTCGTGAGACGCAGTCTGTTGGTGCCGTCCTTCCGCTCGTAGTTCATTTCATCGGCCAGCTCGCGCAGCAGGTGAAGTCCGACTCCGCCGATCGGGCGCTTCTCCGGAGGGAGCGACAGATCGGGACGCGGGGCCTCGAGCGGATTGAACGGACTGCCGTCGTCGATCACGTCCAGCCGCAACGTGCCCTCGCTCACGCTGAGAAGGAAATCGATCGTGTGATTGTTCGAGTCCTGGTAGCCGTACTTGATGCAGTTCGTGACGAGCTCTTCGATGGCGAGGCTGACGAGGTACATGGCCTCGAACGACACCTGCTGCTCCACCAGCCACGCCTCAGCCTGCACGGTGGCGGGTAGGATGGCGTCGATCGTACCAGGCACCTGCAGTGTCAGCGTTGCGGGGCTCGAACTCATGCGCGGCTTTCGATCTGCTGAATGGACCGACAGATCAATGCGGCGCTGCAGGCCGCGTAGCGCTTGAGACGGGGCGACAGCTGTCGATAGCACACGACCGGGTACGTCCACTCGAGCAACGCGATCCAGTACGGCACCATGTCCGTCTCGAAGAGCGTCGCGCGATCGGCGCAGCGCCGCAACAGGCTGATGCCGGCATGTGCGCGCGCCACCATCGGATCGATGCCGTCGTACCGGAACGGAGGCGGCTGGTCGAGGGCGGTCACGCTCATCAGCGCCTCCTCGAATTCCACGAGCCGCCGCAGCTCCTCATCGCTGTCCGGATCGATCATCTCGAACTTGAGCACCGGCTCCATCCGCGCGAAATCCGAGACCGCGTTTCTCGGCCGGGTCTCGGAAAAATCGATCACGTAGAGATTGTCACGCTCGTCGACGAGGATGTTTCTCAGATTGAGGTCACCGTGACAGACAGCCGTGTACCACAGTCGCGACTCCCGTGCGCGCCTTGGATATTCATGTTTGAGGAACCGGAAGGGGTTTGGAAGGCGGGTCCCGAGCTCAGGGCAGTCGAACTCCGGTGCGTCTGCCGGGATGCCCAGCACCTGCTCTGCGGTCTCGAACAGCGAGGGGAACAGGCGAAGCGGCGTGTGATCGCGGAAGAGGAACACCGGCTCCCATTTCGGCTGCCCGTACCACGGCTTGAGCACGCGCGTAAACACCTGCTCGAGGAGCGTCATGACTTCACCGACGGGGCGCTGCCGGTAATGATCGTAGAGCCATGCCAGCCGGCTGTCGGGTCCGTTGATGCCGAGGAAGTTGTAGCGCAGGCCAGCCCACTCGCCGACCTGGGCGTCGCCAAGGACGGTCGTTCCGTTGTTCAGAATGAAGCGCGACACGTAGTTCTGGTTCGCCTCCACCTCGCGCCGCGTCACCTCCGTTGCTCCGATCTTGACAACGCCCGGAAGCGTACGGCGGCCGTCCTGGTCGTACGCGACCGCCTTGAACGTGCTCGACATGAAGCCGCCGTGCAACGGCGTGAGCGTCACGGAACGGCAGTCGGCATAGAGGCGACGGATGATGGCGTCCCATTCCTGCCGCCAGGTGGCGTCGCCCTCGACGGTGACCTGCAGCAACTTGGCCGCGCCGCTTCTGATCTCGCGCGGCGCGAACACCCACACCAGCGCGTGCGTCACCGGCGGGCACGCGGACAGGGCCACGATGCCGCCGAGCGACTCGAGCGTCGCCTGACCGCGCAGGACGTCGTGGAGTTCGCCGGCGCCTTCCATGTCCGGTCGTTTCCGTAACGTGACGGCGCCGCCAATGAGGCACCGGCCCGACGGAAGCGGCGTGCCGCGCTCGAGAGGGGCATCCTGATCGAACGCGATTCCAGTCGCGAACACGCCGGGAGGTTGCCCATCGGTCCGCGCGAGCGCCGCAAAGCCGAATGCCGCCGACCCGGCCCCGGCGGCGTGTTCGAACAGCTCGTCCAGCGCATCGAACAGCGAAAAGCCGCTCGACGCCTCTAACTCCAGAATCGACGCCGGGGCTCCCGACAGCCCCCAGGCCGACGCGACGTCAATGGGCACGATCTGCGAGGCGTCGCCGACCACGAAATCGGTGACGCCGTCCGCGTCGGCATCGAGCACCGCGGTGAACTGTGGCGTGCTGACGAACTGTCCGTGGGCGCTGCCGCCTTCCGGCGTCGTAGCGCCGAGGCGTCCGATACCGAACGCCACCCCGAGATCGCCGGGGCTCAGGGTGAGAGGGGTCCATCGCTCGAGGGTGCTTTCCGCTCCGGTCAGATGGCGAATCCGCGCGCGGCACCGGCTGGAGGTGACCTCGATCGCCGGAGCGAGCAGCGCCGCCGCGCGAGCCTTGAGGATTCCGCGCTCGACCGTCGGCTCGATCTTCCAAAAGCTGTCGAGGCGCGAGACCTCGAGCACCCGGCGAACGAGCGGCGCCAGCGCGGCGAGCACGAGGCCGCCATCCTTCGCCTTCAGCCGTGTTTCCAGTGAAACCAGCGAACGAATCCCGAGGCTGGAAAGATATGTGACGCCGGTGAAGTCGAGCACCCAGTGGGCGGTCTCAGTTTCGAGCGCGCCGGCCCGGTCATCGAAGACGACGGCGGCAGCTCCGTCGAAACGGCCGGTGAGCGTCAGGACGGGAACGCCGGCTCCGAACGAGACCGCGATGTCCATGCGATGCGACATCTTACGATTTCGCATGCCGATCGGGAGGAACTGCCGTACGAATGAAACGCCGGGGCGACACGAGGTCGCGCCGGTCCATCATGGTGCGGATCGATGGTAGGCTCTCAGTCGGGTTCTCCCAGGCACACGTGAGGTTGCAGATGCCGCGGATCCTTGTGATGGGGCTCATGGCAGCCGGGCTCATGGCCTCGGCCGATATGTTTGCACAGGCGCCAGCTGCGCCCGAGCCCGGCATCGCATTCGAAGTCGCGTCCGTCAAACGCAACACCACCAATTCCGGCCTTTCGCGCTCCGCCGATCAACCCGACGGCAGTTACTCCGCGGTCAACATGCCATTACGCACGTTGATCCTGTACGCCTTCCGGCTGCATCCGGTGCTCGATCGCGGGCGCGTCGTCGGAGCCCCGGCATGGGTTGAATCCGAGCGCTTCGATATCACCGCGCGCGCGCCCGCGAACGCGACCGCCGATCAGGTGTGGGACAGGTTGCGAACGCTGCTCGCCGATCGCTTCAAGCTCGCCGTCCACACCGAGCCGCGCGAGGGCCCGGTGTACGCGCTGGTTCTGGCGGAGGAGGCGGCCGCCATGCGGCCGAAACCCTCATCGCTGGACTGTTCGGTCGCCGGCGGGCTGCAGACGTCTCTCGGACCACAACGCGAAACGGCGGTACGTCCAGGAGCCCCACCCCCGCCTGCCGTCCCCACACGCTGCGGTCTCAGCTACGCAGTAGATGCGAACGGCAGCCTGGTCATCGGCGGCGCCCAGTCGATGGCCGCGTTGGCGCGAATCCTGGGCCGTCCAGCCGGCCGACCGGTCGTCGATCGAACGGGATTGTCAGGACTCTACGATTTCGTCCTCCGGTGGGCGCCCGAACAGCGGGGCAATGGCGGTGCTGGCGGCGCTGCGCCCGCTGCAATATCCGACGGACCATCTCTGTTCACCGCGCTGCGTGATCAACTGGGACTGAAGCTCGACGCTCAACGCGGTCCTGTGGACGTCGTGGTGGTCGACCGCGTCGAGCGGCCGACGCCTGACTGATCGCTCGATCACTTCATCGTTTCCTTCTCTGCGCACCTCTCTGCGTCCATCCATCCGACGGCGATCACGAACGTACGGCGCTTCACGCCGCTGAAAACAATTGCGGGCGGCGATCCCGCCTGAGACACTCCGTCGATGCGCGCGGCTGCATCAGCATGCGCGAACGACAGGTGACTCATGAAGCGTGGTCTCCTCAACTCAATCTCGATCGCGTCGGCGCTGATCGTCGTCGCCTGGATCGCATGGGTCGTGCGCTTCCCGCCGCCACCGGTCGTCGTCGGGGCGACGAGTCTATCGGTTCCCTCACGTCCCGTCTCGATCGAGTCCGCCGTGCAGCAGGGCGCGTCGGATGCACCGGTAGTCGTGGTGGTCTTTTCAGATTTCCAGTGTCCTTATTGCGCGAGGCTGGCGCAGGGCACGATTCCGCAGCTGCAAAAGCGATACGTCGCCGCCGGGAAAGTGCGGCTGGTATTCCGTCATCTGCCGTTAACGACCATCCATGCCGATGCCATGCGTGCGGCGCAGGCTGCCGCCTGCGCCGGACGTGCGGGGAAGTTCTGGGAAATGCATGACCGCCTGTTCGACGACCGACAGCGGCTGGGCGCGGCTGACATCGCGGCGAAGGCCAGGCGCCTATCGCTCGATGACGGATTCGAACGCTGCCTGACCGAGGAGACGGCGCGTGAGGAGGTCGAACGCGACATGGCCGAGGCACGGGCGCTGAGCATCGCGGCGACGCCCACCGTGCTCGTCGGACGGCCCGATGACAGCGGCAGCGTCCGTGTGACGCATCGATTCGGGGCGATCCCCTTTTCGCAGCTCGCCGCCGCAATCGACGACCTTCTGAGCGGCGCCGCCGCGCACAAAACGGGTGCATAGCCAGTAATCGGAAACCAATATTCCAGGAGGATGTGATGAGGATTGCAGCGAAATACGTTTCACGGCTTCGACTGTCCCTCGGCGGATTGGCGCTGGTGACGCTCTTCGGCTTCAGCGGCAGCGCCGTCAGGGCCTACATGTTTGAGGACTGTATCGAGGAATGTGGACCCTGCGTGGTATGGGCGCTCAACTGTGATTCGTGCACTGAATACAACGGCGGGTCGTGGTGCGAAGCGTGGGGCGAAGGATGCACCGAGGGCGGTTGCGACTGCGGCGGCGACCCCGGCTGGTACTGCTGCTAGTCGATCCGCGGCCCTCACGCGAATTGCGGGCGGGTCGCTGCGCGTGCGCGCGGCGCGGCCGCCGCACGCGTCACCACTACACGTGCAGGAGAAGTGATGCGGACGGCGGCCGCAATGGTTTGTCTCATGGTCGTGGCTGCGATGCCCTCGGGCGCGCAATCCTCTGGCGCCACTGCAGCCGCGCGGCGACTCGCCGCGGCGCGGGAAGCAATCGGCGGCGGCGGCCGACTGCAGGCGATTACGTCGCTCGTCATCCGCGGCCAGGCCCGGCACCGCAACCAGCATTACAAGAAGCGTCCAGGCGCCACGCGCGAGTGGATCGACCGGACGCTCGAGGTGCGCGCTTCATGGCCGGATCACTTCCTCATGATTGGCACGCTCGATCTGGCCGGACGACGCGTCGAACACCGCGAGGGCTTTGCGGGCCAGAGCAGCCTGGCGGCAAAGTTCCAGGCCGCCTCGTATTACCAGATCGAATTCGCGCGGCGGATGTTGCTGCTGCTGCTGCGCACCGACACCGTGTTTCCGCTCACCGCAGTGTCAACCGCAGGACGCTCCGGCGCACTGGAGTTCACGGGCGCACACGAATTCCATGCGCACCTGGAGATCGATCCGCAAACCCGGTTTCCGACGCGATTGCGGTCGCGTCACCGTCGATTCGACGGACAGGGACGCCTTGCCACGGGCATGATGCCGTGGTCGGTCGTCACCGTCGAGCGACGTGTCGCCGTCGGCGGGCTCACGGTTCCCGATCGGTTGCGTTACTCGGATGACGAGGGGCAGACCCTGGCCATCGAGACCTACAGCTCACTGCAGTTCAACTCACCGTTGACGAGTGCGGATTTCCGGAGGTAATTGCCGATGTCTGAACACCAAGCACCCGGACGAGCGCTGTACGTATTGCTCGTGTGCGGGATCGGCGCCGCAACGTTGTGGCTTGTGGCGATGGTTGCATCCTACGGGGTGGCAACGGCCACGCTTCCCTTCTGGCTTGCGCCGCACGTGAACACCCTGACGACAACCGCGAGATGGCGCGGTATCCCGGCCGAATTCTTTGAATTCGTCTGGGCGCTGACGGTCATCGCCGGGGCGATCGCGGCGCTGCGCGGCGATGGCGAACGACGGCGCCAGATCCTCACCGGGCTATTCGTAGGGAGCATTCCCTTGACGGGGCTTGCCCTGTGGCTGTCGATGCTGCTCCCACGGCCCCTCGCCGCCATGGTCGGCGGCGCGCTCGGGGCGATCGTCGTAGTGGTCAGCGCACACCAGGTACCTGCCCGCTGGCGGGGCGTTGCAATGGCGATCCGCGCCACACTGACCGCGCCAGCCGCAAGGACTACCGTCCTGGCCGGGCTCGCCGTCACAGTGCTTGCCGGGGAGATGATCGGCGCCCGCACCCGCGCGCTGACGCCCGAGCAGGCGAAGGACCAGCTCTTTCGCCGCGGATGGGCGGCCACGCCGGTGACGGCCGCCCAGTTCACGGCCGACAACGCGATCCGCCTGGTTGTGTTCACTGATTACGAGTGTCCGTTCTGCAGCGCCGCGGTACCGCGCATGGATGAGACGATTGCCACCTTCACGAAGGATACCGGGCGATCGGTGGACGTCCTCATCAAGGACTACCCGCTCGAGTCCGAGTGCAACCGGGCTCGTTCCGACACTCTTCACTCGGCGGCCTGCGAGGCCGCCGCAGCCGTGCGGCTCGTACACCGCCAGCGCGGGCCGGATGCGGCCAAGGCCTTCGGCGTCTCGCTCTACGAAAACAACCGCCAGTTGCGGGATGCGGTCCGCCGCGGCATCGCGGAGCTCGGACTGAGTGCCGAGTACACGCGTGCGTATGCGTCCCTGCTGGACGAAGTCGCCGGCGAGGCTCAGCTCGGCGCCCGACTCGGAGTGCGGGGCACGCCGTCGTTCTTCATAAACGGCCGGTTGCTGCGCAACTGGCGGCGCCTGGACCTGGCGCTCCGGCTCGAACACGAGCGGATGGCGCAGTCGAGTGGACAGCCTTAGCTCATGACGCACACGTTCGCTGCCCGCCGCCACGTGCACGTCGCCATGATGCTGGCAGCCGTGAGTGTTCCGGCCGCGAGGGCACAGGCTCCGCCGCCGCCGGCAACGATGGCGCAATCAGTGCGCGGTCACATGGAGTTCCTCGCCAGCGACGCGTTGAACGGACGAGGGACCGGCACGCGAGACGAATGGATCGCCGCGACCTACGTCGCCGCGCAGTTGCGCCGATGCGGCGTCGATCCCGCAGGACCTGACGGAGCGTATGTCCAGCTCGTGGACGCGCCGCCCCGCGCGCTGTCGGCGCCGCCGCGCATCGTGGTCGGCGCGGGCAACACCTATACCCACGGCCGCGAGATCTTCGTGCGGTGGGTCGGCCGGCCCGGCACTTCCGGCCCGCTCGTCAAATATACGGCCGGGCGAGCGATTCCGCCGCAGGCTGTCGTGTTGACGACCGCGGACTCGGAGCCGCCTCCAGAGATGCTCGCAGGCGCCGCGGCCATCCTCGTGGACGAGCCCGAGAGGGAACGCGCGCGGTGGCCGCTGCTTCCCAGGTTGCGTATTTCTCTCGCCCTGACGCGCGAATGGAGAATCGCGGTGAGCCGCGACGTTTATGCACATCTCTCGAAGCTGCCCGAAGGCACGCCGGTGCGCCTCGAGGCGTCGTTCGAGACCGCCCGCACATGGAACGTCCTCGGCCAGCTGCGCGGCGCCGCGGAGGGACGCGATCAGACGATTCTCCTGCACGCGCATCTCGATCATCTCGGCAACAGGGGCACGGGCGCGGACTCCGTCTACAACGGCGCCGACGACGACGCGTCCGGGATCACCGCGGTCCTCGAGCTTGCGTGTGCGCTCGCGGCAATGCCGCGGACCGAGCGATCCTGGGTGTTCGCATGGTTTGGCGCCGAAGAGACAGGAGGCATCGGATCGCGCCATTTCGCCGAACAGGCGGCCCGACTCGATGGGCTCGTCTTCAGTCTCGGCTTCGAAATGCTCGGCCGGCCGGATCCGGAGATCGCTCCGCGCGTCGTCTGGCTCACTGGATACGACCGCTCCACGCTCGGCCCCGAGCTGTTGCGCCTCGGCGCCAATCTGGCGCCCGACCCCCATACTGAACAGCGCTTCTTCTTCCGCTCGGACAATATTCGGCTGGCGCAGCGGGGTGTCGTCGCGCACGCAGTGGCAAGCTTCGGCCTGCATGCGGACTATCACCAACCGACGGACGAGTTGTCGCAAATCGACGTTCCACATCTCGTCGAGGCGATCCGATCGATGATCCTGCCGTTATGGACTCTGGCGAATTCTCGATTCGAGCCAACGTGGCATCCCGGCATGCAGCCGCCGGTGCGATGATAGGGAGGCGCTGACGTGATGAACGAAGGCGGTTCGCCTGCCCGCCAGTTCTGTTCCTACAATCAGGAGCGCCTCCTGCTCAGTCAGGAGATCGCGCGGACGGCTGGGCGGAGGCCGCGTCGGCACGATTGGCCGATGGTCTTCCAATTACGTACGCTCGATGCGCGGCTGCTCGAACGGACCGTCAACGAGGTCGTCGCCCGTCACGACGTTTTGCGGACCGCGTACGTTCCCGCGTGGTCCGGCGCCTCGGCGGCGCGCCAGTCACAACTGACCCGGTTCGCACGCACACAGCTCTTCACCTGCGGCATGTACGTTGCGCGCGTGGCCGCCGATGCGCAGGTGCGGCTGGAGCAGCTCGCCGTCAACGGATCCGCGGACGTGGACAACCCCGACATAGACGATCTCATCGATGACTGGAGCATCGTGCCCCTCGATCCCGGGCGAGCGCCGATCACCCGCGCAGCCGTCGTCTCGGGCGCGGGCAACACGCACTTGCTCCTGTTGCTGTTGTCTCACATGGTGTGTGACGGCTGGTCGGTCTCGATATTCTGGCGCGAAATCGAGGACATTTACACCGCCGCCCTGGCAGGCCGGGCGCCCCGGCTACAGGAAGTCGGCATGCAGCACTCGCAGTTCGCGGCAGAGGAGCATGCCGCGGTCGACCACGGCCTCTTCACCGATTCCGTCGCCTACTGGTCGCGGCAGTGGGCGCAGCTCGGGCCCGCGCTCGTCCGCCATCGCGAGCTGCCATGCGCGTGTCACGGCGCTTCACCACTGGTGCCACCGGCAATTCGATCAGAACGGGTCGCCCTCGGTGCCATCATCGCGAACGCGCTGACGCAGATGTGTCGCACGCGGAACCTGACGACGTTTGCCGTCTTCAGATGCGCCGTGGCGATCGTGTTTCACCACCTCACGAGCAAGGGGCAGGTGGCATTGTGGAGCAACTTCTTGAATCGCCCGAGCGTGAGCTCGCAGCGCATGATCGGCTGGTGCTCGAACGCCCACGCGCTCATGACCGACATCGGTGCGGCTCGAACCTGCGACCATCTGGCGCGGCAAATCGCGGCGCAGATGTCGCAGGCGCATCAGCATCAACGCCTTTCGTTGCCAGCGTTGTGGCAGATCTTGGGACGCTGCCTCGAAGGGGGTGACACGCGGATCGTGTGCGACGTACAGGGCCGTTTTCGCGCCGGCGGACAGGGCATCATGGTTCCGATCGGATGGGCCCGGGGGCGCGAATGGACCGACCTCGACGTCCGGCTGCACGAGACTGACGCGGAGGTCGTCGTCACCTACGACAGCAATAGGTACGATGCCACGGGCGTGGCCGCGATGGCGCGCGCCATCCACCATACCCTCGCGGCAATGACGGCGGACATGGACTCCCCCATTGACCGCACGCGTGAGGCAATTGACGCCGTATCCGCCTGAGTGGCATCGCGCCGGTCGTCCGCCGAAGCCGATGGCCGCACGCTGCGCGTCGCGCTGGTGCAATACGCCTCCCTTCCGGCTCTGGACGATGGCATAAAAGGGGTGACCGAGGCCCTCAGGGCCCGCGGATACGTGGACGGCGGACCATGGCCACGGCAAACGCCATCGCCAGCGAGGTGACGAGCAGCGACTTCGATCTGATTATTTCGGCGTCGACGGCGTCGCTCCAGACGATTGCCAACGCAAACCGGTTTGCCACACTGCCACGAAGGCACGTGTTCGGCCTGACGTCGTATCATCTCGACCATCCTCCCTACATGACAGGCCTGGGCAGCCTGCCTCCGGTCGAGGACGCGTTCCGGCTGGCACGGGAGCTCAAGCCCGACTTGAAGCGCGTTGGCCTCGTCTGGAACCCGAACGAGGCGAATTCCGTTGCCGCAACCAACCTGGCGCGAAAGGTTTGCGGCGACCTTGCGATTCAACTGATCGAAGCGAACGCCGAAAACGCGACGGCGGCCGGTGAGGCCGGCGCGTCGGTGCTGTCACCGGTGGCAGATTCCAGCGGCAATCTTCACGCCGGCCGACGTGCTGTTCGACGCGTCCGGCGGGCATGCGAAGGCGCCTGCGGCGGTCTCGATGAAGAAGAAGACCGTCGATCTGATCATCATCGGGACGAACGGGTCCGGGAAGTCAACGCTGCTCAACGCCGTCGCGGGCTCCTTCAGCCTGACGTCGGGGCCATCAGGCTGGCCGGCCACGCCATCACGAACTGGCCCGAGCACCGGCGCGCGAAGTACATCGGCCGCGTGGTTCAGAACCCCTTCAGCGGCACGGCGCCGACGATGTCGATTGCGGAGAATCTGGCGCTGGCGTCACGCCGCGGCAGGCGGCGCGGGATCGGCTGGGCGGTGAACCGGCGCGCTGCCGGCGAGCTCCGCGATCGGATCCGGACGCTGAACATGGGCCTCGAGGATCGCCTCGACAACGCGATCGGCAGCCTGTCCGGCGGCCAGCGCCAGGCGCTCACGCTGCTGATGGCGTCGTGGCTCAAACCGGACCTGCTGCTCCTCGACGAACACACCGCCGCCCTCGATCCGAAGAGCGCCGATCATGTCATCCGCCTCACGCACGACATCACCGAGCGGGACAAGCTCACGGCGCTGATGTGACCCCTTCAATGCACAGGCGGTGAATCTCGGCGATCGGATCGTCATGATGCAGGTCCGCCGGCGCGAGCAGCTCGACGCGTCCGTTGCCGAGATGCTCAAGCGCGACTACGTCTGAGGCAGACGGCCGCGGACAGGCTTCCGTGCGGTTGACATCGCGTCGGCCCTTGTGGTTTTCTGTGATCGTCGTGAAAGTCACCTTCGTCCCGGTCTATTCGGAACCGCTGGCGCGACTCGCCGGCATCTGGACCGGTGTACGCAGGTGATGTAAAGCCCGGCACTTTTCCCAACGTTTCAACCAAGGGCCATCACCTTCACCGAGGTGATGGCCCTTTTTCTTTTGTGCTCGTATGACCCGCACCAGACACAACCCCGCCGAACCTCGGCGCCTGAACGCGGCGCTGCGGCTGGTGCTCCGCCGCTATTACGCGCAGGTGCGCCGCTGGAAGGTCTACGCGGTGCCCGCTCTCCTTCTGCCCGCCGTCGGCGACGTGCTGACGATCTACGCGCCCCCGCTCGTCGTCGCACGATTGCTGGCGAGGTTCGGACAGCGTGAGCAGGTGACGTTTTCGGATTTCATCCCGTACCTCGCCGCCTTCGCGGGTCTGTGGATAGCCGGGCAGATCGTCTGGCGCGTTGCCGTCGCGATGATCATCCGCGCCGAGATCCGTGGGCTCGAGGCGTTGTACGTGGAGGCGATGGACGAACTGCTGGCCAAAGACCTCGCGTTCTTCCACAACAACTACGCCGGATCGTTGACCAAACGCGCGCTCGGCTTCGCGCGCCGCTTCGAAGACGTATTCGATGTCGCCGCTTTTCAGATCTCGGCCGCCTTTCTGCCGTTGACGTTTGCGGGGGTCGTGCTGTGGTCCTACTCGCCGTGGCTGATCCTGGTGCTCACGGCGATGCTGACAGTGACCTGCGTGATGATCGTTCCACTCATCCGCCGCCGGCGGGATCTCGTCGACGTCCGCGAAGCCGCGTCGAACGCTGTCGCCGGTCACCTGGCGGACTCGATTGCCAACGCCGAAACTGTACGGGCCTTCGCGCGCGAAGCGGACGAAGCCCGGCTGCACGCGGCGAATGTGCTGGACTACGGACGAAAGACGCAGCACTCATGGGACTACCAGAACACGCGGGTGGATCTGGTGACGTCGCCGATGTTCGTGCTGACGAACCTTGCCGGCCTCACCGTCGCGTTCGGTGCCGCACGTACGGGCGCCGACATGGAGGCCGTGTTCGTGACGTTCAGCTATTTCACGACGGCGACACGCGTCATGTGGGAGTTCAACCGCATCTACCGGAATCTCGAAGGCGCGCTGACGGATGCCGCGCAGTTTGCGGAACTACTGCTCGATCCGCCGGAAGTCACGGACGTGGACGCCCCGCTCGCATTCGCCCCGTCGCACTCCGGCGTCGAGTTCAGCAGCATCGGCTTCCGCTACTCCGCGTCCCAGCCGCCGCTCTTCGAGCAGTTCTCACTGACGATCGAGCCGGGCACGCGGCTCGGCCTTGTCGGGCGCTCGGGCGGCGGCAAGACGACGCTGACACGGCTCCTGCTCAGGTTCGCCGACGTCGAGCAGGGCGAGATTCTCGTCGGCGGGCAGCCGATCGAGCGTGTGCCGCAGGCCGAACTGCGGCGGACGATTGCCTATGTGCCGCAGGATCCGGCGATGTTCCACCGCAGCATTGCGGACAACATCCGCGTCGGCCGTCCGGGAGCCAGTGACGCAGCCGTCCGCGAGGCGGCACGGCTCGCCCACGCGGCGGATTTCATCGAGGCGCTGCCCAACGGATATGCGACGCTGGTCGGTGAACGCGGCGTGAAGCTCTCCGGCGGCCAGCGGCAGCGCGTCGCGATCGCCCGGGCGATTCTGAAGGACGCGCCGATCCTCGTCCTCGACGAAGCCACCAGCTCGCTCGACTCCGAGAGCGAGCTGCTCATTCAGGATGCGCTGTGGACGCTGATGTCGCGGCGGACCGCCATCGTCATCGCGCACCGGCTGTCGACAGTCCGCCGGATGGACCGGCTGGTGATTCTCGAACGCGGGCGCATCGCGGAGGAGGGATCGCACGACGCGCTGCTGGCCCAGGGTGGCATCTACGCTGCCCTGTGGGCACATCAGTCGGGCGGATTTCTCCCGGTGTCTGAAGCAGACGCGCTGGTGTGATGTTTCGCCCGGCTGAAGCCGGACACTACGACCAGTATCCGGCTAACGCCGACCTCCATTCAGTTATCCGTCGGCTTCTCGTTGATCGAGTCGATCACCAGCACGGGCACCGGCCGTTTCGTCTCTTCCATCCTGATGCCAAGCTGCCGCCTCATGGCCTCCATGAGCGACAGCGCGCCGGTCGGATCGAGCGCCACGCCCGCGTTGGCAGCGCCGAGCTCAGGGCGTGCTCCCTGCACCTGCTGGATAGGGCTGAAGTTGAGCGTGAAGTCGTAGCCGCCCTGCAGGCCGGTCTTGTCGAGCGCCGGCACTCGCGTGTAGCCGCCGGCGATGGAAGGCAGCATCTGGGCGAATTGTTCCATCGAAATGTTCTGGCACGTCACCAGCCGCGGAAACTGCGGGGGCTTGGCCGCGGCCGGCGATCCCGGAGGCGCGCCCTCGAAGCAGCGCGTCCGTCTCGTCGGGTCAGCCTTCTCCATCTTCGGGCTGTCGGCGACGAACTCGTACGCCGGCAGCGGCCGGTCTTCCATATGCCACTTGATCTGGAGCTTCTCGACGAGCAGCGAGCGCAGCATCAACCTGATCAGATCCTCGTCGAGCTGCGCCTGGTTGGCCGGGTTCGGCGTCGCGAACGCGCGCCCCGTGACATCGTACAGGGTCGTTTCCACCCACTTCGGCGCGACGAGATACGCTCCCGGAGGGTCCTGGAGATTCCACGCCAGACCGATGATGCGATGCAACGGACCGAAGCTGACGTCGACCTGGCCCGTCGGGCGCAGTTGCGCGCGGGCCGGCTGATTCTGCGCATCCGGGGGGCTCAGTTTCAGCACGGCGACTTCGAATTGCGGCGCGGGCGCCGGCGGCAACCGCTTCGTGATGTCAGGCGCGTTCGGCGTGAACTCCAGGGTCGCGCTATCGACCACGATCGAAGGAACCTTGATTTCCTTCGGCTCCAGCACGAGGCCCAGCTTCTCGAACGCCGCCTGCAGCGTGACACCGTCGGACCCGGCCTGCGCGAGCAGAGGCCGTGGCGTGTACTTGTATTGGAACTCATACAACGCCGTCAGCCCCGTCTCATCGACGACCATCTGCCCTGGCGCCAGATACGGGTTGTTCGCGGTGCGCAACTGATCTGCCAGCTGCGTCATCGACAAGCCACTGCAGTTCACGCTGGTCGCGAGGACGCCATTCGGTTCCGGCGCCTGCTGGGCCTGGCAACCACCCGCCGCCGAAACCTCACGCATCTTGTGAGCGCCCTTGACCCTCAGCGCGAGGGCGGTCGTCGCCGCCATGTCCTCGCGCACGACCAGCTTGAAGCGCTCGGCCAGCAGCGTCTTCAACATCTCGCGCACGCGTTCCGGCGGCGTGTTTTCAGGCGCCAGCGCCGCGATGTCGAAGCGATTCCACTCGAGCCAGCTCGGTCCGCCGCTAATCCGCTCCGGCTGCGTCACGTTATACGCGGTGCGAATCAGATCGACCATGTTCGCGTTGCGGATCTCATACCTGTTGCCGCGCAGCAGTCCGCCGCGCATGCCGGGCTGCTGGCGCGTGCTGACCTGGATGCTGGCAACGTCAAAGGCAGGTCGTGGCGCCGGCGCCTGCCCGAGGATGGAAACAGAGCAAAAGGCCGCGACACCGAGGATCATCAGCAGCCGTTTCATATGAAGTCTCCTGCTGTCACCGATGTTCAGTTCTCCGTAGGCGTTTCGTTGATCGAGTCGATCACCAGCACCGGAACCGGCCGCTTCGTCTCTTCCAGCCGGATGCCCAGCTGCCGCCGCACGGCGTCCAGCAGCGAAAGCGCTCCGGTGGGATCGAGAGCGACACCCGCATTCGTGGCGCCCAGCTCGGGACGGGCACCTTGCACCTGCTCGAACGGACTGAAGTTCAAGGTGAAGTCGTAACCGCCCGTCAGACCGCTCTTGTCGATCGCCGCCACCCGCGTGTACCCGCCGGCAACGCTGGGAAGCATCCGGCCGAACTGCTCCATCGAAATGTTCTGGCACGTCAGCAGCCGCGGAAACGGCGGCGGCTTCAACGCGGCCGGAGATCCGGGAGGCGCGCCCTCGAAGCAGCGCGTGCGCCGCATTGGGTCGGCCTTCGCCATCTTCGGCTCGTCGGCCACGATGGTGTAGGCCGGCATCGGCCGATCTTCCATGTGCCACTTGATCTGGAATCTCTCGACGAGCAGCGATTGCAGCATCAGCCGGATCAGATCCTCGTCGAGCTGTGCCTGGTTCGCCGGGTTCGGGGTCGCGAAAGCGCGGGCCGTCGCGTCGATTCGGGTCGTCTCCAGCCACTTCGGGGCGACGAGGAACTGTTCGGTGGGCAGGTTCCACGCGAGACCGATGATTCGATTCAACGGCGCATTACTGATGTTCGCCTGGCCGGTTTGCATCAGTTGGGCACGCGGCGGCTGCGTGGCGGCGTCCGGCGAACTTGGCTTCAGGACCGCGACCTCGAACCGCGGCGGGGGCGGCGCCGGCAAGCGCTTCGCGAGGTCGGGCGGATTTGGAGTGAACTCCGCGGTTACGGTATCGACGACGATCGTGGGAACCTTGATTTCCTTCGGCTCCAGAATGAGCCCGATTTTTTCGAGAGCCGCCGGAAGCGAGATGCCGTCCGAACCGGCCTGGCCGAGCAGCGGGCGCGGAGTGAATTTGAGCTGGAACGTCCAGAAGCCCTGCAGACCGGTCTCGTCGACGAGTTGCTGCCCGTCAGGGAAATAGGCGGACTGTGCACGCGGCAACTGTTCGGTGAACTGCGCCATCGACATGCCGGTGCAGGTCGCGGTCACGGCGATCACACCGTTCGGCTCCGGCGCACTCTGGCCCTGACAGCCTGGACCCATACCGGACGCCTCCTGCAGTTTGTGCGGCGCCTTGACTCGAAGCGCCATCGCCGTCGTGGCTGTCATCCCTTCGCGCACGACCAGCTTGAAGCGCTCGGCGAGAAGCGTTTTCAACATTTCGCGCAGCCGCTCTGGCGGGGTGTTTTCAGGCGCCAGCGCCGCGATGTCGAAGCGGTTCCACTCGATCCAGCTCGGTCCGCCGCTGATCTTCTCCGGCTGGACGTCATACGCCGTGCGAATCAGGTCCACCATGTGGGCGTTGCGCAGCTCATATCGAGTGCCGCGCAGAACGCCGCCACGCATTCCGGGCTGCGGACGGGTGCTGACCTGGATACCGGCGATGTCGAACGCGGGTCGAGGGGACGGCGCCTGGGCCAGAACGGAATTCGAGCAGAACGCGGCAATGCCGAGCACACACAACAGCCGTTTCATCGCGGAGTCTCCAGCTGGATGTTGGACGTAGGAGCCGCTGGAGAAGTTCGAAACTGGACGTCCGCGCCATCGCCGCCGTGGAGCGAACCTTGTCAGGCTCGCTGTCAGTCAGGCACGCGGCGTGACGCGGGGCTTGTCGAAATCCGAGTTGTCGAAGACGACGTCGGCTTTGATCTTCGGCTCACAGTTGCCTAGATAGCGGCGCTGGCCGGGCATCTGCCGTCCAACACGGGAGAGAGCGGCCCGACCAGCTCGTCGGCAAGATGCGTCTTTCCCGCTCCGTCAATGCCGTCGAGCGCGACACGCGCAGGGTGCGGCCGCTGCACCGCGGCAATCATCGAGGCGAGACGGGCGACACAGGAACCGCGCGTCATTGATGAAGGGAGGATAATCCTCGAAGGCGCAAGGAGTCAGGTGCTGAGGGGCAAACAGGTTCGCGTGCGTCTCGTTGCCGTCGCGCTGATCGCGTTGGCCGGCTCGTCGTACGCCCAGTTTCCTCGAGACGCGGGCTTCGGTCTCCTCCGCGGCGAACAGGGAGATCCGGCGGAACTGCCACCGCGTGTGTGGCCGGATGGGAATGTCGCCGGCTGCCACATCCTTTACACCAGCGTCCGCCGCGAAGCCAACGGTTCGGGCTGGCGCACCGACTATCCATGGGCGCAGCGCAATCTCCTGATCCGGATGTCGGAGCTGACGAAGACACGCGTCAGCTGGCTGGAAACCGGCGTTCCCCACGTCTGGCTCGTGCGGCTCACGGACCCGGCACTCTTCAAGTGCGCATACATCATGGCCTCCGACGTCGGCACGATTGGCCTGTCGCAGGCGGAGGCGACCTCCCTGGGGATCTATCTGAGAAAGGGCGGATTCCTCTGGGTGGACGACTTCTGGGGAGAGCAGGCGTGGGCGCAATGGTCGCGCGAGCTGGCGAAAGCGCTCCCGTCCGCTGAATACACGATCGAAGACGTGCCGCTCAGCGATCCGATCTTCCGTTCGATGCTCGAGGTGAAGCGGGTTCCGCAGGTCACCGGTATCGGCTTCTGGCGGGCCTACCGGGGCCAGACCACATCCGAACGCGGAGAGGAAACAAAAGAGCCGCACCTGCGCGCGGTTCGCGACCGGCACGGCCGCATCATCGTCGTCATGACGCACAACACCGATGTGTCGAACGCGTTCGAGCGCGAGACCGAGGACCCGGCGTACTTCTACCAGTTTTCAGTGGAAGGTTACGCCCTCGGCATCAATATCCTGCTCTATGCGATGACGCACTAGGGTCTTCGCCCCCAGCCCGATTCCCATACAACCAATTCGCCGCTCCCAGTGTCTAAAGGGCGAGACGGCAACTCGTGGATCTCATCCGAGGTGTCTTCGCGTTCTTCCTGACGGGCTGGGTCCTGGCGCTGGGCCTTTCTTCGGGCGAATGGGGGCCGAGCGAATGGGTGTCGAAGGTTCACGCCCAGGGGACACCAAGTGCTGCAGTCGGCGCGTCAGGCGCGCCTGACAAGGCGCGCCCCACGGAGCGAACACTGCGCCTGCCCGCCACCCCGTACCAGTACGCGGACGTCACCCTCCCACCTCATTTCATGACCACGGCGGCGAGGCGATTCGACAATACGCCGCCGGACAATCCGGTCACCGACGCCGGCGCCACTCTCGGCCGCGTGCTCTTCTACGACACGCGTCTCTCGGCAAACAACACCGTGTCGTGCGCGTCGTGCCACGTCCAGGCGAACGGCTTTGCCGATCCCAACGGCGTCAGCCGCGGGTTCGCCGGCGGACACACGGACCGGCATGCGATGAACCTCGTCAACCTCCGCTTTCATCCGCGCGCGCGGTTCTTCTGGGACGAGCGCGCCGGCAATCTGGAGGAGATGACGCTGCTGCCGATCGAGAACAGCCTCGAGATGGGCCGAACGCTCGACGAGCTTCCGGAAGCCCTGGGGCGTGACCCTCGTTATGGTGAACTCTTCCGTGACGCCTTCGGTGATCCGCGGATCACCCCTCAACGGATCGGACGGGCGCTCGCGCAGTTCCTGCGCTCGATGCTGTCCTATCAGTCACGCTACGACGTCGGACGCGCGGCAGCGCGATCGGCCGCCGAAGACTTCCCGAACTACACGCTCCAGGAGAACCGTGGCAAGGCGCTCTTCATGCGCAACTGCGCGGTCTGCCATCTCGAAAATCAGGAAGCGCATTTCGTCGTGAATACGCCTGTGAACACCGGGCTGGACGAAGACACGCGCACCACCGACGGCGGTGTCGGCGACATCACGCTGAAACCCGCCGACATGGGACTCTTCAAATCGCCGTCGCTGCGCAACGTCGAGGTGACGGGACCGTACATGCACGACGGGCGATTCGCCACGCTCGAGGCGGTCCTCGAGCACTACAGCAGCGGCGGGAAGAATCATCCGAACAGGGACATCCGTGTGCAGCCGCTTCACTTCACCGCATCGGAGAAGGCGGCGCTGATCGGATTCCTGAAAACGTTGACGGACCATGCGTTTCTCGCGGATCCGAAGTTTTCGGATCCGTTCCAGTAGCTGGCGAACTGTAGGGCACCCCTTTTACGGGGTGCCCTGATGGAAGGAGTCATCATGCGACGCGGCCTTCTCACACTGCTCGCACTGCTCGGCGGCAGTGCGCCCGGCTGGGCACAGGGTCAGGTCTTCGCCGTCACGGGATCTCCGACAAATGTCAGGGTCACTGTCGACGAGGTCGTTGCCCGGCTCATGACGTTCGATCAGAACACGGACGGACGAGTCGCAATCGGCGAGCTGTCCGAGCGCATGCGTCCACTGGTCGCACGCGGTGACACGAACGGCGACGAGGCGCTCGATCCCATGGAAATCCACCAGCTGGCTCACGCGCCGGTGACACGAACGAACGGCGTTTTCGGGTCGTCGGGCGGTTATTCATTCGGCGACGATGTCGGCCTGTCGTCGAGAAGACACATCGAAGGCGCGCTCGAGGACCTGCGGCTGACGGCCGACAAAACGGACCGCGCGATCCCGATTGTCCGGAGCTACGTGGAGCATATCGAGAACACCGCACGGGCAAGCCTTCTGAGCAGGATGGAGAGGCTGTTATCCCTGGAGCAGTTCGTCACGTTCAGCAGGTTGCTCGACGGTCAGCAGCATCAGATGACGTTTCGGGCAAATGTGCCCGACGGCGAACGGGTGGTCCGGGTGATGGCGATGGCCGGTATCGGCAACCTGACCCGGCGGCTGGAAGCGATGGCGCTCCCCGCCCCGCACAACGAACAGGCGCGCGCGGCCCTCGAGGAGTACAAAACACGCGTTCGGCTTGGGAGCGAGGCCGAACGATCGGAACTCATGGCACGGTTGACGGACGTGCTCGACGACGAAGAGCTGGAGAACTACAACGCCGCGCTCCAGCGCCGGCCGGTTGTCGCCAGTGCGTCCGGCATGGCGGTGCAACTGAATGATTCCATCAGAGCGCTGCGTGAACGAACCGGTGCCGTGATACCGGCAGTCTTGATCGAGCGGGCCCCCGTGGACGTAATCAGCCGGTAGGCCGCCGGCAGGATTTTCTACCGTCGGCGCCCCCCGATGTGAAATGCTGTGCCCGCGGGGGTTGGGGGGCGCACCATGTGGAAGACACGAGCGGCCGCGACGTTCGTCGTGGCCCTGCTGCCCGCGCCCGTCTTCGCGCAGGACGCCAGGACGGTGATCGACGCGGCGTCCCGGGCGATGGGAATGGAGGGCGTGAACTCCATCACCTATTCGGGCGTGGCGGCGGCGGGCAACTTCGGCCAGAGCCGGACGATCTCGTTCGGGCTTGCCTCGACCTCGATCCGTAACTACACACGCACGATCGACTTCGCACGGCCTGCCTCACACGCAACGGGCGAAGCAATTCCTCCGGGTGCGCGAGGCGGACCGGCGCCGCAGCCTTTCACATACGACGAAGCGATTGCCGCGGACAGCCCGTGGGCGCAGCAGTTGTCGATCTGGGTCACGCCGTGGGGGTTCCTGCGCGGCGCAGCGGCACACAACGCCACGCTGCGGACAAGGAAGCTGGGCGACGTGTCGTACCGGACGCTGACGTGGAGCCCGCCGCAAAAGGCACCGTCCGGGGCCCCCTACCAGCTGATCGGCTATATCGGTCCGGAGAATCTCGTCGACCGCGTCGAGACGTGGGTCGAGCATCCGATCTTCGGCGACATGCGCGTCGAGCTCGCGTACCAGAACTATCGGGATTTTGGCGGCGTGCGGAGCCCGACGCGGATCGCCGAGCGGCGCATGGGCATGGAGATGTTCGTGACCGGGATCAGCTCGGTGACGGCGAATCCGCCGAACCTCACGCAGCTGATGGCGGCGCCGGCGGCCGCGCCGGTGGCCCGAACCTCAACACCGGCACCCGCGGCCGCCACGTCGGAGAAGCTTGCCGACGGCGTGTATCGGCTCGCCGGCGACTATGTGTCGATGGCCGTCGAATTCAAGGATCATGTGGTGGTGCTCGAAGCGGGCCAGAGCGAAGCTCGCGGGCTCGCGATCATTGCCGAAACCAGGCGGCTGTTTCCCGCCAAGCGCATCAAATACGTCGTCAACACACATCCGCACTTCGATCACGCGGCCGGGCTGCCGCCGTTCGTGGCCGAGGGTGTCACGATCCTCGAGAACGACAACAGCAGGTACTTCATGGAAGCCTCGCTGAGCGAACCGCGCACGCTGGTCGGCGACACGCTGGCCAGATCGAAGAAGAAGCCGAAGGTCGAGGGCGTGATCGACAAGCTGGTGCTGCAGGACGCCACGCGGACGCTGGAACTGCACGCGGTGAAGAACCTCGATCACAGCGACGCCATGCTGATCGCCTACCTGCCCCGGGAGAAGATCCTGTTCAGCGCGGACTTCGACGTCGCCGCGCCAGGGCAACCGCTCACGTCGTCGCTGCAGACGCTGGCGGCAAACATCGAACGGCTGCAACTGGATTTCGATCTTCACGTCACGGTCCATCCCGGCGATCCGGATCGCCCGCTCTCCAGGGCGTACCTGACGGAGCTCGGAAAGGAGACGCGATGAAGAGGCGTTGGATGACCTTCGCACTGTGCGCCGCCATGGCCCTGTCGGCCCCGCTGCTGGCGCATCACAACTTCGCGGATCTCTACCTCGAGGCCGACACCATCGAGATTGACGGCGAGGTCGTCGAGTTCCAGTACAGGAACCCGCACTCCTGGATTCACCTGCAGGCCCAGGACGCCTTCGGCGCGGAGAAGATCTACTCTGGTGAATGGGTGAGCGTGTCGCGTCTGGAACGCGAGGGCATCACGAAGGACTTCTTCAAAGTGGGCGATCGCCTTCGCATCTGGGCGTCGCCAAACCGCAAACCCAACGACAACCGCGTCCGGATCAAACGGATGGAACGGCGATCCGACCGCTGGCGATGGGGCGGCAACCGGATCGAAACGCGCTAGTGAACAACAGGAGACGATCGTGCAGAAACTGACCGCGCCCGTTGCCGCCGCCGTCGCGAAAGCCGCGAAGAACCCGGCGTGGTAGCAGCGTGGACTTCGATTACGTGGCGCGAATCCTCCGGGTTCGCGAGGCGAGCCTGAGAAGGCTCGCCCCACAAATCCGCATTGCACGAGATGCTCTAGGCGGTCGTCACTTGGTGGCAACCGCCGCCATGACGTCGGCGCGCGTCAAGACCCGATCGGGGTTTGGCGGATGCGCCGGAATGAACGTGTTGTAATCGAGCTTCAGCTTGTCGAGCGCCTGCACCAGCGACTTCACGGTGCCCAACTGGCCCGGGTTGGGATTCACCACGGTAATGTCAGCGGTATAGAGCACCTTTTCGGCGGGCAGATAAATGGCAAACATGCCGTCGCTATGCTCGTTCGGGATGTGATGCAGCTCGACGACCTTGCCGTTGGTGCCCTTGCGCACGTCGCGATCGCCAATGCCCTGCACCACGTCGGTGCGCCGCTTCGCCACCTTCGACAGACTGTCGTTCGTCAACGTGCGTGGGCCAGACAACAGGCGCTCGAGCACCTGTTCGTTGTTCCGGTGCGTCAGAATCGTGGCCCCCTCGGCAACCGCGGCGGCCAGTCCGCTCGCGTGATCGAAGTGCGGATGTGAGTTGACGACGAAGCGGACCGGCTTGCCGGGAATGGCCTGCTTCGCGGCAGCCATCACCTCCAGACCACGCTGATCGCTGCCGCCGCTCTCCACGACCAGGATGTGGTCACCCATGTCCACCGCGAGCGCCGCGTAATTTCCGCCGATCTTGAAGGCACCGTCGCCGAGTTTTTCCACCGCGGGTGCAGCGGCCTGGGGGGCCCCGCCCGCCGGTGCTGCACCGCGGCCACCGCCGGGCGCGCCAGCGGGAGGAGCGGCCGCAGGACCTCCGGCGCCACCGCCGCGCGGAGGCGCGGGAGGCACCGTGAGCAACTGCGTCAGGTTCGACGGGTTCGGTGTCGCCGCGGTGATGTTCGCTTCAAATGTCGGCATGCCCGCCTGGCGCTGGACGATGCGGGTCGGGACCTGAACGCCGTTCATGTTCTGATAATTCGAATACTCGAACTCGACCAGCAGATCGCCCGCCACCGCGTTCTCGACGTGCGTCTCCACTTTCGTCACCAGGTTCTGGCCATTGAGGTATCCGGTCACGCGGTATGGCTGCCCGGACGGCGACTTCAGTGCCGGCGGCGAATACGACAGCACGCTCTGTCCGCCCTGCGACTTGTGACTGAACGAACTGTCCGCGACAGCTGCCGCAGCACCTTTCACGAAGCCCCACGGTGTGGCATAGAAGTTGAGCGCCTGGTTCCAGCCGGCACTCAGCTGCTGATTGGTGACGTTCTGATTGAACACGCCCGGCATCGGCGCCGGCACACCCGGCACGGTGGGCGGCTGCGTCGGGCCCGTTGCGCGGGAGACAAGCGCGGTGGGCTCACCCTTTTCGAAGTTGATGGTCCGCGTGTACTGCGTGATCTGGGTGAGGTTCACCGGCCCCATCGGGTTGCCGATGCTCTTGCTCTGGCCGAACGCGCCGTTTCGCGCCGTGCCCGAGTAGGTAATCGAATTGAGCGTCTCCGTGCCCATCGCCTTCGCCGCAGCGGCGACGACCGCCTTGGCGTCCTGAGCGGCCGCCGTCATCCACGACAGCGCGACCATGAGCGAGGCCGCCGAAAGTGTTCTCAGCGCCATAGGTGCCTCCATCTAAACCGTTTGCTGGAACTTTGCTGGGGAAGATACGGAACCGCACCGGGATTCGTTTACCAATGGCCGAGGCTGAACCCGACGACCGGGTTTGGAGTATTTACAGTGTGACGGTGCCGATACCAGGGCATCACGACTGGAGCGAACAGATGCTGATGAGCACGACGACGGTGATCGAGGGACGGCCGGTGAGCAAGTACCTCGGCGTGGTGACCGGTGAAGCCATCATCGGCGCGAACATCTTCCGCGACATCTTCGCGAGCGTTCGCGACATCGTCGGCGGCCGCTCGGCCACCTACGAGCGCGCGCTGGGCGAAGCACGGGAGGTCGCGATGAGCGAGATGCAGGCGAAGGCGCAGCAGCTCGGCGCCAACGCCGTCATCGGCATCGACGTCGACTACGAAGTCCTCGGTACAAACAACGGGATGTTGATGGTCGCCGTCAGCGGCACCGCCGTCGTGTGTTGAAACGGTTAACAGCTGCTCATGGAAGCTTCAGCGCCACCCGAAGCTCTTTAGCGGTCAGCGTCTTCAGAAAGATCGGCGCGCTCGAGTCGAAGGACTTGCTCTCCGCCAGCGAGCCGACGATGACCGGGTCGAACCCGGCGTCGGTCACCAGACGCGAGACGACCGCGAGCGCTTCCTTGTCGTCACCGCCCAGCGGCACCGCCACTTTCTCGCCCGCGCGATGCGCCTGGCTCAGGAAGACCTTGTTGTTCAACTGATTGAACGCACGGACGATTCGCGCGCCCGGCAGGTGCTCCTGCGTCGCGATTCCCGCACCCTTGGCGACCGCGGCTTCGGCAATCGCACCGTCGCGGCGAGGGTTCGGATTGCCGGCATCCATCACGATCTTGCCCTTCAGCGCGGCGGCGTAGTCCTGGCCGATCTGCGGCATCGACGAGTACGGCACGCCCAGAAAGACAACGTCGGCGAAGGCAATCGCTTCCTTCGGCGTGCCGGCGCGCGCCCGTGGGCCGACACGTGTGACGAGCGCCTTGAGGTTGTCGGGATTGCGCGAGGAGAAGAACACCTCGTGGCCCGCCCGCGCCATCAGCTCGCCGATGGCGCCGCCGATATTGCCGGATCCGATGAACCCGATCTTCATCGGCTTCGCGGTCTGCGGGGTGGTCTGGGCGGAGAGGGTAATCGCCGTAAAAACGACGGCGACGGCCGTCAGGAGTCGCACGCCGCGAAAGGTGTAGGAGGAGAACCTGGTCATCATGCCGTCGGATTCTAGCGCAGGAAGCATGGAAGCTCCCAGGGTCGCCGGCGACTGTTCGCCGTCGCCGCATCTCCGCACGGAGGTCCGGTGACTGCCGTACAGCGGTTCATGCAGCGAATGTCGATTGACTCGCCGCAGCGAGACGCCGACGATACTCCCTCGTCAACATCGCAACAATCCGAGGGGGGACCGTGAGTAGAGTGAAGCGCGCTTTACAGATGACACTTCTTACGTGTTCGGCGTACGTCCTCGCCCATCCACAGCAGCTCAAGGCAGACGCTTACTGCGACGCCTACATCGAGGGCTGCTTTGCGGGATTAGCTCAGTGGTGCGAGGGGAAATGGATGGCAGGCTGCTCCTCGACGGACCACAGCCAGAAGCACTGCGATTGCGTCTCGTAGTCGGCGTGCGCCGGAAACACACAACCGCAGGCAGGAGAGAGAGTGATGAAACGAAAGTTCCAACTGGCGATCCTTATGTGGACGGCGTACGCGTTGTCTCTCCAGACGTTGCGAGCCGATGCGTACTGCGACGACTGGATTGCGGGCTGTGAAGCAGGCCTGAAGGCGGGAAAGTGCGAGGACATATTCATCGCCACCTGTAACCCCAACAATCACGACGACAAGACGTGCCGTTGCGGGTCGTGACCTGTGGGCCAGCGGCCCCGCATTCGGGACTGGCCGCAGTCTCACACGTGGGTGGAAAATAGGCATGATGACAGGAACGCACGTTTTCCGTTCCCTGCACGCCACCGTCGTAGCAACCGGGTTCTCGTTCGTCGTCTGCGCGGTGGGCTTCGCCCAGACTGCGGTCAAGCCTCGCTCTTTCGAAGTCGCGTCCATCAAGCTCAGCCCGCCGGATGACGGAGGTCTGAGGATCGGGGTTTCAGGACAGCCGCGTCCAGGTGGGCAGTGGATTTCGCGGAATGCGACACTGGCGAGCATCATCCGGGCGGCGTATCCGGGACATCCTCTGCCGGATCAGCTCGTCGGCGGGCCCGACTGGCTACACACGACGGAGTTCGATGTCACCGGAAAGGCATCCAGCGCCACGGCGTCACGTGAAGAACTCGTCGCGATGCAGAGAGCGCTCTTGGCCGACCGGTTCAAATTAGTATTGCGAGCAGAGACCCGTCAGACGTCCGGCTATGCGCTCGTTCTGGCACGGCCGGGATCAGTCCATCGGGCGCTCCGCGCCTCCAAAGTCGATTGTGACGCGATGCGAGCGGCCACTCTTCGTGGCGACAAAGCCGATCCCGCTGCCGCTGCAGCATGTGTCGTGAAACTGAGTCAGAACGGACCGGTGTGGCGATTGGTCGCTGCCGGGTTCGCGTTGCCGCGACTGGCTGATACCTTGAGTCCCGCCTTGGGCGCACCTGTCGTCGACGCGACCGGACTCGCAGGCGCATTCGACTTCACGCTCGAGTTCTTAACCGAGCCTTCGGCGGCACCGGGATCGCAATCGGTTTCTGTATTCGCCGCGTTGGAGGAACAACTCGGCCTTCGCCTCGAACGCCGGCGTCTTCCGATGCACGTACTCGTTGTCGATCGAGCGGAACTGCCGACGCCCGATTAGTTCCGCACCCGCAAACCGACGCCAGGCGTACCTCAATCGACTACTGCCCCAGTCATCGTTCGAGTACGTCCTGTCCCCCGCGGGTCCCGGGGCTCTTCGGACTGCACCCACGCCAAACGGCGACTATCAGGCGCAATTTCGGACGTCACCGTCGGCACATCACTTGCCTTGCCGCCGTGCAGATCGATCGTGACACTCGGAAGGAAGGTCCAAGTGAACCGCATCAAGACGGCAATCGTGGCACTCTTGCTCGCTTCGTTCGTCGGGATTGAGGCGCTGCCCGCGGCGGCGCAGGGAAGAAGTCGGCGGGATCGCCAGGAAGACCGCTGGGATCGACGAGACGACCGGCGAGATCGCCGTGCCGATCGGTGGGACCGCCGTGACGATCGCAACAATTATTGGGATGCCGCTCGCTACTACAGACGCGATGATCGCCGGTATCGGCCGCGGCGGCTATATCGGAGCGATTCGATCTATCGAGGGTCGGACAACCGATACTACTGCCGCCGCGATGACGGCACGACCGGGCTCGTCCTGGGCGGCATCGCGGGCGGTGCCCTGGGACACATCATCGCGCCAGGCGGCTCGAAGACGCTCGGCGCGATTGTCGGCGCCGGCGCCGGCGCGCTGATCGGCAGGGCGATCGACGACGGCGAGATCGTCTGCCGGTAGCGAAAGGGTCACTCCATCGAGTATTGGAGCGCCTGCGACAGTGACATGGCGCGACCTTGCATTACGGCGTGCTCATAGACCTCGATACCGAGCGCCTCTCGCACCGCTTCGAAGTACCGGTCGCCGATCAAGGAGTTATAGCTCGGTTGCACCGATGAACCGATGCTGTCGAGCAGGCCCTCCATCGCGCCGCGAAGCGTGGCGGCTCGCGCCGGACGCCCTTCCGCGGCGTCCGCGCCCGCCAACACGCCGAAGCTCCACGCGATCAAGCAAGGGTCGCCGAACTGCTGGCCGAGTGCGATCGCTTCGGCGCACAACGTTCGTGCCTCGGAGTGCCGATGTTGAATCACACGCAGCAGTGCAAGATCGAACAACGCGATTCCCATGCCCCAGAGTTCGCCCCGCTCGCGAAGTCGCGCCAGCGCGTCCAGTTCCAGATTCTCGGCACGCTCGATATCGCCCCTATGCAGCGCCTCGTACGCGCGGAACGACATCGAGATGGTTTCGAGCCATGGAGCGTCGGCAGCCTGGGCCGCAGGGCTCGCCTCGTCGGCCAACCTCGCGCCGCTGGTGAAGTCCCCCTGTTCGAGCGCCGCCAGCGCCCCGATCCCGAGTGCGAACGCCAGACTGGCGAAATCGCCGGTGGCTCGGGCCAGCTCCGCGCCCTCCGTCAGCAGAACCCTCGCGCGCCCGAAATCTCCTTGAAAAAAGACGATGGAACCAAGCGCCCCGAGTGCACGTGCTCGACAGCCTGGCGGCGGTGCCGTACTGCTGGCGAGCGCGCGTTCGAGCCAGTGCTGCCCCTCGGCCAAATACCCGCGTTTGATCCAGAACAAGTGCAACAGCGCTGCGAGCTCCAGATTGCCGTGTTGAGGACGTCCGGACGCCAGACTCCACTCCATCGCCCCCCGAAAGTTGCCGTGTTCCGACTCGAGCACGCGCAGCCAGCGAAGCTGTTCGGCTTGCGTCAGCTCCGGTGCAACCCGACGAGCAAGCCCCACGAAATACTCGAAATGCCGGGCGAATACCTTGTCGCTCTCGCCAGACTGGAGCAGCCGCGTACGCGCGTACTCCTTCACGCTTTCCAGGTACCTGTAGCGGCGGGCGCCGCTGGCGTCGTCATCAACCAGCACGAGCGACTTGTCGGCGAGACGGGACATCGCATCGAGTACGTCCGGGCCGTCAGATCCGTCGCCCGAGCACACCTGCTCGGCCGCCTCGAGCGTCCATCCACCGCCAAAGACCGAGAGCTGGCAGAACAGACGCTGATCGGGCTCCGACAGCAGGTCGTAGCTCCAGTCGATCGTGGCCTCGAGCGTCCGGTGCCGGGCGAGCGTTGTCTGCTGCGATCGGGCAAGCAGTCGAAAGCGATCGTGCAGACGGGAGTGAAGCTGCTCGAGCGACAGGATACTCAAGCGGGCTGCGGCCAGTTCGATCGCGAGCGGGATGCCATCCAGTCGCCGGCACACGTCGGCCAGGATTACCGCGTTGCCCTGCGTCGCAGCAAAGCCAGCCTCGACGGCAGCGGCGCGCTCGACCAGCAAGCGAACAGCCTCGTACTGCATGAGGTCGGCCGACGACACGCGTGCATCCGGACCGGGGAGTGAAAGCGAGGGCACCCGCCACGCGGTTTCGCCGTCAATCCCCAGCGTCTCGCGGCTCGTCGCAAGAATCGACAGGCGCGGTACCGCGCGCAGCAGCGTACCGGCGAGCACGGCACTGGCTGTCAGCAGGTGTTCGCAATTGTCCAGTATCAGCAGGGTGTGGCGGGTGCGCAGCCGTTCCGCGATCGTCTCGAGGACCGATCGGTTCGGCGACTGCCGGACGCCGACTGCCGCCGCGACGGCCTGAGCAACCAGCGCCGGCTCCACGAGCGGAGCCAGATCGGCAAACCACACACCATCAGGAAACCCGTCAAGCGCCCGTCGCGCGACTTCAAGCGCGAGGCGGGTCTTCCCGCAGCCGCCGGCGCCCGTCAGCGTGAGCAGGCGCGTCGTGGACAGCAGGCGGACGAGATCGGCGATGTCCGGCTGGCGGCCGACAAAGCTCGTCACCGGCTCTGGCAGATTGTGGCGGCGTTCTCCGGCGGCGGTGGGCGACTGCGTGCGCGGCCTACCGTCTTCGGGCCATGCGGCGGCCGACTCGCAGAAGCCATAGCCGAAACGCGGCACCGTTCGAATGAAACGCGGTCGCGCCGAATCATCACCAAGCGCACGGCGAATTTCGCCCACGAGATTCGCCAGGTTCTTCTCGACCACGAACGTGCCCGGCCAGAGACGGTCCTGCAGTTCGGCTTTCGTGAGCGCCTGCGGAGCATTCCGGACCAGGATCTCGAGCAACTGAAAAGCCTTTGGCGACAGCGGGACCGATTCCGCGCCTCGCAAGAGCCGGCGCGCCGGGAGATCGAGGACGAATTCCGCGAAAGGCCAGCGTGTCATGCGCGCATTCTAGTGCACGCGAAGGTGACGAAACCCTGACGTTTCCCTGCCGGATCGCTGCGACTTCCCCGTCTGTGCTGACTACCTTGTTCACCTCGGGACAGCTACGTGCCCACTCTTCCAGGGAGAAGGACCATGAAGACGACCAGGTGGACCACCAGTGCCGTTGTCGCTGCCTATGTTGTCGCGCTGGCGACGTCACTTTCGGGCCAGAGCAACAGTGTCAGCAACCGGCGTGACGGTCAGCACCTGTTCGAGCGGGAAACATTCGGCGGAAACGGCCGCACCTGTCTCACCTGCCATAGCAGAGAGACGGGCACCGTGTCGCCACAAGAGGCGCAGCAGCGGTTCGCCACGGATCCCGCCGACGCACTGTTCGTTCACGACGGCAGCGACGACGGAGAGGGGAACGGCGTGACCAGGATGCTGGCCGACGCCACCATCCTGATGAAAATTCCGCTGCCACCGAACGTGAGGCTGGCCGACGACCCGAATGCGCGGACGGTGACTCTCAGACGCGGGATTCCAACGACGCTCAATACGCCGGCGCTCGATCCGATCCTGATGGTGGACGGGCGCGCGGCGACGCTTCAAGACCAGGCGTTCGCGGCCATTCACGATCACGCTCAGGCGGGAATCGGCCCGAGCGCCCTCCAACTGGATCGCATCGCTCAGTTTCAGCAGACCGATGCCTTCTTCACGTCCTCCGCTCTCCGGAATTTCGCCCGCGGCGGTCCTGCGCCGCTGCTGCCGGAAGGAACGACCGATTCAGAAAGACGGGGGCGGCGATTCTTCGAAGACGTCGTCGACTTTGCCGACCTGAAGCACGGGGCCTGCGCCTCGTGTCACAGCGGGCCGATGCTCAACAAGACGAACGACTTCCCGTTCCTCGCGTTCGGCGTCGTCCCGGGAACGCGGTTCCAGTCGGTCCTGGTGTCCGAGTTGAACGCAGCCGGCAATCCGGTGCGCGATTTCATCTTCACCAATCCCGACGGCACCGAGACCCACCTCGTCAGTCCCGATCCCGGACGTGCGCTGATTACCGGAGTGGCGCAGGAGTCGGGTCAGTTCGACAGCATCAACGCTTTCAAGATCAATGCGCTCTGGGGCGTGCGCCACACGGCACCGTACTTCCACGACAACTCGGCGAGGACGCTCGAGGATGTGGCCGCGCATTACGCCGCGTTTTTCGCCATAGTGACCGATCCTGATGGTCCGGGTCCGACGCCGCCGCTGGTTGTGCTTACACCTGAGGACCAGGCCGACATCGTGGCGTTCCTGAAGCTTCTGTGATGCATTGAGCGGTGTCCCTTACGAATCGCCGTTCACCAGAGAAGCATGCTGGGGAGGCGCGCGTCGCGCGCCGAATCCGAGCCGTCCGACCAGCGGCAGCTTCAGACCCCAGTCGTTGGGATCGATGCCGACCGTCGCGCCGAGCACGTTCAACTCGAGGCCTTCTTCGACTCCGCCGAGTACTCCGAGCACCCCGAAGAGATTCGCCTGCACGCCGGTTCCGCTTGGCGATCGCGCGAACATTCGCGCGCCGAGGTAGTCCTTTCCGACGGCGTGGCCGGGGAGATCGACGCGCAACTCAGGTACCTCGCGCAGCACGAACGCCGTAAACGTGTTCGAGTTCGGTCCGGGCCAGATGCGGTAGCTGCGCTGGTAGGGGTACGCCTCGACGGCGCGCTCGATTCTGGCGATCAACTGGTCGACGCCGGCGCCACGCACGTCGGCGAGCAG
>DASTBV010000011.1:0-158260 GCA_035711805.1 Vicinamibacterales bacterium
CAACAGGAGTTTACAATCCGAAGACCTTCATCCTCCACGCGGCGTTGCGTCGTCAGGCTTGCGCCCATTGCGAACAATTCCCCACTGCTGCCTCCCGTAGGAGTCTGGGCCGTGTCTCAGTCCCAGTGTGGCCGTCCGCCCTCTCAGGCCGGCTACCGATCGTCGCCTTGGTGGGCCATTACCCCACCAACTAGCTAATCGGACGCGGGCCCCTCATCAAGCGCCAGGTCTTGCGATCCCCGGCTTTGATCTCCGCCTGTTCAAAGGCAGGATGTTATGCGGTATTAGCGTCCCTTTCGGGACGTTATCCCCCACTCGAAGGTAGGTCACCCACGTGTTACTCACCCGTTCGCCACTCAACTTGGGCCGAAGCCCAAGTCGCGTTCGACTTGCATGTGTTAGGCACGCCGCCAGCGTTGATTCTGAGCCAGGATCAAACTCTCATGTTAAATCGGCTGTTACCCCCGGGACTCGCCCGCTCACGCGGACTCGCTCAGGGTTGGCAACTTGTTAACGCGAGCGTTGATGACTTAGCTCTTGCTTGCGTTGTTATTTGGTCTTGTGTCGACATCGACTTCGGCCTTGCGGCTTTCTTCAATGTCCGAGTCCGAATCAGGTCGGACACGACTGACACTCGACGGGTCGATAAAGTACTTGCACGCTCTATCTAGTTTTCAAAGAACCGGGCAGGCTCCATCGCCGGAGCCGCCTTTTTCAGGCGCCCGCCCCAACCTGCCGGACGTTCCGACCAGTTTTAGGCGAACCTTCTAAGGTTACTAGCCGCCGCCTGCGCTGTCAAGCCCATCATCTCCAACGAGACAATCTCGGAGAGGGGGAAGCTCAGGAGGGGAGGCGGAATCCTTTTCGGATGTTGCCTCGGAGGACTGTAAACCTGACCCGCCCGGCCCGATGTTCAGGCGCGAGACGGTTCATTGATACTACGGATCATTCGCGGCGCCGTCAACCCCCACCGCTATGCGCAATACGGACGAGAAAATAATCACGCTTGCCCTTGCGCACAACGAAGAGCCTTCCCTCGATCGCCTGAGCCGGCGCGACCTGCGCTTTCTCATCCGCAACACGCTGATCGTTCACGTAAATGCCGCCGCCCCTGATGAGGCGTTGCGCCTCGCTCTTCGACTTCGACACGCCCGCACTCGTCAGAAACTCCGCGACCGGCCAGCCGCTCACGGCCGTTGCAATGGTCGACGAGGGGACGCCCCCGAGCACCTCCTCGATCTGCGCGGCGTTCAACGAGCTGACGCGATCCGTGAACAACGCCTGCGCAGCCGCCTCCGCGTCCGCAACGGCGGTGTCGCCGTGCACGAGTCGGGTCACTTCGCGCGCAAGCGCGCGCTGCGGATGCCGCTTCTCGGGCTCACGCTGCCCTGCGTGTTCGAGCTCACCAACCTGGTCGATGTTGAGGAACGTGAAAAACCGCAGATACCGCACCGCGTCGCGATCATCGACGTTCACCCAGAACTGATAAAACTGATACGGCGTCGTGACTTTCGGATCGAGCCAGATTGCTCCTGATTCGCTCTTTCCGAACTTCGTTCCCGCAGCGGTCGTAATCAGCGGCAATACCACTCCGTGCGCTTTCCCCCCACGGAGCCGGCGGATCAGATCCATTCCGGCGGTGATGTTCCCCCACTGGTCGCTTCCGCCCATCTGCACCGTGCAGCCGAAGCGGTCATACAGCTCGAGAAAGTCGTACGCCTGGAGCAGTGAATAACTGAACTCCGTGTAGGTGATCCCGTCCTCGCCTTCGATTCGTCGTTTGACGGATTCCTTCGTCAGCATCGCGTTGACCGTGAAGTGCTTGCCAACATCGCGCATGAAATCAACGGCGCTCAATTTCGTCAGCCAGTCGGCGTTGTTGACGAGCCGTGCCGGCGCTGTCCCGGACTCGAAATCGAGGAAACGTTCAAGCTGGCCACGAATACCCGCCACGTTGGCCTCGACCTGCTCGAGCGACATCAGCTGCCGCTCGGCAGACTTTCCGCTTGGATCGCCGATGAGACCCGTCCCGCCGCCAACCAGGGCAATCGGCGAGTGTCCATGCCGCTGCATGTGCGCAAGCGCCATCATGACCAGCAGATTCCCGACGTGAAGGCTGGAGGCCGTCGGATCGAAGCCGATATAACCAGTGACTTTCTCGCGCGCCAACAGGTCGCGAACGCCTTCCGTGGCGTCGTAGACGAGGCCGCGCCATTCGAGTTCGCCGAAAAGATCCATTGGACCGGTACTATAGTAGCCATCCATGCGCCTGACCCGACGCGCCGCGCTGAAGGGCGTCCTCGCCGGGGCCGTGGGCGCGGTCGCCGGTACGGCCGCCTACGGCGTGGGGTACGAACGACACCACCTGGGAGTGACTGAGGCCTCGCTTCCGGTGGCGTCGCTTCCGCCTGCGCTGAACGGCGTCCGTATCGCGCTGCTGACCGACATCCACCACAGCGCCCTTGTCGGCGCCGACGATGTTCGCGCCGCCGTCGATCTGACGTTGTCGCTGAAGCCGGATCTCATCGTGCTCGGCGGCGACTATGTGACGTTCAGCGATCGCAGCAGGTACGTCGGTCCGGTGGCGGAACTGCTGGCGCCGCTGAGCGCTCCGCACGGGGTGTTCGCGATCCTTGGCAACCATGACGACGACAAGGACATGGCCGCGGCGCTGACGCACCGCGGGTTTACGGTGCTGAAGGACCAGCGCACACGGCTGACGCTTCGCGGCGAGAAGCTCGAGCTGGCCGGGATCCGCTTCTGGACGCGCAAGATCGCCGATCTCGACAGGATTCTACGGAACGCGGCAGACACGGTGCTGCTGCTGGCGCACGATCCTCGACGACTGGCCGAAGCAGCCGCGTTGAAGGTGCACGCTGTGCTGTCGGGCCATACCCACGGCGGCCAGGTCATCGTCCCCGGCGTCGGAGCGATTTACAAGACACGCTTTCCGATTCTGCACGGTCTTGGACGGCAGGCAAACACCTCAATCTTCGTCAGCCGCGGAATCGGGACCGTGTACGTGCCGGTGCGGATCAATTGCCCGCCGGAAGTTGCACTCGTGACTCTTCGGGCCACCGAGCCGAAGCGCTCATAACCGCACGAAGCGGCGGCCAGCGATCTTCCACGCTCCGTGGAGCACGATACCCACCGCTTCGGGATACACGAGGTGCTCCTGGTCGAGAATGCGCGCGGCCAGAGTCGCCGCCGTGTCATCGTCCAGCACCGGAACGGCGCGCTGGAGCACGATCGGTCCGGCATCGAGATCGCGGGTCACGAAGTGCACCGTCACTCCGCTGACCTTGACGCCGTGCTCGAGGGCCTGACGCTGTGCATCGGCACCGGGAAAGGACGGCAGAAGCGCCGGATGAATGTTGAGAATCGCCTCCGGGTACGCGTCGATCATTGGCCCGCCGAAAATCCGCATGAAACCGGCGAGGCAGACGAGCCCGACATCACGCGATTGGAGCTCACGCACCAGCGCGCGATCGTATTCGTCGCGAGACGACCAGCCTCGATGACTGACGACGATCGCCTCGATGCCGGCGGCACGTGCACGCTCGAGACCCAATGCATCCGCCTTGTTCGAGATGACCACCGCAATCGTGGCATTCAGACGGCCACTGGCGACGGCGTCGATCAGCGACTGCAGATTCGAGCCGCGACCGGAAATCAGCACGCCTAATCGGCGATTCACGAGAGATTCGAGTAGGTGACCGCCGGCGGCTCGCCCGGCACGACTTCGCCGATGACACGGGCATCGCGCCCGCCGCGTGCTGCGAGCTCGCTGATGAGCGGCTCCGCCTGATCGCTGGCGACGACGATGATCAATCCAATGCCCATGTTGAACGTGCGCATCATGTCATCGATCGGCACGTCACCGGCGCCGCGCAGCCAGGTGAAGAGCGGCGGCACCGTCCACGAGGAGCCGTCGATCACTGCGGCCGTACCATGCGGCAGGATCCGCGGCAGGTTATCGGTGATGCCGCCACCGGTGATATGCGCCATGCCCTTGATTCGCGTCGCTTCAAGGAGCGGCTGCACGAACGGAAGGTACGACCGGTGCGGCTCGAGGAGCGCATCGCCGACAGTGAGCGCGAGTTCGGGTACGTAGCTGCCGACGTCCAGCTTCAGTGTGTCGAAGACGATTCGGCGTGCCAGGGAGTATCCGTTGGTGTGCAATCCCGAAGACGGGACGCCGACAAGGACGTCTCCAACCGCGATCGCGCGTCCGTTGATCAGACGCGCGCGGTCGACGGCGCCGACGATGAAGCCGGCGAGGTCGTATTCGCCGTCCTTGTAGAATCCGGGCATCTCGGCGGTTTCACCGCCGAGCAACGCACAGCTATTATCGCGGCACGCCCGCGCCATCCCGCTGACGACCGATTCGGCAACAGCCGGGGCGAGCTTCCCTGTCGCCAGGTAATCCAGAAAGAAGATCGGCTCGGCACCCTGCACGAGGATGTCGTTGACGCAGTGATTTACCAGGTCGGCACCGACGGTGTCGTGGCGTCCAGCCATGAACGCGACCTTCAGCTTCGTGCCGACGCCGTCCGCGCTGGCGACGAGCACCGGTTCCTTGTAGCGACCCGGCTCGATCCGGAAGAGGCCGCCGAACGAGCCGATGTCGGACAGAACACCGGCGGTGAACGTGGAGCGGGCGAGCGAGCGAATCCGACGGACGGTTTCGTTGCCCGCGTCAATGTCAACACCGGAAGCTTTGTAATCCACGCGTCCTAGAACTCGAGCCGTTGGATGAGCAAAGAGGACAACGAACGGGTCGCGGACCCATCGGCAGCCCTCCAGTATGCGGCGCGCGCCGCAGCGAAGAACTGCTCCTCCCCGAAGTCCTCTTCAAGATCGTCGAAACCGTCCTTCAGCAGCGTGATCGCCGGCTCGCGCGACGCCGGCGGTGTCCGGTCGAGCCATCCGAGGACGAAGTCCGGATCCATGACCGCGACCGTCCCAAGGCCGATCGCCGACTGATCGCGAAGAACCCCGCCACGCTCGGCGACGCTCACCAGTGTGGTCATGGCCGTTTGATTGCCGGCAACGGCGATCGTCGTCAGGCCCGACAGCCCGGCCCGGATCACGGCCGCACCTGCCGACGGTGCCGTCACCGCACCGACAATCGTCTTGATGGCGGCATCGCACCCCTCACCGGCCAGACACTGCGCCGCAACAAGTGTCAGCGCGAGCGGCGGTGAAGGAGCATCAGCAGCCAGCGGCTTCAACACTGCGAGCGCGCGCGGACCCCCGATCCGGCCGAGCGCAATCACCGCGTCGTCCTGGAGTGGTCCCTGCACCTTTGCGACGGCGGCGATTCCGTCGAGTGCGTACGCGGCGCGGCGGCGGCCGAGCGCGTCGATGACCGCTCCGCGGAAGAAATCGAGCCCGCGTCCGATTTCACCGAGCAGCGAGCGCTGAACGCGCGTGTCGTCGCCAAGCGCCGCCAGCGCAGAGACCATCGCCGGACGGACGAACTCCGCCTCTTCGGTCTGAAGCGAGTTGAGAAGGGTCGGCACCATCGCCGGATCCGGATGCGCTTCGAGCCACTTATAGGCAACTTCACGCAGCCGGTCGTTCGCATCGCGAAGCAGCCCGCGAACGAGGTCGCCCGTGCCGCGATCGTTGAACGACGACAGGAGGACGAAAGCGCGGTACCTGACGAATTCGTCCGTGTGCTTCTGGACGGCCTGGACGAGCGCCGGTACAGCTTCGGCCGCCGGCAGACGCCGGATGGCCCTGGCGGCGTTCATCCGCGTCGGGTAATCGAGCGCAGAGAGCCTGCCGATGTTGGTCTGCAGTTCTGCCGCGGGCGCCTGGGCGGCTGCGCCGCCCGGCGGCGTCAACAGCACCAATGAAAGGATTACAGCGATGACCAGACGGGGCATTCTGATGCCTCTGGAACGATCAGCTGACTACAGGATCTTTCTCGAACGACAGCACAGCATGGTCAGGCTCGGCAGCCGCCGCCGGCTCCGGATTGAGCTTGAGCGCAAGCTGCAGGTATTTTGCCTCGTCGCGCGGGAACGCGACGGGGTACACGCCGGTATAGCAGGAAGTGCAGTATCGGGAGCTGCCGCCCTGCACGGCACCGGTCAGACCATCCAGGCTGAGATACGCAACGCTGTCGGCATCCACGTACTTGCGGATCTCTTCGAGCGTGTGCGTCGCGGCGATCAACTCGGAGCGCCGCGGCGTGTCTACGCCATAAAAGCAGGGCGAGACGGTTGGCGGGCAGCTGATCCGCATATGGACTTCCCGTGCTCCCGCGCTCCGAACCATGCGAACGATCTTCCGGCTGGTGGTGCCGCGAACAATGGAGTCGTCCACAAGAACGACGCGCTTTCCTTCGAGGATGCTCCGCACGGGGTTCAGTTTCACGCGCACGCCGAAGTGACGAATCGACTGCTGCGGCTGAATGAACGTGCGGCCGACGTAGTGATTGCGAATCAACCCCATCCGCATCGGCAAACCCGCCGCTTCCGCGTAGCCCACCGCCGCGCACACGCCGGAGTCCGGAATCGGCACGACGACATCAGCAGGAACTCCTGACTCACGCGCCAGCCGCCGGCCGAACTCCGTCCGCACCTCGTTCACGCTTTCACCGAACACATAGCTGTCCGGACGCGAGAAGTAGACATGCTCGAAGACGCACTGCGACTGGCGAGCCGGGGGATAGGGTTTGACGGACCTGACGCCATGCGGACCGACGATGACGACCTCGCCAGGCTCAACGTCGCGCACATAGGTGGCGCCGATCAAATCCATCGCACACGTCTCGGAACAGATGACCCAGGCATCGCCGAGGCGGCCGAGCGCGAGCGGTCTGAACCCATGCGGATCGCGCACACCAATCAGCCGGTCCTTGGTCATCATGACCAGTGAGAACGCGCCACGGACCTGGGAAATCGCCTCGATGATGGCAGCCTCCGAGCCATCGGCCTTGGCGCGGGCGAACAGGTGGACGACGACCTCGGTATCGCTGTTGGTCTGAAAAATCGCGCCTTCGCGGACGAGCGCGTCGCGGACTTCGCCGGCGTTGACCAGATTGCCGTTGTGCGCAACCGCAAGCTGGCCGTGCATGCTGTCGACCACGATCGGCTGTGCGTTGGCGAGCCGGCTCTCCCCGGCAGTCGAGTAGCGGACGTGTCCGACGGCGGTAGAGCCGGGCAGTCTGCCGAGCGTATCGCCGTCGAACGCTTCGTTGACGTAACCCATTGCCTTCGACACGCGAATCTGCGTGCCGTCGGCCGCGGCGATGCCGGCGCTCTCCTGTCCGCGATGTTGGAGCGCGTACAGGCCGAGGTACGTGAGATTCGAGGCCTCAGCGTGGCCGTAAATCCCGAACACCCCACACTCTTCCCTGAATTTATCCACCATCCTCAGGCCCTTTAGTGTACGGCTTCATGCAATAGCTCGGGTGCGTTCGAAGTAGCGCTCCAGCGCCCCGGACCATATCCCCTCAGCGTCGGCAATGGACTCGTCGAGCGCGACGCGGCCGTCGATGTTGATTCGGATCCGATTACCGCCGACGGTGCCGATTCGCGCCGCCGGAACACCAGCGGAGGCTGCGCGAGCCAGCAGGTCCGAAACCGCCGCCGGTGCGACGGAGACGACGACGCGCGACGCCGATTCGCCGAACAGAGTGGCAACGTCGCCGAACGACGCCGCGGGCATGGCGACAGCCGCGATGTCCACTGTTGCACCCAGTCCGGTGTCGAAGCAGCACTCGCCGAGCGTGACGGCGAAGCCGCCCTCCGCGCAGTCGTGCGCGGATCGAATAATTCCGGTGGAGATGCCATCCACCAGCAGGCGCTGCAAGGCCGCTTCGCGCGTCAGGTCGAGTGCCGGGGGAACGCCGCGGACGAGCCCGTGGATGATCTTCAGATACTCGCTCCCGCCAAGCTCGGCGCGGCTCTCGCCAAGCAGCACGACAACGTCGCCAGCCTCCTGGAAGGTTCGCCGTCCAACGTGGGACGCGTCTTCAATCAGGCCGACGACGCCCACGACCGGGGTCGGCAGAACAGGTCGGCCATCGGTTTCGTTATAGAGACTCACGTTTCCGCCGGTGATGGGAACGTCCAGGGCGCGGCACGCGGCGCCCATTCCCTCGACCGCGCGGGCGAACTGCCACATCACGTCCGGCTTTTCGGGATTTCCGAAGTTGAGACAGTTCGTCGCCCCGATTGGCTGCCCACCAGCGCACGCGACATTGCGTGCGGCCTCGGCCACCGCGTGCTGCGCGCCGAGGAATGGGTCGAGGTAGACGAACCGGCCGTTGCAATCGACCGACAGGGCGAGCGCGCGGCGGGTGTCCTTGATCCGGACGACGCCGGCGCCCATGCCGGGCAGCACGAGCGTATTGGTTCGGACCATGTGGTCGTACTGCCTGTAGACCCACCGCTTGCTGGCAATCTCAGGCGCCGCCAGCAACTGCCTGAAGACGTCGCGGGCCGCCGGCGGCTTGCCGAGCGAGGCGAGATCCAGCTGCTGTGCGTCTTTCAGGTGCGCCGGCTCCGCCGTCGGCCGGCTGTACCGCGGCGCTTCGTCCGTGAGCGCCTTGCTGGGGATGTCAGCGACAACCTCGCCGCGGTGGCGTACCCGCAGGCGTCCGTCCGTAGTGACTTCGCCGATCCGCACGGCGTGGAGATCCCACTTTTCGAAGATCTGCTCCACCTCCGTTTCGCGGCCGCTCCTCGCCACCAGCAGCATCCGCTCCTGCGACTCGGACAGCATGATTTCGTAGGGCGTCATGCCCGACTCGCGCTGCGGCACGAGGGACACGTCGATCTCGACGCCGGCGCCGCCGCGTGAGGCCATCTCGGACGACGAAGACGTCAGGCCGGCGGCACCCATGTCCTGAATCCCGACCAGCGCGTCCGTCCGCATCACCTCGAGGCAGGCCTCGAGGAGCAGCTTTTCCATGAACGGATCACCAACCTGCACCGCCGGCCGTTTTTCGGCGGATTTATCGTCGAACTCGGCCGAGGCCATGGTCGCGCCGTGGATTCCATCGCGTCCGGTCTTGGCACCGACGTAGTACACCGGATTGCCGGCGCCCGACGCGACAGCCTTCACGATCTCGCTTGCCTTCGACGTACCAAGGCAGAAGACGTTGACCAGCGGGTTGCCGGTGTAACTCTCGTCGAACCCGATCTCACCGCCAACCGTCGGGATGCCGATGCTGTTGCCATAGCCCGCAATCCCCGCCACAACGCCGGCCATCGTCCGGCGGACCAGCGGCTCGTCGAGCGATCCAAATCGCAGCGAGTTCAAGAGGGCAATCGGCCGCGCCCCCATCGTGAAGATGTCGCGGATGATTCCGCCGACGCCGGTCGCGGCGCCCTGGTACGGTTCGATGAACGACGGATGGTTGTGGGATTCGATCTTGAATACCGCGGCAAGGCCATCGCCGATGTCGACTGCGCCGGCGTTTTCACCCGGTCCCTGCAACACCCGCTTGCCGGTCGTGGGAAGCGTCTTCAGGTGAACGCGTGAGCTCTTGTAGCTGCAGTGTTCCGACCACATCACCGAGAAGATGCCGAGCTCGGTCAGCGTCGGCTCGCGGCCGAGCGCTTCGACGATTCGCTGATATTCGTCGGCGGTGAGACCGTGCTGGGCGACGAGTTCGTTGGTAATCGTCATCGCGAGATCGCACACGCTCCTTCGGAAACAGCCCTGACAGCCGATTCAAAAAGCACCAGCCCGTCGGCGCTGCCGACGGCGAGCTCGCAGGCTCGCTCGGGGTGCGGCATCAAACCGACGACATTGCGGCCCTCGTTGCAGATGCCGGCGATGTTGTTCAGCGAACCGTTCGGGTTCGCGGCAGGCGTCGCCTGACCCGCCGCGTCGACGTAGCGAAAGATGACTTGGCGGTTCTGTTCCAGGCGCGCCAGCACATCAGGCTCGGCGTAGTAGTTCCCCTCGCCGTGCGCGACGGGAATCTTCAGCGGACGAACGGTCGAGCACGCGCGCGTGAACGGCGTGTCGGTCTGCTCCACTCTGACGTGGACGTGCTCGCAGTGAAAATGGAGGTTCGCGTTCCGGAGCATCGCGCCGGGCAGCATCCCCGCCTCGAGGAGCACCTGGAATCCGTTGCAGATCCCCAGCACCGGACCTCCCGCATCCGCGAAGCGCTTCACGTCCTGCATGATCGGGGAAAACCGCGCAATCGCCCCGGTCCGCAGATAATCGCCGTGCGCGAAACCGCCCGGAAGGATCACGGCGTCCGCGCCGCGGAGACTCGTGTCCTTGTGCCAGATCAGCTCGGCCTGCTGCCCGAGGACATGCTCGGTCGCATACTGCGCGTCGTGATCGCAATTCGATCCGGGAAAGACGACGACGGCGAACTTCATCGGACCATCTCCGCATGCGCTGCCGCGTCCACTTCGATGCGGTAGCTTTCGATGACCGGATTCGCGAGCAGCTTCGCGGCGGCTTCGGCAGCCACCCGCTCCGCCTCCGCCGGGCTGGCCGCGTCGATATCGAGCTCGAAGTACTTCCCCTGTCGAACGTCTTTCACGTTCGCATACCCGAGCGTGTGCAGGGCTTCGGCGACAGTCGTGCCCTGCGGATCGAAGACAGACGGTTTGAGTGTGACGAACACGCGCGCACGCATCAGGCGTGAACCTCCTGCTGGGCGAATACCCGCTCGAAAATGACGTCGACGTGTTTCAGCTGATCATCGAGATCGAACGCTCGCTCGATTTCCTGTGCCGGCAACGCCTGGGTGACATCGACGTCGGCGAGCAGCAGATCCTTGAACGACCGCTGCTCGTGAAACGCGCGCATGGCGTTGCGCTGCACCAACTCGTACGCCTGCTCGCGGGACACGCCGCGCCGCGCCAGCTCGAGGAGCACGGTGCCGGAAAACACCACGCCGCGCGAGAGCTCCAGATTCGCCCGCATTCGCTCGGGATACACGACCATCCCGCTGACGATCCGGGTAAAGCGCCGCAGCATGTGATCGAGCGCGATAAAGCTGTCGGGCAGAATCACGCGTTCCACCGACGAATGGGAGATGTCGCGCTCGTGCCAGAGGGCGTTGTTCTCGAACGCAGCTCCGGCGTTGGCGCGAACCAGACGGGCCATCCCGACGATCTGCTCGCAGCCGATCGGATTCCGCTTGTGCGGCATGGCCGACGACCCCTTCTGCCCCTTGGCGAAGGGTTCCTCGACTTCGCCGATTTCCGTTTTCTGCAGGCCGCGAATCTCCAGCGCGAACTTCTCGAGGGACGAGGCCGTGATCGCCAGCGCCGACAACAACTCCGCGTGCCGGTCACGCTGAATCACCTGTGACGACACCGGGGCCGGCTGCAGCCCGAGAGCACGACAGACGTCGGTTTCGATGGCCGGCGGCAGGTGGCCGAACGTTCCGACGGCGCCGGACAACTGCCCCACGGAAACGACCTCGCGCGCACGGCGGATACGTTCGACGTCGCGTATCAGCTCGGAGTACCACAGCGCCAGCTTGAGACCGAAAGTCATCGGCTCCGCGTGTACGCCGTGCGTGCGTCCGATCATCGGCGTCCGCCGATGCTCCTCGGCACGGATGCGGACTGCCTGCTTCAGGGCGTCGAGATTCTTCAGGATGAGCTCGCACGCCGCGCGCATCTGCAACGCCTGGGCGGTGTCGATGACGTCGGACGACGTCAGACCGAAATGCAGCCAGCGCGCCGAGGGGCCGACGTGTTCCGCCACCGCGGTCGTAAATGCGATCACGTCGTGCTGGGTTGTCTGCTCGATCTCTTCGATGCGCGCGATGTCGAAGGCACCGCGCTGCCGGATATCACGGGCCGCCTCGGCGGGGACGATTCCGGCGCGCGCCATCGCGTCTGCGGCCGCAATCTCCACCTGCAGCCACGTTTCGTACTTGTACTGGTCGCTCCAGAGACGACCCATTTCAGGGTGGGTATAGCGTCCTATCATCGACCCCGCAGCAACCTACGGAACGCCTTAGCGGCGTTCCTTAGCCCAGCCACAGTCGCTCCCTCGAAATCTGCAGACCGTTCACCGCGCCGAGTACTGTCGCCGCGAGCGCATCGGACGCGAACAAATCGCGTGCAACGCGCTGGATGTCATCAGGGGTGACACGCTCGACACCGTCGAGTGTTTCGTCGAGGCCAAACTGCCGATCGAAATAGATCTCCTGACGGGCGATGTGCGACATCCGGCTGGATGTGCTCTCGAGATTCAGCATCAGGCTGCCCTTGAGGTGGTCCTTCGCCCGCCGCAGTTCCGAATCGGGCAGCGGCTCGTCCTTCATGCGCCGAAGCTCGCCGATCACGACGTCGATCAGTTCCCCGACAGCGTCATTGGCACAGCCGGCATAGATGGTCATCGAGCCGGTGTCGCGGTAGGCGCTGAGGCCGCTGAACACCGCATACGCGAGACCACGTTTCTCGCGGACGTTCTGAAACAGCCGCGAGCTCATGGAGCCGCCGAGCACGGTGTTCATCACGTAGCTCGAATAGCGATCTTGGTGATCCTGGCGGTAGCCGGCCGTGCCGAGGCAGACATGGCTCTGTTCCAGTTCCTTGTTGCGGATGATCGTGCACGGCACCACGCGGGGCGGAGCTTCCGAAACCGGCGTCGTCTCGGTCGGCAGCGCAGCGAATATCCGCCCGACGAGATCGCGGACCCGCGCGTGGTCGACGTTGCCGACCGCAGACACGATCAGGTGCGGTGCGGTGTACGCGCCCCGGAAATAGCGCGTCAGCGCCTCGGCATCGAGCGACTCGACCGTTTCCTTCGTCCCGAGGATGGGCCGGCCGAGCGGATGGTCCGCCCAGAAGTTCTCGGTGAACAGCTCGTGCACCAGGTCGTCGGGCGTGTCCTCGACCATCTTGATCTCTTCGAGGACGACCTTTTTTTCGCGCTCGATGTCGTCGGCGCTGAACCGTGGGTTCATCACGATGTCCGACAGCACCTCGAGGGCGAACGGCAGATGCTCGTCGAGGACCTTGATGTAGTAGCTGGCGTACTCCTTGGCCGTAAACGCGTCCATCTGCCCACCGACGGAATCGATCGCCTGGGCGATGTCCTCGGCCGTTCGCGTGCCTGTCCCCTTGAAGAGCATGTGCTCGACAAAATGCGCGATGCCGCCCCGCTCCTGCGGCTCGTGCCGCGAGCCGCGCGCGAGCCACACGCCGATACTGACCGAACGAACCTGCGGCATCCGCTCCGTCAGAAGACGGAGCCCATTCGGCAACACCTCGCGGACGATTGCTGATTCAGTCACGTCGGTCGAATCTGGGAACGATGGTCGCCTGGCCGCGCCCGTCAACGACGGCGATAATCGCCGCAAATTGTTGACTGACAGGGGATTAGAAGAACAAAAGGATGATAGCACGCGCGCCTCGGCAGCCGCAATCGAAAACACCGGGTCGCGGGGAGCCCGGCAACGCCACCGTTGTACAATCGACTGTTCGCATCTTGTAGAAAATGCGAGAGATATCCATGACCTCGCGATCGGTGGACGTCGCCGCCCTGGAGCTGAGCGAGCTCGAGCATATCCTCGAGTCGCGCGGTATCGAACCATTCCACGCGCGGCAGCTCTACCGCTGGATTTACCGCCGCGGCATCACGGATTTCGAGCGGATGACCGACCTTTCGCGGACACTCCGCTCACAGTTCGCCCAGGACTTTACCGTCTCGACTCCGCGAATCGTCAGCGACGAACGGTCCGCCGACGGCACCCGAAAGTTCGTGCTCGAACTCGCCGACCACCGCCACATCGAGTCAGTCTTCATCCCGGACACCCCGTCGATGACGTTCTGCATTTCGACTCAGGTCGGATGCGCAATGTCGTGCGGATTCTGCCTGACGGGCAAGATGGGACTGGTCCGCAACCTGACCGCCGGAGAGATCGCCGGTCAGGTCCGGGTTCTTGCCGCCGCTACGGACCTTCTCGACTTCCCGTTCAACATCGTTCTGATGGGGATGGGTGAACCGCTCCACAACTACGACAACACAATGAAGGCGCTGCGCATCCTGCACTCGGAGCACGGCCTCGCGGTATCCCCCCGCCGCATCACCTTGTCGACGGTCGGAATCGTCCCCGGGCTCGAACGCCTGGCGCGCGAGCCGCTGATGCCAAATCTGGCGGTGTCGCTTCACGCCACAACGGACGAGCAACGGACGGCGCTGGTCCCGCCGAACAAGAAGTACCCACTGGCCGACATCCTCGACGCGTGCCGGCGATTTCCTCTGAAGAAGCGCAACCGCATTACGTTCGAGTACGTGATGCTCGATGGCGTGAACGATACGCCCGACGATGCCCGCCGGCTGGTCAAGCTGCTCGCCGGAATCAAGGCAAAGGTCAACCTGATCCCGCTGAATCCGGCCCCGGGAATTCCATACGAGCGGCCCTCCGACACCCGCGTCGATCGCTTCGCACAGATCCTCGCGGATCGGCACATCACCGTATCTGTACGGAAGAGCCGCGGTCAGGACATCCGCGCCGCATGCGGGCAACTGATCGTCGAAGGCGGCACGAAGAAGACCGCCGCGCAGCAGATGGCGCTACTGCTGAAATAAGGCCGGTCCTATAAGGTGAGCGTCACCCACGTGTTGCGCTCGGCCTGCTGCTCGAGCCGCACCTTGACGTAGTTATCCGTTACCGCCGACCAGCCATCATCCACCACCAGAGCGCGGCGCACGGTGCCACGTTGAGCCGCCCGGAACCGGCGGGTCATGTCTGCGCCGATCTCTCGCACACGCCGCGCACGTTCACGAATCACCGTTCCCTCGACCTTCGGCTGAAGCGCCGCGGCTTCCGTGCCGGGACGGTCGGAATAGGGAAAGACGTGAAGATGCGAGAGCGGGAGGTGTCGAAGGACGGCCACGCTCTCGTCGAACTGCGCGGCCGTTTCGCCGGGAAAGCCGACGATGACGTCGGACCCGATCGACGCATGCGGCATCAGGCCAACGATCCGTTCCACGAGCGCCGTGTAGAAGCCGGCCGTGTAGGGCCGGCGCATGGCGCTGAGCATCGTGTCGGCCCCGTGCTGCAACGGCAGATGAAAGTGCGGAGCAATTCGTGGTGAGCCGGCCGCAAGCGCAACAACCTCAGGCGCGCAGTCCATCGGCTCGAGCGAACTCACGCGGAACAGGACATCCTCGGGGCAGGCATCAAGGTGCTCGAGCAACGCCAGCAGCGACGAGCGCGGTGACAGATCACGGCCGTACGAGCCCAGGTGCACCCCGGTCAGCGCGATTTCCTTGTAGCCTGCCCGGATCGCCCGATCGACGTCGCGGATGATCTCGTCTATCGGTTTCGACTGCCCTCGTCCCCGGGTCGAGGGAATGATGCAGTAACTGCAGCGTTGATCACATCCCGTCTGCACGCGGAGCGTGAAGGCCGTTCGCCCTGCAACTCCCGGTGCGAGAACACTGCCGCAGGGGCCGTCGCCGCCGCTGAACCGGTCGGCCGTTGAAAGACCTGATTCCCGCGCCACCAGGTCGGCAACGCCGTCCTTGCTTTCGTTCGGAACGACCTGAACGACGTTCGGCAGGTTCGCCAGTTCTCGCGGGACCCGCGTCGCGTAACAACCGGTCACGATCACGCGAACGGAGGGATTGCTGCGAACGACCCGGCGGATGGTCTGGCGTGCGCCCTGATCAGCCGTCGCGGTAACGGAGCATGTGTTGACGACGAGGACGTCTGCCCGGTCGGCGGACACAGCGGTGCCGCCGCGTGCGAGCAGCTGGCCTTCCAGCGCCAGCGAGTCGGCCTGGTTGACCCGGCATCCGAACGTGACGATTGCGTACTTCACGAGCCAGCCTGGGCGCCCGAACCCTGGCGAAGGCGTGCGAGCGCTTTCGTCCCGATGTCGCGGCGCATCTGCATGCCGTCGAACCGGATATGCGCGGCCGCCCGGTATGCGGTCTCGATCGCTTCGCGATGTGAAGGCCCGCGCCCGACCACGGTCAGGACACGTCCCCCCGCTGTCACGATCCGCCCGTCGCGGCGGGCGGTGCCGGCGTGGAACACCATCGCACCCGGCACGCCGGCTGCCTCGTCGAGTCCCGCGATTGGCTGACCGTTTTCCGAACTCTCCGGATAACCGCGCGAGGCCAGCACCACGCCGACGTGCGGCTCGTCGCGGAAGCGCGCCGGCCTGGACGGGAGCGCGCCCGTGGCGGCGGCGCCAAGCAGCCATGAGAGATCCTCGTCCAGCATCGGCAGCACGACCTGAGCTTCCGGATCGCCAAAGCGAACGTTGAACTCGATCACCTTGGGACCATGCGCGGTCAGCATCAAACCGACGTAGAGGAAACCGCGATATGGACGCCCTTCCGCTTCCATACCCGCAAGAACGGGGCGGACGACCTCATCGAGCACACGGCGTTCGAGGTCCGGTGTGAGCAACGGACTTGGAGAAAACGCTCCCATGCCGCCGGTATTCGGCCCGCGGTCATCGTCGAAAATGCGCTTGTGATCCTGAGCCGACGACAGCGGAACGAATGCCGCGCCGTCGGCGAGCACGAAATAGGAGGCCTCCTCCCCAACGAGGAATTCCTCGAACACGACGCGCTCGCCGGCATTGCCGAATGCGCGATCGATCATCGCGCTGCCGACCGCGGCCTCCGCGGCGGCGCGATCCTCCGCGATCACGACACCTTTGCCGGCCGCCAGACCGTCCGCCTTCACGACCAGCGGGAATCCGAACTCGCCGGATCGGACGAACGTCATCGCGTCCGCGGCCGAATCACACACTCGAAAGCGAGCCGTCGGCACGCGATGCCGCTCCATGAACGCTTTCGCGAATGACTTGCTCGACTCGAGCGCCGCGGCGGCGCGTGAAGGGCCGACGATCGCGCTGCCGGCCGCTGTAAAGAGATCGGCAACTCCCAGACTGAGAGGCAGTTCAGGACCGACCACGGTGAGATCGACGTCCTGTGTTTCCGCGAGCGCCAGCAGTTGGTCAGGTTTCGTCAGATCACCGGGAAGACACTGCGCCACTTCCGCGATTCCGGGGTTCCCTGGCGCACAAAGGACAGCCGAAACGTCACGCTCGCGCGCCAACTTCCACGCCATCGCGTGCTCACGCGCACCGGAGCCGAGGATCAGAACCTTCATGGGAGGGCTAACTGTATGACGGGCAGGGAGTTCGGGTGAAGCAGACGATGTGTGCAGGTTGCCGCCGCCAATCCCGACTATTTCGTTGACGCGGCGGCATGTTGCGCCCTAGAATCCGCGCCTGCCTGTGCTAGCCTAGCATATTCGCCACTTTTCGAGCGTTTTGGCAGGGGACCCACTAGGCCAGTGAGGGGGTGTAACAGGCGTGGCTGAAGTGAAGATTCAGGAGGGCGAGTCGATCGAGAGCGCACTCCGACGCTTCAAGCGAAAGGTTCAGCAGGAAGACATCATCAAGGACATCAAGAAGCATTCTTTCTATCTGAAACCAGGGGACAAGCGTCGGGCCAAACAGGCGCTGGCGCGGAAGCGTAACCGCAAGAAGCTCCGAAGAGAAACGGAGTAAGCACGCGGGATCGACGAGCTCACGAGGTGGCGACCGATGGAGTTCCAGGACAAGGCCTTACGGTGTGTGGACTGCGGGTCGGAGTTTATCTGGACGGCTGGCGAACAGCTGTTCTTCGCCGACAAGCAGTTCAAGAACGAGCCGAAGCGTTGCAAGACGTGTAAGGCCAAACGGGCGAACCGAGCCAGCGCCGGACCAGCGCCGCGCGAACGGGTGGAGACACAGACCGCATGCTCGGCATGCGGTAAGGACACCACGGTTCCGTTCCGTCCGACTCAGGGTCGTCCGGTGTTCTGCAAAGAGTGCTTCCAGCAGCGGAAGTTTGCAGGCGCCGGCGGCGTCTGAGACCGTCGTTCGCAACCATATTTTCCAACGTCGCGAAGGGCCAGACGCGAGTCTGGCCCTTTGTGTCTGTATGTTAAAATTCGAATCTTTTAGGCCATTTCAATCGAGGTTGTAATGCAGATCGACGAACGGCAAGCCGGCGACGTGACGATTCTGGACGTCAAGGGCAAATTGACGCTCGGCGAGGGTGACGAGATCCTGAAGGACAAGATCAATAGCCTCGTGCTGCAGGGGCGCAAGAAGCTCGTACTCAATCTGGCCGAGGTCCCCTACATCGACAGCGCCGGGTTGGGTGAGATCGTCCGCACTTATACGACGGTGAGCCGCCAGGGCGGCAGCCTCAAGCTGCTCAGCCTGACGAAGCGGATTACCGATCTCCTCGCCATTACCAAGCTGCTGACCGTGTTCGAAACCTACGACAACGAGGCTGACGCGGTACGGAGCTTCTCATCGGCCAACGTCTGACGGACGGCCCGTGGTGATGGCTTCCGCGGCGCCGTCGCCTGGCCGATCTCCGCGCGTGTCCACGCAGTCCCGTTCGACCACAGTCCTGCTGCTGATTTCGCTGCGGCCGGAGCAGTGGACCAAGAACCTGGTTGTGTTCGCTGGCGCGCTGTTCGGCGGCCAACTGACAAGTGCGCCGGCGCTCGGCGCGGCAACCGGCGCGTTCCTGATCTTCTGCGCGCTGTCTGGAGCGGTGTACCTCTTCAACGACGTCGCCGACCGGACCGCGGATCAACGGCATCCGCTGAAGCGCGAACGGCCGATCGCCTCAGCGAAACTGTCGCCGGGTCTCGCGGTGACCGTCGGTCTGATTCTCGGGTTGACCGGAGTGGGCGCCGCCTTTGCGATCCGGCCGCTGCTCGGCGTCGTGGCGACCGCCTACCTGGCGCTTCTGTTTCTCTATTCCTTCGTGCTGAAGCACCTCGTCATCATCGATGCGCTGACGATCGCGGCGGGCTTTGTGTTGCGCGCGGCCGCCGGCGCGGTCGCTGTCGCGGTGCCAATCAGTCATTGGCTGCTCGTCTGCACGACGCTGCTGGCGCTGTTCCTCTCATTCAGTAAACGCCGGCACGAGCTGACGCTGCTGGCCGAAGGCGCCATCGACCATCGGCCGATCCTCCATGAATACAGCCCTTACCTGCTCGACCAGATGATCGCGGTCGTGACCGCCTCGACGCTAGTCGCTTACACCCTCTACGCCACCAGCGTCGAAACGGCACAAAGGCTGGGCACCACCCGGCTGGGCCTGACGATCCCGTTTGTGCTCTATGGCATCTTTCGATATCTGTATCTGGTGCACCAGAAAAGGGGCGGCGGCAGCCCGACGACACTGCTGGTCACGGACGGTCCGCTGCTGGCGTGCGTCGGCTTGTGGAGTCTCGCCGTTGCGATAATCCTGTACACCCCCCTGGGACGCTGATGCGCGGGGGGGCTTTTTGACACGACACTGATGGCAATGGATCACAATCCCTCTGGCAGGCGGCCGCATTACCACCGTGGTCGGCGTGGAACCGACCGGCGCGGCAGCGACCGGCGCACGCCGCAGTCTGCCGAACAGGGGGCGCGGCCATCGGCCGATCAGGTGGACGTCGATCAGATCATGCGCGAGATCCGGAACCGGATCTCCCAGCGCCACGGCATCGAGCTCTCGACACAGCAGATTCAGGATCTCGCGGCACGTCGGCTTGAAGCGATCCTCGAGCCGCGCAACATCAATCCGACACTGCTGGAGCAGCTGCGCAAGGGCGCCGCGGCGCCGCCCGATCCGCTGCCCCCGGGCACCGATACCGCCGATTCATTCGCCGACGACGCCATCTACGCCGGCAGCCCGGTGGTGCGCTTCTTCCGGCGGCTGTTCAATCCGTTGTTGAAGCTGCTGTTCAATCCGTCGGCCGTTGTCGGTGCCCTGCAGGCGCAGGGCCGGCTCAATCGCGCCGCGGCCACGCGCGCCGCCGAGCTCGAACGGCGGCAGACAGAATGGAACGCGCTCCACTACCAGATCGTGCAGCGGCTCGTCACCGAGGTCTCGCGCGCCAGCATCGAAATGCAGGCGCTCAGTCAGCGGGTGGAGGCGCTTGCCGGGCGCGTCGACTTCAACGATCACCGTGTGCGCGCGCTCGAAAGCGCGCCGCCACCGGCGCGCAGCCCACGTCCCCAGGAGCCCGCTCCAGCGGCACCGCCCGCGCCAGCAAGTACCGCTCAGCCCGAAGCAGCCAACACCGCCACCAGCAGCGCACCCGCCGTGGATGCGCCGAGGAGACGGCGCCGGCGTCGACGCGGCCGACGCGGCTCGATAGCCGGCACCGATGCGAGCGCCACCGCTGTGCCGGCGAATGCCGCGGTGCCCGAAGACACCGCGGATCTCGATGAAGGCGACGAAGAGGGAGTGGAGGAACTTCCGGCCGGGGAATCCGCCGCGGAGCCGGTCATAGACAGCATCCTCGCCGATCGAGAGCCCGCAGCAGAATCGAATGTTCTGCCCGCACCGTCGATGCCGGAGCCAGTGGCGTTGCCGTCACCGGGACCCGCGCCCGAACCGTCACCCGTTGACGCGGATCCGGAACGGACCCCCGTTGCATCCGCAGGCGAATCGACTCCTGCCGCGCCGGCGCAGTCCTCTGACCCGAATACGCCCGGGCGCTAGGAGATCAGGTGAAGTTCGCGTTCGTCACGGCACGGTACGGGGCCGATATCACCGCGGGTCCAGACCACGCCTGCCGCGTACTGGCCGAACAGGTCAGCAGCCGTCACGACGTAGACGTGCTGACGACCTGCGCCAGGAACCCACAGACCTGGAAAAACGAATACTCCGAAGGAACGGATCGCGTCCGGGGCGCGCTGGTGCGCCGTTTCGCCGTCAGCCAGGCCAGGGACGAACACGCCTTCGGCCAGTTTTCCGCACGCGTCCTGGCCGGGCCGCGATCGCGAGCCGACGAACTCGAGTGGCTGCGCCGCGCGGGCCCCTGGTCGGCCGGGCTGATCGATTTCATTCGGCGGCAGCACAAGTCGTACGACGTGCTGGTGTTCTTCTCGCTGTGCAGCCCCGTGACCGTGGCCGCCGCGACGCTGGCGCCCGAACGGACCATCGTCTTTCCGTATCTGCAGCTCCAGCCCGCACTGCGTTTCGACGTGGGCGCCGAAATCCTTTCTGCCGTTCGCGGTGTTGGCCTGATCTCCGGCACCGAGCGACATCTGCTTCGCTCGTATATGCGCGTCACGCCGCAGCACGACGAGGTCGTCGGCATCGGGATCGACCCGTCGCCTGAGCAGTCGTATCCGCGACATCAACAGGATCCGGCAGACGTTGTCGTCGACGACGACGCCATGAGCGCCGGCGGCGAAGACGACGTGCCGGCGTCGTACCTGGAGGGGCGCGGTGTTCCATTCCGGCGCCGACACCGCCTGTATGGTCCGTTTGCGCTGTACAGCGGCCGCGTCGAGCCGAACAACGGCTGCGAAGAGATGCTCGATTACTTCGATACGTTTGCCGCCTCCGACGGCGACACGTCTCTGGCGCTGATGGGCGTCAAGATGATGAAGGTTCCGGACGAGCCATACATCAGGCTGGCTGGTGTGCTTCCGGAGCGTCAACGGATGATCGCCTGCGAGGCGGCCGACGTCACGATCGCGCCGTCGGCCGACGATCTGGTCGCGCAACCGCTCCTCGAAAGCCTTGCGGTGGGGACGCCCGTGCTCGCCAGCGCGTGCAACAGTGCGGCCGTCGAACACTGCCGGCGCAGCAACGGGGGCCTGTACTATTCCAACCGCGGGGAGTTCGTGGAAGCGCTGCGGCTGCTGATGACCAACAGCCGCCTCCGCAGCCGGCTCGGCGAGAACGGCCGGAACTACATCCGCCAGAACTTCCGCTGGGACGCGGTGCTCGGCCGGTTCGATCGGCTGGTGTCGAAAGCCAGAGCGAGGTAGGAACTACTCGCGCGTCAGTTCGGCCGCCGGAAACGGCCGCGTCTTGACCGGGCGATCGTGATCCGCCGCGGTGCTGGCTTTCTTCCGCCTGGTGCCGATCTCGTATCGCTTGATCATTTCGTTCAGCGTGGTCGGTTTGATCTTCAGCAGTTCCGCCGCCCGCTTCTGCACTCCTCCGGCCGCTTCGAGCGTTGACTCGATCAGGCGTTTCTCGACGTTCGTAATCACGTCCTTGAAGGAGATCCCTTCCGGCGGCACGGCGAACTTCGGGATGTGGAAGGGTGGGGCCGATCGGATGTGGTCGGGAATCAGGTCGAGGTCGATCCGGGGCTTCACGCTGAGCACGACCGCACGTTCGATGACGTTCTCCAGCTCCCGCACATTGCCCGGCCAGTCGTAGTCGCTCAGCACGTCGAGCGCCTCCGGCGTGATCTCGACGTCGCGCTTGTTGTTCTCCTCGCTGTACTTCTCGAGGAAGTGCTGGGTCAGCAACGGGATGTCTTCCTTGCGATGGCGGAGGGGCGGCAGGACGATATTGATGACATGGAGCCGGTAGTAGAGATCTTCGCGGAACCGGCCTTCCTCGACCATCTGGCGGAGGTCGCAGTTGGTCGCGGCAATGATCCGGACGTCGACCTTGATCGTGTCCATGCCGCCGAGGCGCATGAACTCACGCTCCTGCATGACACGCAGGAGCTTGGACTGGGTCTCCGGAGGGATGTTGCCGATCTCGTCGAAGAAGATGCTGCCCTTGTCGGCGAGATCGCAGAGGCCCTTCTTCGGATTGATCGCGCCGGTGAAGGCGCCCTTCACGTGGCCGAAGAGCGTGGACTCGAGCAGATCCGACGGCAGGTTGCCGGAGTTGACCGTGACGAACGCGCGCTCGGCCCGCGGCGAGTTCGAGTGAATCGCGCGCGCAACGAGCTCCTTGCCGGTTCCGCTTTCACCGGTCACCAGGATCGTCGAGCGGCTGGGCGCCGCCTGGATGATCAGATCGAAGACCTGCTTCATCCGCGGACTGCCGCCGATGATCCCTGAAAACCGCCGGGACTGCGCCTGCAGCGTCTGCTTCAGCGCCGTGTTTTCGGCCACCAGCTGCCGGCGCTCGACGGCGTTGCGAACGACGACCAGCACCTCGTCGTTCTTGAACGGCTTCGTGATGTAGTCGAACGCCCCGAGCTTCATCGCCGCGATGGCGGTCTCGACGCTGGCAAAGGCGGTAATCATCAGCACCGGCAGGTCGTCGTCCAGCTTCCGCAGCTCGTGCAGCGTGGCGATGCCGTCGATCCCCGGCATCATCACGTCGACGATCGCCGCGTCGAACGGCATCGACCTCGCCAGCTCCAGCCCCTCTTCACCGCTGGAGGCAAGCCGCACCTGATACCCCTCGCGCGTCAACAGCGCCTCGAGGATCTCGCGCATGATCTCCTCGTCGTCCACGACGAGGATTGACGCCGACCGGCGGACCGTGGAAGCGAGAGCGGCCATTACGTGCGCGGCCTGGCCGCGAGCGGCCGATGGTGAGCCACCACGGGCAGGGTGACGGTAAACCGGGTCCCTTGCCCGAGCGCGCTGTCGCAGTCGATCGCGCCGTCGTGCTCGCGCACGATGCCGTAGCTGATCGACAGGCCCAGGCCGGTCCCCTGCCCGATGGCTTTGGTGGTGAAGAAGGGATCGTAGATGCGCGCGATGTATTCGCTGGGAATGCCCGACCCGGTGTCCGCCACTTCCACGATCGCGCGATCTCCCTCGACGCGGCTCGCAATCGTCAGCCAGCCGCCGCGTGGCATCGCGTCCTTCGCATTCAGGAACAGATTCAGGAACACCTGCTGCAGCTTGTGCTCCATGCCGACGACGAGGACGGCGCTCAGCGACAGCTCGCGGCGGACCTTCACGCGGTGGAGCTCGAACTGATGTTCGAGCAGGCTCAGCACGTCGTTGACGACGACGTTCAGGTCGACGGCGCTGCGCTCGCTCGCGCTCGCGGCCGTGGGGCGCGCCAGCGTCAGCAGTCCGTTGACGATCTTGGCCGCACGGAACGTCTGGCGTTCGATCTTCTCGAGGAGGCGAGTGCGCGGATCCTCGGGGTCCGCGCCTTCGAGCAGCATCTGCGTGAAGCTCGAGATGCCGGTCAGCGGCGTGTTGACCTCGTGGGCCACGCCGGCGGCAAGGAGGCCGATGGAGGCCATCTTTTCCGAGATCTGCAACTGCTCCTCGAGCCGCACGCGGCCGGTGACGTCCTCGAGAATGACGATGGTGCCGACGGTGACGGTGGTGTCGCCCGCGGCGGCGCGGAGCGGCGCCAGGGCGGCGTTGACAATCAGCGAGCGATCGGCGGCGTCGGCGCGAGACTGAATCGGCATGCGCGACAGCGTTGCTCCGCCCGGTGTGTCGCGGCGCGCGGCGCGGAGCGCTTCGACGAATGGCGCGTCGAATACATGCTCCAGCCGCCGGCCGACCGCCTCGGCGCTGGCAAGCCCGTAGACACGCTCCAGCGCGCGATTCCATCGCACGATGGTGTCGTTGAGATCCAGCACGAGCAGTCCGTCGGCGAGCGATTCGAGGATGTTCTCGTTGAACGCGCGCATCCGATCGAGCTCTCCCGCCTTGATATGCAGCTGACGGTAGAGACGCGCGTTTTCCAGCGCGGTCGCGATCTGCCCGGCCACAGCGCCAAGCAGCGCCATGTCCTCGCTGGTGAGCGGCTCGCCGGTCTCTTTCCGGCCGAGCGCGAGCACGGCAATCGTGCTGTCCTTGGCGGCGCAGGGGATGAAGTAATAGAGACCCGCGTCGCGCCAGAACTCGATCTCTTCGGCCGGGAATCGGCCGACGGCCATCGGATCGTCCAGCGCCACGGGGTGGCCTTCGCAGAGGCGGGCGCCCATGCGCGAACGCGCCGGCAGGACCGGCGGATGATCGTCGCCGAACCCCGACGCGCGGAACGCGCTGAAGTGCGGCGCCCCCTCGTCTTCCAGCATCAACGCCATCCGATCGATCAGCAGCGTCTCGACGATGCGCCCGATGAGGCGGTTCGCGAGCCGGTTCAGATCGAGATCGCTGTTCAGATCGCGCGCGAAGGCGCCAAGGGCACGGCGATAGTCGTAGCGGTCACGATAAAACGCCCGGTCCAGTGCGTTCTGGACGAACGTTTTCACCGGCGGCGCCAGCAGCACGGCGACGAGCGTGGCAAAGAACGCAATCACCCACTGATTGGGGCCGTTGCCGCTCACCGATACGCGCTGCACGGCGCCGAGCAGTGCCGCATAAATCAGGACGATCGCGGACAGCGCGGCGATGTAGACGAGCGCCCGCTTCACGATCACCTCGATGTCCATCAGGCGATAGCGAACGATGGCCGAGGCATAGGCCAGCGGGATCACGCCGAGCGCGATCACGGACAGCTCCATCGGGACCGATGGCTCGACACCGAGCGCCCACGGCAGCGCATAACCGAAGGCGAACGGCGCCGTTCCCAAGGTCGTGCCCCACGCGATCCACCGCAATTGCCGGCGCGCGGTCACCGTCGCGACCTGGGACATCGCGCGCCAGAGGCCGGCCAGTCCGCCCAGCAAACAGACCGCGAGCGGGAGCAGCTCGATGCGGTCCACGTTGCCAATGACCCGGGCAAAGAGCGCCGCATCGCTCGGCCCGCGCGCGATTGCAATCGCCCGCGCGAGACCGAGCACAACGGCCGGGACGTAGGCGCCGACGATCAGCGCCCGGCCAAGCTGACCGCCCGACCAGCGGCGCGGACGCTCGGGGAACACGAGCGTGAAATGCAGAAACAGCGGCGGCAGGACGAGGATGGAAATCGCGTCGGCCCAATAGAACACCCAGTCGAGACGATCGAGGCGGCCGCTGAACGAAAACGTGAACACGCCGAAGAATGCCACCGCGATCCAGAAGAAGTGCAGCGTCGCCGGATCCCGCGGACGGCGCAGCCTGACAGCGCCGCCGACGAGCAGCGTGAACGTTCCGACCGCCGCCAGCACGAAATACAGCACGCCCGCACCGCCTGGCACCGGCGCCAGCTGGACGTCCACGGGCTGGCTGGTCTCCAGCCGAACGACGGAGTAACGAAGCGTCGTGTCGCGATCGGCGCGGTGCAGCGCGGCGACGACATCGTCCACGTCCACGATGGGGGCGTTGTCGATCGCCAGCAGAATGTCGCCCCGCTTCAACCCGACCCGCTCCGCCGGCGTTCCGGGTGCGATCTCCGCCGCCACCACGCTTCCGTTCTGCTCGATCCAGAGCACGCCGTCCTCGACCTCGTGCCATGTCGCGCGCGAGGCGACGTTCGCCGCGCCAAGGCACAACAGGACCGCGACGACAACCAGCGGCAGCCGCGCGCGAATCCACCGTTCGGTCGAAGGTGTCAGCAACAAAGGATTGAACCGATCATCCAATCAGATGGAGTCAAAAATTGCGCCGAAAATAGCTGGCAGACAGCGGCATCCCCGCAATCTGCCAGCTTCGCGGGTCCGGCGGCGGACCCTTAAAACCTGACCGTCACGCCGCCGAGAATCCGCTTCGGCGGCTGCACGACGAGCGATTCGTCGTACACCGATCCATCAAACGCGTCGTCGCCAAACATATTGCTGACCGCGGCAAGCATTTCCCAGCTCGCGTTCGCAAAACGGAGGAACGGCAGCGACTGATTGACCTGCACGTTGAAGCGGGCGTTCCGCAGCGAGCTCGAAAACGTGTCGTGCCCACGCGCGTAGGTGTTATTCACCTTGTACACGACGAACACCCGCGTCGCGGACGGTGCGACAACGCTGTCGAACGTCGCGGTCACATCGTGGACGCGCTCATTGTCGCGCAGCGCGGCGGGCACCAGCGCGGCAAGCGCCAGCGCGTCGCGCGCATTGCCGGACCACTCGGTCGCGGCCTGCGTGTAGTCCACTGAGGCGCGCGCGCTGTTCGTCACCGCCCGGCTGATGCTGACCCCCCAGCCTCTTGCGGAAAAATCGCCCGCGGAGCCGACGTGGTAGTGGCCGACGCCGCGTACGGAGTCGGGCAGCGCCAGGCCGAACATGGTGACGGTCTGATCCTCGACGTTCTGGCGGAAGGCGCGCACGCCGACGACGAACAGGCCAGGCCATTGACGCTCGGCTGAGACTTCGACGTGATCAACGCGCTCCGGCCGGAACGCGGCGCGCGAGATCTGCGAGAACGTCCGCTCCGGGGGCAGCCACAGTCCCGTTGACGAGGGAGTGAATTCGCCGGCGCCGGGAGCCATCTCACGATGCGACACAACGGCGCGCACCTTCAGCGGATCGCGCGCCAGCGGCTGGACCGTCACGCTCGCGCGTGGGCTGAGCAGGCTGGGATCCTCCAGATAGTCGTACCGCGCATACTGAGCGCCGTAGCCAACGCGGACGCGCGGGAGCAGCGACCAGTTGTCGTAGGCGTACATCACGCCGACATTGCGGCCGGCGTCGCTCATCGCCTGGAGCGCCTCCGTATTGGCTCCGAGGTAGCGCTGCGTGCTGTAGGACACGCCCGCTTCATATGCGTGCGCCGCATCGGAGTTCCGCCGATACGAACCGGACACGATCCAGGACGCCAGGTCGCCCTGCGTCAGGGTTCCTTTCATCAACCAGTCGCCGCCGCGGCCCGGCACCACGAGAGCCATATACGCCACGGCGTGCGGCGCGGCCGCATCGAGCGCAAACAGATCCTGCGGGCGATCGAACGCACTGGTTGTCAGCAGGTTGATCTGGCCGTTGACGGCGAGGTCCGCGAAAAACGAGGTCGCCAGCCGGGCAGGGCTGCCGACGGCGCGGCCGAGCCGCTGCAGCGAGTCTTCGAACAGCGAGTCGTCGTCCCGCGCGGCCACCGCTATCGTCTGTCCTGACTCCTTCAGCACACTGCGCTTCGCGTGACGCAGCCTCCACGCCCGTTCGTCGTGATCGTGCTCGGCGGGTTCGCCCGCCGGAACGGCGCCGCCGACGCCGGCGGTCAGAACTTTGGATGGCTCGATCGGTGCGGCCGTACGTGTCAGGGACAGGGTATGGACAGTCGCCTGCCCTGCGCCGACCTGGATGACCTGAGCCTTGGCCGGAACGTAGCCCTGCAGGTGCGCGCGAACCAGGTACGGTCCGAGCGACAGGTTCCGGAAGGCGAACTTGCCGTGCGCATCGGTCGTCGCAAAGAGCGCCGTGGCGCCGACCGCCGAAACAACCACGCCGGCCAACGGTTGCCCTTTGTCGTCTTCGACAATCCCGCGAATCTCTCCCTGCGGCACGGAAGAGACGGTCGGCACCGCCTGGAGCCGCGCGCGGTTGGGTAACTGCGCGAACGCAGGCGACGCCGCGGCACTCGCCACGAGCCCGAGAACACACCAACGGGTGATGAGCCGGATCATCGATCGCCTTTCAAGCACGGAATCGGGTCAGTTCCGTTCCGCGCGCTAGCCAGTCACCGTGAAGGTCACGTTCTGTGTAACCACCTTACCACTAGGCTTGTCGGTCACCTTGATTTCGAGACGGTAGTCGCCGGCCGGAAACGGCGCCATCGGGATGATGAGGCTTCCCGGCAGCTGGTGTCCCGCCGTCATGTTGAACTCCGGTGGCAGCGTCTTCGCGTTCAGTTCCTGTGGCTGGGTCTTGTTGAAGTACTTCTCAGTGCCGTCCGGCTGCCGCAGATGAAAATTGAAGTCGATCAGCACGTCCGGCTTGCCGGCCGCCGCTGTCGCGCCGTACACCCAGAAGATCACCTGCAGTTCGTTGTTCTTTCCGAAGCGACCGTCCTTCGACGGAACAATCCGCATCGGGCCGAACACATAGGGATTGGCCTCCTGTTCGGCAGCCGAGAGCTGGCCGCTGACCGGTTCGACCGTCGTGGCCAGAATGACGCTGCTCGTCTGCAAATCCGGCTTGTTGAAATCCGGCGCGAGGACGGCGTGACGAAGCAGTCCGTTCCTGCTGGCGGGCGCCGCGGGCGGATTCGCCGGCTTGGCCGTCGGCGCCGTCGAGCGCTCCTTCACCGCGACGAACAATTCGTAGTCACCGGGTGGCAATGCAATCGCTCGGGTGATGCGGCCGTCCGCCGGCTTCTGCAGGTAGTTCACGTTGTCCCACGAGTATCGCGGCGGCGCCGGTGACTGCGCCGGCTTGCTGCCCGCCGGTGGAGGCGTCAATGCCGACACAACCGCCGGAAGCTGACCCTTCTCAACCGCGCGGACATAAACGCCGACCTCCGAGGTCCGCACTGATGCGGGATCGAAGGTGACTGTAAAAGGAACGTAGACGCCGTTCTGTCCCCTGATCAAATGGGCGGAGTCCCACTTCAGCGCGATGTCGCCTTGCGCGGTATCGCCGGCCTGGACGGTTGGGGCCGCCAGAATCGCGGCATCCACCAGCTGCACGAGTGCAACAGTGTCCGGATCGGGCGCTTTCGGCGCCTCTTTCTGGTTGGTGTTGGCGCGTTGCGCGACCACCGGCCCCGCGGAGAACAACAGTGCCAGAGCCAGCGCCGGCCCGGGCAGCTGACGGATGTTCATGAAACTCCTCTACTTCCCTCCGCGGTCAGGGGTCCCCGGAGAACAAATCCAATATGCCGAATCGGCTGATCATAGGCACCTCGCAAAAGCCAAGTCAACGCGCGCAATGCTAAGATCGCGACCCCAGCGCGCGGGCGACCCTGATCATGATCCTCGACGACGTTCTCGTCATTTTGCTCGCTGGCGGCGCCGGAGAACGTCTTTTTCCGCTCACCAGGGACCGGGCAAAACCGGCCGTTTACTTCGGCGGACCCTACCGGATTGTCGATTTCACGCTCAGCAATTGCGTGAATTCCGGCCTGCGGCGGATCTTCATCTGCACCCAGTACAAGTCGCTTTCGCTCAACCGCCACATCCGGATGGGCTGGAACGTCGTTTCCGAGGAGCTCGGCGAGTTCATCGAAATCCTCGCCCCTCAGAAGCGCGTCGGCGAGCATTGGTACCTCGGCACGGCCGACGCCGTGTACCAGAACCTCTATTCGGTGACGCGTGAAGTGCCGAGCCACGTCATCGTGCTGTCGGGCGACCACGTCTACAAGATGGATTACGCGAAGATGCTTCACTACCATCTCGAAAAGAACGCCGACGCCACGATTGCGACGATCGAAATACCTGCCAGCGACGCCGGCCGCTTCGGCGTCGTCGGCGTTGACGCTTCCGAGCTCGTCGTCGAATTCCAGGAAAAGCCAACCAACCCGCGTCTGGCACCCGGCGCCAGCGACGTCGCGCTCGCGTCGATGGGTATCTACATCTTCAAGGCCGACGTCCTGGTGCGCGCTCTGGAGGACGACGCCACGCGCGCCGACAGCGAACACGACTTCGGCAGGAACATCCTGCCCGCGCTCATTCAGCAGGGCCCGGTCTTTTCGTACCGTTTCTACGACGAGAACAAGAAGTCAGCGAAGTATTGGCGCGACATCGGCACGCTCGACGCCTATTTCGACGCCAACATGGACCTGTGCCAGGTCAACCCCGAGTTCAACCTGTACGACCCCGAATGGCCGCTGCGCACCTACCAGCCGCAGGCGCCGCCGGCGAAGTTCGTCTTCGCCGAGCAGGACAGGCGATGCGGGCAGGCGCTCGATTCGATCATCTCGAGCGGCTGCATCATTTCCGGGAGCCGTGTGAAGGGCAGCGTGCTGTGCCCGAACGTGCGCGTCCACAGCTTCTGTGACATCGATCAGACGATCCTGATGCCCGGTGTGCGCGTCGGCCGTCACGCCCGGATCCGCCGCGCGATCGTCGATCGCGACGTCCTCATTCCACGCGGCGCGCTGATCGGCTTCGACGCCGCCGAAGACCGTCGTCGTCACACGGTGACCGAGGGCGGCGTGGTTGTCGTGACGGCAGACGATGAACCGTTAATTGCTCCGATCAGCGACGACGCGCTGCGCGCAGAGGCGGATGCGGATCGGAGAGGGGCAGCATCGGCCTGACTATGCGAATCACTCGAGTGGTCGCGCGCGAGATACTGGACTCGCGCGGCAATCCCACGGTCGAAGTCGATCTGTCCGTCAACGGCGCGTTCGGGCGGGCAGCAGTTCCGTCCGGTGCGTCGACCGGCGAGCGCGAGGCGCTCGAGCTTCGCGACGGCGACAAGACACGGTATCTCGGCAAGGGAGTGCGCCGCGCCGTCGCCAACGTCAACGGTGAGATCGCTGCCGCCATCCAGGGCAAGGCCTTCGACCAGCACGCGCTGGATCGGGCGTTGATCGCGCTTGATGGCACGCCGACGAAGAGCCGCCTCGGTGCCAACGCGCTGCTCGGCGTCTCGATGGCCGCGGCGCGCGCGGCGGCAGCGGCCGACGGCATTCCGCTGTACCGGCACATCGCCCGGTTAGCCGGCACGGAATCGGCGAGCCTGCTGCCGGTGCCGATGATGAACATCCTGAACGGAGGCGCGCACGCCGACAGCAGCGTCGACTTCCAGGAATTCATGGTCCTGCCGGCGGGCATGCCGACGTTCGGCGACGCGCTCCGCGCCGGCGTCGAGATCTTCCATGCGCTGCGCGGCATCCTGAAAAAGGCCGGACACTCCACCGGCGTCGGCGACGAAGGAGGTTTCGCCCCGAATCTCCGATCGAACCGCGAGGCACTGGATGTCGTCGTGGAGGCGATTCGCGCCGCGGGACTCAAGGCCGGTGACGAGGTGTTTCTCGCCCTCGACGTGGCGGCCAGCGAACTGTGGGACGGCGGCGCCTACGTCTTCACCAAATCGAACGAACCGACGCGGTCATCGGCCGACATGGTGGCGCTGTACGAGGAATGGACGCGTCAATACCCGATCGTCTCCATCGAAGACGGGGTCGCCGAAAGCGACTGGGATGGCTGGAAGGCGCTGACGCGCGCGCTGGGCGGTCGCGTTCAGCTGGTAGGCGACGACGTGTTCGTGACCAATCCGGACATCCTGAAGAAGGGCATCGCGGAGGGCGTGGGCAATGCGCTGCTCGTGAAGCTCAACCAGATCGGCACGGTGACGGAAACGCTCGAGGCGATGGCTCTCGCCCGCCAGGCCGGATACGCAACGGTGATCTCGCACCGGTCGGGCGAAACGGAAGACACCACCATCGCCGACCTCGCCGTCGGCACGTCAGCTGGACAGATCAAAACGGGCTCGGCCAGCCGCAGCGACCGGATTGCCAAATACAATCAGCTTCTGCGGATCGAGGAAGAGCTCGGGCCCGCCGCGCGCTACGCGGGACGAAGCGCGATTCGCCAGCTCGCGCGCACGTAGCTTCCGCCTTAAGGCGGAAGGCACGAACGTTGGCGGACGCCACAGGAGGTTCATGTTCCGCGTTGTTTTGCTGCGTCACGGTGAAAGCACCTGGAATCAGGAAAACCGCTTCACCGGCTGGATCGACGTCGATCTCACCGACAAAGGGCGCGCGGAAGCGCGCGAGGCGGGCCGCCTCATGGCGGCAGAGCGGTTCGAGTTCGACGTTGCCTACACATCACTGCTGAAGCGCGCCGTCCGGACGTTATGGATCGCGCTCGACGAGATGGACATGATGTGGATTCCGGTCCACAAGTCCTGGCGGCTGAATGAACGGCATTACGGCGCCCTCCAGGGGTTGAACAAGGCTGAAACCGCCGCGGAGCACGGTGAGCGGCAGGTGAAAATCTGGCGCCGCAGCTACGACATTCCGCCGCCGCCGCTGCCCGATAACGATCCCGATCATCCATCGCACGACCGGCGGTACACCACCTCGATTCCGGACGATCAGATTCCGTCCTCCGAATCGTTGAAGGACACGGTGGCCCGCTTCATCCCCTATTGGGAATCCACAATCGCGCCGGACATCAAGGCAGGCAAGCACGTCCTCATCGCGGCGCACGGCAACAGCCTCAGGGCTTTGGTGAAACATCTGGAAAACATGTCCGACGAGCAGGTTGTCGAACTGAATATTCCGACCGGCATCCCGCTCGTGTATCAGCTCAACGACGACCTGCGCTCCCTGAACAAAATCTATCTCGGAGATGCCGAGACGGCGCGCAAAAAGGCGGAAGCGGTCGCGAACCAGGGCAAGGCCCGCTGAAAGATGTGGGGCGCGCCTTTCAGGCGCGCCTGACGCGGACCTGACAAGGTCCGCGCCACGCGGCACATTGGAGTGTTATTCCACTGCTTCCTTCGCTTCGTCCGCGCCGATCCGGAGCGAGCGCAGGAAGCGACGGTCATTGGTAGTAAGCTCGAACGTTTTCCGCGCCGGGAGGAGCCGCGCCGGCGTGGTGATCTTGGTCACCGCAGCCCCGTTGTTCCGATTCACGAAGCCGACGACGGCTTCGAGGGTCACACGCATGTCGTAGCCGGCCTCCCGGGCACGTGCACGGCATGCTTCCACTTGCGGGTTTTCAGCCACAGCGGCAGCAATCGCGTCGGCCAGCTCTTTCGCGAACCGGTTCACGACGTCATCCATTCCTGCTCCTCCTAGCACCCGCCGCCGGGCCGGGATCCGGGGCGTCTCCCGATCCGAACCTGTTCAGGCCGGGGAGGCGTGACAGGGATCGGGCGCCAAAGTGTTTCATTTATAGGGGGTTAGCCTTAAGGAAGGCTGCTCGCAATTGTAGAGGCTGGATCTCGAAGTGTCAACAAAACGGCCTAGAATTTCGGCAGCGTCGACAATGGGAGACCCCGAGCAGCCGCCTTTCCACTCCCCCACGAACGTCTCTTTCTCATCCATAGATATCGGACTGCCGGGCCAGTTTCCCTACACCCGCGGCATCCAGCCCACCATGTACCGCGGCCGGCCGTGGACGATGCGCCAGTACGCGGGGTTTGGAACGGCCGCCGAATCCAATCGCCGCTACCGGTACCTGCTCGAGCGCGGGGTCATGGGCCTCAGCGTCGCCTTCGATCTGCCCACCCAGATCGGATACGACTCGGATCACGCACTGGCCCAGGGCGAGGTCGGCCGCGTCGGCGTAGCGATCGACTCGCTCGACGACATGGCCACCCTGTTCGATGGAATCCCGCTCGACCAGGTCTCCACGTCGATGACGATCAACGCGACGGCGCTGATGCTCCTGGCGATGTATATCGCCGCCGGGAAACGACAGGGGGTGAATGCAGGCAGGCTGTCGGGGACGCTGCAGAACGACATCCTCAAGGAGTACGTCGCACGGGGCACCTACATCTACCCGCCGCGGGCCTCGCTGCGAATCGTCACGGACATCGTGTCGTTCTGCACGCGCATGATGCCCAACTGGAACCCGATCTCGATCAGCGGCTACCACATCCGCGAAGCGGGTTCGACCGCGACGCAGGAGGTCGCCTTCACGCTGGCAGACGGGGTTGCCTATGTCCAGGCGTGCCTGGCGGCCGGGCTCGACGTGAACGCCTTCGCTCCGCGACTGTCGTTCTTCTTCAACGCCCACAACGACTTCCTTGACGAAATCGCCAAGTTCCGGGCGGCGCGGCGGTTGTGGGCCCGCATCATGCGCGACCGCTTCGGCGCCACGAGCCCGCGCGCGCAGCAGCTTCGCTTCCACACCCAGACGGCCGGCAGCACGCTGACGGCCCAGCAGCCCGACAACAACATCGTGCGCGTCGCCCTCCAGGCGCTGTCGGCGGTTCTCGGCGGAACCCAGTCGCTGCACTGCAACGGGAAGGACGAAGCGCTGGCGCTCCCGACCGAAGACAGCGCGATCACGGCGCTGCGCACGCAGCAGATCCTCCTGCACGAGAGCGGCGTCGCGAACACGGCGGATCCGACCGGAGGGTCATTCACGATCGAGGAGCGCACGAGCGAGATCGAGTCCGGCGCCTCGGCGCTGCTCGATCGAATCGAAGCGCTTGGCGGTACACTGGCCGCTATCGAAACCGGCTACATTCAGCGCGAGATTCGCGAGTCCGCCTACCGGGCCCAGCAGGCGATCGACTCGGGTGCGGCAGTGGTCGTCGGGGTGAACCGCTACTCGGACGATGCCGCCGGTCCCGAGGCCGAAGGCTCAGGAGCCAGGGTGTTCACCATCGATCCTTCCGTCGAACAGGCGCAGATCGACCGGCTGCGCGCGCTGCGGGCGTCGCGCGGCGAGGACGCCTGGCGGCGATCGCTCGACGGCGTCGAACAGGCGGCCCGCGGCGGCGACAATCTCGTCCCCCCGGTCATTACGGCCGTTGAACAGCACGCAACGGTGGGCGAGATTGCGGACACTCTGCGCCGGGTGTTCGGCGAGTACCAGGCTGCCGACTGACATGCCGCCGCTGCTGGACGTTCAGGATCTGACCGTCGTTTTCGACGGAGCCCGCCAGGTCACCGCTGTCGACCGCGTCAGTCTGCAGATTGCGTCCGGAGAAACACTCGGCGTCGTCGGCGAATCGGGCAGCGGCAAGTCGGTCACCGCATTTTCCATCCTTCGTCTCGTTCAGCCGCCTGGCCGGATCGTCCGCGGACGGGTGATGTTCGAAGGACGCGATCTTCTGCGCCTGAGCGAGCCGGAAATGCGCGAGGTGCGCGGAGCCCGCATCTCGCTGATCTTTCAGGAGCCGATGACGGCGTTGAATCCGGTCATGCGCGTCGGCGACCAGATTGCCGAGGCGCTGACTGTTCACGGCATGGCCGACTCGCGCGACGCACGCGCGCGCGCGGTGGAGCTGCTCGACGCGGTGCGAATCGCCGATCCGGCACGCCGCGTCCGCGATTACCCACACCAGCTGTCGGGCGGCATGCGGCAGCGCGTCATGATCGCCATCGCGCTCGCCTGCCGGCCGCCGCTCATCATCGCCGACGAGCCGACCACTGCGCTGGACGTCACAATTCAGGCGCAGGTGCTCGAGCTGCTTCGCGAGCTGAAGGAGCGGTTTCAGCTCGCGCTGATGCTGATCACGCACGACTTCGGCGTCATTGCGGAAATGGCTGATCGTGTGGTGGTCATGTACCGCGGACAGGTGGTCGAAGACGGACCGGTCCGTCAGATTCTCCGCGCGCCCGTCCATCCCTACACGCGATCGCTGCTCGCAGCGGTGCCGGGGATGAAGTAGATGGCGGCCCTGCTCGAGGTCCGCCGTCTCGTCAAACACTTCGCGCGGAAGCAGGGCCTGTTTGCTCGGCCCTCGATCGTCCGCGCCGTGGACGACGTCAGCTTCATCGTCGAGGAAGGCGAGATGTTCGGGCTCGTCGGCGAATCGGGCAGCGGGAAAAGCACCACCGGCCGCTGCATCCTGCGGCTGATCGAGCCGACATCCGGTGAAGTGCTTTTTCGTGGAGAGAACGTCCTCGGGTTCTCGGCGGCGCGCCTGCGACAGGCGCGGCGCGACATGCAGATCGTGTTTCAGGATCCATATTCGTCGCTGAACCCGCGCATGCGCGTCGGCCGCATCGTCGAGGAACCGCTCGTCATCCACGGTCTCGGGTCACGCGCCGAGCGGCGCGCGCGCGCGGAGGAGCTGTTCGAGCTGGTCGGACTGGAACGCGACCACCTGCAGCGTTATCCGCACGAGTTCAGCGGCGGGCAGCGGCAGCGAATCGGCATCGCCCGCGCGCTGGCCCTCAATCCCGCGCTGATCGTCGCCGACGAAGCGGTCTCCGCGCTCGACGTGTCGATCCAGGCGCAGGTGGTGAAGCTGCTGCTGGATCTGCAGCAGCGGCTCAAGCTGACGTATCTCTTCATCGCTCACGATCTGCGGCTGGTCGAGAACATCTGCAGCCGTGTCGCGGTGATGTATCTGGGCAAGATCGTCGAGACGGGGGAGACGGCGTCGCTCTTCCGTCAGCCCACGCATCCGTACACGCGCGCGCTGCTCAGCGCCATTCCAACGCTGGATCCTGACGCCGTGCGTCAGCGCATCGAGCTGGATCCCGCGAGCTTCGACCGCGAGGCGCCGCTGCGACAGATCGCCGCGGGGCACTGGGCGGCTATCTAGGCGTGAACGGCCCGGCTCTGCTGCACGTCCTTCTCCACCTGACCGTCCCTCAGGTGAATGGCGCGGCGCGCGTAGCCCGCGATGTCCGCTTCGTGCGTCACAAGAATGATGGTATTGCCGGCGGCGTGCAGCCGATCGAACAAGCCCATGATTTCGTTTCCCGTTTTCGAGTCGAGGTTGCCGGTCGGCTCGTCGGCAAGAAGAATCGACGGATTGTTCACGAGGGCGCGGGCGATGGCCACGCGCTGCCGCTGCCCACCGGACAGTTCGTTGGGGCGGTGGTTCATGCGCTCCGACAATTCGACCTTGTCGAGCGCGGCGCGCGCACGTGCCTGGCGATCCTTCGACGGCACGGCGGCGTATACGAGCGGAAGCTCCACGTTGTGCAGGGCCGAGGCGCGCGGCAGCAGATTGAACGTCTGGAACACGAACCCGATTTCCTCGTTGCGTATCCGCGCCAGCTCGTTGTCGTTCATCTGGCTGACCTGCTTGCCGTTCAACAGGTAGCTGCCCTTCGTCGGCGTGTCGAGACAGCCAATCAGGTTCATCAACGTCGACTTGCCGGATCCCGATGGTCCCATGATGGCGACGTACTCGCCGCGGTCGATCTGGATCGACACGCCGCGGAGGGCGTGAATCTCCTCAGACCCCATGACGTAGGTCTTCCACAGGTCGCGCGTTTCAATCAGGGCCATCTAGGGTTATTGTGCCTCCCGTAAGCCTTACGGCGGCAACGGGACGTTCGTTCCGGAGGTCCGCCTAAAGGCGCGCACCACAGCGGCTTAGTGTTCGTCCTGATACTGTTCTTTCAGCCGGGCGACGACTGCTGGATCAGCCAGAGTGGTCGTGTCGCCCAGCGCTTTCCCGTTGGCAATGTCGCGCAGCAGCCTGCGCATGATCTTTCCCGAACGGGTCTTCGGCAAATCGGCGGCAAAAATCACGTCGTCGGGCCGCGCAATGGCGCCGATTTTCTTGACAACATGCTCCTTGAGCTCGGCGACCAGCGTTTCCGAGCCGGAGGTGCCCTCCTTCAGCGTGACGAACGCCGCCACCGCCTGCCCTTTGATCTCGTGCGGACGGCCCACCACGGCCGCTTCCGCGACACGCGGATGATCCACGAGCGCGCTCTCGACTTCCATCGTGCCGATGCGATGGCCAGCCACATTGAGGACGTCGTCGACGCGCCCCAGCAGCCAGAAATAACCGTCGGCATCGCGTTTCGCGCCATCGCCCGTGACGTAGATCTCCGGCGTCCAGCGGCTCCAGTACTGCTGGACGTAGCGTTCCGGGTCGCCGTAGATGCCGCGCAGCATCGCCGGCCACGGCCGCGTCAGCGCGAGCAGGCCGCCGCCGGCCCCCTCGAGGGTTTCGCCCTTGTCGTTCTTGATCTCGGCCTTGATGCCCGGAAACGGCCGCGTGGCGGAGCCGGGCTTGGTGCTGACGATTCCCGGCAGCGGCGTGATCATGATCGCGCCGGTCTCGGTCTGCCACCAGGTGTCCACCACCGGGCACCGCTCGCCGCCAATGTAGCGGTGGTACCAGACCCACGCTTCGGGATTAATCGGCTCACCAACCGATCCGAGCAGCCGCAGGCTTGACATGTCGCGGCCGGACGGCCACTCGGTACCCCAGCGCATGAATGCGCGAATGGCCGTCGGGGCCGTATAGAAGATCGTGACGCCGTAGCGTTCGACGATCTCCCAGAATCGATCTTTTTTCGGCCAGTCGGGCGCGCCCTCGTACATCACCACCGTCGCGCCATTGGCCATCGGTCCGTAGACGACGTAGCTGTGCCCTGTGACCCACCCGATGTCGGCGGTGCACCAGTAGACGTCGTCCTCCTTGAGGTCGAACACCCATTTCGTGGTCGCGTACGTTCCGACGAGATATCCGCCCGTGGTGTGGACGATCCCCTTCGGCTTCCCCGTCGTGCCGGATGTGTAGAGGATGTACAGCATGTCCTCCGCGTCCATCTTCTCCGGCTCACAGGTATACGGGGCGTCCTGCATGAGCCGGTGGTACCAGTGGTCGCGACCTTCCTCCACGTGCACCGGAACCGGCGAACCATGAAGCCGTTGCACGATGACGACGTGCTTGATGGACGGCGTGCCTTTCAACGCTTCGTCCGCCATCTGTTTCAGCGGCACTACCTGGCCGCGGCGCCAGCCGCCGTCGGCGGTCACGAGTACCGACGCCTGAGCATCGTTGATGCGGTCACGAAGCGATTCGGAGCTGAAGCCGCCGAACACGACCGAGTGGACGGCACCGATGCGGGCGCACGCCAGCATCGCGATTGCCAGCTCAGGAACGAGCGGGAGATACAGCGCGACGCGATCGCCCCGCTTGATCCCAAGGCGTTTGAGCACGTTCGCGAACTGGCTGACCTGACGGTACAAATCGAAGTACGTCAGCGTCCGCCGATCGCCAGGCTCGCCTTCCCAGACGATGGCCGCCTTGTTGCGCCGCGGCCCGCGGACATGCCGATCGACGCAGTTGACGCTGGCGTTCAGCGTCCCGCCGACGAACCACTTCGCATGGGGCGGGTTCCACTCGAGCACGCGCGTCCACGGTGTCGACCACTCGAGCTCCGAGGCAAAGTCGGCCCAGAAGCGTTCCGGGTCGGCGTCGGCGCGGGCGTAGACCGACGCGTCACGGACGTTCGCGGCATCGCGAAAGGCCGCTGTAGGTTCGAACGAGCGATCTTCCTGGAGGAGATCGGCGATCTCGGCGAGCGGTTTGCTGTCGGCCATGATTTACGGGAGCGGTGGCGGAGGAATCGGCCCTCCGAGCGCGGGCGGAACATCCTTCTTGAAATACGCGGCGCCGATCATTCCACCGATCGTGGCGACGATCGCGCTGAAGATCAACATCAGCACGAAGCCGAACACGTTGCTGCCGCGTTCGCGCCCCTCTTCGATCGCATCGAGCCAATCCTGAAGTTCCGGGGGCAGGTCGCCGGCGCTCCGCATGACTTCCCCCACGAAGCGGGTCTGCAGCGGGCCGAGCGCGGAATCGATCATGAACCAGACGATGGCGCCGATGATGCCGGCGTACAGACCGACCTTTGCACCCTGGCCCATCGTCAGCGACCCTGGCTGGTTCTGTCCCTCCATGTAGGCGGCCAGAATGCCGCCGCCGATGATCCACAGGCAGCAGCAGTTGCAGAGCTGCACGATCGGCAGCGCCGACAACACCCCGATGAAGAGACCGCCGAGCAGGAACGGCATCTTCGGCTACGCGCTCTCAGTCGTAGTACTCGCGGCCGAGGTGCGTGATCAGCTCCTCGCCGCGCATGAAACGCAGCGTGTTCTTCAGCTTCATCAACTGAATGAACAGATCGTGCTCCGGGTAGACCTCAGGGGCGTGCATCGGCGCCTTGAAGTAGAAGGAGAGCCACTCCTGGATGCCGGACATTCCAGCCCGCTTCGCAAGGTCGAGGAAGAGAGCGGAATCGAGGACGATCGGAGCGGCCAGGATGCTGTCGCGGCACAGGAAGTTGATCTTCAGCTGCATCGGATAGCCGAGCCAGCCAAAGATGTCGATGTTGTCCCACCCGTCCTTGTTGTCGCCGCGCGGCGGATAGTAGTTGATGCGGACGACGTGGGTGAGGTCGTTGTAGAGCTCGGGGTACAAGTGCGGCTGGAAGATATAGTCCAGCGCCGATTTCTTGCTTTCTTCCTTGGTCTTGAACGACTCGGGATCGTCGAGGACTTCGCCGTCGCGATTTCCGAGGATGTTCGTCGAGTACCACCCGCGAACACCGATCAGCCGGGCTTTGAGGCCCGGCGCAATGATGGTCTTGATCAGGGTCTGGCCGGTCTTCATGTCGTTGCCGGCGAGAGGTGCCTTCGTGCGACCCGCCAGTTCGAGCATCGCCGGGATGTCTGCGGTCAGGTTGGGCGCCGCGTTCGCGAACGGGATGCCCTCACGGATCGCGGCGTAGGCGTAAACCATGCTCGACGGGATCGAATCGTCGCTCTGCTCGAGCGCTTTCTCGAAGGCGGCAACCGAGGCGTGCGCCGCGGTCTGCTTCATGAAGACTTCCGTGCTGCCCGTCCAGATCATGACGAGGCGGTCGCAGCCATGCTTCGACTTGAACGCGCGGATATCGGCGACGACCTGATCCGCCAGATCGCGCTTGTTCTTGCCCTTCTTGACGTTCGGACCGTCGAGACGCTTGACGTAGCGCTGATCGAAGACCGCCGGCATCGGCTTCACCGCCTCGAGCTCGCCGCGAACCTGATCCAGCAGCCCGGGGTCGAGCACGCCGGCCGTCCGCGCCGCCGCGTAGCAGTCTTCCTCGAAGATGTCCCAGCCGCCGAAGACGACATCGTTCAGATCCGCCAGGGGGACGAACTCGTTGATCTTCGGCGCGCGCGCCTCGCTGCGCTTGCCGAGCCGGATGGTGCCCATCTGGGTCAGTGAGCCTATTGGAAGGGCCAGACCCTTCCGAATCGCGTACACGCCCGCGATCGTGGTGGTGGCGACGGCGCCGAGACCCACGAGCAGCACGCCAAGCCTGCCGTGTGCCGGCGCTACGTCCAGTGGTGGAGTCACAATCGGGCACTATATCATTCCGCCTGCGGCCAGGTTGTGGCCGGACCGTGAGGAAATGCGCCGTTTTCTGCGAAAACCTGCCTCTGAACGCGACCCGCTGACGGTCACGATGAGCGGCGTCCGACTCGGCGAACGGGTGCTGCAGATCGGCAGCGGCGACGCTCGCTCGATTGCCTTGATCGCGGCAAAGACCGGTCTCACGGGAACGGCCGCCATCGTCGTCGCCGACGACCATGCCGCGGTTCGGATCCGGCGCGCTGTGACCGACGCCGGCGCTCTGGTGGACCTGCGCGTCGTCGCAGAGAGCGGTCTGCCATTTGACGACGCCTCGTTCGATGCGGTCGTGATTCACGACGTGTCGGCTATCGCCGAAGGGCAGGGCGACAGGCCCACGCACTGGCTGCACGAGTGCCACCGCCTGCTTCGCAGCGGCGGCCGTATCGTCACGATCGAGCGGGGCACGCCGGTTGGCCTCCGTTCTCTGTTTGCAGGACGACCCTCGCCCGAAGACCGAATCGTCCGGGTCGGGGATGGCGGCCCAACGTCGAAGGCTCTCAGGGCTGCCGGCTTCACGACGGTCCGCGACCTCGCGGACCGGGAAGGGCTTCGCTTCACCGAGGGGTTCAAGACCGATTAGTGGACAGCCCGACCGTCCGATACGCGCCACAAGTCCAGTTATTCCCGTAAATTGCGCCTGATTTTGCCCCTGTTCATGAGGGCAAGGGATTTGCCTCGACGCTGGTGTCCATGTCCCCGGATCCGCAGGACGTCTACACAGTCGAGGAAGTAGCCCGCGCAGCCGGCGTTCCAGCCACCGCCGTCAGGGCGGTGCTCGCGAGCGGCGAAATCCGCCCGATCGCCGGAACTGCATTTCTCAGCGCGCCCGACGCAGTGAAGGCCGGCCGTCTCTTGCAGGCGGAATGGGCGGCGGCGGCGACGGCGGCCGTCCAGTCGATTCCCGCCGCCGACCCGGAGCCGTTATTTGCGCGTGTTGTTCGGAAATCGGGGTTTTCAGACCGGCGACGCAGCGTGCACACAGCCGGATCGTCGGCAATCCATGTTGTCCTGCTGGTGGTTCTGCTGTGGTGGACCTCCGGGCCCACCGAGACGGCAACCGTCACCGAGCGCCACGAGCCAGCTCGCCTCGTCTTCCTGATCACGCCCGGACCCGGCGGCGGCGGTGGTGGAGGTGGGTTGAAGAATCCGCTGCCTCCCCGGAAGGTCGAACGGAAGAGCCCCGCGCGCGCGAAAACACAGGTTCCGAAGGCCACTCCCGAGCGCGTGCTCGCGTCCCGGCGCGTCGAAGTGGAACCTCCGCGACCCGTACCGCCGCCCGCTCCGACGCCGAAGCCCGTCGAGAAAGCGCCCGAGCCGCTGCCCTCGCGCGTCCTTGTCGCACCGGTCGTCGCAACCGCGGGCAGCGATCGCGACCGCGACGGCGTGGTGGAGCGCGGGCGGAACACGGGTGAAAGCCAGGGCGCAGGCGCCGGAGGCGGAGCGGGGACCGGTCAGGGTATAGGCAGCGGTGAAGGGCTCGGCTCGGGCATTGGCGATGGCTCCGGTGGAGGCACCGGCGGCGGACCGTTCCGGCCCGGCAGCGGAATCGAGCCGCCGCGACTGCTCCGCGAGGTGAAAGCCGAGTACACCGACGAGGCGCGCCGCCGGGGAATCACCGGCGATGTTGTGCTCGAGATCGTCGTCAGGCGGGACGGATCCGTTGGTGAGGTCACCGTTCTGCAGGGCCGCGGCGCCGGACTCGATCAGCGGGCCGTTGCGGCCGTTCGGCAGTGGCGGTTCAGCCCGGCGCGCAGGCGCGGCGAACCGGTGGACGTCATCGTGGAAGTCGCCGTGGAGTTCACCCTGAGGTAACTGGATATGTTTCTTGTGGCTCTATCAATCACCGCTGTTATCGTGGCCTGCGCCGCGGCGGCCTATGCGTGGCGGGTCGCGCATCAGGATCGGCTTCGCTCCGAGGCGCGCGTCGCCGCACTGGCCGCGGCCATCGACGGGACTGCCGGCGACGTCCCGGCGGCGATGTTCGAGCGCGCACCGCGAACGCGCCTGCAGGGTCGGCCGCTGCTGAAATTGGGCGTCGGCTTCGCGATGGCCGTCGCCATCATCGTGCTCGTCGCCATGAGCAGCGACCGCCGTGCGACCTCGGCCGCCGAGCCGCCGGCGGCCCCGACCGCGCAATCAACGCAGGAGCTGGAGCTGCTATCGATGCGCCATGCGCGCGCCGGCGACAATATGACGGTCACCGGACTCGTTCGCAACCGCGGTGAGGCCGCATCCGCGGCAATCATGGCGGTGGTATTCGTCTTCGATCGGGACGGCGGGTTTGTGGCCAGCGGCCGTGCCCCGCTGGAGTTCCCCAGAATCGCGAAAGGCGACGAATCGCCGTTTCAAGTCACGATCCCTGACGTGAACGAAGTAGGCCGCTACCGCGTGAGCTTCCGCACCGAATCTGGTATCGTCCCGCACGTGGATCGCCGGGCAACACTGCAGGTATCCAATTGAGGACCGCCATGCGAATCCCTCCCGTCCTCGCCGGGCTCGCCGCCGTCGTCGTGGCGGCGGTGTCCGTGACCGCGCAATCGTCCGACGGCTTCCGCTTCCGCAGTGGCGTGGAGCTGGTCAACGTCACCGCCACCGTCACCGACGACAGCGGCCGATTCGTCGCCGGGCTGCGCAAGGAGGACTTCACCGTCTACGACGACGGCGTCAGGCAGGAGGTGTCGCACTTCAGCAGCGATCGTGTGCCGGTCAGTCTCGGGATCGTCCTGGACACGAGCGGAAGCATGACGAGCGACAAGATCGCCACCGCCCAGGCAGCCATCGACCGGTTCATCTATGAACTGCTCGGCAAGGACGACGAGCTGTTCTTCATGGAGTTCGCGAATCGCCCGCGGCTCACCCAGCAGTGGACGAAGGATCGCCGCCTGATCAGCCGCGCGGTGGGCCGGGTCAATCCGTCGGGCGGAACCGCGCTGTACGATGCGGTCGCTGAAGCGCTGCCACTCGCCAACGCCGGCGAGAACCGCAAGAAGGCGGTCCTGGTGATCTCCGACGGCAACGACTCGAACAGCGATATCAGCGTCGGCGAGCTGCGTCAGCTGATTCGCGAGAGCGAGGTGATGGTATACGCCCTCGGCGTCGACAGCACCAGTCGCAGCCGCTCCGGAGGCCAGGTGTCACCGCCACCGACGATCCCGAGCCCCATTCCGTTTCCCTTCCCCTTCCCCGGCGGGAGGCGGCCCGTCCTGCCGCAGACGACCGGCGGGATTTTCGGCGGGCGGAATACCAGCGCTGAACGGGTCAACGCGGCCGCCCTGCGTCAGATCACCGACGATACGGGCGGGCGCACGGAAATCGTCCGCGGATTCGAGGGGCTGGACGCCGCGACCGCTCGCATTGCCGACGAATTGAGCAAGCAGTACTACCTGGCGTACGCGAGCAGCGGGGAGAAAGACGGCCGGTGGCACGCTATCCGCGTGGAGGTTCGCGATCGCCGCATGATCGTCCGGGCACGCCGGGGGTACGTGGCGTCGTAGCCCGCCGCTTTGGGAATCGGCGGTTGGAAGTTGGGAGTTATCATCGGTCTAAGTGCGTGTTCCCCTCATCGCGCTCGGGCTGAGCATGCTCGGCGGCCTGGGCGGCCTTCTCGTCGCTTCGGGCATTCTTCTCATTAACGACTCGCGCCGGGCGCGCCTCATTCCCTGGCTCGTGAGCTACGCCGTCGGCGCGCTGCTCGGCGTCTCGATGCTCGCCATCCTCCCGAACGCGCTGGACAGTCTGCCGGCCCCGCGTGTGTTCGGCACACTGCTCCTCGGGATCCTCGCATTCTTCGTCCTCGAAAAACTCGTGCTGTGGCGGCACTGCCACATCCATGATTGCGAAGTGCACGACGGCAGCGTCTTTCCGGTGCTGATCGGCGATGCGTTCCACAACTTCGTGGACGGCGCGGTCATCGCCGCCGCGGTCATGACGTCCGTGCCGCTCGGCGTCAGCACGGCGCTGGCGGTGGCCGCTCATGAAATTCCCCAGGAGGTCGGCGACTTCGCCATCCTCCTCCACGCCGGCTATTCCCGCCGCCGAGCGCTGCTCCTGAATGTCACATCCGGGCTGGCCAGTGCCGGCGGAGCGATCGTGGCGCTGGTTGCGTTGAACCAGGTGCCGGTCATCCTGCCGTATTGCCTCGCCCTCGCCGCGGCGAGCTTTCTCTACGTGGCCATGGCGGATCTGATTCCCGGTCTGCACCGCGGCCGCACCGACGCCCATTCCATGCGTCAGATCGTCCTCATCGCGGCAGGGGTGGCGACCGCGTTCGTCCTGGTTCAGTAGGCAGATCGGCGCACTTCGGCTGGCAGAAGCTTTGCCGTCGGAGCGTCTGGAGGCTGGCGCGGCCCTGGACCCACTACAATGCGGCCGCGCGTCATACCCTGTGTCATAGCCGCGACCGCGCCGGTCTCCACCTCAGGAGGAAGTCACATGTGGACACGGTTTCTCGCGTCAGCGTTGGTGGTACTCGCGCTGACTGTTCCTGCTTTTGCGCAGGACCCCTCGTCGTTACAGATCTTCCGCAACGTGCAGCGGCAGGTCCTCACCTACTCGCACTTCACGGTGTTCGACTCGGTGAATGCCCGGATCAAGGACGGTGTCGTCACGCTGACCGGGAAAGTGCTGATGCCGTTCAAGAAGGACGATCTGGGAGAACGCGTCGCCAAGGTGCGCGGCGTCAAAGCGGTCAACAACCTGCTCGAGATTCTGCCGGCATCGAAGTCCGACGACGAGCTGCGTAGAGGAATCGCCGACGCGATTTACAGCAACGCGTCGCTCTCACGGTACGGCGCGCAGGTCAACCCGCCGATTCACATCATCGTCGAGCGCGGCCGGGTGACGCTGGAAGGCGTCGTCAACAACAACGTCGACCGGCAGCTGGCGTACGCGATCGCCTCGATGTTCCAGGCGTTTTCGGTGAAGAACGAATTGCGAACCGACGAGGAAATGAAGAAGGAGCTCGAAAAGCTCTAGGCCGGCAGGTCCTTCGAGAGCTGCAGCTCGTCGACGATCGGAATGTCCGCGAAGCCGACGAGCCCTTCATTCTGCGGCTGAGCGGCAATGGCGCCGGGCAGCACCCGGGTGACCCGATATCCCCGGCGCAGGTAGAAATACTGCGCCGGAATGTTGTCGTTCGAAAGCGTGACGACGACTCTTCCCAGTTCGAGCCGGCGGGCGAGCAGCTCCGCTTCGGCCAGCAGGTAGCTTCCAATCCCGGCACGCTGCCACATCGGATCCGTCGCCAGCGCGATGATGTGCAGCGCCGCTGAGAGGCGCCGCCACGCCAGCGCACCCGACACGCCGCCCTCCGTCTCGGCGACGAGCAGATCCGCGTGCTCGGGCGTCACCGGCTGGCCGTCGGCAACGAGCTGACGGCCGCCGAACTCGCGGCGGAAGATGTCCTCGGCAACCTCGCGGTCCGCGGCCGTGGCTTCACGCACCAGCGGCGGAGCGAGATCGACGCGCGGCCGGCAGCCGCACACCACCTGGAGGCGCGCGTCGGGCCACGCGGCGACGCGGCCACAGCGGCCGCACCGCAGCACTGCGGGCCATGGCGCCTGCGGCCGCATCAGACGGGCGACTCCGCGACGTCGGTCTGGCGTCCGCGGCGGGCGAGCCACCACACAACGGCGGCAAACGTGAGCGCGGCGGCGACCACCGTCGAGCCGAACAAGAGCAGCGTCCTGTACAGGATCGACTCGGGCGCCATCTGGACGCGGAGGTCCAGCGGCTCCCCGTCTGTGCGGACGGAGAGCGGCTGTTCCCACTCGAGAATGTTGCCGCGGCGCACGTGGGCGGAGCTGTTGTGGAACAGGATCTCGCTCGGCAGGTGCATCCGGAAGGCGACCAGCTCGCTGCCATCCCATCCGACGTCGCTGACATGGCGGCCGGCAGACGGTCCGACGACCTGATTGAACTCGATGCGATCGCTGTCGCGGCGGAACTCGTACCTGGACCATCCGAACATCCGGATCTGCGCCAGCCTGCGGACGTCGTCCACCTGAACGCTGACGTGGACAAACCGACGACCGTCGTGCCGCGACGTGCTGAGTGCGACGGCGGAGTCCGGATGCGCAAACAGCGCGCGGACACGGTCGCGATCGAGCCGCGCGCGAGCGTCGGTGGGCAGGTCAACGCCGTGCAGCGCGACAAGCGCGGGCACCGACGCGCTGAGATTGAGCGTCGCCGAGCCGTCGAGACCGAGGTACAACTCCTCTTCGTACTCGTACTGCGGCTTGAGCACGCGACCGCTGCATGCGGTGGCTATCGCACTACAGCAGAGCACGACGCACACGGCGACGCGTCCTGCAATCGGCATGACCAGCAATCATATCTGAGATACTTCCTGACACATGGCCGTTCGGCTCGCTGACACTCGCGCAGGGCAGGCCCGCCGCACCCTCTTTCTGATCGACGGAAGCTCACAGATGTACCGGGCCTATCATGCGTTCCGTGGGCGCGGACTGTCGAATCAGGAAGGACAGACCACCCATGCGGTCTACGTCTTCGTCACCATGCTTCGCAAGCTGATCGCCGATCACCACCCGGAGTACATCGCGGCATCGTTCGACCTCGCCGGGCCGACCTTTCGCGATCAGCTGGTCGCCGACTACAAGGCCAACCGGGCGGCGATGCCGGACGACCTGGCCGAGCAGATCAACTGGGTCCATCAGGCATGCGAGGCGATGGGCGTGCCGATCCTGACGGCGGCCGGCTACGAGGCCGACGACGTCATCGGAACCGTGGCCACGCGTGCGCGCGCCGACGGCTTCGAGGTCGCCATCGTCTCGATCGACAAGGATTTCTTTCAGATGGTCGGCTCGGGAATCCGCGTCTACGATCCGCGCGAGGACGGCGCCTGGTTCGACAGTGACGGGGTCGTCGAGAAGTTCGGCGTACGGCCGGAACAGGTCACCGACGTGCTGGCGCTCGTCGGCGACACCAGCGACAACGTCGCCGGCGTTCCCGGGATCGGCAAGAAGGGAGCCGTCGACCTCGTCACGCAGTTCGGTGGGCTCGACGCGATGCTCGAACGGCTGGGCGAGCTGAAACCGAAACAGCGCGAGACCTTGTCCACGCATCGGGAAGACGCGCTGCGCAGCCGGGAGCTCGTCACCATTCGCACGGACGTTCCGCTCGACATCGACTTCGAGTCGTTGCGCTATCGCGGCGCGTCGCGCGAACGATGCTACGAGCTGTTTACCCGCCTCGCGTTCCGGACTCTCGTCAACGACTACGCGCCGACGGCGGACACGATTCAGAAGGATTACCGGCTCGTCCCGACGCTGACCGAGCTCGATGCGCTCATCGAGGATCTGCGGCGGGCCGGCGAGTTCGCCTTCAGGATCATCCCGGATTCGCCGTCCGCCATGCGGGCGCGCATCGTCGGCATCGCCTTTTCCACACGCGATCGCGACGCCCGCTACGTACCGCTCGGTCACCAGAACGCCGACACGAACGACGACCTGCTGGCCAGCGCCGCGGCGCCGACGCAAGTCGATGCGCGGGCCGCCCTCGATCGACTGCGGACGATCTTCGAAGATGAGGCCGTCCGCAAGGTGGGGCACGACGTCAAGTTCGAAATCATCGTGCTCGCCGGACATGCAATCGCGCTTCGCGGCGTGGCGTTCGATTCGATGCTTGCCAGCTATCTCCTCGACGCCACGCGGTCCGGTCACCCGCTCGAAGAGACCTCGCTCGAGCACCTCGGCTACAAGGCACTGACGGACGAAGACGTCTGCGGACGCGGTGCCAGGGCCGTGTCGTTCGCCCGGCTCGCGCCCGAGGCGCTCCTCAATTACGCGGGCGAGCGGGCCGACCTCGCCCGCCAGCTGTCGAACCGGCTGGCGCCGCTGCTCGTCACCGACCACCTGGAGCCGGTCTATCGCGAGCTCGAGATGCCGCTGATTCCGGTGCTGGCCGACATCGAACGCGCCGGCATCGGGCTGGACGCGGTGGCCCTGGGCGCCCAGTCGCGCCATGTCGAGCAGGAACTGGCCGGGTACACAGCGCGCATCTTCGAACTCGCCGGCGAAGAGTTCAACATCAACTCACCGCAGCAGCTGGGCCGCATCCTCTTTGAAAAGCTGCAGCTCACCCCGGGGAAGAAAACGGGGAAAACGCGATCCCAGTCCACGGCGGCGGAGGTCCTGGAGGAGCTCGCGCTGTCGCACGACCTGCCGCGCCTCGTTCTCGAGTGGCGCGCGCTGCACAAGCTGAAGAGCACCTACATCGACGCGCTGCCGCTGATGGTGCATCCCGAGACCGGCCGTGTACACACCTGTTTCAACCAGGCTGTTGCGGCCACCGGGCGCCTGAGCAGCTCCGATCCAAACCTGCAGAACATTCCGATTCGCACGGAACTGGGGCGGGAGATCCGCCGCGCCTTCATCGCCGCGCCGGATCACGTGCTGATTTCCGCCGACTACTCGCAGATTGAGTTACGGGTGCTCGCGCACATGGCCGGCGAGGAAGCGCTGATCGAAGCGTTCCGAACCGGCGAAGACATCCACGAGCGCACGGGGTTGAAGCTGTTCGGGCCCGACAGCGGGCTCGACAGGCACGTGCTGCGCAGCCGCTCGAAGATGGTCAACTATGCCGTCCTCTACGGAAAGACGCCGTTCACGCTGTCGCGCGACATCAACGTGACGCAGGAAGCCGCGCAGGAATTCATCGACGCGTACTTCGCCGGCTTTCCCCGGGTTCGCGCCTTCATCGATCGCCTCCTCGACGAGGCGCGCGTGACGGGCGTCGTCCGGACGATGGCCGGGCGCCGGCGGCTGGTGCCGAACCTCACCAGCCGCAATTTCCAGATGCGCGCGCAGGCCGACCCCGAGGCCGTCAATATGCCGATTCAGGGCTCAGCGGCGGACATCCTCAAGAAGGCCATGATCGATCTGCACGCGGAGCTTCCACGCCGCGGGCTGAAGACACGGATGATCCTCACCGTTCACGACGAGCTGCTGTTCGAGAGTCCGCGCGACGAAGCCGACGCCGCAGCGGCGCTCGTCCGCGATCGAATGGAGAACGCGATGGCGCTGAGCGTGCCGCTGACCGTGGACGTCGGCATCGCCGAGAATTGGAGAGACGCGAAGCCTTAAAGGCAGGCCTCAGGAATCAGGGCTCAGGCCTCAGGGCTGGTCAAGGGATCGGGGACGAGGCGAGAGGTACGCAGTAACTGAGAATCGAAGTCGTTGGGCCGGTGATCAGAAACCGCGTACGAGATCGCATGTCGGTTCCCGCGCGACGAGCAGCCTGCCCTGGGTTATCAGGTTCGCAAGTCATCGCTGTCGATTCCTTCAAACGTCGCGGAGGGCTTCTCGCGGCATTCGACAGCCTTCTATTGTTCAGCACCTCTGGACGGCGCACGCCTCCGGCGCGGAGCGGGAGACGCAGCTAACCGTGGGCACTCGAATCGGAATCGTCAGTGAGGTCGAAGCAGAAGCGCTCATTCGTGACGCAGCGGAAGTGGGGCGAATGATCAACGGATTGGTCGCATCACTCGAACGCGGCCGCTGCCGTTAACGCCTAAAGACTTTGGGCCCGAATCACCAAAGCCGTCACTGATGTCTGGACCAGCCCTGAGGCCTGATTCCTGAGGCCTGAGGCCTGCTCATTTCCAATCCGTTTTCAGCTTTTCCCATTCGGCGCGCATGGCGGCGGCGCCGTCCGCCTGTTCACGAACCGGACGCATCCGAGCGCGTTCGGGGATGAGCACTTCCATCGCGACCCGATCGAGATCGGCGCGCAGGTCCGCGGCATCGGCGCCGAGCGCGGCGCGGACCCAGCCCGCGACTGCGGCATCCCATGCGCGATCGAGATCTCCGCTCCCGCGCGCGCCCACGACGAGCCAGTAGTTCGCGACAGCGCTGCCGGGGTCGTCGCGCAGCTCGTCCTCCATCCGCTCGACGATGCGCGCATACACGGGGCTGCGGCGATCGGCCGGACGCGCCTGGGCCTGACGGTCGAGCGCGTTCGACCACCAGTCGAGGAGCTTGCCGCGCTCGCCAACGCCGAGCAGTGCCGCACGTCCCAGTGCGTTGTCGAACACGTCGGCCGCGGCACCGAAGGCGTCGCCGAAATAGAGGGTCTGTCCGAGGCCAATGAGCAGGTCGAGTTGATCGCGCGGCGTCAGCGCGTCGATCCGTACGGCGGCCAGGCTCGTACGCGCCGCCGCCAGATCGTCGGCGGCGCCTCCGGAGCGAAAGCGCTCCAGGTGGGCGCGTCCGAGGACCAGCGACGCCGCATCCCCGACCTTCGGGTCGACGCGCGCCGCCGCGGCAGCGTCAATCGCCGCGTCATAACTCCCCGAGTTGTACAGCGCGCGAGCACGAGCCAGCGCAGCCGGCTGCGCCGCCACGGAGGCGGCCGGCAGGACCGCGAGCGCCAGCGTTACCACGAGGCGTGTCATGGTCGAATCGTAGATCACGTTGTCGGTCCGCTGCCCGGCTGCCCCGAAATGCGTTTGGTACAATTGCGCCGATGCGCGAACCGGTGATCGTGCCGCGGGATCAGCACACCATCTCGCGGAAAGAGGTCGATCCCGACGCGCTCAAGGTGCTGTACCGGCTGCACCAGAACGAATACGTCGCCTATCTCGTCGGTGGCAGCGTACGCGATCTCCTCCTCGGCCGCCGGCCGAAGGACTTCGACATTGGCACCTCCGCCCATCCGTACCAGGTCAAGCGCCTCTTCAAGAACTGCTGGATCATCGGTCGCAGGTTCCGGCTGGCCCACGTCCGTTTCGGTCCCAAGACGATCGAAGTCGCGACGTTTCGCCGCCAGCTGAGCGCCCAGGAGCTCGCCGCACCCGACGAACCCTCTCCAGGCGCGGCTGGTGGCGACGGTGGGCAGGACACCACGGAGCCGGCGGAGCGCGCGGATCGACTGCTGCACCGCGACAACACATTCGGCACGCCCGAAGAGGATGCGTTCCGGCGCGACTTCACGATCAATGCGCTGTTCTACGACATCGGTTCGTTTTCGATCATCGACTACACCGGCGGCCTGCAGGACCTGAAGGACGGTCTCGTTCGCTCGATCGGCGATCCGGTTGAACGATTTCAGGAGGACCCGGTCCGCATGCTGCGCGCGGTCGCCATGGCCGCGCGGCTCGGCTTCCGCATCGATCCGCCGATCGACGAGGCGATTGCCGCACGCCGATTCGACATCGCCCGCAGTGCACCGGCGCGGCTGATGGAGGAGCTGTACAAGCTCCTCCGATCGGGCTCGGCCGAACGCGCGTTCCGGATGCTCGCCGAACGACGGCTGCTCGAACCGGTGGCGCAGGAGCTGCAGCGCGGCGCCACCGAGCGGCTGTGGGAGTCGCTTGCCGCGCTGGACGCCTATCGGCGGCGATTCGACGACATCCCCGAAACGCTGACGAACGCCGTCCTGCTCGGCTCGCTGCTCGTGCCGCTGGGCCACGCGTTCCGGTCGTCGGCACCGCCGCCGCGCGATGGCGAACCGAGAAAGGAACCGCGGCTGGCGCTCGGGATGCTGCCGCTGCCGCGGCGCGACGTTGAACGGCTGCGGCAGATTCTCGGTCTGCAGCGCCGTCTCATCGACATGGGATTGTCCCCGCGCGCGCGCCGGGCGCTGATGCATCGCGGTCCGTTCCGCGACGCGTTGACGTGGCTCGAGATACACGGACAGGTGCCCGAGGTGATCGAGCACTGGAGAGGGTTCATCGAAGCCGCGGCCAGCTACGAAGGAGAGCCGGACGCCGCCGACCGCGCGCCGCGCCGCCGGCGGCGTCGCCGCCGCCGGCGCTCGTTCGGGAAGGAGACAGGAGATAGGAGATAGGAGATCCTATCTCCTTATCCCCGCGTCCTCTCGAACTCCCGCATGAACTCGATGAGCGCGTCCACACCCTCCTCGGGAAACGCGTTGTAAATCGACGCCCGCATTCCGCCCACGGACCGGTGTCCCTTCAAGCCGTCGAGACCGTTCGCCGTGGCTTCCTTGTTGAACAGCTTTTCCAGCTCTTCGCTCGGCAGCCGGAACGTCACGTTCATCAGCGAACGGCTCTCTTGCTGTGCCGTCCCGCGGTAAAAGCCCGATCGATCGACTTCGGTGTACAGCTTCGCGGCTTTCCGCTGATTGATGGCCGCTATCCCGGCCAGCCCGCCGAGCGACTTCAACCACTTCATCGTCAGTCCAAGGAGGTAGATCCCGAACGTCGGCGGCGTGTTGTAGAGCGAGTTGTTCTCCGCCTGCACCTTGTAATTCATCATCGTCGGCAGGTTCGCGGGAGACCGTTCGAGCAGGTCCTGCCGGATCAGGACAAGGGTCACGCCGGATGGACCGAGGTTCTTCTGCGCGCCGGCGTACAGAAGACCGAACCGGTCGAACGGCATCGGACGGCTGAAGATGTTCGACGAGGCGTCGGCAACGAGCGGAACCTGGCCGGTCGCCGGGAGATCGGTCCACTCGGTACCTTCGATCGTGTTGTTGGTGGTGATGTGGACATATGCGGCGCCAGCCGTCAGCGTCACCTCGGCCGGATTGGGAATCCGGCTGTAGTTGTCGGCCTTCGTCGATCCGGTGACGTTCACGTCTCCGACGCGTTTCGCTTCTTTGGCCGCCTTGTCTGCCCACGAGCCGGTGTCGATGTAGTCCGCTGTCCGGCCGGCCCCCAGAAGATTCATCGGGACCATCGAGAACTGCAGGCTTGCACCCCCCTGCAGCAGCAGCACCTGGTACCGGTCGTCGAGACCGGACAGCTCGCGGATGTCCGCGATGGCACGCGCGAGAATCTCCTCGAACGTCTTCGATCGGTGGCTGATCTCCATCACCGACATGCCGACACCCGGCAGCGACACGAGCTCGCGCTGCGCCTGCTCGAGCACCTGGAGCGGCATGACCGCCGGACCGGCGGAAAAGTTGTAGATGCGGTGCACTGTGCTAGAAGGCATTGGATAAGAGTCCGTCCCGCAGCTTCGGCTCGAACCACGTCGATTTCGGCGGCATGATGCCGCCCTCATCCGAAATCGACATCAGATCGTCGACGCTGACGGGAAACAATGAAAAGGCTGCCGCGGCACGGCCGGATGAGACCGCCTCCTCCAGAAATCGGGTGCCGCGCGCGCCGCCAACGAAATCGATGCGCTTGTCGGTGCGGATATCGCCGATGGCGAGGATCGGCGACAGAACAAGCTCCTGCAGAAGGTCAACGTCCAGTCGATCGAAGGGTCCCCGATCCCCGATCTCCGACCCCTGATCCCCGATCCCCGACCCCCGATCCCCGATCCCTATCGTGTGCCACCGACCACCGACATACATCGACACATCGCCGCGCTGCACCGGCACGGCAGGCCCCGGTTCCACACGGAACTGCTGGCGCAGCCTTGTCAGGAGCTGGTCCGGCGAAGCGCCGGCCAGGTCTTTCACGATCCGGTTGTAGGCCAGGATCTGCACCTGATCGTGCGGGAACGCGACGCCGAGAAAGGCGTCCCACGGGCCGGGCCCACTCTGCGACCGAAGCTGCTCGCGGGCACGAGCCGCGCTCGCAGCGCGGTGGTGGCCATCCGCGATGTACAGGGCCGGCACGGCATCGAACGCCTCGCGCAGACTCCGGCTGTCAGCGGGTGCAACCGCCCAGAGGACGTGCTGGACACCGTCGTCGGCCGTGAAATCGAACAGCGGCGCTTTCGCCGTCGCGCGCTCGACCAGATCTCCCACGCCGTCCATCGCGCGGTAGGTCAGAAATACCGGCCCGGTCTGCGCCTGGATCGCCAGCATGTGGCGCGTCCGGTCGTCCTCCTTGTCGCGGCGCGTCCGTTCGTGCTTCTTGATCCCGCCCGCATCGTATTCGTCGAGCGAGAAACAGCCGGCCACGCCTGTTTGAACGTGTTGTCCCGTTCGCAACCGGTAGACGTAGAGGGACGCGTCGTCTTCCGTCACGAGCGGCGCCGCGTTCTTCAAGCTGCGAAAGTTCTCGACCGCGCGGTCGTACACCGCATCCGCGTACGGATCAGTTCCCGCCGGCAGATCGATTTCGGCACGTGAGACGTGCAGGAAGCTGAGCGGATTGCCATGGGCGAGCGCCGCGGCCTCGCCCGTGGTGACCACGTCGTACGGCACAGCAGCGACGTCCTTCGCAGCGGCCGGCGTTGGACGAAGTGCACGAAAAGGAAAGAGCGCGGCCACTAGCCGGATTATACGTGTCGGTTATCATGAGGCTCCCCGTCTCCCGGGGATCCCACGTCAATGACGCCCCTGGTTTTCGTCGTCGCGGTCGCGATCACGGCGGTTGTGTCGGCGATCCTGGTGCGCGCGCTTGCGGGGCGGCAGCTCGCCGAAACGCGCGGTGCCATGGCGGCACAGCTGGCCGCGGTCGAGCAGGACAACAAGTGGCTTCGCGACGAGGTTGAGCGCCACAAGCAGTCGCTCGGCTCGACGCAGGAGCTGCTGGACAAGGCCGACGCACGTCTGCGTGAGGCGTTTCAATCGCTGGCGGCTGACGCGCTCAAAGACAACCGGACATCGTTCTTCGACCTGGCGAAAACTTCGTTCGAGGGTTATCACCAGCCGATCACCGAAACCCTGAAGCGGGTCGATGACCGGCTCGGCAAGGTCGAGCACGAGCGTGTCGCCGCCTACTCGATGCTGCGCGAACAGATTTCGGCTGTCGGATCGTCCGCCGAGAAACTCTCGCGGGCGCTGCGCACACCAGCTGTGCGCGGCCGCTGGGGCGAGATGCAGCTGCGGCGTGTCGTGGAGATCGCGGGGATGGTCGAGCGGTGCGACTTCGACGAACAGCCGGCGCTGCTGACAGAAAGCGGACGACTGCGGCCGGATCTGATCGTCCATCTGCCCGGCGGCAAACGCATCGTCGTCGATGCCAAGGCTCCGCTCGAAGCCTTTCTCGACGCGCAGGAAGCCACCGACGACGAGGCGCGGGCGGTGAAGCTGCAGGCGCACGCCCGTCAGGTGCGCGAGCACATGGACAAACTGGGCAGCAAGGGCTACTGGGAAGCGCTCGACAACTCCCCGGAAATGGTCGTGATGTTCCTGCCCGGTGAGACGCTGTTCAGCGCCGCCCTGCAGCACGATCTGGGCCTCATCGAACACGGCCTGCAGCAGCGGATTCTGCTGGCGAGCCCGATCACGCTCATTGCATTGCTGACGACGGTTGCGCACACGTGGCGTCAGGAAGCACTGGCGGAGAATTACCGTGAAGTGGCCGCACTCGGACGGGAGCTGTACGAACGTCTGGGTGTGCTGGCGCGACACTTCGACGATCTGCGCCGCAGGCTCGACGGGGCGGTGCAGGCGTACAACAGCGCGGCCGCCTCGTTCGAGGCGCGCGTGCTGCCGGGGGCGCGAAAGCTCCGCGACCTGAACGTGACGACGGCGCCGGAGCTTCCGGCGGCCGAACCGATCGCCACGGTACCGCGCACGCTGAAGCAGGCCGGCCTGCTGGAGCTGGAAGAGGCGGGCGTCGCTCAGGCCGTTGGACTCGAGGACGTCGGCCAAGGTTGACGTACCATGATGGGAAGTGTCTGTCGCGGTTCCTCCACCCACACTTGAACTCATCAAGAGCCGAATTCACAGGCCCACCCGCGCGATCGTGACGGCAGGGATGCCGTACGCCAACGGCCCGGTGCACCTCGGTCATCTTGCCGGCGCCCACGTCCCTGCGGACATCTACGCCCGCTGGCTGCGCATGTTGATCGGCGGCGAGAACGTGTTGTACGTGTGCGGCAGCGACGACCACGGCTCCGCGAGCGAGTTGGCCGCGCTGCGCGCGGGCGTCCCGGTGACCGAGTTCGTACGCGACATTCACGCGCGGCAGAGCGCAACGCTCGAGCGATACCACATCAGCTTCGACGTGTATTCGGGGACGTCGCAACCGGAGTGCCTGGCGATCACGACGCGGCTGGTCGGCGATTTCCTCCGGCGGATCCACCACAACGGCATGTTGCAGAAGCGCACGACACGCCAGTGGTACGACCCCGTCGTCAAGCGGTTCCTGCAGGATCGGCTCGTGCGCGGACGCTGTCCGAATCCGCAGTGCGACAACGACAGCGCGATGAGCGACGAATGCGACCGGTGCGGCGCCCGCTACGACCCGAGCGATCTCGTTGACCCGCGCAGTGCGATCAGCGACGCCGTCCCGGAGCTGCGCGACACCGTGCATTGGTGGCTCGACATGTGGCATGTCGCCGACACCCTGCGGGCGTGGATTTCCGGCAAGGCTGGTCAGTGGCGCAACGTCGTGTACAACGAAGCGATCAACACCGTCCTGCCGACGCTCGCCTTCGACGGCGGGTCGGAAAGCGCGTACACGGCCCTCAAGGCGGCGCTTCCCGTCCACAAGCGCCAGTCGGCACCACGCCGACAGATCGCGCTGCAGTTCGACAGCACGGATGCCCTCGCACGCGCGCGGACGATGCTCTCGGAGGCCGGCGTGGCAACGGTACTGCTCGATGGCTGGGCGCACCGCTCAATCACGCGCGACGTGGCGTGGGGTGTGCCCTTGCCGGACGATCTCGACCCGGAGATGGCGGGCAAGACGCTGTACGTCTGGCCCGAATCGCTGCTGGCCCCAATCGCGTTCACCCAGCTTGCGCTCGCGCGGCGCGGCGAAGACCCGGAGCGATACGCCGAGTTCTGGAAGAACCCGACGGCGCAAGTGGCACAGTTCATCGGCCAGGACAATGTCTACTTCTACGTCGTCATGCAGGGCGCGCTGTGGCTCGGGGCGCAGAGCGATCCGCACCGGCTGCCTGGCGCAGGCGACCATCAGCTGACGGACGTCGTCGGCTGTTATCACCTGAAGGTCGACGGCGAGAAGATGAGCAAGTCGCGGGGGAATTTCGTGACCGCCGATCAGCTGCTCGATGACTTCTCGGCCGATCAGGTCCGCTATTTCCTGGCGTTGTCGAACCTGCAGGAAAAGGCTGCGAACTTCGACCTCGACGCGTTCCGCGATCGCAACCGGTTTCTTGCCGGCCCCATCAACGCGGCGCTGGAGCGCCCCATCTCGGCCGCACACTCGAAGTTCGATGGCATGGTTCCGGATGGCGTCCTGAACGAGAAGGTCGTGGCCACGACCGTGAAGATGGCACAGCGATACGTGAAGGCGATGTCGCGCGCCGAATATTCGACGCTGCTCTATGAAATCGAGACCTACGCGCGCCAGATCAACAGTCTCTTCACGCAGTTCAAACCGCACGACGATCGGCACCCCGAAGAGAGCCGCCGCAATGGACTGTATTCGTCGTTTTACGTGCTGAAGACGCTGATGATCATGCTGTATCCATTCGTTCCGGAAACGATGGACCGCGTCCGGCAATCGCTGCGTCTGCCTGCGGAGGTCTTTCGCGTCGACGAGATGGGAGTGCCCATCCCCGCCGGCCACCGCCTCGGCGCCAAACAGGCGTTCTTCCCCGCCGTGCCGCAGAAGCCGGCCGAGCTCGGAACAACGCGCTAGAACGTCTTCCAGATGCGTGTAGCGCGGGTTCGCGCCACGCCATCGAAATCCGCGCTAGACACATTTGAAAAACGCGATAGCCTGACTCGTCTTCTCCGCGGTACCGGTGCTCATGCGTCGGATGGCAACCGATCAATCGTCAGCGTGAGCCGGCGCCGTACGTTATCCGGTGACAGCAGCTGCAGGACTTCGAAGAGTGGCGGCGACATCGCCGTCCCCGTGACGGCGAGTCGCAGCGTCATGAAGACCTTTCCCGGCTTGAGGCCGATCCGAGCGGCGTAGTCACGCACGAATGCGTCCCACGACGCCTTCGACGTGACGAGCTGGTCGTGACGCTCACGCATCACTTCGAGGAATGCCCGCACCGCCGACGGAGCTTCCATCTGCGCCGTCAGCTTGTCGGCCGCCGGCGGCTCGAAGAACTCATCGTAATAGACGCGCCCCTGAATCAGGACGTCGACCAGACGCTTGAATCGTTCGGGCTCCAGGGAAAGGATTCTGATCGCCTTGGCACGGTCCGCGGTGAACGCCGTGATGAACGTCTCCAGCGCCTCGCGTGTAATCACCTCGCCGGTGGCGCCCTCGAAGGTATCGGCAAAGCCCTCGCCCTGCGCCGACAGCTCCCGCAGGTGTGCACTCACCCGTTCGAACAGGACGTCCGGTCCAAGCCGTCGCATGTACAGCCCATTGATGTGCAGGAGCAACGCCGGATCGACAACCGGGCCGGACACGCTGAGCTGCCGCAGCTCGAAGTGCGAGGTGAAGTCCGACGGGTCGTAGACGTCCTTCGACTCGGGATGGAACCACACGATACGGGTCAGGAAGTTACGGAACGCCTCCGGCAGGATGCCCTGCGATCGGTAGTATCCGATCGAGGTGTCACCGGTGCGCTTCGAGAGCTTGCGCCCTTTCGCATCGCGCAACAGCGCCGTATGCAGAAATCGTGGGGGCGTCCAGCCGAAGGCGCGATACAGCAGGATGTGCTTCGGCGTGGACGAGATCCACTCCTCACCCCGGATGACCGTCGTGACGCGCATGAAGTGATCGTCGACGACGACCGCGAGATGATACGTCGGAAACCCATCCGACTTGAGGATCACCGCGTCGTCTACCTCGGTGCTCTGGATCGTGATGGCCCCGCGCGCCAGATCGTGAAACGTAATCGCCTCGCCGCTCGGAACGCGCATGCGAACAACCGACTGTTCGCCGCGGGCGATCCGCTCGGCAACATCGGCCGCGGTCAGCGCGCGGCACATGCCGTCGTAACGCGTGGGCATCCCCCGCGCCGCCTGCGCCTGCCGGACGCTCTCGAGTCGTTCAGGCGTGCAAAAGCAGCGGTAGGCGTGACCGTCGGCAATGAGCTGCACCGCCGCGGCGCTGTACAGGGGAAGCCGTTCGCTCTGCTCGTACGGTGCGTACGGGCCGCTGCCAGCCGGTCCCTCGTCCGCCTCGACACCGAGCCACTTCAATGCCTCAATGATCTCGGCGACCGCACCGGGCACCAGCCGGGCGCGGTCGGTATCTTCGATCCGCAGGATGAACACGCCGCCGCTCTTCGTCGCCAGCGCACGGTTGATGACCGCCTGCAACGCCGTCCCGATATGCGGTCGGCCCGTTGGGCTTGGACCTATGCGTCCGACTTCCGCATCTGGCGGAAGCTGCCGGGGAGGGTAGCGGCGATCATAGTCGTCGAGTGTCAGCACCATCGCTGTTCGAGGCTACCATGCTGACTCCGAATCGCCTGTGCCGACTTGCCCGCTCGAGCGCCCGGGAGGCAACGCTCATCGCCTCGGGCTCGGTGGACAAACAATCGGAAGGCCACGGCAGCCGCCACGTCCAGTTATCGTCGCCGACCGTGGCCGGCCGGTTGATGCGGTCTGGCCAGCCGAACAGATCCTGGATGGGCAGAATGAGCAAGTCGGACCCGGAGGCGTTCAGCGCCTCCAGCAGTGCCTCTCTCAACGCGGGGGACAGCTTCGAATCCTCGCCGGGCAGCGCCTCCGCGGCAACGCGATCTCGAACCGACGGCACCGCGAGTACGCTGGCCTTCTCCTCTGCCGGCGCCTGCTCCCACCAAACCGCCAGCGGTTCGGTGTCGTGGGTACCCGACGTCGCCACGGAACGTTCCGCGTATTCGGCCGGGTCTCTGAACGGCTGCCCGGGTTCGTTCCAATGGCGTTCCCAGCGAAACACTTTGTAGCCCGGCACTCCGAGCCGCGCCAGCGACGCGCGCACGAAATCTGGAACCGTCCCCAGATCTTCGGCAATGACCTCGGCACCGCCATCCCTGAACACGCGCAACACGCGTTCGCCGAGTGCCAGCTGCGACGCTTCGTCGGGCGGCGTAAAGCCCGCCGCGCCGCGGCCGTCGCGGTAATACGTCCGGTAGAAGCCGACCAGGTGATCGATCCGGTATCCGTGGTACAGGTCGGCATTACGCCGCGCGCGGTGCCGCAGCCAGTCGAAATCACGATCGGCGAAGACGTCCCATCGATATGCAGGAAGGCCCCAGTCCTGTCCGCTGTCGCTGAACGCATCGGGCGGAACGCCGACCGACAGATCGATGCGGAACTCGTCCTGCCGCGCCCAGACGTCGGCGCTGTCCCCGCTCACCATGAACGGCAGATCGCCGAAGAGCGAGACAGTTCCCGCACGATCTCGCGCAGCGCGCCACTGCTCGCCGGCCAGCCATTGCAGGTACCGGCGAAACATGATGTCGTCCGCCAGTTCGCCGCGTGCCGCCTCGAGCGCGTGCGGGTCGCGATCGCGGACCGGCGCCGGCCACTCGGTCCACCGTCGCTCGCCGTGGCGGGCGTGCAGCGCGCGGAAAAGCGCGTAGTCGTCCAGCCACCACGACTGCTCGCCGCAGAACGCGCGGAACGCGGACGCGCGGCGGGTATCACCGATCCACTCCCGATCGCGGAAATGCTCGAACGAGCGGCGCAGCGCGTGCTCCTTCAGCGCGCGGACGGTGGTGTAATCAATCGCCCGGGCAGCCCTGACGGCGTCGAGCTGCTCCCGCATCCGCGCCTCGAGCGATGCTTCGCCTCCGATGGCCGCGAAGTCCTCGACTGCCGCCATCGAGATGAACTGCGGGTCGATTGCCATCGCGCTGAGGGCTGAGTACGGCGACCGCTCCTGCGGCGGCATTTCGTTGATCGGCAGCAGCTGCAGAATGCTCTGGCCGGCGGCGGCAAGCCACCGCGCAAGCGGTTCGATGTCGCCGATTTCGCCGATGCCCCAGCTGCGGGTCGAAGGAATTGAAAAGAGCGGAACCAGTATCCCGGCGCGACGGCTCATAGCCTGCGACAGCGGCTGCAATGCAGATGCCGCTGCACCCCGCCATTATCCATCCTCAATTCATGAATCGGAGACTACGCTCGAACGCGTCGGCAAAAACGTCCGGTTCCGGCAGCAAACTGACAACGACGAAGGCTTCGTGCGAGAAGTCGAAAAAGTACCCCGGGTGCACCAGCACCCGTTCGGATTCCAGCAGATCCACGATCAGAGCGTCTTCCGGGCGCGTGGCGGGTACGCGTACGGTCGCAAACCAGCCGCCTTCGACGCGCAGGACGTTACATGACGGGTACCGACGTGCGATTTCACGCGCCCGATTCAGGTTCTCGCGGACGCGTTCGTGGATCACCTCGCGTACCGCCGCGCCGCCCTCCAGCAATGAGGATGCGGCTACCTGAACGGGAGTACTCACCGATAGGAACGCGTCGGCCACGTGTTCGAGCGCGCGCAGCGTGTCGCGCCGCTCAATCGGCGGACCTCCAGCGATCATCCAACCCAGCTTCACCTGCGGCAAGCCGAGCGTCTTCGACGCGCCGCCGAGCGTAAACGCCAGAACGTCGGAACGCGCGGCGAGGTCGGTGACAGGGGCCTCGGTTTCCAGCGCGTAATCGGCGAACACTTCGTCGACGATCAACGCCCATGCGCGCTCGCGGCAAACGGTCAGGATTTCGGCGAACTCCCGCGGCGACACAAACGAGCCGGTGGGATTGTTCGGGCTGACCAGGATGATCGCCCGGGTAGACACAGGCGCCGCGCGGACCGAGTCCAGGTCGATGACCCAGCGGCCGTGGTATTCGAGCCGATACGGAGCGGCCTGAACCGCCTCGAGCCGCGTCAGGTGTTCGAACAGCGGGTAACTGGGAACGGGTGCGAGGACCGCTTCCCCCGGGTCGCATAGAAGTTTGAACAGCCAGCTGTACGATTCGCTGGTGCTGGCGGTCAGGATGACGTCGTCCGGATGGATGGAAACACCGCGGCGCTTACAATCGCGCGCCACGGCCTCGCGAGCGCTGCGCAGACCGAATGGGTGCGGATCGTAGCGCAGCGCGCTCGCATCGCCGAGCGGGCGAAGGATCGACTCCGGATACGGCAGCCTGACGCGAGTGGGATTGGACTCCGTGAGATCGACGATCCGGACGCCGGCCTCCCGTAATCGTTCCAGCGCCCGACTGATTCGGTTCGAGGCCAGCACTGCCGGCAGCCGCGACGACACGGAGCCTTTGCGATACACGCTGGTGCCCTTTACAGGCTGACGGCCTCGCGGTGGGCCGGCGTTGCAGCGTCCCAGCCGAAGTGCTCGTGGACCCGCTGTTTCAACGCGTCCATGGGCACCGGCTCGCCGTGAACCAGAAACAGCCGCCGCGGGGCCGCGGGCAGCGTCTCCAGCCATCGGAGCATCTCATTGCGATCGGCATGTGCGGACATTGAATCGTTCCGTTCGATTCGCGCGCCTACGGAGATGGCCTGGCCGTGGATCTTTACCTCGCGTGCACCGTCGACAAGAGCTCTTCCCCGTGTACCCGCGGCCTGATATCCGACGAACAGCACGGTGTTCCTTGCGTCCGGAAGAGCAGCGGCCATGTGATGCAGCACGCGCCCGCCCGTGGCCATGCCGCTCGACGAGATCACGATTGCGCTGCGGCGGTTCGCCGTTAACTCCTTGGACTGCTGCGTTGACGCAATCGTCTGGAACCGCGCCGTTGCAAACGTCGAAACGTCCCTGCGCGCCGGCTGCATGTCCGGATCGAGCTCCGCGACGCGCATGGTGTAGTGCCGGAGCGCTTCGGTCGCCATCGGGCTGTCGACGTAGACAGGAAGTACAGGTATCCGTTTTTCGCGTTCGAGCCGGCGGACCCAGTAGAGCAGCTCCTCCACGCGCCCGATGGCAAACGCGGGAACGATCAGCTTCCCGCCTCGCGCCGCCGTATCCTGAATTACTTCCGCAAGTTGAGCCCCGTTGTCATCCTGCTGGTGATCCCGATCGCCGTAGGTCGATTCGACGAGCACGACGTCAGCCTGAAGAGCGGGATGCGGATCGGGCAGAACAGGACGGCCGTATCTTCCGAGATCGCCGCCAAACAGGATTACCGGACCGCCCTGAAGTCGCATGACGACGAACGCGGAACCAAGAAGGTGACCCGCGGGCAGAAACTCCACCGACACACCCGCGGCAATCTCGATTGCCCGCTGATAACCCATCGGCTGGAGCATCGTCAGCGCGCGCTGCGCCTCGACTTCCGTGTAGAGCGGCAGCGCGGGATCGTGGCGTGAGTACTTGTGCTTGTTTGCCTGGCGCGCATCCTCTTCCTGGATTCGCGCGGAATCCGGCAGCACGAGCCGGCACAAATCCATCGTTCCCGCAGTGCAGAACACACGGCCGGTGAAGCCTTTGGCGACGAGCCGCGGCAGATAGCCGACGTGATCCAGGTGCGCGTGCGTCAGGACGACGGCGTGAATGGAGGCGGGCTCGACCGGAAACGGTTCCCAGTTTCGCTCGCGGAGCTCCTTCAGCCCCTGGAACAGTCCACAGTCCACCAATACACGTGAGCCGCCGTGTTCAATCAGGTACTTGGAGCCGGTAACCGTCCGTGCAGCGCCGAGGAAGGTCAGTTGAGCCACGCGAAGATATTAGTGGAGCAGCGTGCGCCGCTGAGCCTGGTGCGGTCTTGTGTTTGCACCTCGGGGCAGCATGAAGAGCCGGGCTTCGTTCAAATCACACCCACTCCACCCGATGTTGATTGTTTACCCGTTCGCATTCCTCACCGGTGCCTTCGGCTTCAGCGCGGCGGCAGCGGCGTCAAAGAAGCGCGAGCTGCGTGAGGTGGCCGGGTACCTCATCCCGGCCGGTATCGTTGCCGGCCTCGTCGCGGCTGTGCCGGGCGTCATCGACTACCTTTCCGTCGTGCCGCCGCACAGCTCAGGCAAGGATCGCGCGCGGAAACATGCGTTGCTGAACACGACGGGGTTGGGGCTGTTTACAGCGAGCTGGCTGCTGGAGCGAAACGGCCGCCGTCCGACGGCATCGTTCCTCCTCCAGGGACTGGGTTCCGCGGTCATGTCGGTTGCAGGTTTTCTCGGCGGAACACTCGTCTACCGGAACCAGATTGCCATCGATCATCGCTACGCGAATGCCGGACGCTGGCAGGAGGAAGAGCGGGCCCACGCCGGCAGCCGCGCGCTGACCTCGGCGGCTGCGCCTCTGGGTGTCAACCAGATGAAGCTTGTCCATGTGGACGAGGCACGGATCGTCGTGGCGCGCACCGAAGATGGCTACGCCGCCTTCCAGGATCGGTGCACGCACAAAGGCGGACCGCTGTCGGACGGCGCGCTGATCTGCGGCACGGTCCAGTGCCCGTGGCATGGATCGCAATTCGACGTGCAGACCGGCGAAGTCAAGTGCGGTCCGGCACAGGAAAACATCAGGACATACGAGATCGACGACGCGCACCGCGTCAGGCCCGCCTAGCGGCCGGCGATCTACTTCAGATGCCGTCCGCCGTCGACGCGAATGGTTTCGCCGGTGATGAAATCGGCGTCAACGAGTGCGAGCACGGCCTTGGCTATCTCGTTCTCGCCGCCCCAGTGACCGAGCGGTGTCGCGTGCTCGACCTTCGCAAACTCCTCATCAGACACGGACTCGGGCGCCACAATCGGCCCGGGGGCGATCGCGTTGACCAGAATCTGATCGGGCGCCAGCTCGAGCGCCAGCGCTTCGGTCAGCGCGATCACCCCCGCCTTCGCCACGTAGTACGTCAGGTAGCCTGTGTACCGTGGCCGTCCGCTTCGCGCGACCCAGTCGGCGAAATTGATGATGCGGCCGCCGCGCAACCGGCGCATATGCGGAATCGCCGCGCGCGCGCACAGCCAGCTGGCGCTGAGATCGACGGCAAGCTGGCTATTCCAGTCCTCGAGCGTCAGTTCGTCTACCGGCTTGGCGACATACTTCGACGCCATGTTGATCAGCACGTCGAGACGGCCGAAGGCATCGACGGTGTCGTCGACGACGCGCTCGCATGAGGCAGGGCTCGAAAGATCCGCCTGGAGGAGAAGCACGCGCCGGCCCAGCGCACGGACAGCATCCGCAGTCTCTTCCGCCTCGGCGCGCGAACGCCGGTAGGCGAGCGCGATATCAGCGCCGCCGCGCGCCAGCTCGGTCGCCACGACGGCGCCGATTCTGCGACCGCCGGTGATGAGGGCGACCCGTCCAGCGAGCTCCATCGGCGATAAGTCTAGTGGACGGAACGCGCGTCGATTTGCCGGTACGCGAAAGAGCTTTCCGGCCCCGTAAGGAAACCGTCGGGACCGCTGATGTAAGTCATTGCGCTGCTTGGGATTGCGAGTGGTCTGGTTCGTGCTCCCCCGATCACACCTGGCCCTGTCTGGCATGTCGCCAGGCAGTGCTGGGGGTGTGTGCGTCGCGTCCCCGCCGCGACGCACGCACATGTAACCTACGGGATTCCTGCCAGGACAACCGCGGCGGCCGCGATTGCTAGCCCAGAAACAACATCGATCACATAGTGGTAACCGCCGGCGGCGGCTCCGACGCTAATCGCCGCGACGATGGCGGCGAGCGCGGCACCAGCGGGAACCGAAACCACCGCAACGCTGGCCGCGGCTGCCGCACCAACAGCGACGTGCCCGCTTGGAAACGTGTTGAGACGATGGCTGACGCGGCCCAGCACCTGCGCATTGAGCTGCTCCAGCGCCCCGGTGCGCGCAACCTGACCCGGCTGAAGCCGCGGGGGCCGGCTGACGAGCCATGGCAAGGTCACGTAACACGCGTAGCCAGACAGGAGGACCGCCAGCCAGTACCGCTGCACGTCCGCACTGCCACCGTCCAGCCAGACAACGCTGAACGACAGCGGCACCATTGGATAACAAAGGAGATAGCCGAGTTCGGCGACGGGCTTGAGTGTTTGCGGAACTGCCGGCAGAACCCGCCGAAACCGGGCGTCGGATCTGCGGAGCCAGTCCTCGAAACGCCCGCCTGCGGACGGGGGAACAAGGAGCGCCGGCATCCAGTATCCGGCGATCAAATACGCAATCGGCACCCATTCGCGGAACGTCTGCGCCGCAAACGGAGCTACGGCGAACACTGTGAGCAAGACCGCAGTACCGAGCGCGCTGGCCTGAAGCCGCGGCGTCGTCCGCAGCGGGAGCAGCCACGCCGTCAGCATCAACGCCGCGAAGTAGGCGGCGACCATCCATTCGTAAACAGCCATTCAGCGCTGAATTCGAATGTGCATTGTGGAGGCAAACGGGCGCAGCTGAGCCCAAACCGGGCACAAAAAAAGGGCACCCGCGGGTGCGGGTGCCCTTGAAACCCCCTTGCCAGGAGTTTTGACTACGACAGGATGCGAACGACGACGCGGCGGTTCTGCGCGCGGCCGTCACGCGTGTTGTTCGGCGCGACCGGCTTGGATTCGCCGTAGCTGATCACGTTGATCTTGTGCAGCGGAACCTGGTGCTGCTCGTAGAGGTACCGCTTCACGACTTCGGCGCGCTCCATTCCGAGCTTCTCGTTGAACGCCGGGTTGCCAACGTTGTCCGTATGACCCTCGATCTCGATGTAGATACCCTTCGGGTCCGCCTTCGCCTGCGAGACGATCTCGTCGAGCCGGGCCTTCGCCGTGTCCGGAAGATCGGTGCCTCCGAACTTGAAGTTGCCCTGATCTTCGCTGAGCGTCACTTCATAGACCAGGCGGCGCGAGGACGCCACGACCTCGTCGATCCGTCCGCCGAGCTGGGTTCCGACCTGGTTCGCGCGTTCGCTCGCGGCGGCAGCGGCCTTGTTCGCGGCGTCAGCGGTGCTCTGGGCGCCCGCCGCAGCCTTGCCGGCGGCCTCTGCCTTCTGGTCAACGACCCCGATGCGCTCGGTGTTCTGACGCGTGCGCTCCTGGGTTTCTTCAACCGTGCCAGTCAGCGTGTCGACCTTCTGATTGACCCCGCCAACCTCGGTGCGGACGAATTTCTTTGTCGCGCACGCCGGCGCCACGGCGACGGTCAGCGCGAGCAGGGATGCAGCAACAAGGCTCTTACGCATAATCGTGTTTTCTCCTCTGTATACTCGACTCACGTTATTAGCTGGGACGCGGCCGCCCGGCCATATAGCCGCTGCGCGCGCGAACGATAAGGTCGTTCTTTCGGGCCCTAATCTCGAGCGGGTGCCAGCCCTCCCGTTCTCCCGGCTCGAAGCTGATCAAGTACTGATGACGAAGCTCGAAAAACAGATCGACGATCGCCTCCGCCGTGTGCTCAGGCATGCTCGCGACGCGCATGTCGCCGCCTGTCCAGCGTGCCAGGTCGGCGAGAGTCGCCGACTCCGCGACTTTCGCTTCCGTCAGCACGCCAAAATCTCCGCCGGGGTGATCGACGGGGTTAACCACCGTCAGCAGATAAACCGGCACGTCGATCGCGCTCGCGATGGCCGATACCTCAGGCGGTTTGAGGCGGCTGCCGGTGTCTACGCCGTCCGTGATGACAAAGACGGCCCGATGCCGGTTCGCCCGATCGGCGACAAGACGCGCCGTCTCGGCGACCGCGTCGAACAGCGAGGTCTGACCCCAGGGCTTTCCTTCCAGGCGCACGCGCCGCAGGCGGGCAAGGTCGGACGTAAAGGTCACGATCTCCTGCAGCTTGGAGTCGAAGGTGAAGAGCGCCGCTTCGTCGGATCCGTTGCGGAGCGCCGCCATCGCCACGGTGACGGCGGTCCGGGCGCGATCGATGTTGCCGCCGACCGACATGCTGCCGCTGATGTCCACCAGGATCGCGAGGCTCACCGGAGACTCGCCCGACTCGAATGTCTGAATCTTTCGCAGCGCGCCGTCGTCGATGATTTCGAAGTCGGTCTGCTTGAGATCGGTGATGACCCGCCCACGCCGGTCGCGCACGGAGACCGTGGCTGTGACCAGATCCACGCCGCCGCGGAACGTCGCCTGGTCCTGTGCCTCTGCCGCACCCGACGCCGGGGTCTCGGAGAGGGTGGTCGTCAGCAGTATGCCGAGGACCGTCGGAATCAGCGTGCGCGTCGTCACGCCGCCCGCTGTTTCAATGCTCTTGCCATTGGCCGTTAGCCAGCGTGATCAACGACTTACGAGGTGAATCCCGCTATTGGCGCCACTCAGGGACCGAAGATCCGTGTAAAAACTTCATCATCGCGGCATTCCGCTGTAAAAAGTCCGGTTTCGGCCTGGGCAGAATGCCTCCCATCCAATCGGCCTCCAGCGCACGTGTAAGATGGGCTCCAGGGATCCTCGCCATTTGAAGCACGCTACAGAGAGCGGTCGAGCCATACCGGTCGCTTCGCGCGTTCACCGGTTTTCCTACGCGATCCGGAACATCGTGGCCGAAGCCCGTGCCGTCGAGGCGCGCGGCATGACGGTCCGGTACCTGAACATCGGCGACCCGGTCGCCTTCGGGTTTCAGACGCCTCCCCACATCGTTGAAGCGGCCGTCGCCGCCATGCGGGACGGCCACAATGGCTACCTTGCGTCCGCCGGTATCGCGCCCGCCCGCGAGGCGGTGGCCGCCGACTATCAGCAGCGTGGCGTAGGTGTATCACCGGATCGGGTGCTGATCACGACAGGCACATCGGAAGCGATCGAGCTGGCGCTGAACGCGCTCGTGAACGAAGGCGAGGAAGTCCTCGTTCCGCTCCCGACTTATCCGCTCTACACGGCGGTGCTGGCCAAGATCGGCGCCGTGCCGCGTTACTACCGCACGGACCCGCGGCGCGACTGGCTGCCGGATCTCGACTCGCTGCAGAGCCTGGTTACCGACCGCACGCGAGTCCTGGTCGTCATCGACCCGAACAATCCGACCGGCGCGATGTATCCCGCATCCGTCCGCCGCGCGCTGATTGATTTCGCCGAGCGGCACGATCTGACGATTCTGGCCGACGAGGTGTACGGCGACCTGGGATTCGAGGGCTCCGTTCCTCCGCTCGGCACGCTGGAACCGGACGCACCGATCATCTCGCTGTCCAGCCTGTCGAAGGCGTATCTCGCGCCCGGCTGGCGCGCGGGGTGGCTCGTCGTCAGCCCGACTCGACGCCTGGACGACGCGCTGGCCGCGATGAAGAAGCTCGCCGACGGCCGGCTGTGCAGCCCGGGACCCATGCAGTATGCGATCGTCGCTGCGCTGACAGGCGATCGGTCGCACCAGCCAGTCTTTCGTAAGGCCTTGGCGGAACGCGGCCGGCTGACGAATGAGATGCTGAACGCCATTCCCGGCGTCTCGTGCGTTGCGCCGCGCGCCGCGTTCTACGTGTTGCCGTCCGTGGCGCTGCCGCCGGGCAAGACGGACGAGGATTACGTGCTGGCGCTGCTGCGCGAGACCGGCATCCTCTGCGTGCACGGGTCCGGCTTCGGCATGCGGCCGGAGGAAGGATTCCTCCGGATCGTTTTCCTCGCGGACCCGCGTGAGCTGGCCGTAATCTATTCCGACATGGCGGCATTCACGGGCGACTACCTGCGACGCAACTAAGTGGCAGCTTCCGACCCGCGGGCGCTCATTCGATACGCGCTCGCTGGTCTTGCACTCACCGTCGCGCTTCTCTGGGCCGCGTATCTGGTGCGCGGCGCTCTCCTCGTGATCTACATCTCGGCACTCGTCGCGATTGGCCTGTCGCCAGTGGTGACGCGTCTCGAGCGGCGGCGCCTCAGAGGTACCAAACCGTTGCCGCGCTGGGTGGCGATCCTCGAGGTTTACCTTCTGCTGGCGGTCGTGCTCGTCCTCGTCGCCGTGCTCGTCATGCCGCCGCTCATCGAGCAGGCACGAGCCTTCTGGACGGCGATACCCGGGCTGCTCGACAGCGCGCAGACATGGCTGATGGAGCGCGGCCTGCTCACCCACAAGCTGTCGGTCGGAGAGGCGGTGCAACAGGCGGCGGGCGGAACCGGACCCGATGCCGTATCGACCGTTGTCGGCGCGATTTCCGGATTCGTCGGCGGCGTGTTCGGCTTCCTCACGATTCTGATCCTGGCGTTCTACCTGCTGCTCGACAGCCGCGGGATGTTCAGGAACTTCCTCGCACTGTTTCCGAAATCGGAGCGCGGGCGCGTCGAGGATGCGAGCCGCCGGATCTCGTCGAAAGTGAGCGCGTGGCTCGCGGGGCAACTGGCGCTCGCCGCGATCATCGGCACGACGGCCGGCGTCGCGCTGTGGCTGATGAACGTGCCGTACTTCTACGTGCTCGCGCTGATTGCCGGGCTCGGCGAAATGATTCCGGTCGTCGGGCCGATTCTCTCGGCAATTCCAGCCGTTGGCGTTGCGCTGACGGTCTCGCCGACGATCGCGCTCGCTGTCGCGATCTTCTTCCTGCTGCAGCAGCAGGTCGAAAACCACGTGCTCGTCCCGAAGGTCATGGAACGGCAGGTCGGAGTCAGCGCCGGTATCGTGATCATCGCGCTGCTCCTTGGCGGATCGCTCCTGGGTATCGTCGGCGCAATCCTCGCGGTGCCGACGGCGGCAATTCTGCAGGTGGTTTTCCAGGAGTTCATGGCCGAACCGGCGGAGGAGTAGCGCGGGTAGAATCGGCCCGTGCGCGCCGATCCCCTCGATTACCTTTCAGCAGAGCTGGCCTCGCTGCGCGAGCAGGGGCTCTATCGCCGCCTGCGGGTGCTCGACGACGAGCAGCGCGCCCATACGTCGGTCGACCACCGCTCGGTGGTCAATCTCTCGTCCAACAACTATCTCGGGCTGACCACGCATCCGCGGCTGCGCCAGGCCGCGGCCGCCGCGCTCGAGACCCTGGGGGTGGGCACGGGCTCCGTTCGCCCGATCGCCGGGACGATGGCGATCCACATGGAGCTCGAGCAACGCCTCGCCGCGTTCAAGAAGACCGAAGCGGCGGTGGTGTTTCAGAGCGGCTTCACCGCCAACGCCGGTACGGTGTCGTCGATTCTCACGCGCGACGACGCTATCGTGTCGGACGAGCTGAATCACGCCAGCATCATCGACGGCGCACGTCTCAGCCGCGCGACGATCAAGGTGTTTCCGCACCGTGACGTGGCTGCGGCGCGCCGTATCCTCGAGGAACTGCCGCGGCCGCAGCGAAAGCTGCTCATCACCGACGGCGTGTTCAGTATGGATGGCGACCTCGGGGCGCTGCCGGGGCTCTGCGACCTGGCCGACGAATTCGGCTGCATCATGATGGTTGACGACGCCCACGCAAGCGGCGTGTTTGGCGAGCAGGGGCGCGGCACCATCGACCATTTTGGTTTGCACGGTCGGGTCGACGTGCAGGTCGGCACGCTGTCCAAGGCGATCGGCGCGCTCGGCGGATACGTCGCCGGGTCGCGAGCGCTCATCGAGTTTCTGTATCATCGCGCGCGGCCGTTCCTCTTCTCGACGTCGCATCCCCCGTCCGTGGCGGCGACGTGCCTCGCGGCGCTGGACGTCCTCGAAAGCGAGCCGCAGTGGATGCGCCAGCTGTGGGACAACGCCCGCTTCTTCAAGTCGGGTCTGCAGGCGCTTGGCTTCGACACCGGCGTCAGCGAGAGTCCGATCACGCCGGTGATCGTTGGCGACGCGGCGCTGGCAATGAAATTCTCCGACCGGCTGTTCGAGGAAGGCGTCTTCGCCCAGGGCATCGGCTTTCCCACGGTGGCGCGCGGAAAGGCACGGGTGCGGACGATCGTGACCGCCACGCATACGCGCGATGAACTGCAGTTCGCTCTGAATTGCTTCGCGCGCGTCGGCGGCGAGCTCGGGATCCTGCGATGAGCAGCGAGAGGGTGCCGCCGCTTCCGCGAACCCCGGGCGGGCCGCATCATTTCTTCAAGGCGTACACGGACGGGCTCACGACCGTTGAACTGGAGCGGTTGTTCACGCGTGAGACGCCGGAGGCCTACCGGTTTTTTTCCCGGACCATCGACCATGCGGAGCTGAAGAAGCTTCGGTGGCATCGCCGCATCCTCGCCTACGCGCGCGTGCTCTTCCTCGCGTTCACGATGAAGCTGACGCCGGCGCGCCGCTTGATCTATGGCGCGGCGCTGGTCTGCGTCTTCATCGGCCTGATCGAGCTCTATCGCGAAGTGCACGTCTTCGTCGTTCCGCATCCGGCGTTCGCGTCAGGGACGATGTGGGTGCTGACCGGGTTCCTTCTCGTGAATTTCCTCGTCTTCGTCGAGGTGGCCGACCGCCTGACGCTGAAGAACGACCTCGAGATCGCGCGCGGCATTCAACAGGCGATGCTCCCCCGTGGCGCCTTTCACGCCTCCGGTGTCGAAGCCTTCGGTATGACCCGTCCGGCCAACACCGTCGGCGGCGATTTCTACGACATCCTGCCGCTGCCCGACGGGCGCGTGCTCCTCGCGCTCGGCGATGTCGCCGGCAAGGGCAGTCCTGCCTCGCTCCTCATGGCGCTCCTTCTGGCAATGATGCGCACGCTGGTCGACGAGGGGTTCGAGGGTGCGGCGCTCGCCGCGCGTCTCAACGCGCAGATCGTCAAGCACGCGCCGACGTCCCGTTTCGTCACGCTCTTCTTCGGCGTGCTGAATACGGCGACGGGAGAATTCGGCTACGTCAACGCCGGACAGAATCCGCCCCTGCTGCGGCGCGCGAACGGATCGTACGAGCCGCTCAAGACCGGCGGCATCGCGCTCGGCATGTTCGAATTCGCACGCTACGAATTCGGGTTGACCAGAATCGGCATTGGCGATGTGATCGTGATGTACAGCGACGGCGTGACGGAGGCGGAAGACAGCGCCGGCGTGCCGTTCGATGAAGGCGGCCTCAAGGACGTCATCGACGGCGGCCGGTGGGCGTCGGCCAAGGAGCTTGCCTGGGCAGCGTTTGCCGCCGTGGACCATCACAGCCAGCAGCGCCGGCTCCTCGACGATTTGACGATCCTGGCGGTCCGTCGGCTGCCGCCGCTGCCTGCATAACGGTCATGCGTAGAGCGTTCATTGTCGTGGCGTGCGTGCTGCTGAACGCGACGCCTGCGCTCGTACAGCCGCGTCCCGCGGCCGACCCGGTCGATGCGGTCGTCCGGCAGCTCGAACGCGTCATCAATGCCAAGGATCGGACCGCCTTCCCGGCGTTGTTCGACCCCGTCGTGTCGAAAGACCTCGTTACTCAGCACAGCTACGATCTGTTCCTCCCCGGCGCCGTGCGGACGGCCCTGTTCGAAAGGAGCCGCGGCCCGCTCGAAGGTGTGCCGGCAGGCGACGGCTTCCGCCTGGTCGTTGAATTCTTCATGGAGACGCCGGGGCGGGCGCGGATCGTGACCGCCGGCATGGACATTCGCCGGCCGGTCGGAGGCGACGCCGCCTCGTGGCGCATTTCCTCGATCGATTCGGTGTCGGCGATCGACGGCCTCTACAAGCTGCGGCTCAACACGGCGCCGCTCGGTGTCCGCAATCTGGAGCTTCGTTCCGAGGACGTCATCGTGTCACTGCAGGATGGCCTGCTCTATCGCGTGGAATGTGAACTGGGCGTCACCGGAATGGTGCTGATCGGGCGCGGCGAGCTGCGGTTCTCGCCTGCCTCCGCGACCGAACGGGGCCAGTTGCGAATCTTTGCCGGTACGGAGTCGCTCGCCGCGCCATTCGAGACGGCGTATATCCGCATCAGTCCGCACGAGTACGACGAGCACGTGGCGACGGCAGCGTTGTCGGATGCGGCCATGGACAGCCGCTCGGTACGGCGGGCACAGGATGTATTCAACCGGCAGGCGCCGAAGTCGTTCGGCGTCGACGTCGCCGACATGAGCCGCGACACGTGGCATCTGCTGCCAAACGGCGACGATTTCCTGGCGGAGGTGGATACGCGGCGCTACGACACGCTCACGTATCTGCGCTCGAACCAGCAGGCGGAAGACGTGTCGCTGTTCCGGCGCGACGATCGCAAGACCATCGCGCTCTACCCGTCGGTCGCCAAGCTCGCCGCACGCGGGCGCTTCTACTCCGAAGACTCGTCGCGCGAGTACGACGTCCTCGACTACTCCGTCACGGCGTCGATCGAACCGCAGCGGCAGTTCATTCGCGCGCGGACACGCCTGTCGATGCGGATCCGGTCCACCTCCGTCCCGACGCTGATGGTGCGCCTTGCCGATGCCCTGGCGGTCAGCTCGGTCTCCAGCGTCGAATATGGGCGGCTTCTGCACCTGCGTCTGGACGGTCAGAACATGATCGCGATCAACCTGCCGCGGCCGCTGCAGCAGGACTCCGACCTCACGCTCGTCGTCGAATATGCCGGACGTCTGGAATCCCAGAACCTCGACATCGATACGGTGCAGAGCGAGGCCCCATCCAGCCCGACCCAGACAGCCGAGCCGAAGTACCTCCTCAGCAATCGTTCGTACTGGTATCCACAGAATCCGATTTCGGATTACGCCACCGCGTCACTGCGCCTCACGGTACCGAATGAGTATCGCGTCGTGGCCAGCGGTGAGCCTGTTGCCGCCGACAACAGTGCTGCGCCGGATGCGGGCGCCGCCCCGTCAGGCCGCACGTTCGCGTTTCAGGCCAACCAGCCGCTCCGCTACCTCGCCTTCGTCGCCAGCCGGATGACGCGGGCGGGGGAACGGAAGATCGATCTGAGCAGCGAGTCGGCGGGCGCCGGCAGCGACCCGATGACGATTACGGTCGACGCCAACCCGCGGCTGACGTCGCGCGGCCGTTCGGTGCTGCAGGCTGCCGACGACATCCTCCGCTTTTACACCTCGTTGACCGGCGACGCGCCGTACGCGTCGGCGGGACTGGTCGTCACGGAAAGTGATCTGCCGGGTGGGCACAGTCCGGCGTATTTTTCGTTGATCAACGAACCGCCCGCGGGGACGGTGCCAACGTGGCGGGGGGATCCGGCGGCTTTCGACGGTTTCCCGGACTTCTTTCTCGCCCACGAACTGGCGCATCAGTGGTGGGGGCAGGCGGTCGGCTGGAAGAACTATCACGAGCAATGGCTCGCTGAAGGCTTCGCGCAATACTTCGCCGCCATGTATGCGCAGAAGACCCGTGGCGAGCGTGTCTTCGCCGACATGCTGCGCCAGTTCCGGCGCTGGGCGCTCGACCAGTCTGCGCAGGGTCCTGTGTACCTCGGATACCGGCTTGGACACTTGAAGTCGGACCTGCGCGTCTTTCGAGCGCTCGTCTACAACAAGGGCGCGGCCGTTCTTCACATGCTCCGCATGCTGCTGGGAGACGAACCCTTCTTCCGTGGCCTTCGACTGTTCTACGAGGATCGCCGCTATCAGAAAGCGGGTACTGAAGATCTCGAACGGGCGATGGAAATCGCGTCGGGGCGCGTGCTCGACCGGTTTTTCGACAGATGGATCTACAACGCGGAGCTGCCACGGGTATCGTACCGGTCGACGATCGCCGACCGAAGCGTCACGGTGGAGTTCGAACAAACCGGTTCGACGATCTTCGACATCCCGGTGACCGTACGGCTCGTGCTCACCAATGGTCAGACACGCGACGTCATCGTAGCGGTGACCGACAAGCAGGTCACGCGATCAATCCCGACGGACACACGTGTGCGCGACGTGCAGATCAATCGCGACTCCGCCGCCCTCGCGGAGTTCGACGAGCGCTGATTACCGGATGAAGATCGCCGACACTCGCGGGTCGGCGCTCCGATCGGCGGCGTCGAAGACAATCACGAACTGAACGCCGAGATCGCTGTAGAAGCGCGTGATGCGCCGGCCGACAGGCGTGTCCTCGAACGATTCGGAGACGAGCTGCGTGGCGGAACCAAGGTGCGCGGCAACGTCAGCGAGCCGTTCACCAATCCGGACCTCACGCTTACCCGTGAGCAGGAGGAGCGGAACTTTCACGACGTCCGGCGGAACGCCCTCGACGAGCGGCGCCTCGCCGACGGTTTCCGCGCTGACAGGAACGACGGCGCGGACGCTGCGGAACTCATGGACCGCACTCGACATGGCTACGACCGCGCCTGCCGCACATGCCGCCGCAAACAACCACTCCACGAACGAGCCAAACCGTCGGCGGGTTGCTTCCATCGATGCCTCCCTGGGCGGTTGCCGGAGCCTTGGTGAACGAGGAGTCTGCTGCAGGCGAACTGTAGGATCCCGGGACGCTCTCGATCAAGCACAACCGCTAACCGGCGGCGCCACCCGGCTGATATGATCGGCCGGATATGGAAACGGTCACGCTGACCATCGACGGCCAGCAGGTCACAGTCGAAAAAGGAAAAACGGTTCTGCAGGCCGCCATCGAGGCCGGCATCTCCGTGCCGTATTACTGCTTCCACCCCGGGCTCAAGGTCGACGGCTCGTGCCGCGTGTGCATCGTGAAGATCGAAAAGATGCCGAAGCTGCAGACGTCGTGCTCGATGACCTGCACAGACGGCATGGTGGTCAGCACGCGCGACCCGGAAACGACGGCGGCGCGGGCTGGGGTGCTCGAATTCCTGCTGGTCAACCATCCGCTCGACTGCCCGGTCTGCGACAAAGGCGGCGAGTGCCCGCTCCAGGACTTCGCCTACACCTTCGGCCCGGCGGAGAGCCGGATGGACTTCCCGCGGCGGGTGTTCGACGGCGAAGGCGTCAAGGGGGACGTCGATTTCGGTCCGACGCTCATGCTCAACCGGCAGCGGTGCATCCTCTGCACGCGCTGCGTCCGGTTCATGCGTGAGATCGACTCCGATGCGCAAATCGGCATCGTCGACCGCGGCAACGGCAGCGAAATCGCCACGTTTCGCGAGGAAGGCGTGAACTCGCTGCTGTCCGGCAACCTGATGGACGTCTGCCCGGTTGGCGCAATCACCACGAAGCAGTACCGGTTCAAGAGCCGTCCATGGGACAACCCCGGCGTCGTCGACACCATCTGCACGCTGTGCGCGAAGGGGTGCAACACGAGCGCCTGGCAGAAGGCCAAGCCCGAGTGGGCCCGTGGATCACGGCTCATCCGTATGACGCCGAGGCTGAACCCGGAGATCAACAGCTACTGGATGTGCGATATCGGCCGCTTCGACTATCAGTGGGTCGAAGGTGAAAAGCGGCTGCGCCAGCCGATGATGCGCATGAAAATGACCGGCAACCTGATGGGGTTCGCGTGGCACGACGTGCAGCCTGCGCTTCGTGATCGCATCCAGCAGGCGGGCTCGGCTGACGCGTCGTCCGTTCGTTTCCTCGTATCCGCACACGCATCGGTTGAAGAGCTGTTTGTCCTGCGCCAGGTCGTCGAGGGCCTCCTTGGACCCGAGGGCCTGAAGGCCGTGACGATGACGTGGTCGCGGAGCGAGAAGCCACAGCCGCCAGGCACCAGATTCACGGTTCCAGCCACAGACGCTCCAAACGTGAACGGCGCAAAGGCACTCGGCTACGACGTGGGAGCCGGTAATGACGGCCTGCCGGACTTATCGCGGCTGCGCACTGCCGTCGAGGCCGGTCGTGTGAAGGCGCTGTACGTTGTCGATTCCGGTCCCGAAGGTTCGCTCGGCGACGTGTCCTGGATCATTGCGGCGCGGCGCAACGGAACGCTGCCGTTGTTGGTCGTTCAAGGGATCGTGCTGTCCACACTTGCCGAAGCGGCTGATTTCGTGCTGCCTGGTTCTGCCTACGTCGAGAAGGACGCGATTTACACCAACGAGACCGGACACGTGCAGGCGGCGTCCCGTGTGATTTCGCCGCCAGGCGAGGCGATGGACGACTGGCAGATCCTCGTCAACGTCGGGCGTTCGCTTGGCCTGACGCTGCCCTATGACAGTTCCAACGACGTCCGCCGGGCCATCGCGGCGGCGGGTGCGGGGACCCCGTACGCGGGGGTCGACCAGCTCGTCTTTACGCGGCCCGTGCCGGCGAGCAACTGGCTGCAGGCGTCGAATCCGTCCGAGCGCTGGAAGTGGGACTTCATGTATCAGGATCTGCCGCCCGTAAAGGGACATAACGTCCAGATGGAAAGCGTCGCGGCATTCATCCCGCTGAAGCAGGTGGAATAGGCACCGCGGGCGCGGTGTTGTAGCCGGCATGGAAGAAAACGTCTCGCTCCTGGCGGCGTTTGGCGCGGGGCTGTTGTCGTTCATCTCCCCGTGCGTTCTTCCACTCGTCCCCGGCTATCTCTCGTACATCTCCGGCCTGTCGCTTGATGAGATGCGCGGAACGGCGATGATCGCGGGCGGCGGCACGGTCGCGGTCGGCCAGCCCGTCGGCGCGCGCCGCCAGGTCGTCATCGCGTCACTGGCGTTCATCATCGGCTTCTCGCTCGTTTTCGTCGCGCTTGGCGCCGCCGCCAGCGCGATCGGCCAATTCCTCGCCGAGCGGCAGGCGATCTTCAATCGCATCGCGGGAGCCGTCATCATCGTGTTCGGACTGCACACGATGGGGGTGCTCCGCATCGAGTGGCTTTACCAGGAGAAGCGGGTCCAGACGTCACGCAAGCCGGCGGGGGTGTTTGGCGCCGGACTCGTCGGCGTCGCATTCGCGTTCGGCTGGACGCCATGCATTGGTCCGATCCTGGCCGGCATCCTCGCGCTTGCGGGCGCGCAGGAGACTGTGGGTCAAGGTGTCCGGCTGCTCGGCATCTACTCGCTCGGACTTGGCGTGCCGTTCATGGCCACGGCGCTGATGATCGATCGGTTCTTTGGCGCGATGGGACGGATCCGGCGGCACTACCACACGATCGAGCTCGTCTCCGGAGCGCTGCTCGTCGTCATCGGCCTGCTGATCTTCACGAACAAGTTCACCGTCATCGCGAAGTGGCTCACGCCGTATCTGCCGGTGTTCTGAAAAAAACCGTCTATCATGTGACGCAGCATGCATCGCCGCGGAACGCGGATAGCGGTTCTGTGTCTTCTCCTCACCGCGGGCGGATCGGCCGGATTCGTCGTCTGGTCGGCGGAGCGCAACGTTCACCGGCTCGATCAGGATCACGAGCGCAAGAGCACCACGATTGACGGGCTGCTGACGTCCATCGCCACCATCGCCAGCGCCCAGCAGGCTTACACCGACTATGGCCGCCGTGATGTCGCGTCGCTCACGCGCGTCTCGCTGCTGGTCGATCGGATCACGACGGACGCGGCAGGGCTCAGGGCGACACGGCAATCGTCGGTCAGCAGCGAGCGTCTGGAGGAGTTCTGGACGGCGCTTTCAGCCTTGATGAGCGCCGAAAGCCGTGCGCGCGAGCGGCTTGCCGGCGGGGACGATCTGGGGGCGGCGGAGGCGATCCTCGCGTCGGCGCGGGAACACGTCAACGCCCTGATCTCGAGTCTTCGCGCTTTCCGCTCGACCGAGCTGCAGAGCTATCAGGCGGCGCGGGCGGCCGCGGCGCTGCGTTCGCGGGTGGCGCTTGGCGTTCTGGCGGCCTTATGGGCATTTGGACTGGTCGCGTTCGCGGTTTCGCCATGGCCACGTACCGCTCAGAACGATATGACCGCGCGGGCGGCCGACGTTCAGGAACCTCCGCCAGCGCCAGCCGTCGTCGAAACAGCGCCAGTCGTCGCAGCAACCCCGCCTTCGATCGACCTCCGAGCGGCAGCGGCGCTTTCCGCCGACCTGTCGCAACTGACCGATCAGAATGACATCCCCCCGCTCCTGGCGAGAGCGGCGAACATCCTCGGCGCGCGTGGTCTCATCATCTGGATGGGTGCGGGCGCCGAGCTCTTCGCGGTGGCCGCGCACGGATATGACGAGGCGTTGCTGGCCAGAATCAGACCGATCCCGCGGCAGGCCGACAACGTGACTGCGGCGGCGTGGCGCAACGGCGACCTGATCACGCTGCCCGCGGATGCTGATGGCGTTGGCGCGATCGTCGCGCCGCTTCTGGGGCCGGAGGGCTGCGCCGGCGTACTTGCCGCGGAGGTGAGTGGCGAGCGCGAGCCGGACGAGGCGACGCAGGCGATGGCGATGATCCTGGCGTCGCAGTTCGCGGGAGTGCTTGCGGCATGGCCCGCCGCAAGCACTGCCGACGGAGAGAAGCGGTTAGACCGGCAAGCCGCCGCGTCCTGAGGGACGCGTTGTTCTGGCAGGAAGCGTGGCCTTCAACGAAAGCGACTTCTTGTCCCGCGTTACTGCGATCTCTGCTGAGTCGCCGGTGCCTCCTCGCAGTGCCCGGGTGATATCGGCGCTCGTCGACACGCGCTGCCCGTTGACGGCGGTGATCACGTCTCCAGCCCTGATTCCGGCAGTTGCCGCCGCGGAGCCGCTGGTGACCGCGCTGACGAGCACGCCCTCCTGCACGCCGAAGTAGCTGGCCAGCTGGTCGCTGAGCGGCGATACCGTGACACCAAGGGTTCTACCGGTCGCCGCCGCGCGATTCCGAAACGCGTCCTCGAGTCTGAGGTTCAAGTCTTGCGGCAGCTGGCGCTCCAGGTCCTCGAGCCGGCGCCGGTTGGCATTGGACAGAAGGTTGAAATTGCTTCCGCTCTGAGGCACGACCGTGACGGTCTGCTTCGACGTTCCGCGAACGACCGCCGCCGTCACCTGCCGATTCGGTACGCTCTCCTGGACGAGTCGCGTGAAATGACTCGCGCTGCGGACGCGTTCGCCGTCGAAGTCGACAACGATATCGCCGGCCTGCAGTCCGGCCTTGGACGCCGGGCTACCCTCGACAACCGACTCCACGTACACGCCGGCCGGCTGGGCCATCTTCGCCTTGACGGCGTCCTCGCCCGTGACGTCGCGGATAGTGACGCCAATCGAAGCGGCGCCGAACGATCGGACGATGACCCTCGAGTCCTGTGCTGCGGCGGGCTGCACGGCCATCATCAACGCGGCCGTGACTGCCGCGGAGAGAACGGCTGCCACCGCAGCGCCGGCGCCAGCGCTCCCGAACAACTTCTTCATGTGTTCCTCCCTGTGTTCGCCTGAAGCGGACACTGTGACCACCCTCTGAGACGGGACGGCGGGCGGAATAGTTGACGGGTGCCTCCTGCCGAGGACGCCGGATCGCCCGGGGAAGGCGAATTTTGAGCAATTCCGGCGGTTTCATGCCGGGCACGGGAATTGATCAATGTCTCTCCGGCCGCGGCGGATCACCGGGGTGCGTAACTTCAGGCAGGCGCTGGCATCGCCGCATCCCGGGTGCAGGATTCACGATCCGCACGCGGCTGATTTGTCAGCGATTGGACGGGAGCCGAAATCACATGACCAAGCTGTTTCGTATCTGCTCGATCGCGATTTTTGCCGCCGTGGTGGCCGCCGGCTGCGCCGCACGCGGCGTGCGCATCGCGGAGCTGAAAGATCACCCCGACAAGTACGAGCGCAAGACGGTCAGCGTTGAAGGTGTCGTCACCGGTAGTCTGGGAGCCGGCTCATCGATACTCGGCCAGATTCTGCCGTTCCAGTCCTATACCGTGGACGATGGATCGGGCGAGATCAGAGTGGTGGCAAGGTCGACCAAGACGCCACCGCGCACCGGGTCGCGCGTGAAGGTCAAGGGTCAGGTCAATGAACTGGCGGTGTTCAACGGGCGCTCGATTGGACTGCATCTCCAGGAGAACGATCGCAAGATCAAGGACTAGCGGCGACGCCGCTACGTCGGCTTGACTTCCCCCTTCCCGATCATTTTCACGGCCACCGCCGTCATGTCGTCATGACGCGCTGCGCCGCGCTGGAACGCCGTCACGGCATCGAAAATCGCGTCGACGATGCCGCGCGCGCCCTGGTGGCGGTACTCGCGAACCACCTCGCACAGCCGCTCGGCGCCAAATTCCTGCCCCTCGTCGTTCATCGCTTCGAAGATGCCGTCACTGCAGAAGACAAATACATCGCCCTTCTTCAGCGGCAGCGTCACCTCGTCGTATGTCACCCCGGGGAAAGACCCGAGGGGAACGCCCGGGAGCTCGATCTGGCGGCAATCGTCGCGCGTGCAATGAATCGGGTACGGCAGCCCCGAGTTCGAGAGCGTGGCGGTGTGCGCCTTGAAGTCGAAGAATGCGTAGCAGAGCGTGCAGAAGTATTCCTCGAGCTGTCGCTCGTGCAGGATGGTGTTCATGACCTGCAGCACACCGGAGACGCTGAATCGATCGGGCGCGAACCGGCGGCGCATGGTCCGTGAGCGCACGAGCTCCGCGGCAAACGCACCGTAAAGGGCCGCCGGCGCTCCCTTCCCTGACACATCACCCACGGCAACCACGAGCGTGTTGCTGTCGGGGGCAATGTAGTCGTGAATGTCGCCTCCCAGCTCCGTCGCCGGCTCGAACCTCCCGGCGACGTCCACACCGCGCAGCCCTTTGGGCAGTTCGGTCGGGAGCAGCGCCATCTGGACGCGCTGCGCGAACCGCAGCTCTTTCTCGATCCGCTCCTCGTTGCGCCGTACCTCGTCGTACAGACGGGCGTTGTCGATGGCCACGGCGGCCTGGCTGGCCAGCAGGGTCAGCAGCTCTTTGTGTTCCTTCGTGAAGGCGTTCAGCTCCGGGCTCTCGAGGTCGAACACGCCGATGCACCGGTCCTTGATCAACATCGGGATGACCAGTTCCGACCGCGCGTCGTCCACGAGATTCACGTAGCGGGGGTCGGTCGAGACATCGGATACGAGCACCGGCTCCTTGTGCAGCGCTGCCCAGCCGACCAGCCCTTCGCCAAGCTTCATGTGCTTCGTCTCCGCCCCCTTGCCGTAGCTGACGGCGAGCTTCATCTCGAGCTCGCGCGACTGCTCGTTGAGGAGCAGAATTCCGAAGGTGCGGTAGTCGATGAGCCGTTTCGTCAGGCTGGCGATTCTGGTGAGGAGCTGGTCGAGATCGAGGATCGACGACATCTCACGGCCGATTTCCGCCAGCGTCTCGAGCGTCGCCACATACTGGTGCTCCGACTCGAAGAGACGTGCGTTCTCAATCGCCACCGCGACGTGTGCGGCGAACTGCCGCAGCAGCACCTCGTCCTGTGTCGTGAAGGCGCCTTCCGTCTCGCTGAGCAGGTTCAGCGCGCCAATGACCTTGCCCTTCCGCCGCATCGGTACGGCCAGTTGCGACAGCATGTTCCGAAGCGGGCCCATGTAGCGCGGCTCTTCGCGGATGTCGTTGACGAGAATCGGACGGGCCTCCGCGACCGCGGTGCCGACTACGCCCTGTCCAAGGCGAAGGCGAACCGTGCGTGCGACGTCCTCCGGATAACCCACGGAGTAGGCGATTCGCAGTTCCTGGCGCTCGTCTTCGAGGAGGTACACCGAGAATGCGGTGAAACGTGTCAGCCGCGCGATCAGCTGCGGGATCTTGGCCAGCAGCTCATCGAGGTCGAGGACCGACGTGACTTCGCGACCAAGCTCGAAGAGGGTCGACAGCAGTTCTGTATCGGAGGGAGGCCGGACGGGTCCACCCGTCCGCGCCACGTCAGGGTTGCTCACGAGATGACCGGATTATACTGAACGCTTCTTGGAATCTCTGACTCTACCGCTCGACAACAGCGCTATCGAACGCATTCTGCCGCATCGCTTCCCATTCCTGCTGGTTGATCGCATCACTGAGCTGGAACCCGACAAGCGGATCGTCGGCATCAAGAATGTGTCGCGCAACGAGAGGTACCTCTCGTACCAGCCCGGTGAAGCGCCGGTGCTTCCGCCGACCATCCTCACGGAATGCGTGGCCCAGGTTGGAGCGATTCTGATTCTGTGGAAGCCCGAGAATCGCGACAAGCTCCCGTTCTTCATGGGCATCAAGCGCGTGCGCTACCGCTATCCGGTGCACGCCGGCGATGTCGTCGAGATCGAGGCGCGGGTCAAACGCCTCCGCAGCCGCATGGGCGAACTCGAGGGCTTCGCGCGCGTCAACGGGCGCATCGTCGTCGACGGGACCATGACGTTCGCATTCGGACCGTCGCAGAGGGCGCGGGCGGGCGAGAGTCCCGCCTAGCGGACAGCCCTGACGACGAGCAGCGCGCCGGCAATCTTCGTGGCGCGGCTGGCCCAGACCACCCATCCGCGCCTCGCGCCGAAGTAGCGCGCGGAATCCAGAATCGCCGGCGCCAGGATCAGCGCACCGATGACCGGCTCATCGACGCGGGCGCCGAGCGCCATTCCCCGAGTGTCCCGTTCGTCCGGTCCTATTCGGGCGAATGCCGCGACCGAATACCCCGCCGATGTCAGGACGTTGAATGCGAGCAGCCCTTTGAGCACCGGCGCGTGTTCGTCTCGCAGCTGCGGGCGGGCGGTCAGCAGATATTCGCTGACGGCATGCTGCGCCCAGAATCCGGCCGATGAGATCACGAACTCGCGACCGGGACTCACCGGGTCGTGGGTGATCGCAAAGAAGGGGATGGGGCCGAACGTCACCTTTTTCACCCCGGGAGCCACTCCGTTTGCGAAATCGGCTGCCACATGCGCCGACTCGTGAATGGCAAGCCCGGCCGCAGCGCCACCGATGAGTTTCGCCGTCTCCATCAGTGATTGCGCTGATGCGGTGGCCGGCACGGCACCGCTGCATGTCAAGGCCAGCGCGGCGAGCCGCAGCAGCTGCACGGTACTCAAGTTGCAGCCCTTGTGATCAGCCGGAGCCATTGGCCTGGCAGAGGAGACGAAGGCATGCTCGAAACCATTGCGATCATTTTGATCATTCTCTGGCTGCTGGGGATGGTCAGCGGGTACACGCTCGGCAACTTCATCTGGGTTCTGCTGGTGATTGCGGTCGTGCTGTTCCTGGTGCGGCTGGTCAGCGGACGAAGAGTGGTATGACGCGGGGGCGGGCCCTGGTGCCGCAGTTCGCTTCGGAGTGAAGCGGCTGCCACTAGGGCCCCCCACGCGGGGCTGTGCGAACAATCGCCACGCCGCCAAGCACGAGCGCTGCCGCCGCGACGATCCGCGGCGAGAATCGCTCGCCGGCGAATAACGTCCCCAGCATCACCGCGATGACTGGATTGACGTACGCGTACAGCGACACGGTCGCGACGGGCAGATGGTTCAGCGCATAGAGGTACGCGGAGTACGCGATCAGCGATCCGAACACAATCAGATACAGTTCCGCCGCGATCGTCCTCGGTGTGAACGCGAGCTGACTCCATTCTCCGAGCGCCGTGCCGACGCTCGTCAAGAGTATTCCCGCGAACAACTGTTGTAACGCCGACGCGGCAGCCGTGCCGGCTGTCGACTGGGTACGTCTCGACATCGACGAACCGACAGCCCATCCCAGGCACGCGACCTGAACGAGCAGCACACCAAGTCCGAATCGGGGCCCGCTGACGTCCGCGGCAAACAGGCTCGGCCAGATGAGTACGACGATTCCCAAAAAGCCCGCGAACAGTCCGACGAGCACCCGCCCCCGGAGGCGATCGCCGCCAAAGGCCGCCTCGGCCCCCGACATCCAGAACGGCAGCGCGGCAACGGCGACGGCAGCAATGCCACTTGGGATCCACAGTTCGGACCAGACGACCGCGCCGTTACCTACTCCGAGGAGTAGTGCTCCGAGCGCCGCCTGTCGCGTCCACTCCCGCAACGGCGGCAGCCGGCCGCCGCGAGCGAGGACGAACAGGCAGAGGACGGCCCCTGCCGCCATGAACCGCAGACCGCCGACGAGCATCGGCGGCACCGTTTCCAGCGCAATCAGAATCGCGAGGTATGTCGTCCCCCAGATCAGACAGACGGCGATCCAGGCGGCATAGGCCAGTCTCGGCGGCGCGCTCGCGGGAGCCACCGATCCATTCTGATATGGCGCGTGTTTACAGTGTCAGGCTGACAACGGGCTCGCGGGCGGCGATCGCTAGACGAGCGCCTCCGCCTCGGCGGCGCTGCGGACGCAGTTCCGGCCATCCTGCTTGGCCCGATACAGCGCTTCGTCGGCGCGGGCGATGGCGGCGAGCGGATCCATTTCTCCGGGAGTGATGGCAGTGATGCCGAAGCTCGCGGTGACGCGGAGCAGGTCGTCGTTCCACGGTATGGAGCTTCCCTCGATCTCGCGGCGCAGCGTTTCGGCGACGCGCATCGCGCCCTGAGTCGGCGTGTCCGGCAGCAGGATCAGGAACTCTTCCCCGCCGTAACGGCATTTCAGGTCGCTGCCACGCAGCACCGAATTCATGCGTCCGCCGACGGCGCCAAGGACGGCGTCGCCCGCGAGATGCCCGTAGCGGTCGTTGATCGCCTTGAAGTGATCCAGATCGAAAACGATCAGCGACATCGGGAGCTGCGAGCGACGTGCACGGCGCATCTCGGTCTGGAAGATTCCCATGCCGTGCCGACGCGTCACGCACGACGTGAGCGGGTCGCGGACGTTGCTCTCGACAACCTCGCGGAAGAGTTCCGCGTTCTTCAGCGACACCGCGAGCAGCGCCGCCGCGGTCGTCAGGATCCGGCGCTGTTCGTCGGCAAGCGGCGGCTGCGTGGCCACACCCAGTACGCCGACGGGGTTCCCGGCGATGATCATCGGGAAGCAGGTGAACTCGGACTCAACGCCGGGCGGCGGATCGATCTCGCACAACGCAATCTTCGCCGCCGACTCCTGCGCTCCTGGCGCCACGTTGCCCACGTTCATCAAGGGCCGCCACTGTCCTTCGCTTCTCGCGAGGGCCCAGGCGACACGATTCGGCGCCAGCAGCGGCACGTGCGCGATGGCCGCCGACTTGATCGACTCCTCGGTCAGCGAGCGCGCGATCGCCTGGCTGAACGCGATGAGGCGCTCCATTTCGTCGGCGCGCACCGTGGCGTGCTCCGCCGCGGCAGCCGAGGTCAGCGCGGACACCCGGACTTCTTCCCGTTTGCGGTACTGATGGAACACGAAAAGGGCGACCAGGATCATCAGGGCCGGCAGCAGGCGAACGTTATACGTATCTTCGATTTCGCGGACGAAATCGAACATCTCCTGCAGTGGGCGGTTAAACAGGACGAATAACGCCACCGCCAGGCCGCCGAGGAGGACGATGTCGTTCCGTCCAAAAAGTCGCATATTCGGATTGAGCATGCGGCGGAGCTGCAGCCGGTGGATACGTCCCACTAGCTCGTCCGTCACCTGGTTGTTATCGGCGCCAATGAGTCATATCACTAGCGTTCGAGTCCTATGCGGAAATCCGTTACGATGGAAACGCCATGATTTACAAGTTGATAGCGGTTGCCGCGGCCGGCCTTACCGGCTCTGTCGTCGTATTTGCGGCCGGGGACGGCTGGGCCCAGGCCGACCGCCGGCTCCAGGCCGCTCCTGCGGCCCAGGTCCAGGCGGTCCCGACACCGGCCGTCAAACCGCACATAGGGCCTCTTCCGCCGCTTCCGAGGGTGTCGTTCGAGCCGCCGCGGCCGGCTGCGGTTCTCCAGCAGGTCTATGACTTCGCGGCAAAGCACCCGGAGGTCCTTCAGTACGTTCCCTGCTACTGCGGCTGCGAACGGGTTGGCCATACGGCGAACCATTCCTGCTTCGTGAAGTCTCGAGCCGCCGACGGCCGGGTAAGGGAGTGGGACTCCCACGGGATGGGCTGCGCCGTGTGTATAGATGTCGCCCGGGATGCAATGACGTTATTTAATTCAGGCTCGAAACCGACGGCGATCCGCGCGGCCATCGACAAGAAATACGCATCGCTGTTCCCGTCGTCCACACCGACACCTCGACCGAGGTAAGTCGCACGGCAGCCGTTGACCGGCGGCACTGATCTTCATCGCGCCAACGCCTTCGCCCGCCTGTTCGAAGCGGTCCACGAAGGCGTTTATATCGGGACCCTCAGCCTTCGATCCGACGATTCGGTCACCACGGCGGCAAACCCGCACCTGAAGTTGATCTTCGGGTATCCCGCCGAGACCAGCGAACAGGAGGTCGTTCCGTTCGCCCCGTCTCACTTCCCCGATCCTGCCGCCCGTGCCGGGTTCATCCGACGTCTGGCGGCCGAAGGCGCGGTCACCGATTATCTGCTTCGCCTCCGGCGCATCGATGGCTCATCCGTGTGGGTTGAAGTGACGGCTGCAGCCGAGCCGGCGTCGGACGAGGACGTTCTGCGCGTGGAGGCGCTGATTCGAGATGTCAGCGAGCGGAAGAAGCTGGACGACCAGTCGCGCGACCTGTATCAGCAGCTTCTCCAGGCGGAAAAGATGGCCGCGCTCGGCCAGACGATTTCGGGTGTCGCGCACGAGTTGAACAACCCGCTCGCGACGATCCTCAGCTGGGCGGAGCGGCTCGCCGAGCGCCCTCTCGACGGCAACTCCCGCCGCGGGGTCGAGGTCATCCTGGCCGAATCCGAACGGGCGGCGCGCATCGTGCGAAACCTGCTGACGTTCGCACGGAAGCGCCAGTCGACTCGCGCGATGATCGACCTGAATCACGTCGTTCGCGAGACACTGGCGCTCCGCGCGTACGAGCAGAGGCTCACGAACATCGAAGTCGTAACGGCACTGGCCGCCGGCTTGCCGCAGGTATTCGCCGACGCCCACCAGATTCAGCAGGTTCTGCTCAACCTTGTGATCAACGCCGAGCAGGCGATGATCGCGGCGAACGGACGGGGCTCGCTCGTGGTGCGCACGTGGCACGACGCCGAGCGCGATGCCGTCGTGCTCGAAGTGACTGACGACGGGCCCGGTATCTCGGAGGAGATGCGGGGAAAAATCTTCGACCCGTTTTTCACGACGAAGGAGGTCGGCAAGGGAACCGGCCTGGGCCTGACCGTCGCGTATGCGATCGTTCAGGAACACGGAGGGCGGATACGCGTCGGGGAGGAACCGCAGGGCGCGTCATTCGTGGTCGAGCTCCCCGTCAGCGAAATCACGGCAGGTCGACGGACCCCGCAGGCGCAGGGCGCCCCGTCCATGGAGGCGGTGCAGGGCGCGTCAGTACTACTGGTGGAAGATGAACGGGCGCTGGCGGCGGCGGTCAGCGAGGCGCTGACCGACGCCGGGTTGCAGGTCGATCATGCGGGCGACGGCGAAGAGGCCCTCGCTCGTGTGCGGCAGAAAACCTACGACGCGGTGATCTGCGATCTGAAGATGCCGCGCGTCGACGGGATGATGCTTTATCGCGCGATGGCGGCGGCAACCCCCGCACTGGCGCGACGCGTCATCTTCGTCACCGGCGACGTCGCCGGCACCGACGCCGAACGCTTCCTCGAAGAGACCGGCTGCCGCTGGCTGGCGAAACCGTTCCGGCTCGGCGACTTGCTGCGCGCCGTGCGCGACACGCTGGCATAACCTTCCGACGCCGCCGTCCAGTCCACCACCACGGCCTCTCTCGACGCGTCTTCGCCCGCGGCGGCGCCGCGGCTTTCGAGCGACGCCTTCACCATCTTCGGCTTGTGGAACTCGAGAATCGCGGTGCGCATCGCCTGCAGGGCTTCCGCGTGCGGAACCGATGTGCCAAGGGCCTCGCGCAGGCGGCGAATGGCGCGCGCGTGGAGCTGCGAGACACGCGATTCGTTCACGCCAATCTTCGCGCCGATCTGCTTCATCGTCGCCTCGGCGTAGTAGTACAGCGCAATCACCTTCTGCTCGCGCTTCGGCAGAGACGCAATCGCGGTGCGCACGCGCGACTTGGTCTGCTCGCGCTCGTACGCCGCATCCGGCTGCTCGGGCTCGGACGGAACGAGTGCCGTCGGCAGCGACGATTCGTCCATGCGGTCGTTGCTCGCAAGCGGAGAGGTCGACTCGATGGCGTTGATGCGGACGATCGTGCGGCCCAGGCGCTTCTCGTCGGATCCGACCCGGGCGGCGAGATCCGCCAGCGAGGGTTCACACCCGAGTTCGCGCCGCAGCTCTTCGCGCGCCGCTTCCAGCTCCCGCCGCTGACGACGGACGCCGCGCGGCCACGCGTCCTTCCGCAGCGCGTCGATCATCGCGCCCCGGATCCGGCGCTCGGCAAAGGTTTCGAATTTGATGCCTCGCGATTCGTCGAAGCGGTGCGCCGCGTCGATGAGCCCGATTACTCCGTCCTGGACGAGGTCGCCAATGTCGATCGAGTGCGGCATCGTTGCGGCAACCCGGCGGGCGAGTTGCTCGACGAACGGGAGACTGGCAACAACGCGGGGGTGCTCAGCCGAAATCTGCGGGCGCATCAGATGTCCTCCGGCGCCCGACTAAGGCAACTGGGATACCAAACGGCAGAGGCTTCGGTGCATCAACCCTGACCCGGTTGAGCTAAACCTTACTAACGTGCTGATTTTTCGCGGTTTAGGAAGTGTTTATACGTTTCAGCGACGACGCTTCGAAGACATCCGATCGAACCGAAACGTCAAAGATATGGCGATTCCTATCGGCCTGATCGCCAACTTACTGACGGCTCAAATTACAAGTTTGGGCTTGGGGCTTGTAGTGGAACAGATCGATGACGAACGACCTGTTCCTGTGCTGAATCGGGACGGAAAAACGCCCGGCTTGCGAGGAACTAGCTGCCCGCGATACCCGGTTCGGTGAGTTGTCGGATCGACTTTGCCGTGCCCATCGCGTCCAGGGCGCTCGAAACGAGCTGCGCCGCACGTGCGCGGTTGACGTCGTCGGTCGACTTTGCTTCGAGCAACTCGGCGTGTGCCAGGATGATTCCGAGTTGGTTGTTCAAGCGGTGGAAGAGCAGCCGGAGGTCGGCATCGATGGCCGGACCATTAGCGGGGCGGCCCGACTCCGGCCCGCCAGAGTGTGAACCGGGAACTGAAATCACGCGTGAGATCCCGCCGACGCTTCGTTCGAACGCACGCCCGCCGGTGCCTCGTGGCCAGACGATCGCCACAGCGTATCGGCGAAGATGCGGATGGATCCGCCCGCGGTCCGGACGTATTCCACCTTGCCGGCCGAAATCCAGTTGTAAATCGTGCGGCGGCTCACACCAACCACTTCGCACGCTTTCATAATCGTCAGCGTCTCGCGCTCCATAGGGCCTCGCCTTTTGAACAGCCTGCTTATCGGTCCAGTCACGCGGGATCGATATCCCCGCCACCGTCTATCCGTCTTCTACCCATATCGGCCTTGACGGGCTGGGTAGGTAGGTACCAGTGATTGTGTCAATCTATTGGCGCTGTGCTTGGCCCTGAGGCTACCCCTCATCTCCTGTTCGTAGACGACGAGTCGGCCCTGCGAGGGCTGATGGCGGAACGTCTCGCGGAGCGCGGGTTCGATGTTGTCGAGTCAGATTCGGGTGAAAAGGCGATCGAATACCTGGACCAGTTCGCCTTCGACATCCTGATCACCGACCTGCGTCTGCCGGGAATCGACGGCACGCGAGTGATCGAAGCGGCCAAGCAGCGGTATCCCGGCATCGTCGCCATCGTGATCACCGGCTACGGGACCGTGCGGGACGCCGTCGAAGCGATGAAACGGGGGGCATCGGATTACGTGACCAAGCCGTTTCAGTTCGACGAGCTGGTTCACGTCCTCGACAAAGCGCTGGAGCAGCAGCGGCTCGCGTCGGAGAACGCGTATCTGCGATCGCAGCTGGAGCAGCGGTATCAGTTCGGCGGAATCCTTGGCCGGAGCCGCCCGATGCAGGAGCTCTTTCACCTGCTCGAGACCGTTGCGTCGGCAAACAGCACGATTCTGATTACCGGCGAGACCGGCACGGGCAAAGAGGTCGTCGCTCGCGCCATTCACCATAACAGCCCGAGAAAGGCGCACCGATTCGTGGCGCTGAACTGCAGCGCCATCCCGGAGACGCTTCTCGAAGCCGAGCTCTTCGGCCACGTGCGCGGAGCATTTACAGGGGCCGTTGGCGCGCGACAGGGGCGTTTCGAACAGGCGCACAAAGGCACGCTGTTCCTCGACGAAGTTGGAACGATGAGCACCGCGCTGCAGATGAAACTGTTGCGCGCGCTGCAGGAGCGCGAGTTCGAACGGGTGGGCGACAGCCAGACCATCAAGGTTGACGTGCGCGTCATCGGGGCCACGAATTCCAACCTCGCCAACATGGTTGCCGACGGATCGTTCCGCGAGGATCTGTTCTATCGTCTCAACGTAATCCCGATCCATCTGCCGCCGCTGCGTGACCGGCGGGACGACATCCCGGTTCTGGCGCGGCATTTTCTGGACAAGTACTCGCCCTCGCTGCAGATGCAGATTTCCCAAGGCGCGATGCGCGTGCTGATGGCGTTTTCGTGGCCGGGCAACGTCCGGCAGCTCGAGAACGCCATTGAACGGGCAGTCACGCTGAGCAGCGGACGCAAGGAGATCGATCTTCCCGACCTGCCGCCGGAAATTCAGGCGGTTCCGGAAGCGACGGCCGCGCCGTTCGTCGAATTTCCCGACGACGGACTCGACATGCCCGCGTACCTGAGCTCGATCGAGAAGGACCTCATCAAGCGATCACTTCAGCGGACCGGGGGAAACAGAAACAAGGCCGCTGAATTGCTTCGCATCAAGCGGACGACTCTGGTCGAGAAGCTGAAGCGTCTGGGCCCTGACTGATGCCACCTCGCTATTCGTACTGGACGATCATCGCCGACGGGTTGCCGACAGCGTTTCGCGCCGCGGAGAGAGACGAGCTGCTGCCGACCTTCACGCGCATCAAGAGCAAACACCCCGACGCGCAGATGAAGTGGTTCGCGCGCGGCCGGCTATGGGACTCTCCGGACAGCGCTCGCCGCGAGGCCGCGGCCAGGCGCGAGGCGGAGACGAGACGCGCACAGAAGCCAGGCCGCGACTGGCGGCCCGGTGGAAATCACCGCGATCCGCGGCAACCCTTCCGCGACGCCAAGAAGTCCCGCAACGCGGCTCATCGCAAACGGAAGTTCGAACGGCGCGAGACATGGGGCGCTGCACGTCCGCCCAGGGAACCGGGGAATCGCCCGCCACGTGAATGGCGCGCGCCACGGAGCCTCGAGAAGAGACAGTTCTCGCGGAATCAGCAAAGGAGCGAACCGCCGACGGCGCCGCCTCCCGACGAAACGCGGCGTGAGCCGCGCCCGCGTGAAGGAACCGAGCCGACGCCACCGCCTCGTCCCTCGGAGCCTGTGATTCCTCCGCCCGGTCCGCCGGAACGCGGGCGCCGTCGTCCGCCTGATCGACGCAAACGGTAGCCGCATGGTCACGCACGTTGTCCTGCTGCGGCCGCGCGCCGGCCTGTCCGCCCACGAGCGCGCAGGGCTTGCCGATGCGCTCCGCGCGGCGATCGAAACGATTCCGTCCATTCGGCGTGCGCGTATCGGACGGCGCGTGACGTTCGGACGCGGTTACGAGCAATCCATGCAGACGAACTACGAGTTCGTGGCGCTGCTCGACTTCGACGATCTCGATGGACTGCGCGCGTATCTCGATCATCCGGCGCACGAGGCTCTTGCCACGCGCTTCTTCCAGGTGCTCGACGACGCGCTGATGTACGACTACGAGGTTGAAGAGGGCCTGAAAGGCCTAGAGAGGTTTGCCTGAGTCGCCGCCCGTCCCGAGGCGGCCTTCGACGGCGGCACAGATCGCGTGATACGTAACCAGATGCACTTCCTGAATCCGGGCCGTCTCCGTCAGGGGAACCGCCAGCAGTACGTCGCAGAGCGGCGCCATCGCTGCACCATCAGCGCCGGTCAGTCCAATCGTTTTGAGGCCGCGGTCGCGGGCGCGCGCCAGCGCGTTCACGACGTTGGGCGACTTCCCGCTCGTTGAGATACCGAACGCCACGTCACCCGGCGTTCCCAGCGCCTCGATTTGCCGCGCGAAGATGTCGTCGAAGGAGTAGTCGTTGCTCCAGGCGGTCAGAATCGCCTGATTAGTCGTCAGCGCGATGGCCGGCAGCGCTCTCCGCTCGGCGACGAAGCGGCCAACGAACTCGGCGGTGAAATGCTGCGCGTCGGCGGACGAACCCCCGTTTCCGAAGACCAGCAGCTTCCGACCTGATCCGAACGCTTCAAGAATCAGATCGACGGCCTTGCCGATGGTCTGAGGATAGGCGCTTCCCGCCACGGCAGTCATGTTGCCGGCGACCGTGCGCAGGAGGTCTGCGAACTCGCTAGCCATCAGACCGGCTCGAGAGAGACGTCGACATCGCGGGCGGCGCCGGCCCGAGGCGAGAAGAAAAACTCATCGATGATCTCGCGGAGATTCCCGACGGATTCGCAGCTGTTGACCCGCACGCGGAAGTGAGAGCCGCACTCGAACCCCTTCGAGTACCAGCTGCAGAGCGCGCGGACTTTGTTGATCACCCAGCGTTCGCGGCCGCGCGCCGCTGACGGCGCATTCGCGTCGGCCGACGCGCACTCGGAACCCGGAGCGACGTGGCGGAATCCATTGGCTTCATCCACCCGTTCACTGAGGAGGAGCCGGATGTACTCGAGGAGAAACTGACCGCGCTCCTGCAGCGTGACCGCGTGTGGACGACGGCCGGCCGCGAGGTCGGCGGCCTGGGCGAGGATCCACGGATTGCGGAGGACACCGCGCCCGACGAGGACTCCGGAAATCCCGTTCGGACCGAGCTTCTCCACGACGTGCTCGGGCTCCACGCAATCGCCGCTGCCGAACACCGGAATCGTCAGCCGTCGGGCCACATCCGCGACGAGCTGCCAGTCGGCGAACCCCTTGTAGGATTGCTCCGCCGTCCGCCCATGAATCGTCACAGCCGCGGCACCGGCGTCCTCTACGCGCGCCGCGAGCTCGGCGGCATTGCGCGAGGTCTCGTTCCAGCCCGCACGCATCTTGACCGTCACCGGAATCCTGACCGCCTTGACCATCGCCGCCACGACGCCGGCGGCGTGTTCAGGATCACGCATCAGACTGCAGCCGGCGTTGTGCCTGGAGATCTTCGGCACTGGACAGCCCATGTTGATGTCGACGATGTCCGCGCCCATCCCTTCGACGACCTGGGCCGCGGCCGCCATCTTGGCCGGATCCCCGCCGAAAATCTGGATCGAGACCGGACGCTCCTCTTCCGTGTACTCCGCGTACTCGAGCGTGCGATCGATCCCCCGCACGAGTCCTTCGGACGACACCATCTCCGTGACAACGAGGCCGCAGCCGCCCTTGCGTTTCACCAGGCGGCGAAACGCCGTGTCGGTCATGCCCGCCATCGGCGCGACCACGAACGGTGAGGCGAGGTTGATCTGTCCGATTTTCACGATGTGGCTGGCCGGCGGTCGTGACTTCAGGCGCCCGGCGTGGCCACACCGGCCTGCTGCCGCCGCTTCGTCAGCGCCTGGTTATACGCGCGCTCCAGCTCGGTATTGCGCCATTTGATATCCGCCTGCGCACGCAGTTGATCGAGGTACTTCTGCATCGCCGCGCGCGATTTGCCTTCGATGACACGCCGGCCGATGTCGCTGCGTGCCTCCTCGAAGGTGCGGCTTCTGCCTTCGGTGCGTGATTCAAGCTTCAGGAGCTGATATCCACGAGTCGTCCGGATCGTGTCGGCGAGATCGCCGACCTTCAGCTTGCCGAGCAGTTCCTGCAGCTGCGGCGCGAGCTCGTCCATGTGGATTGGCCCTATCAGCCCGCCATTTGCCTTCGAGGGCGAGCTGGACACTTCGGCGGCGAGTCTCGGGAAAGGTTCGCCCTTCAGGAGCCGCTGACGAACCTCCTCCGCCCGGGCCCGTGCCTGCTGGTCCTGCGCCGCGTTGAAGCCTTGATCGGTCGAGGGCACCTCGATGAGGATTTCCCGGAGCATCACCTCCGACGGGGTCGTGAACTCAGCGCGGTGCGAGTCGAAGTACGTCCGCGCCTCTTCGTCGGTGACGCTGAGCTTCTGCGTGACTTCGGTGCTCTGCACCTGGTTGATCAGCATGTTCCGCTCGACGCTCCGCCGGAGATCGGCCAGCGTCATGCGTTCCTGCTTCAGCGCAGCCTGGAACTGCGCCTCGTCGGTCAGGTTGTTGGACTTCTTGATGCTTTCGACGATGTCTTTGAACTGCGCGTCGCCGAGGGCGTAATTCAGCTCACGGCCGCGTTGAATCAGCAGGAGCTCATCCACAGCTTCAAGGATGAGGTCGGGAGTGATCTCCGCGATCGCCCGCTGCAGCTCGATACTTGCCGGGGTCACGTTGGCCAGCTCCGGCCGCCCGCGAAGCATCGCCAGCTGGCGATCCTCGAACTCCGTCTTCGAGACGATCTCGCCGTTCACCCTCACGAGCACCTGCTCGATGACCTGGGTGTGGACTGTCGACAGGCATCCAACGACGACGAACACTCCCGCGGCCGCGGCGATGAATCGGTGTCTCATCTCAATTCCTTCGGACTCAATATGTTAAACAATTCTTCCAAGCGGCCGAAAACGCCTGTCTCGCCGCGCGGATCCTGCTCCGGCGTCCGCAGAATCTCCTCTTTCGAAAACCCCGCCTGGACCTGTCCGGTCGTGGCCCGCGCTGTCCACCAGCTTGCTCCCTGCTCCCGCGAGCTGCGCTTCCGCGTGCCCGGTGGACCGGGGCTGCCGGATGCCTCGAGGTCCAGCTTCAGTGTTACCGGAGGCACCAGGGTAGCGCCAGGCCACCGAGTCACCAGATCGATCAGCCGGACCGGGTCGACCTTGCCGACAGGCCTGAACTTAATGACGACGAACCGGCCCTCGCGGTCGACGCTTTCAACCCCAAGCCGGTCGGCCATGATCCGAAGACGCCCATAGTCGGCAAGGTTGAGCATCGCCGGCGGCGGCTCCCCGTAGCGGTCCCGGACGTCGGCCAGGACCGACTCGAGCTCCCGGTCGGTGCGGGCGGCGGCGACCTTCCGGTACACCATCAACCGCTGATTCATGTCCGGCACGTAGCGCTCGTCGAGCTTCAGGTCGACGCGGAGATTCACCGTCGCCCGGACCTCGTCCTCGATCTCTTCGCCCTTCAGCTCGCGGACGGTCTCCTCGAGCAGCTTCATGTACATCTCGAAACCGACCGCATCGATGTGACCGCTCTGTTCGCCGCCAAGCAGATTGCCGGCTCCGCGAATCTCCAGATCGAGAGCCGCGACGCGGAAGCCGCTGCCGAGGTCGCTGAATTCACGGATCGCCGCCAGCCGCTTGCGGGCGACAGGCGAGAGCGACTCCTGCGGCGGAATGAGCAGATAGGCATAGGCGGGACGATCCGATCGGCCGACGCGGCCGCGAAGCTGATACAACTGCGACAACCCGTAGCGATCGGCGCGGTTGATGATGATTGTGTTCGCGTTCGGAATGTCGAGCCCGTTCTCGACGATGGTGGTCGCCAGAAGCACGTCATACTGCCGATCGACGAATCCGAGCATCGCGCGTTCGAGCTCCTCCTCTCCCAGCTGCCCGTGACCGACGACGACACGGGCCTCGGGAACGAGGCGTTGCACGAGGTGACCGATCGAGTAGATCGATTCGACGCGGTTGTGCACGAAGTAGATCTGACCGCCGCGGGCGAGCTCGTTGCGAATCGCCCGCTCGATGACGGGCGCATCGAATTTGACGACGTTTGTCTGGATCGACAGCCGGTCTTTCGGTGGTGTCTCGATAATCGACATGTCGCGGATGCCGACGAGCGACATGTTGAGCGTGCGCGGGATTGGCGTCGCCGTCATCGTCAGCACGTCGACCTTCTTGCGCATCTGCTTGATGCGCTCCTTGTGCGCAACGCCGAAGCGCTGCTCTTCGTCCACGACGAGCAGCCCCAGATCCTTGAATTGCACGTCCTTCGACAGGAGGCGGTGGGTCCCGACGATGACGTCGACCTTGCCGGCGCTGAGATTGTCGAGAATCTGCTTCGTCTCCTGCCTGGTGCGGAAACGGCTGACCATGTCGATGGTGAGGGGGAACCCGGCGAAGCGATCGCGCAGCGTCTTCTCGTGCTGGAACGCGAGAACGGTCGTCGGCGCGAGAAACGCCACCTGCTTGCCGTCCATGACCGCCTTGAACGCGGCGCGCATCGCAACCTCGGTCTTGCCGTAGCCGACATCGCCGCACAGAAGACGGTCCATCGGCGTCGGCGATTCCATATCGCGTTTGATGTCGGCGATCGCCGTCGCCTGATCGGGCGTCAGCTCGTACGGGAACGCGCTCTCGAATTCCTCCTGCCAGTGGGTGTCGGGGGCGAAGGCGTGGCCCGCCACGGCGCGCCGCTGCGCGTAGAGCTTGAGCAGTTCCTCCGCCATGTCGCGCATCGCTTTCTTGACGCGCGTCTTGGCTTTCTCCCACGTGGTTCCGCCGAGTCGATCGAGGGCGGGCCGCGTGCCGCCCGTGTACTTCTGGATGAGATCCAGGCGCTCCACCGGAACGAAGAGCTTGTCGTCGCCGTGATAACGGATTTCGAGGAACTCCTGCACGTCGGCCGCGGATCCGGCAACCGGACGGCTGACCGTCCCGAGCTGCTTCAGGCCGACGAATTCCCCGATGCCGTGATCGACGTGGACGATCAGATCGCCGACCTTCAGGTCGCGCAGGTCGGAGAGGAAGGTCTTGGCGAGATTGCGCCGCTTTTCGGTCGGACGGCGCTCCTCCTCGAAAACGTCCGTCTCGACGTAGATTTGCAGCGCACCGTCGGCAAGGCGGAAGCCGCGGGACAGCGAGCCGACGGCTACCAGCACGGCGGCCGCGTGGACGTCTTCCGCGCGCTCGACGGGAACCGCCACGATCTCGTACTCCTGAAGAATCTCGACCGTGCGTTCGGCGCGGCCGGGGCTGTCGGCAACGAACAGCACCGTGTCACCGCGTTCACGCGCCTGGCGGAGGTCGGCGATCCAGTCGCCGGCGCGGCCGCGGAATTCGAGCGCCGGCTGACAGGAGACGTGGCGGACCTGCGGCGCCCCGGCCTCCTGGTCACCGTCTTCAATCGCCAGCTCTTCGAGCCGATGCGCGGAGACGATTCGAGGTTCGATCGCATCCCAGGTCGTAAACGCCCGATCGGGCGGTGCGGCGGCGACGTGACCGCGGGCGCGAGCGTCTTCGTAGCTGTTGTCGAGCTGCTCGCGAAGCTTCCGTGTCTGCTGCTCCACCTGTTCGCGTTCGGACACGATGACCCGCGCGCCATGTGCCAGCGACAGAAAGTCGAGAATCGACACCCGCTCGTCCTCGTCTTCGAACCACTCGCGCACGGGAACAATCGACACCTGGTCGACGGCCCCGGTCGATCGTTGTGTCGTCGGATCGAACCGGCGCAGGGTTTCGACCATGTCGCCGACGAACTCGAGCCGGACCGGCTCGACGTCGTTTGCCGGAAACACGTCGAGGATTCCGCCGCGGACCGCGAAGGATCCATGCTCGTCAACGGGATCGGCGTGGGTGAAACCGGCGTCGACGAGCAGGTCGGCAAGCGTCTGCGGGTCGATCTCCGTGCCTGATCTGATTTCGATGGCCGCGCGGAGCAGGCGCTCGGGCGGGCTGACCATCGGGAGCATGGCACCGGCCGACGCGACGACCAGCCGTGCCGTGCCGGCGGCGGCTTCGGCCAGCGCGCGCGCGCGCGCGGCCGCGACCCGGAAATGCGGCGACATCCCGCGATAGGGATCAACCTGCAGAGACGGTAGCGGGACCACCGCTCGCTCGGTGGCCTCCTCTGACGCGCCTTCCAGCGCCGAATAGAAAAAGCGCGCGTCCGCCGTGAGCTGTTCGAGGTCCCGGTCGGCCGGAGCGATGAGCAGCGTGGTCCCGCCGTGCGCCCGGACAGCCACCACGGCGGCCAGTGCCTTCGCGGCCGGGGTCAGACCTGCGATCACACCACCTGAGGCATCGAGACCAGCGCGGCCGGCAGATCGGCTGAAAAGGGCGCGGAGCGTGAGAGATGGGGTCGCAGTTGGCATGTACGTACAAGCGGCCCGCTCCGGCACGGGTGCCGGGCGGGTGCTTCTCTTCATTGTCCCACCGCGTCAACCCCGGCGGCTGTCAGCGGCGGCCGTGAACCCGGCGGATCAACTCGGTCGTCGAATATCCCTGCGCCAGGTCGATGCGCGCCACGCGTCCACCGCGCGCTTCGACGACATCCCGTCCCACGATATCCGTCGGCGCCCAGTCGGCTCCCTTGACGAGCACGTCCGGCTGGATCGTCCCGATTACCTGGTGCGGTGTGTCCTCGTCGAAGAGCACTGCCGCATCGACCGAGGAGAGCGCAAGCAGGACTTCGGCACGTTCGCGATCCGGATTGAGCGGACGGCCCGGTCCCTTGTTCGCTCGGACAGATCGATCGGAGTTGACGGCGACGATCAGGATGTCTCCCAGGCGCCGTGCCGCCTCGAGGTATCGCACGTGCCCGGGATGCAGCAGGTCGAACACGCCGTTGGTCAACACAACCCGCCCGCCGCGCGCCTGCACCGAGCGGGCGAGTGTCCGCGCGTCGGCAGAGGTCGACAGCGGTCTTCCTGCCGTTCTCATGGACGTGGCAAAGCCCGGAAGTATCCGTTACGCGCGCGTGCGGGCTCGCGCCGCCACCTGCAGACGAATCAGCGACTTCATCATCGCGATGCGGGCGCGTTCGAAGTCGATGTCGGTTTGTGGCTGTGCGATACGTTCCTCGGCACGCGTCCGGGCGGCCTCTGCGCGCGGCACGTCGATGTCCTCGGGACGCTCGGCGATCTGGGCGAGGACCGTGACCCGGTCCGGAAGCACCTCCGCAAACCCGAACGCGACGGCCAGGTACCGCTTCTCCTGGCCGACCCGGTACCACAGCTCGCCAACCTGCAGCGTGGCCAGCAGCGGTGTGTGTCCGGGAAGCACGCCGAAGTAGCCTTCGGCGCCCGGCAGCTGGACTTCATCCACCTGCTCGCTGACGAGCAGACGTTCCGGGGTGACGACTTGCAGCGTCAGTTTCGTCGGCAGCGCCATGTGGTCAGGCGGCCTTCATGCTGCGGCCCTTTTCGACCGCCTCTTCAATCGTGCCGACCATGTAGAACGCCTGCTCGGGCAGGTCATCGTGCTTGCCGTCCACGATCTCCTTGAAGCCCTTGACCGTATCGGCGATCTGCACGTACTTGCCCTTGAAGCCGGTGAACTGTTCGGCCACGAAGAAGGGCTGCGACAGGAAGCGCTGAATCTTTCGTGCCCGCGACACCGTGAGCTTGTCGTCTTCCGACAGCTCGTCGATGCCGAGAATCGCGATGATGTCCTGCAGATCCTTGTAGCGCTGGAGAATCTGCTTCACCGACCGCGCCACGTTGTAATGCTCCTCGCCAAGCACGCGCGGGTCGAGAATGCGCGAGGTCGACGCCAGCGGGTCCACGGCGGGATAGATGCCGAGCTCCGCGATCTGCCGCGACAGGTTGGTGGTCGCATCGAGGTGCGCGAACGTCGTGGCCGGCGCCGGATCGGTGTAGTCGTCGGCGGGTACGTAAATCGCCTGCACCGACGTGATCGAGCCCTTCTTCGTCGAGGTGATGCGCTCCTGCATCTGGCCCATCTCCGAGAGCAGCGTGGGCTGATAGCCGACCGCCGACGGCATGCGTCCGAGCAGTGCCGACACCTCAGAGCCGGCCTGCGTGAAGCGGAAGACGTTGTCGATGAACAGCAGCACGTCCTTGCCTTCGGCGTCGCGGAAGTACTCGGACACGGTCAGCGCCGAGAGGCCGACGCGCAGGCGCGCGCCTGGCGGCTCCGTCATCTGTCCGTACACCAGCGCCGCGCGCGACTTCGAGAGGTCCTTGGTGTCGATGACGCCCGATTCCTGGAACTCGAGCCAGAGGTCATTGCCCTCGCGCGTGCGTTCGCCGACACCGCCGAACACCGACACACCGCCGTGCTTCATGGCGATGTTGTTGATGAGCTCCATGATGATGACGGTCTTGCCAACTCCGGCGCCGCCGAAAAGGCCAATCTTGCCGCCCTGGAGGTACGGCTCGAGCAGGTCGATGACCTTGATGCCCGTCTCGAACATGCGCAGCTCGGTTGACTGCTGTTCGAGCGTCGGCGCCGCACGATGGATCGGCCACCTCTCCTTCGACTGGACGGGGCGGTCGGGATAGTCCACGGGTTCGCCGAGCACGTTCAGCACGCGGCCGAGCGTCTCGGGACCGACGGGGACTGAGATGGGTGCGCCGGTGTCGATGGCCTTCATTCCGCGCGTCATGCCGTCGGTGGGCTTCATCGCCACGGTCCGCACCCGGTTCTCGCCCAGATGCTGCTCGACTTCCGCGACCACGTCGATCTTCGCGACGCCCGGGCCGCCCTCGGACACGATCCGGACGGCGTTGTAGATCTCCGGCAGCCCTTCGCTGAACTCGATGTCGATGACAGGGCCGATGACCTGAACGACCTTGCCGGTTCTCTGCGCTGTTGCTGTGTTTGCCATAACTTGATCCTGGAAGGCCGAAGGGCCTAGGCCGACGGCCTAAGCTTCGTCCTTCTTCTCATCGGCCATGGGCCTTAGCCCTTCGGCCTTATGTCGCTGCCGCACCCGACACGACCTCGATGATTTCGCGCGTAATCGCCGCCTGACGCACCTTGTTCATGTAGAGCGTCAGGTTCTCGATCATCTCCGCCGAATTGCGCGTCGCGGAGTCCATGGCGGTCATCTGGGCGGCGAAGAATGCCGCGTTCGATTCGAGCAGCGCCCGGTAGACCTGCACCTGCACGTGGCGCGGCAACAAGTCCTGGAAAATCCTCTGCGGCTCGGGCTCGTACAGATAATCCACGGACGCGGCGCCCGCGGCGCTGCCGTCGAGTCGCGGAATCGGCAGCAGACGCTCGACGACAATGCGCTGCGACATCACCGACTTGAACTCGTTGTAGACGAGGTACACGCTCGACGCGTTACCTGACGTGAACTCGTCGATCGCCACGTCGGCGATGGCCTTCGCGTCGTTGAACGACAGCCGCTGGAAGATCCCGACGGCCTCATGGCGGACGTCGAACCCGCGGCGGCGGAAGAAGTCGCGGCCCTTGCGTCCGATCAGCCCGAGCGCCACCTGGCGGTCGCGCCCTTCGTTCACGATGAACTGACCCGCGGCCTTGATGACATTCGAATTGAAGCTGCCGCTCAGGCCGCGGTCGCCCGTAATCACGATCAGCAGCGGACGCCCGTCGGCGGACGGCTGGCGCAGCAGCGGGTGCATTTCCTGCTCGATGCTGCCAACGAGCCCGTTCAGCACGCGCAGCATCAGCTGCGCGAACGGCCGCGCGGCGACGATTCGATCCTGCGCCCGCTTCAGCCGCGAGGCAGCGATCATCTTCATCGCCTTCGTGATCTGCTGCGTCGACTTCACCGCACGGATGCGGCGACGCAGGTCAATCAGAGAGGGCATCTAGGCGACCGCCGCTTCCTGCCGGCCCGCGAGGAACTGCTTGTTGAAGTCGGCCAGCGCGCCTTCGAGCGCTGCCTTTACCTCGTCGTCGAGAATCTTCTTCTCGGCGATGCCGGTGAACACGTTCGGATAGCGCGTCTCGACGAAGCGATACAGCTCTTCTTCGTAGCGCCGCACCTCCTCGACCGGAACCGCATCGAGGAATCCCTTCGTCGCGGCGTAGATGATGGTGACCTGCTTCTCGACCGCCAGCGGCTGATACTGCGGCTGCTTCAGGATTTCGACGAGGCGGCGGCCGCGATTGAGCTGCGCCTGCGTCGCCTTGTCGAGGTCGCTGCCGAACTGTGCGAACGCGGCCAGCTCGCGATACTGCGCCAGGTCCAGCCGCAGCGAACCGGCGACCTGGCGCATCGCGCGAATCTGGGCCGAGCCGCCGACGCGCGACACGGAGTTGCCGACGTTGATCGCCGGCCGGACGCCCTGGTGGAAGAGATCGCTCTCCAGGAAGATCTGGCCGTCGGTGATCGAAATGACGTTCGTCGGAATGTACGCCGACAGGTCGCCGGCCTGCGTTTCGATGATCGGCAGCGCCGTCAGCGATCCGCCGCCCTGCGCCGTGTTCAACTTCGCGGCGCGCTCCAGCAGTCGTGAATGCAGATAGAAGACGTCGCCCGGATACGCCTCGCGGCCCGGCGGACGGCGCAGCAGCAGCGAGATCTCGCGGTAGGCCTGCGCGTGCTTGGACAGATCGTCGTAGACCACCAGCGCGTGGCGGCCGGAGTCGCGGAAGTACTCGCCGATGGCGCAGGCGGAATAGGGGCTGATGTACAGCATCGGCGCCGGATCGGACGCGGACGCCGCGACGACGATGGTGTAGCTCATCGCATCGTATTCTTCGAGCGTGCGCACGACCTGCGCGACCGTCGATTGCTTCTGGCCGACGGCGTTGTAGATACAGATGACGTTCTTGCCGCGCTGGTTGATGATCGTGTCGACGGCGACCGCCGTCTTGCCGGTCTGCCGGTCGCCGATGATCAGCTCGCGCTGGCCGCGGCCGATCGGGACCATGCCGTCGATTGCCTTGAGACCGGTCTGCAGCGGTTCCCTTACCGGCTGACGATCGACCACGCCGGGTGCCAGGCGTTCAATCGGCAGGAACTGCTTCGTCGTAATCGGGCCCTTGCCGTCGATCGGCTGACCAAGCGCGTTGACGACACGGCCGAGCATTTCCTCGCCAACGGGAACGGAGATGATGCGGCCCGTCCGCTTGACCGGATCGCCCTCCTTGATCTCGGTGTAATCCCCGAGCAGCACGGTGCCGACGCTGTCTTCCTCGAGATTCAGCGCGATGCCGAACACTCCCTTGGGAAACTCGAGCATCTCGCCCGCCATGGCGCGCTCGACGCCGTGAATGCGCGCGATGCCGTCGCCGATCGAGATCACCGTTCCCACTTCGGCGACATCGACCTGCACGGCGTAGCTGCCGATCTGGTCCCGGATGATCTTGGAGATCTCTTCCGCTCTGATATCCATCTGCAATCCTCGACGGTTCCGCCTGCGCCTCTCCAGGCTGGCGGCACCGCCCTACTGCGAGTCTCTCAACCGCTGCTGCAGCGCCGCGAGCTGCGTGGCAACGCTGCCGTCATACACCGTGCTTCCGATTCGGGTCACCATCCCGCCGATGAGCGCCGGATCCACCTTCGTCGTCAGCGTGACGGTTCGTCCGATCGACGCGCCAAGCCGCCCCTGCAGTTGCGCCACCCGTTCCGGCGCCAGCGGTGCCGCCGTGGTGACCTCGGCCTGAACAACCTTCAGGTGCTCCATCACGCGCTCGTGAAATACCGCCACCAGGTCGGGCAGCAGGTCGAGTCGATCGCGTTCCGCCAGCAGGAGGAGCAGCTTTCGCACCGGGCTCGATGGCCGCTGCCGCTCGAGGAGCTGGTCGACGACGGCGCGCTTGCGGGCAGCCGGCACCGCCGGACTTGCGAGGGCCAGACGCAGATCGGCATGCGCGCTTACCAGATCGGAAAAGGCCGTCAGCTCTTTTTCCGCCTGCTCCGGGGTGGCTTCGGTAATCGCGACGTCGAACAGCGCCTTGGCGTATCGCGCTGCGGAAGCTCGCGTGCTCATGTTTCTCGGTGTGTGTCTGCGAAGAACGTCAGATGACGAGCTTGTACCTCAAAGGCACAAGCAATCGTTTATACCACGGAAAATGGGGGGTCTGATCCCCAAAAACCCTATTTCGAGGCGGTCAGCAGTGCGTAAATCCGGTTTAGCTCGTTTTCCGAGCCGAAATCGATCTGGATGACGCCCCCGCCCTTCCGCCGGATGATCCGGACCCTGGCGCCAAGCGCAAACCGCATCCGGTCCTCAGCCGCCCGGGTATGGACATCGGCCTTCGGCTCCGCGGGCGTCGCCGCGCGGTCCCTGGCTGGCTCGCCGAGCTTCTTGATCAGGAGTTCCGTGTCGCGGACGGACAGGCCGCGCGAAATCACCTCTCGCGCCGCATGGCGTTGCGCCGGCGCATCCGTGAGCGCAAGGAGGGCACGCGCATGCCCCATCGACAGGGCGCCGGCGGCGAGATCGGCACGCACCTCGTCCGGAAGCTTGAGCAGCCGCATGAAGTTCGCAACGGAACTGCGGTCCTTCCCCACTGCGGCCGCGATCTGATCCTGCGTCAGGCCAAACTCGTCTGCGAGCCGTCGATACGCGAGCGCTTCGTCAACCGCATTGAGGTTCTCGCGCTGAATGTTTTCGATGAGGGCGAGCTCCAGCAGTTCCTTGCCATCCGAAACGTCGCGCACGACGACGGGGACCTTGTGCAGGCCGGCGCGCTGCGCCGCGCGCCAGCGGCGTTCGCCGGCGATGATGCGATAGGTCGTGCCGGTGCGGCGGACCAGGATCGGCTGGATGATGCCGTTCGCCTTGATCGAGTCCGCCAGCTCCTGCAGCCGGGCATCGTCCATCTGCACGCGCGGCTGCAGATCGTTCGGCGCCAGCAAATCGATGTCGACCTCCAGCACGCCTGCACGCGGCTCGGGCGCGTCGGGGATGAGGGCGCTGAGTCCTTTGCCGAGAGCGGGGCGGCGGTCGATCATCAGATCATCTCCGTGAAAGTGATCGGTCAGGCGGCGCGGCGCGCGAGCATCTCTTTCGCGAGGGCGACATAGGCAGCGGCGCCGCGCGACTTGACGTCGTACAGAACGGCCGGAACGCCATGGCTCGGCGCCTCGCCGAGACGGACGTTGCGAGGAATGATGGTGTTGAACACCTTGTCCTTGAAGAACTCCCGCACGTCGCGGGCGACGAGCTGACCCAGATTGGTGCGGTCGTCGTACATCGTCAGCAGCACGCCTTCGATGTCGAGCCCGGGATTGAGCGCGGTGCGCACGAGCCGCATGGTGCCCACGAGATCGGCGAGCCCCTCGAGCGCGAAGTACTCACAGTGGAGCGGTATCAGCACGGCATCCGCCGCAACGAGCGCATTCAGCGTCAGCAAACCGAGCGACGGCGGACAGTCGATGAAGATGTCGTCGAACTGACCACGGAGGACGCCGACGATTCGCTTGAGACGATGCTCGCGCGCAAGCATCGGTACGAGCTCGATTTCAGCGCCAGTGAGGTTGCGGTCGGCGGGAATGGCGAAGAGGTTCTCGACGCGCGTCGGGATCACGAACGACTCCGGATCGGCGTCCGTCATCAGCGCCTCGTAGACCGTGCCCGCGTCGGCTTTCGAGCCTTTCAGTCCCACGCCGCTGGTGAGGTTGCCCTGGGGATCGACGTCGATCAGGAGGACGCGCCGGCCGGACAGGGCGATCGAGGTTGCCAGGTTGATGGCCGTGGTGGTCTTGCCGACACCCCCCTTCTGGTTGGCGACGGCGATGATGCGAGCATTCCGGCTTCCGCCTCGCGATTCTTCTGTCATCTGGCCAATATTTATGACTTCTGACCCTTGTGGTGCTTCGAATGTAGTACTTCGAAGGATCTTCGTCAAGCGGAAAGGCTTTCGTGGGCTATGTTCCACGTGGAACGTGCTTCGAAAGGACGACGAGCTGGCTGCGCAGCGGCTCCACTAAAGGGAAAGTCCCGGCCCAACTCAGCGGCGGCGTCAAGCCGTCCGGGGCGTTGCCGTTCATGCCGCGGAAGAGAAACAAATGGCCACCGGGCCTGACAAAGGCCTGGAGGCTCATCAACAGGCTCGGGTCAACCCGAACAGCGCGGATCGTCAGCAAGTCGTGCGCTCCCTGCAGCTCTGGTCTGGCCAGCAGCGTCTCGAATCGGGAGTTCAAGACCTCCGCTTCCATCTCGAGGGCGCGCGTCGCCTCCCGCAGAAACACAGATTTGCGGGTTTTCGCTTCGACCATCAGCAGCCGCAGCCGCGGCACCGCGAGCGCAAACGGAATCGCCGGCGATCCTCCGCCGCTGCCGATGTCCAACATCCGCGCGATCCCGGGTGGTGCGTGTCTGGCGGCGACGAGAGGTTCGACAAGGAGCCGATCGATGCTCTCCGCCGTAGGCTCCGAGAGATCCATTCCGGTCAGGTTGATCTTCCGGTTCCAGGTGGCGAGAAGACGGTAATACGCTTCGAGTTTGGCGGAAAGCTGGGGTGGAACGGTCACTCCGGCGCGCCGTGCGCGGCGCGTCAGACGGTCTTTGAATTCGCGGCTGGTCACGGCCGCAACGGATCCTACATCGCACCTTCAGCCGGTGCGTCCGCCGGGAGTCTGCCGAGAAATGCCCCCAGGACCGCGACAGCAGCGGGCGTCATCCCCGGGATCCGCGAAGCCTGCCCCAGCGTCTCTGGTCGCACTTGCGACAGACGCTGGATTGCCTCCCGCGACAATCCTGGAACACGCGCAAACGGAAATCCGGCAGGTATGCGCTTGCGCTCCTGCCGGCTGGCGCGCGCGACGCGCGATGCCTCCTGTTTCAGGTAACCCTCGTACTTGATCGCGGTCTCGACGCTGGCGAGATCCAGCTCGCGGCAATCCGATGCGATATCGAGCGGAACTTCGCCGCGATCCACCAGATCGCAAAGCCTGACGCCTGGCTGTCGCAGAACTTCCGCGGCCGCGCGCGAGCCGCTGCCAGCCCGCACATGTGTACGGCGAAGTCGCGCCACGTTGCGATCGAATCGATCCCGTCGCGCTGAAAACCGCTCCCACCTGTCGTCGCCGATCAGCCCGAGCTCGCGTCCGTACGGCGTCAGTCGGAGGTCGGCGTTGTCGATGCGGAGGAGAAGCCGATGCTCTGCCCGCGATGTGAACATCCGATACGGCTCGAGGCACCCACGCGTCACCAGATCGTCGACGAGGACTCCGATGTATGCCTCGTCGCGACGAAGCACAAATGCCGGCTCACGCCGCACGAGGCGCCCAGCGTTGATCCCGGCGACGATTCCCTGCGCGGCGGCCTCTTCGTAGCCGGACGTTCCATTGATTTGACCGGCGAAAAACAGCCCTCGCACACGGTGCGATTCGAGAGTTGACGATAATTCGGTCGATTGAACGAAATCGTATTCCACGGCGTAACCCGGCCGAACCATTCGTGCATCCTCGAGTCCCGGCAACGCGTGAACGAGCGATTCCTGCACCTCCCGCGGCAGCGACATCGAGAATCCGTTCACGTAAATCTCGTTGACGTCGATCCCCTCGGGCTCCAGATAGATCTGATGACGCTCGCGGTCGGGGAACCGCATGATCTTGTCTTCGAGCGACGGACAGTAGCGCGGGCCGATGCCCTGAATCTGTCCGTTGAACAGCGGACTCTGATGAATGGCGCCGCGCACCAGATCGCGCACGCGATCGTTCGTGTGAAGCAACCAGCAACTCACACGATTGCGAAGAAGCCGAGTCGTCGCATACGAAAACGGAGCGGGTACCGCGTCACCGTCCTCCTTCACGAAATCCCCGCACGCGACCCCGCGCGCGAAATCGATGCTGTTCCGATCGAGGCGTGGCGGCGTTCCGGTCTTCAGCCGCCCCATTTCGAAGCCGAACGAGCGAATCGACTCTGCCAGCTCGCGCGAGGGTGGCTCGCCATGGCGGCCGGCGGGCCGCTGCTCGGGGCCGATGTGAATCAGGCCGTTCAGAAACGTCCCCGTGGTCACGACGATCGCCGTCGCCGTATGCGCATCGCCGTCTTCCATCGCCAGGCCGGCAATGCGTCCAGCGCTCGTCAGCAGCCGCCCTGCCCGGCCAGGAACCCACGTGATGTTTGCTTCGCGCTCGAGAGCCGCGGCCACCCATCGTCCGTACTCGCGCTTGTCGGCCTGCGCGCGGGGTGACCACACCGCGGGGCCGCGGCTGCGGTTGAGCAGCTTGAACTGGATGCCGGTGGCGTCGATGGCAAGCCCCATGAGTCCGCCAAGCGCGTCGATCTCGCGGACCAAGTGGCCTTTGGCTGTTCCGCCCACCGCGGGGTTGCACGGCATGTGCGCAACCGTTGCGCGCGACAGGCTGCACAACCCGACGCGGCACCCCATTCGCGACGCGGCGTACGCCGCCTCGACCCCGGCATGCCCGGCCCCGATGACGATCACCTCGAAGTGCATTTGCGTACCGCTGGCTATTTTCCGATACAGAACTTCTCGAAGATGTGCGCGAGCACATCGTCGGAGCTGCGCGCACCAACCACCTCGTCGAAGCGAGTGCGCGCGGCGTGGAGATCCGTGAGGAGAAACTCTTCAGGAACCTCGCTTGCGCGCAGCGCGTTGACGGCGCCCTGCAGCGACTGCCGCGCCTCTTCGAGCAGCGTGATGTGACGCAGGTTCGTCAACGCCGGCGACTCCTGTGTGGGCTCGCCTCCGCTCAGCTCCCGCGACATCGCACACCGCAATGCCTGGAGCCCTTCTCCCGTCGCCGCCGAGACGGTCATCGCGTCGTCGAGCGCCACCACGGGCGCCAGATCGCATTTGTTCGCAACGATGAGACGTGGCCGCCCCGACGTGTCGTCCAGCAGCCTCCGATCATCCTCGGTCAGCGGTTCGCTGAGATCCACGACGACGACGATCAGGTCGGCAACGCCGCGGGCCTGTTCGCCGCGAGCGACACCTTCGCGCTCGACGACGTCGTGTGCACGGCGTGCGCCTGCCGTGTCCACGAGCGTCACGGCAATGCCATGGATGTCGATGGGCTCGGTGATCAGATCACGCGTCGTGCCCGGAACGCTTGTGACGATCGCGCGATCGGTGCCTGCGAGCGCGTTGAAGAGGCTGGATTTGCCGACATTGGGCCGGCCCGCCAGGACCACTGTCGCACCTTCACGAATGAGGCGGCCCCGGCCGGCGTCCGCAAGCAGCACGTCGAGTCCGTTGACGACGTCGCCAATCCGGCGGCGCGTTTCACCCACGTCGATGAAGTGGTAGCCCTCGTCCGGAAAGTCGAGCGAGGCTTCGAGCCGGGCGATGAGATCGAAGAGCACGGCATCGAGCTCGGCGATTCGGCGCGTCAGCGTTCCTTCCAGCTGATCGAACGCGACCCGCGCCTGCAGCGGCGTCGCCGCGGCAATCAGATCGCGAACGGCTTCAGCCTGCACCAGATCGATCCGCCCGGCGAGAAACGCACGCAGCGTGAACTCGCCGGGCCGCGCAAGACGGGCGCCTGCGTCAACCGCGGCGTGGACGATCGTGCGGAGCACGACGGGGCTGCCGTGCGCGCACAACTCGACAACGTCTTCACCGGTGTAGGAGTGCGGCGCCTGAAAGTAGGTGGCGATGACGCGGTCAACGGCACCGCCCGCCGACTCGTGAGCCCGCAGGCGAGTGAGCGTCGCGCGGCGCGGCTCGAGAGGGCGGCGTGCAGGCGCGATGACGCGGACGATGTCCTGTGAGCGCGGGCCGCTGATGCGAACGATGCCGAGTGCACCGCGGCCGGACGGGGTGGCGAGGGCAACGATGGTGTCGTCCGTGGCAAACATAACGGACGCGCAGAGTCCTAGTCCTTGACCGAGATGATCACCGTCTTCATGAAGGCGTCGCCGATGCTCTCCGACGTGACGTCCGGATCCTGCGCAACGGCCAGGTGAACGATGCGGCGTTCGTACGGGTTGAGCGGCCCCATTTCCTGCGGCATTCCCGACGAGCGCGCCTTGCCCGCCATGAACTGCGCCATCTGCCGCAGCTCTGCGTCCTTGTCGCGGCGGAAGCCGTTGCAGTCGATGACGATGCGGTTGTCTTCGCCGAGCTGTTTCCTGAATGTCGTCGCAACCACGTGCTGCAGCGCCTGCAGGCCTTCGCCACCGCGCCGGATCAGCACCCCGCCATCCTCGCCTTCGAGGTTGATGCGGGTCCCCTCCGGGGTTTCCTCGACGCTGGCGGTCAGCACGAGGCCCATCGCGGTGACGACGTTCTGCACGAACGCCGCGATTTCAGTGTTCAAAGACATACCGTCGGCACCTATCGTTACTTGCCGCGCCGCGCCGTCGCAACTGCGGGCGGTCCAATCAACCGGTTCGTCAGGTACTGCTGGCCGATGGCCCACAACTGGCTCACCGTCCAGTACAGAACCACGCCGCTCGGCGAAAAGGCCATCATCGCCGTGAACATGATCGGCATGATCATCATGATCCGCTGCTGCGTCGGGTCGGCAGACGTCGGCGTGATCTTCTGCTGCCAGAACATCGTGATGCCCATCAGCAGCGGAATCACGAAGTAGGGATCCGGCGCCGACAGATCGTGAATCCATCCGGCGAATGGCGCGCCGCGCAGCTCGATCGACATTGCCAGCAGCGAGTAGAACGCCAGCAGCACCGGCATCGTGAGCAGCATCGGCACGCAGCCGCTTGCCGGGTTCACGCCGCGCTCCCGGTAGAGATTCATGATCTCCGTGTTCATCTTCTGCTTGGCGGGATCGGTCGCCTTCAGGTTCGCGTAGCGATCCTGGATGGCTTTCATCTCGGGCTGGATCTCCTGCATCTTCCGCATCGCGACGACGCTGCGGTGGCGCGGGTAGAACAGCACCAGGTTCAGGAGGATGGTGAGGACGATAATCGCCCAGCCGTAGTTGCCGAGGAAGCCGTACAGCCACTTCAGTGCGCTCAACAGCGGCACGACCATCCACGCGAAGATGCCGAAGTCGATGGCGCGGACGAGTTCGCCGTCGACGCCGCGCAGCACATCGAACTGCTTCGGTCCGACGTACAGCTTCACCTCGCGCGGCGGCTGCTGGAGGCGATACGCCCCGGACAGAAACTGAATCGGCGCATCGCTGCCGGCAACGGGGAGCAGCACGGATCGAAATTCGAGCCGTGCCTGGCCGGGATTGACGAGAGCCGCGAGGAAGTAATGGTCGTCGATGCCGGCGAAGCGGAACTGTCCTTCGTGCACCGGCTGCGACGTGACCGCGTCGGCCCGGAGACGTTCGACATCGCCATCGCGGTGATAGACGGCTTGCGGTGGCTGCACCGCATTTCCCGTGAAGTAACTCCCTCCCGACGAGGCGGCACCGAGATCGCCGAGGCCGGGTCCCCACTCGATGTACGGGTTGATCGTCGTTCCGCCGTTGCTGATGTCGGCGGTGAACGCCACCACGTGCCGCGGCTCGAACCGGAACACCTTGCGCGCGCGGAGGCCGGCGGCGTCCTCGAACTCGAAAACGATCGTCGCGGCGGAGGCACGAGCGTCAACGCGGCCCCCGGCGTCGCCGCTCACCTGATAGAGCGATTCATTCAGTCGCGCCGTGACCTGCGGATCGTCAACGACGCGCAAAGCGAACGGACGAGGCTGGTCTGATGGAATGTTGGACGGAATCAGATCGACGCGCTGTCCCGAGGGGTCCCGATAGTCCTTGAGCCGCCAGTGCAGAACGCGTGCGCCCCGGTTCGTCAGCACGATTTCCGCGGCCGCGGTTTCGACGACGATCTCGCGCTCCGATGCTTCGCCCTTGACCGGCGCGACCGCAGCCGGGGCGTCTGGAGCCTCAGGAGCAGCAGCGGTCGCCGGGGGCGCCGACGGACCCGCCGGTGTGGGCTTGGTCGCGGCAGGCGCTTCTGTCGCTGTCCTGGCGGGGGCGGCCGGCGGGGGTGGCATGAACAACGCCTGCCACCCGTACATCACGAGGGCGCCCAGGATTACCGCGATGAAGATCCTGCGTTCCATGAAAGAGACTACGCGTGCTCTGGCCCTGACCGATCCGTGCGGCGGGCGGGCGGACAGGGATCGATGCCTGCGGCACCAAACGGGTGACACCGCGCGAGGCGCTTGATGCCGAGCCACGTTCCCCGAAGCGCTCCGTGCGCCTGCACGGCCTGCGACAGGTAGTCCGAGCAGGATGGCTGGAAGCGACAGGATCCCGCAAATAGTGGTGAAAGCAGGGACTTATACGCGGCGACGAGCGCCAGCACCGACGCGATCGCGGCGCGGCCGGCGAGGGTGCGGCTGGTCACGGTCGCGTCGGGCGAGGGTGGTGTTGTAATCGGCCTCAAGGCTGGCAAAGGGCGCATCGAGCATTTCTCGGCGCGGCACCAGGATGACATCCAGGCCCGCGGGCGGTTTCTGCTTTCGGAACAACTCGCGGGCGAGACGCTTGGCCCGGTTCCGCACAACGGCGGAGCCGAGTTTTCGAGTGGCGGCCACGCCAAGTCGGCACCGGCTGCCGCCGTTTGGCGCCACGAACAGGGTCATGAACCGGCCGGACAACCGCAGACCGTGCTCATATGCCCGCTCGAATTCCGGTCGCCGTCGGACGCGATCCTGCCGGGAAAGGCGCTCCGTCACCGGGCGCTCGCTCGTTACCGCTCGTCGGAGACGGTCAGGCGTTTTCTACCCTTTGTACGACGACGTTTCAGCACGATACGGCCGTTCTTGGTCGACATACGCACCCGGAAACCGTGCGTTTTGCTCCGCCGGCGCGTATTGGGCTGAAACGTGCGCTTACCCTTTGCCATTGTGACTGTGTCCTACGAATTGAGCGCGTCGTGCCGTGAAACTCCCAATACTAGCCGTCGCTCGTCAGAAGTGTCAAAACCGAGGCCGTTAATCGCGGTGTGTTACAGTTCGCGGGCGTCTCTTCGGGTGCGTTGATGCAGTGCCGCCGCCTCGACCCGTTCGGTTTCTCCCCCAAGATTTCCACACCTGTGGAAAACATTGTGGAAAAGCAAGTGAAACGGCTGGGGTGCCGCTGGAAATGCTTGATTTATCGCGTTTTCAGCCCTGGCGAAGGCCGCTGAGGCCATATTTTTCGCGTCTTCAGCCGACCCGTCGATCGTTTTGCACCGGCTTGGCGCTGGTTTTTGGGGCGAAAGTCTCGGTTTTCCTAAGATTGTTCGGTGCTCCGCATGGACTCCAGTATCTGGGATCAGGTCCTCGGCCGGATCGAAACAAAAGTCAATCGGCACAGCTTCTACACCTGGTTCAAGCCGACGTCGTTCGTCGCCGAGGGTAACGGCGCCATTACCGTGCGGGTGCCCAACCAGTTGTTCAAGGACTGGCTGACGAAGCATTACTCGCTGGTTCTGTCCGAGGCGCTCGCTGAGGTCCGCCGCCCGGGCACTTTCGTCGTGTTCGTGGCTGAGGGCACGGCGGCGGCACAGTCCGCCGACGACACCGCCGCAGCGCAGGACGCGTTCGAGCTGGAACCTCCACCCCCTGCCGTGGCCACCACCTCTCCCGGCGGCTTAAACCCTCGCTACACGTTCGACACATTCATCGTCGGACCGTCGAATCAATTCGCGCACGCCGCGTGCCGCGCTGTCGCCGAGGCGCCTTCGCGGTCGTATAACCCGCTCTTCATCTATGGCGGTGTGGGACTGGGGAAGACACACCTCATGCACGCGGTCGGTCAGTATGTGCTCCAGCACGATCACAGTTTGAAGCTGACCTACATCTCGTCCGAGCGATTCATGAACGAGATGATCAACGCGGTTCGCTACGACCGGATCCTCGATTTCCGCGAACGGTATCGAAGCGTCGACATTCTTCTGGTCGACGACATTCAGTTCGTCTCGGGAAAGGAAGGCACACAGACCGAGTTCTTTCACACCTTCAACGCCCTGTACGATGCGCAGAAGCAGATCGTTCTCAGCAGCGATCGGCCGCCGCACGAAATCCCGGCGCTGGAGGAGCGGCTGCGATCCCGCTTCGAATGGGGACTGATCGCCGACATTCAACCGCCCGATCTCGAGACGAAGATTGCAATTCTGAAGAGAAAAGCGGAGGCCGAAGCGGTGCCGCTGGCCGACAACGTCGCGATCTACATGGCCGGCCGGATCAAGTCGAACATTCGCGAGCTCGAGGGTTCGCTCATTCGATTGATTGCGTACGCGTCGTTGACTGGGCGCGAGATCTCGCTCGAACTGACACAGGAAGTCCTGCGGAACGTGATCGAGCAGGACGAGAAGGCGGTCACGATCGAGAGCATTCAGAAATACATCTCGGACTACTATCAGCTGAAAGTCGGGGAACTGAAGTCGCGCAACAACTCGAAGTCGGTCGCGATGCCGCGCCAGATCGCGATGTACCTCTCGAAATCACTGACCAACGCGTCGCTTCCGGAAATCGGCAGGAGTTTCGGGGGAAAGCACCACACGACCGTGATTCACTCGATCAAAAAGGTCGAGGAGATGCGGAAAAACGATAGCGATTTCAACAGCCTGATGACCTCGTTTCTTCAGGCATTCAGGTAAATCCACAGATTTCAACAGCTCAGCCGGACGCGTTGTTGTGGAAGGAATCGCAAGGGCCGAATCTCCACTGTTTCCCCACCGTGAGCGCGGTCCCGTACCACACCGGATCGGTGTCTGTAAGTTATTGCATAACAATGATTAATTGGCGCGTATAGACTTTTGCACAGCGCCTTCTTTCTTGTATAATTTCTTATCTTTTCTAATCACTCTATAAGGGAGTGAACCACCACTTCCGGCATCGTCCGCCTGCACGCGGACACGGTGAACGCGGACATACCGCTCCGCTCGAGGTCCTATGGAACTAGTTGTCCGCAAGAATGAGCTTCTGCGAGAACTGCAACTTTTCCAAGGCATTGTCGAGCGCAAGAACACCATACCGATCCTTGCCAACGTGCTGCTGGAAGCAAAAGGCAACGAGGTTCGGATGCTCGCAACGGATCTGGAAGTTGCGTTGCGGAGCAAATGCCAGGCCGCTGTCACGAAGGGTGGCTCGCTGACGCTGCCTGCAAAGAAGCTCTACGAGATCGTCAAGGCGCTTCCGGAAACCGATGTCCGGATCGAAGAGGACAAGAACGGCGTCAAGGTCGCTGCGGACAAGTTCGACTCGCGGATGCAGACGCTGCCGCGCGAGGACTTCCCGACGCTGCCCGACGTCAGTGGAAAGGCACGCGCGGCGCTTCCGCGCGCGGCCGTGCGCGAGATGGTTGCGAAAACACAATTCGCGATCACGGGCGAGGACACGCGGTATTTCCTCAACGGCGCCAAGTTCGTTCTCAAGCCGCAGAGCCTCACGCTGGTGGCCACCGACGGACACCGGTTGGCGCTGGTGGAAGTAAACCATGCCACGGGTGTCGAGAAGGAGATCGGCGTCATCCTGCCGAAGAAAACGCTCCTGGAGCTGGGCAAGCTGCTCGCCGAGGGCGAAGGCGACATTCAGTTCGAGAGCGGCGAGAATCATCTCTTCTTCGACGTCGCGGGGCGCGTACTGATTTCGCGGATGATCGACGGCCAGTTCCCTGCATACGAGCGGGTGATCCCGAAGGGCAACGACAAGACGATCGAGTTCGATCGCGATCGGCTGACCAGCGCTGTCAAGCGTGTCGCCCTGCTGTCGAACGAGCGATCGCGGGCGGTGAAATTCGAGATCGACAAGGGGAAGGTCGAAGTCACCTCGAGCTCGTCGGAGTTCGGGGAGGCGCGCGAACAGCTCGCCGTGGAATACGGCGGGCCCGCGCTCGCCATCTCGTTCAACGCGCAGTACGTGCTCGATTTCCTCAACGTCGTCGAAACCGACGTCGTGTCGTTATCGCTGAAGGACGAAGTCAGCCAGGCGGTGATGAAGCCCATCGGTGCGGATGGCTACGACTACACCTACGTCATCATGCCGATGCGCATCTGAGCTGCCCCATCCAGGGAAACGCGTGGAATATCCGGAACAGCCGAACACCAGTCAGCCAGACGACCTTCTCCCCGACGACGCACAGGTGTCGGCGGGCGGGAACGGATCCGCCGACGAATACGGTGCCGACAAGATCAAGGTGCTCGAAGGGCTCGAGGCAGTACGCAAGCGCCCGGCGATGTACATCGGTTCGACCGGCGCCCCAGGCCTGCATCACCTGGTCTATGAAATCGTCGACAACTCGATCGACGAGGCGCTGGCGGGGTACTGCGACGAAGTCAACGTCACCATCCACATCGACAACTCGATTACCGTAGTCGACAACGGACGCGGCATCCCGGTTGATTTGCACGCCAGCGGCAAGTCGGCGGCGGAGGTCGTGCTGACTGTCCTCCACGCGGGCGGCAAGTTCGATAACGACAGCTACAAGGTCTCCGGCGGACTGCATGGCGTCGGCGTGTCTGTCGTCAATGCCCTCTCCGAGCGCCTCGACCTCGAGATCTGGCGCAACGGCAACGTTTACCAGCAGAGCTACGAGCGCGGGATCCCGTTGACCGATCTGGTGACTGCCGGCACCACGCAGAAGCGCGGCACGAAGGTCACCTTCAAGCCGGACTCGCAGATCTTCGAGACGACCGATTACAGCTTCGACACGCTGGCGCAGCGGCTGCGTGAACTGGCGTTTCTGAATGGCGGCATCCTCATCACCATCGACGACGAGCGCGATGGGAAGAATCACCGCTTCCAGTACGAAGGGGGAATCGTCTCGTTCGTCCAGTACCTCAACAAGAACAAGGCGTCGGTCAACGACAAGCCGATCTTCATGAAGGGCGAGAAGGACGGCATCGACGCTGAAATCGCGCTGCAGTGGAACGACGGCTACACGGAGCTGGTGTTCTCGTTCGCGAACAACATCAACACCCACGAGGGCGGCACCCACCTGTCCGGATTCCGCTCGGCGCTGACGCGAACCATCAACGCCTACGCGGTCAAGAACAACCTGGCGAAGGACCTGAAGGACGCGAGCATCAGCGGCGACGATATCCGTGAAGGCCTGACCGGTGTCGTCAGTGTGAAGATTCCGCGGCCGCAGTTCGAGGGCCAGACGAAGACAAAACTCGGAAACACCGAGGTGAAGGGGATTGTCGAAGCGATCATCAACGATCGGCTGGGACAATTCCTCGAAGAAAACCCAGCCGTCGCCAAGCGAGTCATCGGCAAAGCGGTCGATGCCGCGCGCGCACGCGAAGCGGCGCGTAAGGCGCGGGATCTCGTCCGGCGGAAAGGCGCGCTCGACGGCAGCAGCCTGCCTGGCAAGCTGGCGGATTGCCAGGAGCGCGATCCGGCCCAGAGCGAGTTGTACATCGTCGAAGGTGAATCGGCCGGCGGCTCGGCGAAGCAGGGGCGCGATCGGCGGTTCCAGGCCATCCTCCCGATCAAGGGAAAGATCCTGAACGTCGAGAAGGCGCGCTTCGACAAGATGCTGGGCAGCGACGAAATCAAGACCATGATCGCCGCGCTCGGCTGCGGAATCGGCACGGAGGACTTCGATATCGAGAAGCTTCGATATCACCGCGTCATCATCATGACCGACGCCGACGTGGACGGGTCCCACATCCGGACGCTGCTGCTGACGTTCTTCTATCGCCAGATGCCGCAGCTGATCGATCGCGGCCACATCTACATCGCGCAGCCGCCGCTTTTCCGTGCGAAGCGTGGCCGGACGGAGACCTACATCAAGGACGAGCGCGAGCTGGAGACCTTCCTGATCCGCCGCGCCGTGGAGTCCCGCGTCGTGCGCCTGGCGGACGGCAGTGAACTGTTCGGCGAGACGCTCGAATACCGGCTGCAGCGCATGATTGGCTACCGCAAGCTGCTGCAGCAGGTGACGCGCCGCGGCATCCCGCCCGAGATCGTGACGGCGCTGCTGCAGATGGACGCACGCGACAAGTCGTTCTTCGAGACAAAGGATCGCCTCGAAGTCCTGTCAGCGCGGATGACTACGCCCAATCGCACGGTGACCGTTGGCCGGGACGACGAGCACAACGCGTTTTTTCTCGACATCGAGGATCGATCGCACGGCTATCCGCGGCGATTCGTGCTCGGGGTCGACTTCATTTCCTCGGGCGAGTACCGCACGCTTGCCGCGGCGTACCGGGAGATTCACGACATCCACTTCCCGGTGGTCGTCAAGGCGATGGAGGCGGCGCGCGACGACGAGAGCGAGGACGCCGGTATGGCGGCGGCCGACGGCAGCGCCATCGGCGGCGCGCCGATCGACGAAGCGACGAAGCTCGCGGCGGAACCGAAGGACCGCGTCGCGGACGCCGTTGGCGCCCGGCCGCCGAAGAAGGAGCCGGACACCACGCTGGCCGATCTCGATGCATTCGTCGAGTACTTCATCACGGCGGGCAAGAAAGGGATCGCCGTGAATCGCTACAAGGGACTGGGCGAAATGAATCCCGAGACGCTGTGGGGAACGACGATGGATCCCGACGCGCGGACGCTGCTCGAAGTGCGCGCCGAGGATCACGCCGAGGCCGATCAGATGTTCACCACGCTGATGGGCGACCAGGTTGAACCGCGGCGCAAGTTCATCGAGGACAACGCGCTCGACGTCCGCAACCTTGACGTATAGCCGCCGCGGACCTGACACGGTCCGCGCCACGATCACCACTGAGAGATGACCGCACAGAACGCGAACCGCCTGCCCGTCAACATCGAAGACGAGATGAAGCGCTCGTACATGGATTACGCGATGAGCGTAATCATCGGGCGCGCCCTGCCCGACGTACGGGACGGCCTGAAGCCCGCGCACCGGCGCGTGCTCTATGGCATGAAGACGATGGGCCTCTCGTCGACGCGCGGCTATCGGAAGTGCGCCAAGATCGTCGGCGAGGTGATGGGCAACTATCACCCGCACGGCGACGCTTCGATCTACGACACGCTCGTCCGGATGGCGCAGGACTTCAACATGCGCGCGCCGCTCATCGACGGGCAGGGCAACTTCGGTTCCGTCGACGGCGACCCGCCGGCGGCCATGCGGTACACCGAGGCGCGCCTGAAGGCCCTCGGCGACGAAATGATGACGGATCTCGACAAGGAGACCGTCGACTTCGTCCCCAACTACGACGAGACCACCGAGGAACCCTCGGTGCTGCCGTCGCCGTTCCCCAACCTGCTGGTCAACGGGTCAGCGGGCATCGCCGTCGGCATGGCCACGAATATCCCTCCGCACAACCTGCGCGAGGTCATCGATGCGGTCATCTGGACGGTCGAATCGACGTATCAGGAAACGCCGCCGTCCGCGGCGGAGCGTCAGCGCAAGCTGCTCGAGCTGGTGCCTGGCCCCGACTTCCCCACCGGCGGCTATATCGTCGGCCGCTCCGGCGTCCAGCAGGCCTACCTCACCGGCCGCGGCATGGTCATCATGCGCGCCAAGGCCGACATCGAGGTGTCGAAGAAGGGCGATCGCCAGTCGATCGTCATCAGCGAGATTCCCTATCAGGTCAACAAGGCGCGCCTCATCGAGCGCATTGCCGACCTGGTGCGCGAGAAGACCATCGAGGGCATTTCCGACATCCGCGATGAATCCGACCGCAAGGGAATGAGCATCGTCATCGAGCTGAAGCGCGGCGAAGTGGCGGACGTCATCCTCAACAATCTCTACAAGCACACCGCGCTGCAGAGCAGCTTCGGCGTGATCATGCTCGCCATCGTCGCTGGCCGGCCGCGCGTGCTGACGCTCGCCGAGCTGCTCGACAACTTCATCGAGTTCCGCCGCGACGTCGTGCGCCGCCGGACCGAATTCGAGCTGCGCAAGGCCGAGGCGCGGGCGCACATCCTCGAAGGGCTGAAGATCGCGCTCGACCACCTCGACGCGGTCATTGCGCTGATTCGCGCGGCGAAGAACCCCGGTGAAGCCCGCGAAGGCCTGATGACGCAGTTCGGGCTCACGCAGATTCAGGCGCAGGCGATCCTCGACATGCAGCTGCAGCGTCTGACGGGACTGGAGCGGCAGAAGATCCTCGACGAGCTGGCCGAGCTGCTCAAGACGATCGAACGGCTGCGCGCGATTCTCTCGAGCGACAAGATGCTGATGGAGATCGTCGTCCGCGAGCTGCGCGAGGTGCGCGATCGCTACGGCGACGCCCGCCGCACCGAAATCCTCGCCGAAGCGGGCGAATTCCGGATCGAGGACCTGATCGCCGAAGAGGACATGGCGATCACGGTCAGCAACACCGGCTACATCAAGCGCACCGCGATTACCAGCTACCGCAACCAGCGGCGCGGCGGCAAGGGCCGCATCGGCATGCGCACGCGCGAGGAGGACTTCGTCAGCCACCTGTTCGTGGCGTCCACCCACGCCTACATCATGATTTTCTCGGACCGCGGCCGCGCTTACTGGCTGAAGGTCCACGAAATTCCCGACGTCGGCCCCGACGGCCGCGGCAAGGCGATCGCCAACCTGGTGTCGATGCAGGAAGGCGAACGGATCGCCGCGCTCCTGGCGGTCAAGGAGTTCGAGGAGAACAAGTTCATCGTAATGGGCACACGGCGCGGCGAGGTCAAAAAGACCGAGCTGAACGCCTTCAGCAACCCGCGCGCCGGAGGCATCATCGCGATGGACGTCGAGGAAGGCGACGCCGTCATCGCCGTCCAGGTGTCGGACGGCAGCAACGAGATCTTCATCGGCACGCGCAACGGCATGTCGATCCGCTTCAGAGAAACCGACGTCCGTTCGATGGGCCGCACGGCCGGCGGTGTCCGCGGCATCGAGCTCCGCGAAGACGATGAAGTGGTGGCGATGGAAGTGCTCGAGCCCGGCGGCACCATCCTGTCCGTCACCGAGCAGGGCTACGGCAAACGCACGCAGCTGGACGAATACCGCGTGCAGTCGCGCGGCGGCCTTGGCATCATCAACATCCAGACCAGCGAGCGGAACGGCAAGGTCGTCGGCATGACGCAGGTCCACGACGATGACGAGCTGATGCTGATCACGCAGCAGGGAAAGATCCTGCGCATGGCATCGCGCGACATCCGCACCATCGGCCGCGCCACCCAGGGGGTCCGGTTGATCGACATCGAGGGCGACGATCGCGCGGTGTCGATCGCACGCCTCGCCGAGAAGGACGACGAGACGGCAAATGGAACCGCCGAGCCTCCGACCGATAACGGCGGCGCGCCACCGGCGGCGCCGGAGGAATAGCCGCTGCGGCGGCTCGTTGCCGGCGTCGTGTGCGCCGCCGCCATCGGAGGCATCTCCTGCGGCGTGCTTTCGCCCGAAGAGCAGCTGCTGACGGACTTTTTCGAGGCGTCGCGCGTCTACGACGTCTCGGTGATGTCGCGCCTGTCGGCGCTTCCGCTCAACCCCAAGACCGACGGGATCGTCGATGCATTCGAGATCGAACGCGTGGATCGCGCGGACGACGGCAGCGAACGGGTGATCGTCGCCGCGCAGGTCCGATCGTTTGCCGGGCAGGTAACTTCCCGCCAGCTGTTGTTCATGCTGACGCGTCGCGACGGCCGCTGGTTCATTCAGGCATGGCACCCCATAACGGGGCGCCCGACGTAGGGCACGCCGTTCTGCCACGCAGGGCGCGCCTTCAGGCGTGCCTAGGCCACTTCCAGCTTCGCGAATTTCGCCCGCAGCGTCTTCTGCCCCACCGAGGCGAATTTCACGATCAGCTTCACATCGTCGTCGAGCGGCTCGATGCTCATGATCGTGCCGACACCAAACGCGGGATGCCGGACGCGCAGGCCCGGCTTCAGGCCCGACGGAACTGACTGATCTTCGTCTTCGTAGGCGTAGGCCGGCGAGTCCTCGCGGCTCCGGCCACGGTATCCGCTGCCCTTTCCGTACGACGTGCCACGGAACTGGGAGAAGGACTGCTGCGGTGTCAGGAATGTCGACGGGACTTCATCGATCAGGGCGGCGGGAATCTCGTCGATGAAGCGCGACGGATCGGTGGACTGGTAGTCGCCAAACACCCGCCGGCGGGCCGCCGAGGTGAGCACCAGCCGGCGCTGCGCGCGCGTGATCCCGACATAGCAGAGCCGCCGTTCTTCCTCGAGCTCCGCCTCGTCCTCCGCCGATCGGGAATGAGGAAACAGGCCCTCCTCGAGGCCGGCGATGACGACCACCGGGAATTCCAGTCCCTTGGCGCTGTGCATGGTCATCATCAGCACGCGCGCGTCCTTCGAGCCTGCTTCTTCGTCCGCGTCCGAGAGGAGCGACAGCTGATCGACGAAACCGGCGAGCGACGGCTCCGCGGTTCGCGTTTCGTACTCACGCGCCGCGGAGACGAGCTCCATCAGGTTCTCGATGCGGCTCTCCGCCTCCTCGCTCCGTTCCTCGCGCAGGTCCTGCAGATAGCCGCTGCGATCGAGGACTTTGCCGAGCGCGATGGAGACCGACTCCTCCGCCGCCATCGCGGTGAGGTTGACCAGCAGATCGCGAAATGCCGTGAGCGAGGCGGAGGCGCGTGGCGGCAGCAGGCGGCCTTCGAGGGCGTGCACCAGCCTGGCCCACAGAGAGTTGTTGGTAGCGACTGGCTGGAGCCCGGCAAGCAGCGGCGGCAGCTCGACCTCGTCGTCCAATTCGATCGCGTCGAGCGACTCCATGACTCCCTTGCCGATACCACGAGCAGGGACGTTGATCACGCGCCGCAGGCTGACGTCGTCGTGCGGGTTCAGAACCAGGCGGAGGTATGCGAGGGAATCCTTGATCTCCTTCCGCTCGTAGAAGCGGACGCCGCCGATGATCTTGTAGGCGGTTCCCGACCGGCGCAGCGCGTCTTCGACCGTTCGCGACTGGGCGTTGGTCCGATACAGTACCGCGACCGTATGGTCCGGGTCCTCGTGCAGCGCCGTTCGCGACGTACGGGCAATGAACTCCGCTTCGTCGATGTCGTCGCCGGCGCGGTAGTAGAGGATTCGCGCGCCGCCCGCGCGCTCGGTGTACAGCCGCTTCTCCTTGCGGTTGCGATTCTGCGAGATGACCGCGGACGCCGCGTCCAGGATCACCTGCGTGGAGCGGTAGTTCCGCTCGAGGCGCACGATCATCGCCTCGGGAAAGTCGTGCTCGAAATCGAGGATGTTCCGCAGATCCGCGCCGCGCCATTTGTAGATCGACTGATCCGGATCGCCGACGACACACAGGTTCCGGTGTTTGCCGGCCAGCTGCTGGATGAGCAGGTACTGCGGCCGATTGGTGTCCTGATACTCGTCGACCATCACGAACCGGAACTTGTCCGCATATCGCTCGCGCACGGCCGGAGCCTTGTCGAACAGTTCCACGGTCCGCAGCAGCAGATCGTCGAAGTCGAGGGCATTCGCGTCCTTCAGTCGCTGAACGTAGAGCTCGTACAGCTTGCCGATCTGCGCGTCCTTCGGGTTCCACGAGTTCGCCGTGAACGACTCGGGGCCTTCCATCCTGTTCTTGGCGTGGCTGATCCGCGAGAGCGCGAGGCGCGGCTGCAGCGTGCTGTCGTCCACGCCGATGTCGCGCAGCGCCTGCTTCATCAACGTGAGCTGGTCGGTCGAGTCGTAGATCACGAAGTCGCGCGAGAGACCGATATGCGGCGCCTCGCGCCGCAGGAGCCGGGCGCACAGCGCATGAAACGTGGAGATCCACATGCGCTGGCAGTCGACGCGCAGGAGTGTTTCGACGCGTGTACGCATCTCGCCCGCCGCTTTGTTCGTGAACGTGACGGCGAGAACACGATCGGGTTCGGCGAACTGTTCGCTGACGAGGTATGCGATGCGGTGCGCGATGACGCGCGTCTTTCCGGATCCGGCGCCAGCCAGAATCAGCAGCGGGCCTTCCGTCTTGAGGACGGCTTCCTGTTGTTCGGGATTGAGGCTGGAGAGCAGATCCAAGCCTCTATTCTAGCGTCGTCCTCCGGTCCGCCTGAAGGCGGACACTACGCACGCGGCGGACACTACGCACGCGGCGGACACTACGAACGTCGGGCCTATTCCACGGTGACCGACTTGGCGAGGTTGCGTGGCTGATCGACGTCGCAACCGCGCCTGACGGCGATGTGATACGCGAGCAGCTGCAGCGGAATCGTCATGACACCCGGTGTCAGCATCGCCTCGGTGCGCGGCATCGCCAGAAGGACGTCGTGCTGCGGGTCGAGGATCGCCGCCATGCGAGCGTCCCCTTCGCTGGTAATCGCGATCACCGAACCGCCGCGCGCCTTCGCCTCCTGGACGTTGCCGACCATTTTTTCGAAGACGTGGTCGTCGGGCGCGATCGCCACCACCGGCATCCTCTCGTCGATGAGCGCGATCGGTCCGTGCTTCATTTCCCCGGCCGGGTAGCCCTCGGCGTGAATGTAGGAAATCTCCTTCAGCTTGAGCGCGCCTTCGAGCGCGATGGGGTAGTTGATTCCGCGCCCGAGAAACAGGAAGTCGGTACGGTTATAGAACTTCTCCGCGATCCGTTCGGTGGCCGCCGAGGCCTTGATCGCCTGCTCGAGGATTTGCGGCAACTGGAGAAGCTTCTCGATGTGGGTGCGCACCTCCGACGTCGAGAGCGTCCCGCGGACCTGGGCCATGTGGAGGGCCAGGAGCTGCAGCGCGACAAGCTGCGAGGTGAACGCCTTGGTCGATGCCACGCCAATCTCCGGACCGGCATGTGTATAGACGGTGCCGTCGGCCTCGCGCGTGGCCATGCTGCCGACGACGTTGCAGATGGCGATGCTGCTGGCGCCTTTGCGTTTGCTCTCGCGCAGCGCCGCCAGCGTGTCGGCGGTCTCCCCCGACTGTGTGATGACGATTGCCAGCTCGTTGTCCGACACGATTGGATCGCGGTAGCGGTACTCGGAGCCGTAATCGACCTCGACGGGCACGTGCGCCAGTGCCTCAATGAGGTACTTGCCGACCAGGCCGGCATGCCACGACGTGCCGCAGGCGATCACCGTGACCTTCTGCAGGGAGCGGAATTTCTCGTCCGGGATGTTCAGGTCGGCGAGGAAGATCCGTCCCCTGTCGAGCGAGACGCGGCCGAGGATGGTGTCGCGCGCGGCGGACGGCTGCTCATAGATCTCCTTGAGCATGAAGTGCTTGTGGCCGCCCTTCTCCGCCGCAATCGGATCCCACATCACGCGCTGCGTTGTCTTCGAGACCGCGCGCCCGTCGTAATCGGTGAAGTCGACGCCGGAGCGGGTAATGACGGCCATCTCCTCGTCGCCGAGGAACACGACATCGCGCGTGTGGCTCAGAATGGCGGGGATGTCGGAGGCGACGAAGAATTCGTCCTTGCCCAGGCCGACGACAATCGGCGGCCCGTTGCGGACGGCAACGATCTTTTCGGGATCCTCGGCGGACACCAGGACCAGCGCGAACATGCCGCGCATCAGCTTCAGCGCACGCCGCACGGCGTTCTCGAGGCCATCCGCCTTCATCTCGCGTTCGACGAGATGGGCGACGATCTCGGTGTCGGTTTCGGTCTTGAAGTCATGTCCCTGGCGCTGCAGCTCCGCCTTCAGCTCCAGGTAGTTCTCGATGATCCCGTTGTGAACGACGACGATGCGTCCGGTGCAGTCGCGGTGCGGATGGGCGTTCTCTTCCGTCGGCCGTCCGTGCGTGGCCCATCGCGTGTGACCCACACCGTACAGCCCGTCGACCGGTTCGGTCTTGATCGTCTGCTCCAGGTTCGAGAGCTTCCCGGCGGATCGTCGAAGCTCGATTCCATGTTCACCGACCAGCGCCACGCCCGCGGAGTCGTAGCCGCGGTACTCCATGCGCCGCAGGCCGTCCAGCAGCACAGGCACGACTGGTTTCGAACCGATGTAGCCGATGATCCCGCACATAACCGATCTCTCCCCCGTTACTCTTTCGCCGTGGTGCCCCGTTTGCGTGCGACCCAGCCCTCGATGTTTCGCTGCTTGCCGGCGCTGACGGCGAGGGCGCCAGACGGCACGTCTTCCCGCACGGTCGTGCCGGTTCCCACGTAAGCGCCCCGCCCGACGGTGACAGGCGCGATGAGCTGCGTGTCGCTGCCGATGAATGCGCCGTCTTCGATGGACGTCTGGTGTTTCGTCCGGCCGTCGTAGTTGCAGATGATCGTGCCCGCACCGATATTGACGTTCGCGCCGATGGTGGCGTCACCGAGGTACGCGAGGTGATTGGCTTTCGACCCGGCTCCGAGCGTCGTTTTCTTCAATTCCACGAAATTCCCGACGCGGGCCTTTTCTCCGACAACCGATTCGGGCCGCAGATGAGCAAACGGTCCAACCGCCGCGCCTTCTGCAACACTCGAACCAACGATCAGGCAGAAACTGTTCACGGAGACGTGCGCGCCGATCGTCGAATCCACGATCCGCACGTGCGCCTGGATTTCACAGGCTGGGCCAATCCGGGTCTGTCCTTCGATCACCACCCCCGGATGAATGACCGTGTCGGGGCCGATTTCCACGCCGGCATCGATATAGGTCGTCGCCGGATCGACGAGCGTGACTCCAGCGGCCATCAGTTCTTCGTTCTTGTTCTGTCTCACGATTCTGCTCACTTCCGCGAGTTCCGTGCGGCTGTTGATGCCGCGGATTTCATCCGGGTTGTCGACCATCAGGGTCTCGACCGCCAGTTTGCGGCGCCGGTAGATGGCCACCAAATCCGTCAGGTAATACTCCCCTTGCGCGTTCTGTGAGGCGATGCCGCGCAGCGCCTCGAACAGCCCGTCGAGGTCGAACGCGTAGATCCCGCCGTTTATTTCGCGAATCCGACGTTGACTCGGCGAGGCATCCCGCTCCTCGACGATCCGGACGATCCGGCCCTTCGACCTCACAACCCGGCCATAGCCGTAGGGCCGCTCGACTGTGGCCGTGACGACAGTGGCTGCGGCTCCGGCGCCACGGTGGGTTGCCACGAGCCGTTGCAGCGTGGCGGGCCGGAGCAGCGGGACGTCGCCGGAAAGCAGCACAACCGTCCCCGAGAGGCCCCGCAGGACGGGTTCCGTCTGCTGGAGCGCGTGCGCGGTTCCCAGTTGGGGCTCCTGAACGACCATCTGGACGTTCTCGCGGCCGTGGAGATGGTTCCTGATGTGATCGGCCTTATGACCAACCACGACGGTTACGCTAGACGGCGAGAGGGTCTCCGCCGCGTCCAGAACATGGTCGATCATCGCCCACCCGGAGAGCTTGTGGAGCACCTTGGGTAGACTTGACTTCATGCGCGTGCCTTGGCCGGCCGCCAAGACCACGACGTGAGCGGCAGATTTTGGGTGATTCACCTAGGTTTGACCCGTTCAATGGCTGCGTATACATCCCTAGAAGGCAAACCCAGACGTTTGGCTGTAGCCGACACCGCCTCGCGACGCGTTATGCTGCCAGATTCTGTTATTAGACCAAATTCTCTGGCAATGGCCTCGTCACCCTGGTGTGTGGCGGCGACAGGCATATTGGTTAAAGGACCAATAACGATCGTAAACTCCCCTTTCGGAGCGGATTGCAGCTGGGTGGCTACCTCGGATGCAGTGCCGCGCAAGAACTGCTGGTGCACCTTTGTCAGTTCCCGCGCGACACAAATGGGTCTAAAGCCAGAAAACATCCCGAGCGCCTGCAAAGTGTTAGCGATCCGGTGCGGGGCCTCGAAGAACGTCACCGTATTAGGAATCTCGCAAGCAGCTTTAAACCAATCACTTCTGGCTTTTGACCGTTGTGGAGGAAACCCGAGTATCGTTAATGGCATCAAGGCGAACCCGGAGGCGACCGCTGCGGCCAATGGCGCGCTCACCCCTGGTATCGGATCGACGGTGACCCCGGCTTCAATGCAGGCCTGCACCAGCTCTGTCCCGGGATCGGAAATGCCGGGCGTTCCAGCGTCCGTGACCAGCGCAACCGACTCTCCGCGCTGAAGGCGCACGAGCAGCTGCGGCAGCCGTGTCCGCGTATTGTGCTCGTGAAAACTGACCGTCGGTGTCGAGATCGCGTGGCGCGCCAGAAGCCGGGCCGTACGGCGCGTATCCTCGGCCGCAATCACCTGCACCTCGCGCAGGACGCGCAGCGCGCGCAGCGTGATGTCCTCCAGATTGCCAATTGGCGTTGCGACGACGAAGAGAGTGCCCGGCATGTCGGGTCGGACGCCCGCGCAGGCGTGTCTCGAGCGGGTGGTTATTGTACCATCGGGAGATGCGCGCTCACGGACGGACGAGACCGAGCGCAACTATGACCGGGCATGTACCCATCGGAGCCTTTTCCGCACTTCGTCGACGATTACCTCGCCTACCTGTATGAGGTGCTTCCCACCCAGGCCAGTCTGGATGGAGTCCATTTACACGATGATCTGCTGGAGGACTTGAGCCGCCCGGCCATCGACGCCAACGTCCGCGCGCTGTCGGGATTCAGCCGCCGGCTCAATCAGATCGATTCGTCGCTGCTCTCGCCGGTCCAGCAGGTCGAGCACCGGATCGTCGGTGCGAACATCGAATCGCGGATGTACGAGCTCGAGGCAATCCGGACGTGGGACCGGAATCCGCAGGTCTACTCGGACGCACTGGGGATGAGCCTGGCCGGGCAGGCGCTGTTTGCGTACTCGCCGGAGGCGGAGCGGGCACGCCGGGTTGTGTCCAAGCTTCGTCAGGCGCCACGCCTGGTCCAGGCAGCCCGGGAAAACATCAAGGAGACGCCCGGCATCTTCGTCAAGGTGGGACTCGAAGCGTGGCGCGGCGCGCTGAAGTTCATCGAAAGCGATCTGCCGCGGGCGTTTTCAACGCTCGACGATCTGCACATCCTCGGAGATCTCGCGGATACATCGACCGAAGCGGCTGCTGCGATTTCGTCCTATATCGACTATCTGGAGAACGACCTGGCCCCCCGCGCCAAGGCCTCGTTCAGGCTCGGTCGCGAGCGCTTCGAGCAAAAACTGAAAACCGAGGAAGGCATCACTCTGTCGGCCGATCGGCTGCTGACGATCGCCCTGCGCGAGCTTCACGAAGTGCAGGAGGAGTTCCGCCGCGTGGCCAGCCGGCTCGATGGCGGTGATCCGATCGAGGTCTGGCGCAGGGCGAAGGACGATCATCCGGCGCCCGGCACGCTGGTAGCCGTAGCGCAGTCGCACCTGCAGGAGCTCGAAGCCTTCCTCCAGCGGCAGGCCATCGTGACCGTACCGGCGGGGGAGCCGGTAGTTGTCGCGCCCACGCCCGAGTTCTTCCGCTGGGCCTTTGCGAGCATGTGGACGCCGGGTCCGTTCGAGACGAAGCCGAGCCGTGCCTATTACTACCTGACGGACATCGATCGAAGCTGGCCGCCGGACCGCCAGAAGGAGCACCTGCGCGACTTCAACCTGCCGGCGCTGTGGAGCATCTCCATCCACGAGGTCTACCCGGGCCACTTCCTGCAGGCGCAGCATTCGCGGCAGGTCGAGTCGAAAGTACGCCGGTCAACCCTGCTCGCCTCGAACGCCTTCGTCGAGGGCTGGGCGCATTACTGCGAGCAGATGATGATGGAGGCGGGCTTCCGCCGCGGCGATGCCACGCTGCGGCTCGGCCAACTCGCCGAAGCCTTGATCCGCCTGGCGCGATTCGTCGTCGGCATCCGCCTTCACTGCGAGGATCTGTCGGTGGAGCAGGGAATGCGGTTCTTCAGGGACGAAGCCTTTCTCGAGGAGGCCACTGCCCGCCGCGAAGCCGAGCGCGGCACCTTCGACCCGGGCTATATCGTGTATTCGCTTGGCAAGCTGATGATGCTGAAGTTGCGCCACGACTATCAGGAACAGCTCGACGGCAAGTTTTCGCTGCGCACGTTTCACGACACGGTGCTTGCGCAGGGGACGGCCCCGCTGTGGGCGCATCGGCGCCTGCTGTTGAACGACGCCACCGACGCGACGTTGGAGTAGCGATGCCGCTGTACGAGTACGAGTGCGACGCCTGCGGCGGCCGCTTCGAAGTGATTCAGAAGTTCTCCGAAACGACCGACACGTGCCGGCGCTGCGGCAAGGGGCCGGTTCGGCGGCTGATGTCGTCGCCGGCCATTCAGTTCAAGGGCAGCGGCTGGTACATCACCGACTACGCGCAGAAGGGCAAGTCCGGCGGCGAATCGTCCTCCGGCTCCGATGCGCCGGCGGAAAAGAAACCCGATTCCACCACAGCTGACACGTCGACAAAGTCGGACGCCGCCGCGACGTCATCGACGTCTTCGTCAACGACGCCATCGAAAGATTAGAGCACGGGCGTTTTCAGGTCGTGGACGCGCTCGAGGTATTCGCGGAATGGGCCGGCGAGCTCCGGACGTTTCAACGCGAAATAGACAACCGCCTTCAGGAAGCCGAGCTTGTTGCCCGTGTCGTGCCGGACGCCGTTGATCTCGACAGCGTAAATCGGCCGCTTCTTCAGCAGTTGACGAAGGCCGTTCGTCAATTGGATCTCGCCCGTGCGATCTGCCGAGATCGATTCGAGCTCTGCAAAGATATCCGGCGTGAGCACATAACGGCCGATGATTGCCAGATTCGACGGCGCCTCGTCGACGCGGGGCTTCTCGACCATGTCGGTGATTCGATGTACGCCGTGGCCGAGATCCGCCGTATCGTCGACGGCGACGATGCCGTAGCTGGGGACGTCCTCGCGGGCGACGCGTTCAACCGCAATCACCGGTCCCTGCAGCCGCTCGTACACGTCGATCATCTGGCGGAGCGCCGGCGGCGTTGCGTCCATCACGTCGTCACCGAGGATCACCGCGAACGGCTCGTCGCCGACGAGCGGTTTCGTAACCAGCACGGCATGCCCAAGGCCCAGCGGCTCGCCCTGCCGGACGTACGAGACCTGGATGAGCGACGTGATCTGGCGGATTTCCTCGAGCTGCGACTTCTTGCCGCGCTGCTCCAGGAAGCTCTCGAGCTCCACGTTCACGTCGAAGTGATCCTCGATCGCGTTCTTGCCCCTGCCGGTGACGATGACGATGTTGCTGACGCCGGATTGAACGGCTTCTTCGACACCGTACTGGATGACCGGTTTGTCGACGAGAACCAGCATCTCCTTCGGCTGCGCCTTCGTCGCCGGAAGGAATCTCGTCCCGAGCCCGGCGGCGGGGAACACCGCCTTCCGCACAGGAGGCACGCTCATGATCGGCATGGTATCTCAAGCTAAACTTGCTTCGTGATTGATCCAGCGCTGCTTCGCGAGAATCCTGACGCCGTCCGATCCGGATTGGGCAAGCGCGGCGCCGATCTGTCGAGCGAGCTGGAGGAACTGGCGACACTCGAGACGGCGCGCCGCCGTCTGCTTCCGGAAGTCGAGGGACTGAAGCGGCAGCAGAACGCCGCCGGCGACGAGGTGGCGCGCGCGAAGCGTCAGGGCCTCGACATCGCCGGAATTCAGGCCGCGAGCCGCGCACGGAACCAGCAGATCAAGCAGCTGAGCGTCGAGCTCGACGTCATCGAGCAGCGGCGCGACCGCGGGCTGCTGAACCTGCCGAATATTCCCCACGACAGCGTGCCGGTGGGGAAGAGCAGCGCCGACAACGTCGAGATCCATCGCCGCGGAACCCCGCGGAACTTCGACTTCACGCCGCAGGCGCACTGGGATCTCGGACCGGCGCTCGGAATCATCGACTTCGAGCGCGGAACCAAGATCGCTGCCGCGCGGTTTTCCGTGCTGGTGCGCGACGGCGCGAAGCTCGCACGCGCGCTCATCAACTTCATGCTCCACCTGCACACGACGGAGCACGGCTACACGGAGATCGAGCCGCCGTTCCTCGTCAACACCGCGTCGCTGACCGGCACCGGCAACCTGCCGAAGTTCGAGGCGGACCTGTTCAAGATTGCAGGCGAGTGGGACCTCTATCTGGTACCCACCGCCGAAGTGCCGCTGACGAACATGCATCGCGGCGAGATCCTCGACGGCCGCACGCTGCCGATTCGCTACACGGCGTATACACCGTGCTTCCGCAGCGAGGCGGGGTCCTACGGCGCGGACGTGCGCGGACTGATTCGGCAGCACCAGTTCGACAAGGTGGAGCTGATGGCGTTTTCACCGCCGGACAAGTCCTACGACGAGCTGGAGCGGCTCACCTCCAATGCCGAAGAAGTCCTGAACCGGCTGGAGCTGCCGTATCGGCGCGTGCTCCTGTGCAGCGGCGATATGGGGTTTGCCTCGGCAAAGACCTACGACCTCGAGGTGTGGCTGCCCGGGCAGAACACGTATCGCGAGATCTCGTCCTGCAGCAACACGGAGGCGTTCCAGGCGCGGCGCGCGAACATCAAGTTCCGATCCGAGGGGACCGGTAAGGCCGAGTTCGTCCACACGCTGAACGGCTCCGGCCTGGCCGTCGGCCGCACGCTCATCGCGATTCTCGAGAACTACCAGCAGGCGGATGGTTCGGTCGTGATCCCCGAGGCGCTGCGGCCGTTCATGAACGGCGCGACGGTGATTCGCCGGCCCTAACCACGAAGATCGCGAAGGACGCGAAGACCACGAAGAACTTCTCTAATTCGGGTACGATCAAAGGACCAGACCGCGGAGGGATGGCCGAGCGGTTGATGGCGGCGGTCTTGAAAACCGTTGTACCCGAAAGGGTATCGGGGGTTCGAATCCCTCTCCCTCCGCCAGACTTCGCTCGGCTTCGCCGAGCTTCGTCCAGGCAGGCGAACGTCACCAAAGACGCGAGCTTCGTCCAGGCAGGCTGTAACATCCGTCAGCTATGGCAGCGTCACCTGTCTCGCCACTCTGGCTTCCGGCGCTGCTGGCCGGCGCCGCCGTTCTGGCGGCCGAACAGCTTGATGCACAGAAGCCCGAACCGGCATTCGACGCGGTCTCGATCAGGATCAACAAGAACACGGCGGCGGTTTTCACCACGCGGGAACGGCCCGATGGCGGGTTCACAGTCACGGCGTCGTCAGCCGTCTCGCTGCTGAGTCGCGCTTTTTCGGATGGCGGAGGCGACATGGTCGGCGTCCCACCATGGGCGTTCTCAACGCGCCTTGACGTCATCGCCAATGCGGTTCCCGGGCGTGGTACGCCGACGCCGGAACAGCGTCGCAACATGACGAGAGCGATGCTCGCTGAGCGCTTCAAGCTCGAGTGGCACCGCGGGACGCGTGAGATGCCGGTGTTCGACCTTGTGCATGCGCGCAGAGATCGCCGGCTTGGGAACGGGCTGAAGAAGTCCGGGACCGATTGTGAGAAGGTTATGGCTCAGCGGCGCGCGGAGCAAGCGGCCGCGCTTGCGGAAGGACGGCCGTTTCGGCCCGACTCTACGCCATCGAGCGGGCCGCTCCCATCGTGCACCATCCGGCCGGGCATCCGAACCGAAGCAGAGATCCCGATGGCGGTCCTGCCGGTGATCCTTCGGGGCCTGGCTGGGCGGCCCGTCGTGGACAAAACCGGCTTGACGGGGTCCTACCACCTTCTACTTACTGCGGTGCCTGCAGTCCTTCCGACTCCCGGCGCAACGACGGAGGGTGGCGATGTACCTTCTGTGTTCACCGCGGTAGAAGAGCAACTCGGCCTGAAGCTGGTGCCATCCCGCGCCATATTGCCGGCACTCTTTATCGATCGCTTCGAACCGCCGACGGAGAACTGAACAATCCGCACGGCAAAGCACAGCGTGCGAGAATCCCAACCCGAGCAACCTGATGCCCTCACAACTGGAAGCCATCGAAATCAAACGCAAGATGTACTTCGAGCACGAAGGGGCGCCGTACCACTGCCTCGATGTCGAGGTCTCGAAGCCGACGGCGCGCGGCGGCCAGACGCTGGTCCGCCTGAAGATGCGCAACCTGCTTACACGCGCCGTCTTCGACAAGACCTTCAAGGCCGGCGAAAAGTTCAAGGAACCCGATCTCGCCCGCGTCGAGGCGATCTACCAGTACGCCGACGGCGACGGATTTCATTTCATGGATCAGGAGAGCTTCGAGACGCTGACGCTGCGTCCGGACATGGTCGGCGACGATGGCGATCTGCTCGTCGACGATCTGATCGTCCAGATCAACAAGTTCAACGGCAACCCGATCGGCCTGCAGCTTCCACCGCTCGTCGAGATGACGATCAAGGAAACCGAGCCTGGAACGCGCGGCGACACCGCGAGCGGGACGGTCACCAAGGTGGCGCGGACCGACACCGGGCTCGAAATCCGCGTGCCGCTGTTCATCAAGGAAGGGGAACGTGTCCGTGTTCACACCGAAACGCGTGAGTTTGCCGGCCGTGCGTAGGAATCCGCCTTCGCCAGGCTTCCGCGAGACAGGCTTCCGCCTCGCTGGGGCGTTCGTGCTGGTCCTTGCCGCGACGCTCGGCTTGTCTGCGCAGACCACCAAACTGACCGATCCGTCGCAGCTGACCGAAACCGCTCCGGACGTCTTCCGGGCGCGCTTCGAAACCAGCAAAGGTCCGTTCGTCATCGAAGTGCATCGCGAATGGGCGCCGCTTGGCGCCGACCGCTTCTACAACCTGGTGAAGAACGGCTTCTACGACGGCACGCGCTTCTTCCGGGTACGGCCGGGATTCATGGCCCAGTTCGGGCTGAACGGCGACCCGACCATCCAGGCCGCCTGGCAGCGCGCCAGCCTGCGCGACGAGCCGCCGATGAAGAGCAACACCCGCGGCTACGTGTCCTTTACAAAGGAAAGCCTGCCGAACACGCGCTTCACCCAGATCTTCATCAACTACGCCGACAACAGTTATCTGAACGAACAGGGCTTCGCCCCGTTCGGTGAGGTCGTCACCGGCATGGAAGTCGTGGACAAGATCTTCAGCCCGCCCCGCGACAACGAGCCGGATCAGCGGCGCATTCTGCGAGAGGGCAATGCGTACCTGAAGGAGTTTCCGCAGCTCGACTTCGTCAAGAAGGCGACGATTGTTCCGGCGGGACCGGCGGCTCCGGCGCGCCGACGGCCGTCCTGACGAAGGCTTCCTCCGGCAGGGCGCCCAACATCTCGATACCGCCGTCGCTCGCGCCGAGGACGACCGTCTTCGGCACGCCTGTCACCTGATACTGCTGCGATAAATCCATGAATTCGGCCGCGTCCACGGAGGCGGCGCGGATAAGGGGGCTTTCGACCGCCATCCGGTGCGCCATCGTCACTGCCCTCGGGCAGTGCGGGCAGGTCGGGGTGACGAAAACAAGGATCTCGGTGGGTGCCGTCACGTGCGTCGCGATGAGTGTCTTGCTCTGCGGCGTCAACGCCGACTCACCGGTGCCCGCGAGGATCAGCGCTTCAATCAGCGACACGAACTCGTAGCCCGCGGGGGCTCCGAGAAAGCGGATCCTGGTATCTTCCTCGCCACGAAGCAGCACGACGGACGGGATTCGGTCGATTCCGTACTGCGCAGCCCGCTCTTTTTCCAGAATGAAGTTCACTTCCTGAAGCGAAATCAGGTCGTTGAGCCCGACGACTTCGTCGAGTACCTGGCGGGCGATGAGGGCTGTTTCAGGAGCGTCGATCGTCTGCGTGAAGAAGAGGATGGTGACCGGGTTCGTTATTTCGGCGAGGCGGACCGAAACGGTCTGGCGGTCCTGTTCAGAGAGCAATGGCACGGGGCACCCTGCCGGAACGGGCTAAAACTTGAACAAATCGTCGAATGCCTTCCGCGCATCGTCGGTGCGCGGCGTCGTGGTTTCGCGTTCGACGGTCGTCCGCGGCGAGAAGAGATCGCAGCTGTTGCGGGCGTTCTTCGGTGAAATTCTCGCCGGAATGGTTTCCATGCACTCGAAGCGGCTGCCCGGGTCGAACGACGTGCATTGCGCGCAGGCGTGGAGATCGGTCCCGCAGCGCGGGCACCGGGCGTCGAAGCCGATGTCTGCGGACCCGACGTTGCCGCACTGTGCGCAACGGACGACCTCGCGGTACCCGGGCATGTTGATTGTCTTGGGTGCATCCCGCGAGATCCGCCGGGTGCCCGCGGGTGCGCCCGGTTCGGGGGCTGGCCGGTTGGGTTTGGGTGTCTGCGGCCGGTCGCGGTCGTCGTCCTGGTAGCCCCGCTGGCGATATTTGCGGTCGCTCATCGCACCATCAGCTTACGCTCTTTTGCCGCCTGAGATAGATCCACGCCGAGTGTGGATAAGAATGTCTGCCGCCCGGGGGGGCGACTTGCTTGATCCTTTTTTCACAACATGGTACAAACCGTGACTGGCCCACGGGGAAACGCAGGAAAGGACCGGACCTGCGGTCGGGCGTCCCGCTTCGCTAGCTTCCAATGCCGCAGATCTTCCGTCGTAGCGCCAACACCACTTCGAAGCTAAGTCTTGCCGGCCTTCTCATTCTGGTCGGCGGCCTGATTTTCACGGCTATTGTCGTCGCGCGCTCCAGCTACGTCACGCGCGCGCACGAGTTCGTCGAGCAGCCCGTCCAGTTCAGCCATCGCCATCACGTCAAGGACGATGGCATCGACTGCCGGTACTGCCACACCTCGGTCGAAACGTCGCCGTTCGCCGGGATTCCGCCGACCAAGACGTGCATGAACTGCCACTCGCAGATCTGGGCGCAGGCGCCGATTCTCGAACCGATCCGCGTCAGCTTCCGCGAGGATCGGCCGGTGCGCTGGATCCGGGTGCACGACCTGCCGGACTTCGTTTATTTCAACCACAGTATTCACGTGAAGAAGGGCATGGGATGCGAGACGTGTCACGGCCGCATCGACGAGATGCCGTTGACCCTGCAGGAAAACACCCTGCAGATGGAGTGGTGCGTCAACTGCCACCGCAATCCCGAAAACTACGTACGGCCGCGCAGCGAGATCTACACGATGGGCTACAAGCCGCCCGTCCCGCAGTCGGTGATCGGCGCGCAGCTGGTGAAGGAATACGGAATCCGCGGCAACACCAGCTGCTCGACGTGCCATCGGTGACCCGTTCATGACGCAGCCGATCGACATCCAGTCGCTCCGTACCAGGCTCGAAGGCAGCCGCGGCCGCGAGTATTGGCGCAGCCTCGAGGCCGTATCCGAGACGCCCGAGTTCAAGGAATTCCTGCATCGCGAGTTCCCGCAGAACGCCTCGGAGTGGCTCGACCCGGTTGGCCGCCGCGGGTTCCTGAAGTTGATGGGCGCGTCACTGACGCTTGCCGGAGTCAGCGCGTGTACGCGTCAGCCGGACGAGGCCATCGTTCCCTACGTGCGGCAGCCCGAGGAACTCGTTCCGGGAAAGCCGCTCTTTTATGCGACGGCGATGCCGTTTGCCGGAGCCGGCATCGGTCTCCTCGTCGAGAACCACGAGGGACGGCCGACGAAGATCGAGGGGAATCCCGATCACCCGACCAGCCGGGGGGCCACCGATCTCTTCGCGCAGGCGTCAATTCTCGACCTGTACGACCCGGATCGCTCGCAGACGATCACGCACCTCGGTGAAATCCGCACGTTCGAGGCATTCGCCGGCGCGCTCAAGGAAGTGTTGACCGGTCAACAGTCGTCGCGCGGCTCCGGGCTGCGAATCCTCAGCGAGACGGTGACCTCGCCGACGCTGAACGCGCAGATCGACGAGCTGCTGGGACGCTTCCCGCAGGCGAAATGGGTGCAGTGGGAGCCGTTCTCGCGGCACAACGCGCGGGAGGGCAGCCGGCTCGCGTTTGGCGAGTATGTCGACGCCCAGTACGCGATCGACAAGGCGGACGTCGTCCTCTCGCTCGATTCTGACTTTCTGTGTGCCGGCGGCAACGGGCTCTCGCACGCGCGCGCGTTTGCATCACGGCGGAGGCTCGAGGGTGACAAGGCGGCTTTCATCCGCCTCTACGCGGTCGAGTCGTCGCCGTCGAACACAGGCACGAAAGCGGATCACCGCCTGCCGCTGCGCGCGTCGGAAATCGAGGCATTTGCCCGGGCTGTTGCGGCGCAGGTTGGCGTAACCGCGGCCGGTGAAACGGCGGCTCCTGCGGCGGCGCAGAACTGGATGGCTGCGCTGGTGAAGGACCTGCAGGCCGCGCGCGGCCGCAGCCTCGTGATTGCCGGCGATTCGCAGCCGCCCGTGGTGCACGCGCTGGCGCATGCCATGAACGAGGCGCTCGGAAATGTAGGCGCCACGGTCAGTTACACCCAGACAGCGGAAGCGCGCCCCATCAACCAGGTCGAGGCGCTGCGGGAACTTGTCGGCGAGATGAACGCCGGCACGGTCAGCTTCCTGCTGATTCTGGGTGGTAATCCTGTCTACACCGCGCCGGCGGACCTCAAGTTCACGGAGGCGCTGGGGAAGGTGGGACTGCGGGCGCACGTCGGGCTGCACCAGGACGAGACGGCCGCGCAGTGCCACTGGCACGTGCCGCAGGCGCATTACCTCGAGAGCTGGAGCGACGTTCGCGCGGCCGACGGAACGGTCTCGATCATTCAGCCGCTGATCGCCCCGCTCTACGGCGGCCGCTCGTTCCACGAAGTCGTCGCGGCCCTCAGCGAAAGCGGCCCGCGCCCCGCGTACGACCTCCTTCGGGCATTCTGGAACGGGGAAGGCGTGGCGCCGCGTCAGCCCGTGACTGCACCCGCCGGCCGGGGGGTAGCTGCACCGGCGCCGGCGCCGGCGCCGGCGGCTGCGCGAGGTGCTCAGCCCGCAGCGGCGGCTCCACCGGCGGCGTCCACGTTCGATCGCGACTGGCGGCGCTGGCTGCACGACGGCGTCATGCCGAACACCGCCTTCGCCCCGAGGCCGGTGACCGTTCAAGCCAATGCGATTGCCGGAGCGCCGGCGTCTCCGCGCGGCCAGGGCCTTGACGTCGTCTTCCTGCCCGATCCGAGTGTTTACGACGGACGCTTCGCGAACAACGCGTGGCTGCAGGAGCTCCCCAAGTCGCTGACGAAGCTGACATGGGACAACGCCGCACTCGTGGGACCGGCGACGGCAGCTCGCCTCAACCTTGTCAGCGGCGATGTCGTCGAGCTGAAGCAGGGCAACAACTCCATCCGGATCCCGGTCTGGATTAACCCTGGCCACGCTGCTGACACGGTGACGGTGCATCTGGGGTACGGCCGCACGCGCGCCGGCCGCGTCGGCAACGGCACGGGCGTGAACGTGAACCCGCTTCGCTCGACTGCGGCGCCGCACATCCTCACGGGCGTCGAGCTGACGAAGACAGGCGACAGCTACGAGCTCGCCTGCACACAGGACCACTGGTCGCTCGAGGGGCGCAACATCGTCCGCGTCGGCACGCGAGAGCAGTTCGAGCAGGATCGCGACTTCGTCAAGAAGATGGAGCACCTGCCGCTCAGCAAGGTCACCATGCTGACCCAGGAGTTCAAGTACGACGGGTACGCGTGGGGCATGGCGATCGACCAGAACGTCTGCACGGGCTGCAACTCCTGCGTGGTTGCCTGCCAGGCCGAGAACAACGTTCCCGTCGTCGGCAAGTCACAGGTGCTGAACGGCCGCGAAATGCACTGGCTGCGTGTGGACCGCTATTACACAGGCGAGATCGACAACCCGGATACCTACCATCAGCCGATGCCGTGTCAGCAGTGCGAGAGCGCGCCCTGCGAGGTGGTGTGTCCGGTGTCGGCCACGGTGCACAGCGACGAAGGCCTGAACGACATGGTCTACAACCGGTGTGTCGGCACGCGGTATTGCTCGAACAACTGTCCGTACAAAGTGCGGCGCTTCAACTTCCTGCTCTACTCCGACTGGAACACCCAGAGCCTGTGGCCGCTGCGCAACCCTGACGTCACCGTCCGCAGCCGCGGCGTGATGGAGAAGTGCACCTACTGCGTGCAGCGCATCAACCACGCGCGCGTGGCGGCCAAACTCGAGGATCGGCGGATCCAGGACGGTGAAGTGCTGACGGCCTGCCAGTCAGCGTGTCCGACCAACGCCATCGTTTTCGGCGATATCAACGATCCGAACAGCCGCGTGTCGCAGCTGAAGAAGAGCCCGCTCAACTACCCGCTGCTGGCCGAACTGAACACCAGGCCCCGAACGACATACCTCGCGGTCGTGCGGAATCCGAACACCGAGCTCGAACCGACCCCGGCGGCCGCCGGAGACGGCGAAGGGCATTAGATCATGGCCAACGAGCATCCGCAGCACCGGATCGGCGCCAAGCAGGACGCGCGCGCCGAGCAGGTCAACGCGCTGCTGGCACGCACGCCGCCGGTCATCGCGCCCGGTCACACCTTCGACTCGGTCACGGAAACGATCAGCCACACCGTACTGAGCAAGAAGACGCCGCTCGGCTGGTTCCTCGGATTCGGCATCGCCTTCGCGCTGTTGATGGTCCTGAACATGACCATCGGCAAGCTGCTGCTCACGGGCATCGGCATCTGGGGAAACAACGTTCCCGTCGGCTGGGCGTTCGACATCATCAACTTCGTCTGGTGGATCGGCATCGGCCACGCCGGCACGCTGATCTCGGCGATTCTGCTGCTCTTCCGGCAGCAGTGGCGCACGTCGATCAACAGGTTCGCCGAGGCGATGACGCTCTTTGCCGTGGCGTGCGCGGCGATGTTCCCGCTGCTGCACACGGGACGGCCGTGGCTGGCGGCGTACTGGCTGTTCCCGTACCCGAACACGATGGGCTTGTGGCCGCAGTTCCGCAGTCCGCTGATCTGGGACGTCTTCGCGGTGTCCACCTACGGAACCGTTTCCGCCCTCTTCTGGTTCACCGGCCTGGTGCCCGACATGGCCACGCTGCGCGACCGCGCGAAGTCGCGTGCGGCGCAGGTGATTTACGGGATGCTGTCGCTCGGCTGGCGCGGTTCAGCGAGGCATTGGCAGCGCTACGAGATGGCGTATCTGCTCCTCGCCGGCATCTCGACGCCGCTCGTCCTTTCCGTGCACTCGGTCGTGAGCTTCGACTTCGCGGTGTCGGTGCTGCCGGGCTGGCACGCGACGATCTTCCCGCCGTACTTCGTTGCCGGCGCGATCTACTCGGGCTTTGCGATGGTCATGACGCTCGCCATCCCTCTGCGCAAGTTCTACGGGATGGAAGACTTCATCACCATGCGCCACATCCACAACATGACGAAGGTCATGCTGGCGACGGGGATGATCGTGGCGTATGGGTATGCGAACGAAGCGTTCTTCGCCTGGTTCGCCGGCAACCCCTACGAGTCCTACATGATGTACAACCGCATGACGGGACCGTACGCGGTGTTCTACTGGTCGCTCATCGCGATTAACGCCGTGATGATCCAGCTCTTCTGGTTCCGCAAGGTCCGCGACAATATCGCGCTGCTGTTCATCCTGTCGCTCTTCGTGAACGTCGGCATGTGGCTCGAACGCTTCATCATCATCGTCACGAGCCTGCACCGCGACTTCCTCCCCTCGTCGTGGGACATGTATGCGCCGACGCGGTGGGACTTCGGCATGTTCGTGGGAACGATCGGACTGTTCCTCGCGCTCTTCTTCCTGTTCATCCGCTTCCTGCCGGCGATCGCGATGTTCGAAATGCGGACGCTCGTGGAGGAGGAAACGCACGAACTCGAACGCCCGGGGATGGTGTGATGGCGCACGACGCACCGACACCGACACTCTACGGCCTGATGGCGGAGTTCGATCAGCCGAAGGCGCTCGTCGCGGCGGCGGACAAGGCTCGTCTGGCCGGCTATCGCAACATGGATGCGTACTCGCCGATTCCGATCGAAGAGCTCGGTGAGGCGCTCGGCCTGCGCCGGACGCGGCTGCCGATTCTGGTCTTTCTCGGAGGACTGTTCGGCTGTCTCGGTGGATTCGGCCTGGCGTACTGGACGCAGGTCTTCGCCTATCCGATGAACGTCGGCGCGCGCCCGTACAACAGCTGGCCCCAGTTTATTCCGGTGACGTTCGAGACGACGGTGCTCGGCGCGGCGCTGACGGCGTTTATCGGCATGTGGGCCCTCAACCGCCTGCCGCAGCCCTATCACCCGGTGTTCAACGTTCCCGAGTTTGCGCGCGCATCAACCGATCGGTTCTTCCTCTGCATCGAGGCGACCGATGCGCGGTTCGATCCGCGCAGCACCCGGCAGTTCCTCGAGGGACTGCACCCCGTTGGAGTATCCGAAGTTGCGCTGTAGATCAGCGATTCTAGTCGCCGCGCTTGCCGGCGCACTTGCCGCGTGCCGTCAGGACATGCACGACGCGCCGCGCTACGAGCCGCTCGAGGCAAGCGCGTTCTTCACGGACGGCCGGGCGTCGCGCATGCTCGTGGCGAACACCGTCGCTCGTGGCCAGCTGAAAGAAGACGAGCACTTGTACTCCGGCAAGATTGCCGGACAGCTTGCCACCGAGTTTCCGATGCCCGTCACCACCGAGGTCATGGCACGCGGGCAGGAACGGTTCAACGTGTTCTGTTCACCGTGCCACAGCCGCAGGGGTGACGGCACCGGCATGATCGTTCAGCGCGGATTCCGGCAGCCGCCGTCGTATCACGAGGAGCGCCTCGTGAACGCGCCCGTCGGGCACTTTTTCGACGTCATGACCAACGGGTTTGGCGCGATGCAGGACTATTCCGCCCAGGTGCCGGTTGCGGATCGATGGGCGATCGCCGCCTATATCCGGGCGTTGCAGCTGAGCCGCCGCGGTACCGTGAACGACGTGCCGGCCGATCGCCGCGAGGAGCTCGAGCGCAGCCCGGTGACGCCGGCCCCGCCGCCGCCCCCGACGGGCGCACCGGCCGGTGGTGCACCGGCAGGAACGACGCCGGCAGCCGCGGTGCCGGCCCAGCGTCCCGTGCAGGAGAACCGGTAGCGTGGAAACCACCTACACCCCGCCCGTTGCGGATATCGATCGTCGCCGATCGGTCGCCCTGATCGCAGGTGTCGTCGGCCTGGCCGTCTGCGCTCTGGGATTCGTCGTCGACCGCGGCCACTTCTTCCGGTCGTGGCTGATCGCCTATCTGTTGATCCTCGGGATCTCGCTCGGATCGTTGGCGCTGATGATGATTCAGCACCTGTCCGGCGGCACCTGGGGTGTTTTCCGCCGGATTTTCGAGGCCTCGAGCCGGACGATTCCGTTCCTCGCTCTGCTGTTCATTCCCGTTCTTCTCGGACTGAGCGATCTCTACGTCTGGACGCATCCGGATCATGTGCAGGCGGACGAGATCCTTCGTCACAAGGCTCCGTACCTCAACATTCCGTTCTTCATCGGCCGGGCGTTGTTGTATTTCGCGATCTGGATCGGTCTCTCGCTCGTGCTGAACAAGCTGTCCGCCCGCCAGGATACCGGCGACGTGGCGGTGAACCCGACGATTCAGCGGGTGAGCGGAGCCGGACTCGTGCTCTACGCGCTGACCGTCACGTTCGCGGGCATCGACTGGATCATGTCGCTCAACCCGCACTGGTATTCGACGCTCTTCGGCTTCCTGATGATGGGCGGCCAGGGCCTGGCGGCGCTCGCGTTCACCATCGTGATCTCGACGATTCTGGTGAAGCGCGAGCCGTTGAACAACCTGCTCACGCCGAACCACTTCCACGATCTCGGCAAGCTGATGTTCGCGTTCGTGATGTTGTGGGCGTACTTCAACTTCTCGCAGTTCCTGCTGACGTACGCCGCGAACCTGATCGAAGAAATCCCGTACATGATCACGCGCACCAGCCATGGCTGGCAGTATCTGGCGCTGTTCCTGATCACCTTCCACTTCGCGGTGCCGTGGCTGTTGTTGCTGTCGCGCCGCACCAAGCGCACGCCGGAACGGCTCGTCCTCATCGCCGCGTGGCTGCTGTTTGCGCGCTACGCCGATCTCTACATGATGATCACGCCGGAGTTCGTGTCGACCGGGCAGAACGTGCATCTGGTTGAAGGCGAGCACGCCGTCAGCCACTTCTTCGTGCACTGGCTCGACCTTGCCGCGCCGCTGGCGATCGGCGGTCTCTGGTTCTGGATGTTTCTCACCGAGCTGAAGAAGCGCCAGATGTTTGCGGTCGGCGATCCCTATCTGCGCGAATCGCTGGCCACGGCGGGAGGGCATCACTGATGGCGCACACCCCTCACCCCGCCTCGCACGCGAGCGTCGGCGGGCACGGGTCCGCAGATCACGAGTATCTCGTCACGCCGCCGGGAAGCGGCCACGAGCATACCGACGCCAACGTCTGGATCATCGTCAAGTTCGGCCTGTGGCTGGTGATCTCGGCGATCGTGATTCACGTCGGGCTCGGCTTCCTGTTTGCGCTGTTCGTGAAGCAGAGCGAGGAAACCGTCGTCGAGTTCCCGCTGGCCGGCCAGGAGCATCGCCTCCCCGCCGCGCCGCGGCTGCAGCAGTTCCCGGAGAACGAGTTCCACGACTTCCGCCTCCGCGAGGAAGCGGTGCTGCATCAGTACGGGTGGGTGAACAAGGAAACGGGCGCCGTGAGGATGCCGATTGAACAGGCGATGCGGCTGGCCGTCGAACGTGGATTGCCCGCGCGCGCGGCGCAGGCACCAGCGCCCGCGCAGCCGGCGGCTGCGCCTCCGGTCGAAGCCCCGCCACGGCAGCTGCCCGGCCTGATGCCGGCGGATTCAAGCGCCGGCAGGACGATGGAAAGAAGAAGGCAATAGGGGAATGGACTCAGTAATTCAGAATTCAGAATTCAGAATTCAGGCGCGCGCGCTTCGCTGGGGTCGGGTCGCGTTCCTATCCTGCATTCTGCATTCTGCATTCTGCATTTCCCCGGCAAGTGCCCAGCTCCAGCCTGGCGTGCCCAGTCAGATGGGCCACCAGACCGGCATCGTTGCTTCGAACGTCCCGCCGCAGTTCAAGTCCGTCACGTTCGCGCAGCGGCTGAATCAGCAGATGCCGCTCGACGCGGTCCTCAAGGACGAAACCGGCCGGACTGTGAAGCTTGGCGATTACTTTGGCAAGAAGCCGGTCGTCCTGGCATTCGTGTACTACCAGTGCCCGATGCTGTGCCCGCTGACGCTGAACGGCATCTCGTCGGCGCTCAAAGCGGTGCCGTTTACGCCGGGCGATGAATTCGAGATCGTCGTCGTCAGCTTCGATCCACGCGATACGCCGGAAACAGCCAACGCCAAGAAGCAGGCGCATCTCGCGCATTGGAAGACGGCCGACACGGCGGCCGGCTGGCATTTCCTGACGGCGGACGAAGCGTCGATCAAGCGGCTTACGTCCGCGGCCGGGTTCTCGTACCAGTGGGATGAGACGACCGGCCAGTTCGCGCACGTGAGCGGTCTGCTGACGCTCACGCCGGAGGGCCGGCTGGCGCGCTATTTCTACGGCGTCGAGTACTCACCGAAGGAGCTGCGCCTCGCCCTGGTCGAATCCGGCCAGGGGCGCATCGGGTCCGCCGTGGAGGAGCTGCTGCTTTATTGCTTCCATTACGACCCCACGACCGGCCGCTATGGCTGGGCGGTGATGACGCTCGTCCGTCTCGGAGGATTGCTCACTGTGGCTGCCGTGCTCGGCTTTGTAGTGATGATGCGCCGCCGCGAAGGGCGCGCTCCCGTCGAAAGGCACGCCTGAGCCTGTATGTCGGAAATCTTCAAATTCATCCCTGACCAGGCCTCGACGATGGCCGCCGACGTGGACCAGTTGTACTGGTTCATCATCGGCGTCACGGCGTTCTTCGGCATCCTGGTGTGCGTGCTCGTCGTCTACTTCGCGGTGCGGTATCGCACTGACGACCCGCTCAAGGTCGGCGCCCCGATTACCGGTTCAATCCCGCTGGAGCTCGCATGGTCGGTGATCCCGTTCCTGATCTCGGTCGTGATCTTCGTGTGGGCGTCGCAGGTGTTCTTCGACCTCTATCGGCCGCCCGATCAGACGCTGGAGATTTACGCGACCGGCAAGCGCTGGATGTGGAAGTTCCAGCACCTCGATGGCAAGGCCGAGATCAACACGCTGCACGTTCCTGTGGGCCGGCCGGTGAAGGTCACGTTTACCTCGGAAGACGTCCTGCACTCGTTGTACTTTCCGTCTTTCCGGACCAAGGCGGACGCCATTCCCGGCCGTTACAGCACGGTCTGGTTCGAGGCGACGCAAACGGGTGAGTGGCACATTTTCTGTGCGGAGTACTGCGGGACCAAACATTCCGGAATGATCGGGATGGTCACCGTGATGGAGCCCTCCGCCTATCAGGCGTGGCTCAGCGGCAATGAAGGAGGCGGAACGCTCGCCTCGCGCGGTGAGCGGCTGTTCAGCGAGCTGGCCTGCAACACCTGCCATATCAGCGACGGCTCGGGCCGCGGCCCGTCGCTGGTGGACAAGTTCGGCGCGCAGGAGCAGCTGACCAACGGTTCGATCGTGAACGTCGATGAAACCTACGTGCGCGAGTCCATCCTGACCCCGCAGCTGAAGGTGGTCGCCGGGTTTCAACCGGTGATGCCGACGTTCCAGGGACTCGTGAACGAAGAGGGCGTGATGGCGCTCATCGAGTATGTGAAGTCGCTGCAGTCCTCGCCGGGTGGTGCCGCCGCGCCGAGTACCGCCGGGACGCCGGCGGCTGCGCCACCGCAGGAGAACAGGTAACACCATGGAAATGACGCTTGCCGCGCCGCGCGTCGACTATCTGAACGAGAAGCACACGGTCGCGTCGTGGCTCCTGACGAAGGACCACAAGCGCATCGGCATCATGTACCTCGTCGTCGTCAGCCTGGCGTTTTTCGTCGGCGGCCTGTTTGCGTCGCTGATTCGCTTCGAGCTGGCGACGCCGGCCGGCGACCTGGTCACCTCCGACACCTACAACAAGCTCTTCACGATGCACGGCGTGGCGATGGTGTTCTTCGTCCTCATCCCCGCCGTGCCGGCGATCCTCGGCAACTTCGTGCTGCCGCTGATGCTCGGCGCCAAGGACGTCGCCTTTCCGAAGATCAACCTCCTCAGCTGGTATGTCTTCGTCATCGGCTTCCTGTTCACGCTCTACGCGATGATCACGGGCGGCGTGGACACCGGCTGGACCTTCTATACGCCGTACAGCAGCCGCGCCTCGAGCACGAACGTGATGATGACGGGCATCGGTGTGTTCATCACCGGGTTCTCGTCGATCCTGACCGGCCTCAACTTCATGGTCACGATCCACCGCATGCGCGCGCCGGGTCTGACCTGGTTCCGGCTGCCGCTGTTCGTGTGGGCGATCTACTCGACGAGCCTGGTGCAGGTCCTCGGCACGCCGGTCATTGCGATCACCGTGCTGGCGCTCGCTGTCGAGCGCGGCCTCGGCTTCGGCATCTTCGATCCGGCGCTGGGCGGCGACCCGGTGCTCTTCCAGCACCTGTTCTGGTTCTATTCGCACCCGGCGGTCTACATCATGATCCTGCCGCCGATGGGCGCGATCAGCGAAGTGCTGGCGTGCTTCTCGCGCAAGAACATTTTCGGCTATTCGTTCGTGGCGTTTTCGAGCCTGGCGATCGCCATCTTCGGCTTCCTCGTCTGGGCGCACCATCTGTTCGTCGCCGGCATCTCGACCTACTCGGCGCTGGTCTTCTCGTTCCTCACCTATGCGGTGGCGATACCGTCGGCGGTGAAGACGTTCAACTGGACGGCGACGCTGTACAAGGGCGCCATCTGGCTCAAGGCGCCGATGATCTGGGCGATCTGCTTCCTTGGGTTGTTCCTCGTCGGCGGGCTCACCGGCCTTTTCACTGCGGCGCTCGGCGTTGACGTGCACATTCACGACACCTACTTCGTCGTGGCGCACTTCCACTTCATCATGGTCGGCGGCGCGATCATGGGCTACTTCGCCGGCCTCCACTTCTGGTGGCCGAAGATGACCGGCCGCATGTACTCAGATGCGGCGGCGAAGGTCGCCGCGGTCATCGTCTTCGTGGGGTTCAATCTGACGTTTGGACCGCAGTTCATCCTCGGCTACCTCGGGATGCCGCGCCGGTATCACATGTATCCGGAAGAGTTCCAGGTGCTGAACGTGCTGTCGTCCGCCGGCGCCTCGATCCTCGCCGTCGGCTATGTGCTGGTGGCCATCTACCTCATCGCCTCGCTCTTCAACGGCGAAGAGGCGGGCGACAACCCGTGGCACGCCACCGGGCTCGAGTGGACGACGCAGTCGCCGCCGCTGCCGCACAACTTCGAGACGCAGCCGGTGGTCACCGAAGGCGCCTACGAGTACTCGAAACGGGAGATCAAAGTTGTCTGACGCGGCAGCGATTACCGGCGACGCGCACGCGCACGGTCATCATCCGGATCTCCAGCACCACTTCGACACGCTGGAGCAGCAGCACGAGGCGGCGACGCTCGGGATGTGGCTGTTCCTCGTCACCGAGGTGCTCTTCTTTGGCGGTCTGTTCCTCGCCTACATGCTCTACCGCGTCTGGTATCACGAGGCGTGGGTGGCAGGGAGCAAGGAACTCAGCATCGCTCTGGGTGGCTTCAACACCGTCGTCCTCATCGGCAGCAGCTTGACGATGGCGATGGCGGTGCGCTCCGCGCAGACAGGATATCGGCGCGCGACCATCGGCTGGCTGCTCGGCACCATGGCGCTCGGCCTCACGTTCCTGATCGTCAAGGTCTTCGAATACAAGGACAAGTTCGATCACCATCACGTGCCCGGCTACGACTTCCACGTCGACGCGGCGCACGCCGGCATCGCCGGGCCGATGGAGATCTTCTTCTCGCTCTACTTCACGATGACCGGCCTGCACGCGCTGCACATGATCATCGGCTTCGGCCTGATGTCGGTCATCACGTGGATGGCGTACAAGAACCGGTTTTCGCCGCAGTGGTACACGCCGGTGGAGATGAGCGGCCTCTACTGGCACTTCGTCGACATCGTCTGGATCTTCCTGTTCCCGCTGCTCTACCTGGTGGATCGGACGCAGTAGCCATGTCTCACATCGCGCCAAAGTCGATGTACTACACCATCTTCGGAATACTGATGGTGATGACCGCGCTCACGGTGTTTGCCGCCTTCCAGCACCTCGGCGTGTTCAACTTTCCGGTGGCCATCGGCATCGCCATCACGAAAGCGACGCTGGTCGTCCTGTTCTTCATGCACGCGAAGTACAGCAGCAGGCTGACCAAGCTGTTCGTGGGGATGTCGTTCTTCTTCCTGGTTATCATGTTCGCGCTGACGCTGACGGATTACATGTCGCGCGGCCTGAAGACGTACCCGGGTGGAGCCGGCGGCGCTGGTTACGGCGTGCGGTCGGCAGCGCCGGCGCACGAGGCTCCTGCCAGCGGAGCACACAAGGAAGGCGCGGCCGAAACCGCGCACTGACACCGGATCCGCCTGACTTGTCCGCCGTAGCGTCAGCGAAGGCGGAAGGCGGACACGACGAGTTAGAACACTTCTCCGAACAGACTCCAGGTTTTCTCGCGCGCCCGGATGTGCAGCGGGCGCGACCGCCAGGAATCCAGGTCCAGCCGTTTCGAGTGTCCGAGGTCGCGCTCGAAATCCTCACGCAGCCGGTTCGCGACGGCGCGGTCGAACACCACGACGTTGAGCTCATCGTTCAGTTCGAACGACCGGTTGTCGAAGTTCGCCGACCCGACAATGCTCAGGATGCCGTCCACGATCACGGCTTTGGTGTGCATCATGGTCGGCTGGTATTCGTGGATGTCGATTCCCTGCCGCATCAGCTCTTCGTACTGCGCGCGGCCCGCGAATTTCACCGGCTTGGCGTCGGTGATATCGCCCTCGACCAGCATCCGAATGCGCACGCCGCGCCGCCGTGCCTCGGCCAGGCTCCATGCCGTCGAGGCGTCGGTGATCAGATACGGAGACTGGATGTCGATTGACTCGCGTGCGGCGGCAAGGGACAGCAGGTAGACGAGTTTCAGCGCGTTGGTGCCGCCTTCAGGCGAGCTCCAGACGACGATCGAGCTTGCCGGTCCGCGCGGATTGGGATCGTGTGGGATCACGTCCGGGTCGACGATGCCGCCCGTCTCGATCCAGTTTTCGTTGAATGCCGCTTCGACGTCGGTGGCCGCCGGCCCGACGACCTTGATGTGGGTGTCGCGCCACTTGCGTTCCTTTTCGGTGTCGCGGGCCCACTGGTCCGCAATCCCGATTCCGCCGACGAAAGCGACTTCACCGTCGACGATCAGGGCCTTGCGGTGCGTCCGGTAGTTCACTTCTTCGATCGCCCGGCTTCGAACCTTGTTGAACCACCCGATCCGGCACCCGGCATCCTCCAGCCGGGACTCGTCCTCGTCGCTGAGCTTTGCGCCGAACGCGTCGAAGACCAGCCTCACTTCGACACCGCGTTGCGCGGCGGCGACGAACGCATCGGTGAACCGCCGCGCGATGTCCTCTTTGCTGTCGTAGATGTAGCCTTCGAACGCGACCCGGTGTTGTGCCGCGCCGATAGCGGCAAGCATTTCGGGAAAGGCAGCGTCACCGTTCGTCAGCACGGTGTACCGATCTCCGGACGTGAGCGCGTGGCCCGACAGCTTCGCCAGGTATCCCGGGAACCGTGGATCGGTTGCGGCGAGCGACGTCCTGACGCGCAGCGTTTCCTGGTCCTGCGCGACGACGAGGCCCATTCCAACGATGATGACGCCGATGACGATCCCAATGATGAGGTTGCGCGGCTTCGGCAGCTTCATTCTGCCGGCGGAATTGCAAGGTCGGGACCGGTCAGCTTCCCTGGCGCGAACCCTTCGGGTTCGCGAGGCGAGCCTCAAAGGCTCGCCCCGCGTCAACGGTTGAGCCAGTAGCTCGCTTTGACCATGAAGATGTGGGTCGCGTCGGCGGTGAAGGCGGAACGAAGGTCGCGCAGCGCGCTGAATTCACCCGGGCGGGCGAAGTCCGTCTGCGACAGATACCAGACGAAGAACAGCGTGCTGCCAGGCTTGTACTCCCAGCGCATCACGACGTTGCCGCGCAGCGATTTGGTGTTGAAATCCGGGTTCGTTGCGATCGTCACCGGGTCGAACTGGAAGCTCTTCGGCAGCGCTAGCCGCCGGATGTTGCTGTAATCGCCGACCGCTACGAACGGCTGCAGGTAGGTTTGCACCGTCAGGTCGCGCGTAAAGGCATACGTCGTCCGTACGGTCACATCGACCACGTCGCGATCGAGCGTTCCGTAGACGTGATCAGTAGCGCCGTCGCCGTCGGTGTCGCTGTTCTGGATCCATTGCGCCGGGTCCCTGGCGTAGTTGTAGTTCATCGAGAACGACGCCTGCAGCCGATCCGATGGCTGCAGGGAGAAGTACGGCGAATACGTCCCGCCGCCGGTTCCGCCGCCGGCATCGTTACGGAAGCGGTTGCCGTAGAAACCGATCGACCACGGTTTCCGCGAATCGCTGTTGACGCGGTAGAACATTCCGCTGTTGCCGGGTCGAAGAATCGGCGGCCCGCCCCGTGTGTCGAGGTCGTCGAATATCTCGAAGCTTCGCCATCCTCCGCCGACCACCTGCCAGAAATTCAGGAAGCGGACGTTCACGCCGTATTCCGAGTAGCGTCCGATCAGGAGCTTTTCATCCGTCCAGTCGTTGCCGATGTAGGCAAATCCCCAGACGCTGCGCAGCTTCTTCCACGGGTCGGGGTTGCCCACCTCCACCGACCCGCTTGCCTGGTTCCGATTCGCGCGTGTGCGGAAGAACCCGATGTCGTTGATGCGGAAGTCGCGGCCGAAGTGATCGTAATGAACGCCCGTGTTGACGTGCTTGCTCGAGTAGTTGAAGTTGGTGACGCCGCCGCCGCTGGTCTTCATGCCTCCCGGGCCTGGCGCACGCGTGGCGACCCAGTGGCCGTTGAACGTCGTTCGATTCCGATTCCACCGCAGGTTGTAGTCGAAGCCTCCGGTAAACGCATCGTCGGTTTGCTCTCGGAGAACTCCGGTGACGATGCCGCCGATATTCGACGACCCGTTCATGATGTCGCGCTGGATGCGCCCGACGTTGTAGGACGTCGCGGGTTCGATCAGCCGTTCGCCGCGGATGTACGACGTGGCGCCGTCCGCACCAATCACAGGAGATTCGATCGTCGCGTACTCACGGGCGGTCAACGCAGTCATCGCGCCGTAGGTCCAGCCGCTGCCCTTGCCGGTCAGCTTCGTTGCCCCGAGGATCGTCGTTTCGGCCGGAGCGTCGAGACGCCGTTCCCCTGTTGCGAGCGGAAGGCGTCCCGGCGATCGCCCGATGCGCCGCGAGTGGAACAGCTGGAAGTTACCGTAGGGCGGCACGAAGGTCCGGCTGTCTTCGAGGAAGAACGGGCGCTTCTCGGGGAAGAAGGTTTCGAAGACCGACAGATTCAGCACGGCGGGGTCCTGTTCGACCTGCCCGAAGTCCGGATTGAACGTTGCCGACAGCGTGGCGCCGGTTCCCAGTCCCCATCGGGCATCAAGGCCCACCGAGGCGCCACCTTCGTTGGCTGCTGCAGGCAGGAACTCTCCGCGCGCGAGCGTGTAGGGAATCAGCTCCAGCCGCCCGGGGGCCGGCAGCTGCTGGTCGAACACGACGTGACCAAAAAACGACACCTCGCCGCGTTCACCGCGCGGCTTCGCGACCCAGGTGCCCGTCTCGCTCTTGCGGCGGATCTGCCTCTGGATATTGAACCCCCACACCTGGCCGGGCTGCGGCGATGCGGAAAACCGCATCTGTGAGAACGGAATGCGGAACTCCGCGGTCCAGCCCATATCGGTGATTTCGCTGCGGACGTCCCAGACCGCGTTGTAATCGTTGTCGCGATTCGTGTCGTCGTAGAAGGTGAAATCGCCCTGCCAGCCGGACGGATTGGTGGAGAAGTTGTACGCGGTCTGATGATCGTGGCGGGCGTCGAAGCCAATGGTGATCGAGTCGGTCGGCGGGTTTTCGTCGCGGCGCCCGAGTCCGGCGGCGATCAGTTTCGCATCGGAGTCGAGCGCCGACACGGCGACGTAGATATACCGATCGTCGAACGCGATCTGCACGCGCGTGTCGTCGGTCATCGGCTTGCCGTTGTCGGGGTCGCGCTGCGTCAGCCCCCCGCCGGCCTCGGCGAGCTGCCAGCTCTCGTCCGTCAGCCTGCCGTCGATCGATGGCGGCGTTGCGGTGATTCGCAGCGCCCGCACGACCTTGCCGTCCTTGTGCGTCCGGTTCGGCTCGTTGCCGCTCACCGCCTGAACCTGGGCCGACGCCGCATGGGCACACAGCAGCAGTCCTGCGGCGAGGGCTATTCCGACGATTGAGGAACGTTGCACCATGCATTGGACCCTGGCGCGGCCAAAATGGTTGGCAACCCGCGCGACGTTCGAGGTACAAAACCGGGACCCGACCACAAAGGTTACGGACGAAAGAGGCAGACAGGTGCGCGCAATCGTTCTTGAACAAGACGAGGTTCAGATGGACCAGGTTCGGCCCGCGCCAAACCCGGCCGCAGACGAAGTGCTGGTCCGGGTGACGCGCGCCGGCGTCTGCGAAACGGACCTCCAACTGATAAAGGGCTACATGGGCTTCAGCGGCGTGCTTGGCCACGAGTTCGTCGGCGTCGCGGAATCCGGTCCCTACGCGGGCCAACGGGTCGTTGGCGAGATCAATTGCGCCTGCTGGACCTGCGACACCTGCCGCAACGGCCTGCCAACACATTGTCCGAACCGGACCGTCCTCGGGATTCTCAATCACGACGGCGCGTTTGCCGAGCTGATTGCCGTGCCGCAGCGCAACCTCCATCGAGTGCCCGACTCGATTCCCGACGACATCGCCGTGTTCACCGAGCCCGTAGCCGCGGCGTTTCAAATCCCGGCGCAGCTCGAGATCGCCGCGACGGATCGAGTCGTGATCCTCGGCGATGGCCGGCTTGGAAATCTGTGTGCCCAGGTGCTCGCATCGATTTCCGACGAGGTGCTCGTTGTCGGAAAGCATCGGGACAAGCTGGCGCTCCTCGAAACAATCGGGCTCAGGACGGCTCTGCTTGGCGACGACCTTCCCGTCCGTGCGGCCGACATCGTCGTTGATTGCACCGGCTCCGAGACCGGTCTACCGACCGCGTTGACGCTGGTTCGTCCCCGCGGAACGATCGTGCTGAAGACAACGGTCGCGGGTACGCAGATGCTGGCGTGGGCGCCGTTCGTCATCGACGAAGTAACACTCGTCGGCTCGCGGTGCGGCCCGTTCGATCAGGCGCTCCATGCGCTCGAGCACGGCCTTGTAGACGTCGAACCGTTGATCGCCGAGCGGTTCAATCTCTCGGATGGCGTCATGGCGCTGCAGCGGGCACAGCAGAAGGGCGTCCTGAAGGTGCTCCTCGAGATGGACGCATGACGACGGTTCACCCTTCCGGGTTCCCGGTGCCTGGTTCGTGTTCAGGTTCGGTTCCTCGGTCGTTGTTCGCTGTTCTGTGTTCGGTTCTTCTTGCTGCCTGCGGCAGTGGTGACTCCGCCGCTTCGAGCGTCAACGATCGGATCGTCGAACGGTCGCGCCTCAGCATGGGCTCGGAAGTTCGCGTCACCGCCTCCGTGGTCAGCGAGCCCGACGCGATCCGTGCATTCGAGAAGGTGTTCGACGAGTTCGATCGTCTCGACCGGCTGTTGAGCGTCTGGCACGCGGGGAGCGACGTGTCGCGCGTCAACTCCGAGGCGGGGCGCGCGCCCGTGACGGTCGCCGCCGAGACGCTCGAGGTCCTTCGAACCGCGATCCAGATCGGGGAGTGGACCGGCGGAAAGTTCGACGTCACGTTCGGGGCGCTGTCGGGACTGTGGAAGTTCGATCACGATCAGGACAATCGGATTCCACCGCCGGAGGATGTCCGCGCACGGTTACCCGATGTCGATTACCAGGCCGTCGAGTTGAATCTGGAGCGCCGGTCCGTCTTTTTACCGCGCAAAGGGATGCGTCTTCATCTCGGAGGAATCGGCAAAGGCTACGCTGTTGACCGGGCGGCGGCGATTCTTCGAGCGGACGGCATCAGCGACTTTCTCATCCAGGCCGGCGGCGATTTCTACGCGAGCGGCGCGCGCAGCGACCGGCCATGGCGTGCGGCGATCCGCGATCCGCGCGGCCCGGCGGCCCGGCTCTTTGCGGCGATGAACGTGCGCGATGAAACCTTCAGCACGTCAGGCGACTACGAGCGGTATTTCATGCGCGACGGGCGCCGCTATCACCACATCCTGGATCCGGACAGCGGCGAGCCGGCGCGTGGCTGTCGCAGCGTGACCATCGTCGCCAGGCAGGCGATGCTGGCCGACGCGTTATCGACGGGGGTCTTCGTGCTTGGGCCTCAGGCGGGAATGGCCCTGATCGAAAAACTCGCCGACGTCGAAGGGGTCATCGTCACCGACACCAACGTGGTGATGGTCTCGAGCGGGCTCACGGAGCGGCTGGAGCGGCTGCATTCGCCGACCGACGCGCCATGATCTCGTTCTTTCGGATGATGATCAGATGGTGCGGACACTTGCGGGTGTCCTCATAGATCCGTTCGCAGTCGTCGCAGCGCACGCACTCCGTCAGCACGATCTCGGGCCCGCGAATCGCGCCCCACTCGCAGGCCTTCTCGCAGATCCGGCAGTGCCGGCATTCCGACCATCGCTTGATGCGGAACACCGTCAGTTTCGACAGCACGCCGAGCGCGGCGCCGACGGGACAGAGGAACCGGCAGTACAGATTGCGCACGAACAGCGAGGCGATGAGCAGGACACCCAGTCCGGCCCACAGCGGCGCCGTGCTGTGCATGCCGAACATCCAGAACGGCTCGATGTACGGATAAATCAGCGGATCGCGGGTGACGACGAAATAGCCGATTGCGCCGGCGAGGATGCCGTACTTGATCAGCGAGGCGCGGCGTTCGAGCGCCCGCGGCACCTTGATCTGCCACCGGTTCGGCGCGACGCGATCCATCAACTGCGTCAGCGCGCCAAAGGCGCACAGCCGGCCGCAGTAGACGCGGCCCCACAACACGGTCGAGACGACGGTCACGATCGCCAGGAGATACCAGGCGAGGTTCTGGCGGAAGATCGGCAGGTTGCCGCCGAACAGGCCGAACACGTTGACGATCGAGATCAGCTGGCTCTTGTAGAAGCCGAGGTAGGCGACAGCTCCGACGAGCGTGGCGTACTTGAGCGCGACGCTCTTGCGAAAAAAGCTTACGAACGCGAAGACGAGGAACGTACCGACAGCGATCAGATCGACGGCCTGTGCCCGGATGTCGTCGGCCCAGGTCGGGATCTCTTCCTCGTCTTCGTCGAAATTCCACCCGCCATCGCCGGCGACCGGCGTCTGGGCGTCCGTGGACTGCGCTACGATCGGCGCGCTCAGGCCCGCGGCGAGGATCAGTACCAGAACGAGAAGCTTCACGGCTTGGGGGGTGCGATCAGCTCACGTGCGACCCGGCGCGCGCTGTTGCGAATCGCCCGCACCGCGCTGGACATGGTGATTGTCGCGCGCGAGACGGCGTCGATATCCGTCCCCAGCCGGAACGGATCGCGGATGTCTTTGCCTTTGAACGTCGCGGCGAAGTTCGGCCGATCGATGGAGAAGTCGCCGTACGGCTCGCGGTGGTCCGTAATGACGATGCCGGTGAGGATGCCCTTCAGGTCGAGGCCGACCAGCATCACGATGGGACCGCCGTAGCCGCGCTCGAGCGGGCTGACCTCGGTGGTCAGGAACGCATACCCGATGACGTCCTGGGACTTCGGCCCGGCCAGTGCCTTGAAATGCGGCGGTTCGCCCCCTTTGGGCGAAAATGCTGTCGCAGACGGAAAAAGCTGTTTCAG
>DASTBV010000012.1:0-19829 GCA_035711805.1 Vicinamibacterales bacterium
ACGCTCGACGATCTGAATCGCAATTCGCCCCTGAAGCCCGTCTTCTTCACCCTCGACAGTTCGGACGTCGACGATGCCGGGCGGGAGACGATTTCCGCCAACGCGGAAATCCTGAAGAAAAACCCGAAGTGGGTGGTTACCATTGAAGGACACTGTGACGAGCGCGGCACGGCCGAGTACAACCTCGCGCTCGGCGAGCGGCGTGCGATCGCGGTGAAAACGTTCCTCGTCTCGCTCGGCATCCCGCCCGATCGTGTGCGCACGATCAGCTACGGCAAGGAGTTCCCCTTCGATCCGGGCAGGACCGAAGAAGCGATGGCGAAGAACCGGCGCGGCCACTTCGTGATTACATCGAACTGACTATGAGAACGATCACGCTGCTCTTCATCGGCGCGCTCATTGCCGCGGCGCCGGCATCGGCGCAGAACCGCGAGCACCTGCAGATGGCCGCCGAGCTCACGATCCTGCGGGCGCAGAATCAGGAGCTGGCGAACACGCTCGCGGAAACGATCAAGCTGCTGAACGAAACGGCCAAGGCGCTCAACAGCCGAATCGACCAGACGAACGAGGCGATGCGCAAAGGCTTCGCCGATCAATCGCTGACGATCAATACGGCGGCGGGCGACGTGCGCAAGACGCTGGCGCAGACGCAGGATGCGGCGACGCGGCTCGGTGAGCTGAAGGAGGAAGTCCAGGCGCTGCGCACCTCCATCCCTGCATTGCTCTCGAGGCTCACACCGCCCGACGGCGCGGTGGCCGACCCGGGCGCGGTGTCCGCGGCCGGCGATCCAGGAGCGCCGCCTGTAGCGTCGACTCCGCCGTCAACGCTCGGTCTGTCGCCGGACCGCATGTACAACACGGCGTTTTCCGACTACGCCGGCGGCAACTATGCCGCGGCGATTCAGGGATTCGAGGAGTTTCTGAAGGCCTTCCCCACGTCTCCACGCGCCGACGATGCGCAGCAGTACATCGGGGAAGCGGAATTCATCCAGAGCCGGTTCGAGCAGGCGATCGCCGCATTCAGCAAGGTCATTCAGAACTACCCGAAAGAAAACCAGGTGCCCTGGGCGTATTACAAACGCGGGCTGGCGCAGAGCCGGCTTGGCCAGACGGCGGCGGCGCGGGCGTCGTTCGAGGCGGCGGTGAAGCTGTTTCCCGACACGGAGCCGGGAGTGTTGTCCTTGAGCCGGCTGCAGGGTCTCGATAGCGCCGCGGCCCCCGCGACGACACCCCGCAAACCGTGACCTGTCCTGTCACATAATCCACGCACACTATACGAATGAACGTGGGGCGGACCCGCCGTCGCCTTCGAGGCGAAGGCGGGTTGGGTCCGCCAGCCAAGCGCGGCGACAGCAACTGTCACCGCAGGGGGCGCCGTAGCCCCGCCGAAACCAGCGGGCGACGGCGGGCGAAGGCGGCCCGAAGGAGAGCAACGTGGGAAGCGTCAACAAAGTAATCCTCGTGGGAAACCTGGGACGGGACGCCGAGCTGCGCTATACGCCCGGCGGCGCCGCCGTTGCCACGCTGAATCTGGCCACGACGGAAGTGTGGAACGACAAGAATCAGCAGCGGCAGGAAAAGACTGAATGGCACCGCGTGGTGCTGTGGGGCAAGCAGGCCGAATCGCTGCAGGAGTACCTGACGAAGGGCAAGCAGATCTACGTCGAGGGCCGGCTGCAGACGCGGCAGTGGGACGACAAGGACGGCAACAAGCGCTACACCACCGAAATCAAGGCCGATCGCATCACGCTGCTCGGCGGCGGTGGCGGTGGGCGCGGCGGCGGTGGCGGTGGCGGAATGGATCGCGGCGCCTCGCATGGCGGCGGCGACGAACCGCCAATGGAGCCGATCACCGACGACGACATCCCCTTCTAGTTCGTAGTTGGCTAGTTGGTAGCTTCCGCCTTCAGGCGGAAGGCTCGTGGGGCGCCCCTTGTCAGGGGCGCCTTCTTAATTTTCGCTGGGCCGTTCGATCCGGTCGATGACGACCAGCTCAATCGCGGCGGTCGTTTGCTGCAGACGCAATCCGAGCTGTTCCTGTAAGGCAGTAAAGATCGAGACGGCCTCCGGGTTGTCGATGTTCCCCCACTCCAGCTCGAAATCGAAACGGCCGTCGAGGCCGGTGCGGTTGATCACCTGCCGGCCGACAACGACGACGAGTGCCTGGGTCAATGCGTTCATCGTGAACCCCGAGAACGTCATTCGGCCGCTGTTCGAGCGCCCTGAACATACGGGCTGACCCGACGGCGCTGCCGCCCGCGCCTTCGCGACGGCTTCGGTGTTTGTGCAGTCCACGGTCGTTCGCCTCAGTCGCGGACCTAGCGTTTCAGGACTCACAAGGGTCAACGCGTAAGCGGGCAGTTCGCGTGTCTCGCGTCGGGCCTCGAGCTTGAATCGATCCCGCAGGAGAGCTTGCAGCATCGCCGGCAGCTGACCGGGCGCGATGTCGCTGGCCGCCTGCCCCACGACGTCGTATCCTTCGTTGGTCGTCCAGTCCGGCGCTCCAAAGATCCTTTCGGCGCCGACCTGGTACGCACCCATCAGCAGGCCAATCGTCGTCATGTTGTTGGCCACGTATCGCGTGCCCTGGACTCCCCCGCCGGTACCCGTGCGGGTGACGTTGCGACGAATCGAAACCACGTCGAACACCGGCTCCGATTGCGCGCTCAGCGCTGCCGCGGCGCACAGAAGCGCAAGGGCGAGAACTCGCATCGATTGTCCCGGCAAATAGACACCGGCGAGGCCACGTCGGTTGGCTGCGGGCTAATTTTCGCTGGGCCGTTCGATCCGGTCGATGACCAGCACATCGAGCGGCGCGGTCCCGCTTTCGAGCCTCAGTCCGAGCTGCTCCTGCACCGCCGTGAAGATCGACACGTTGTCCGAATTCGGATCGGGCAGCGGTGCCCATTTCAGTTCGAAGTCGTAGGCGCCCGTCAGGCCGGTCCGGTCGAGGACCGCGCGTCCTGAGGCCGCCGTCAGCGTGCTGAGCATGGTGGACACTTCCACCCCGCCAGCCAATGAACACGCCCGTGTTGAAGGTGAGCCCGCACACCATTCGCGAGTCGCCCGCCGCGGCGGTACGAGAGCGGCGGTGATCGGCGTGGTCATCTGCACGGCGCCTTTCAATTCTCGCTGGGCCGTTCGACGCGATCGATTACCAGGACGTCGAGCGGCGCCGTCCCGCTTTCGAGTTTCAGGCCGAGTTGCTCCTGTACCGCGGTGAAGATCGACACCGCGTCAGCAGGTGCCGTGTCGGTCGCCAGCGGCGTCCATGTGAGCAGCACGTTGTAGCCGCCCGTCAGTCCCGTGCGATCGAACACGGGCCGCCCCGCCGGCCCTGTCAGGATTTGTGCCAGCGTTTCCATGGTCAGGCCGCCGCCGTCGAGCGCTCCGCCGCTGTCCCTGAACCCACACAACATGCGACCCGGCCGGGCCGCGCTCGCTGCCGCCGCTTCCTGCTTGCGCGCTGCGAGGTTGGTGCAGTCGAATGCGCTGCGCTCCAGGGATGGGCCGAGTTGTTCGCCGGGCCGGGCGCGCATGAGGTTGTAGACCGGCAGCTCGCGCTGCTCGACGTGCACCGCGAGCCTGAAGCGGCCGCTGAGCAGTGCGCGCATCATGGAGCGCATCTCGTCCTGCGTCGCGTTCTCCTTCATGGTGGCGTCGAGGTCATACCGATCCGTCGCGATCCAGGCAGGGCCGCCAGCGATGCGATTGCTGGGAATGCCCCACGCGAGGCTGATCATCGACCGCGTGGTCACGTTGGTGAGCCGATATCGTCCGCCCGGCCGCGGTCCGCCACCGCCCATGTCGCTGAGCGACGTATTGCGCTTCAGCGAGGCGACGTCGAAGGCAGGTTGCGGCGGCTGCTGCGCGGCAAGCGTGGCCACGAACGCGGTCAGACAGAACGTGAGGGCGTATCGCATTGCGGCTCCCCCTACTAGACGCGGACGTCAATTCCGTGGCGCGAACCCTTCGGGTTCGCGAGTCGAGCCTGCAAGGCTCGCCCCACAGCCCTCGTGTGCACCCTCCGATTTACCTGAGCGCCTCCTGCTGATCGAACGTACGGCGGAGGAACTCCTCGATGTCTTCGACGGTCCCCAGCGTCAGCACGCGCGCCGCGATTCGCCCCATCTCGCCGGCATGGGTCTCGACGACGACGGTGCGCGCCATCTGCAGCGCGCCGGGCGTCATGCTGAACTCGGTGAGGCCGCAGCCGATGAGCAGCCGCAGCAGCAGCGGATCGGACGCCATCTCGCCGCAGACCGACACCGGAATGCCGCTGCGGACGGCGCCGCGGCGGACGGTACGGAGCAGGCGCAGCACCGCGGGATGCAGCGGCTCATAGCGGTTCGATACGCGATCGTCGGTGCGATCGACGGCCAGCGTGTACTGAATGAGATCGTTGGTGCCGATCGTGAAGAAGTCGACCTCACGCGCCAGCTGCGACGCGGTGAACGCCGCTGACGGCACTTCGATCATGATCCCGACCGGCACGGGCGTCGTCTCGACGCCGCGCGCGCGGAGCTCGCCGCGTGCCTCGTCGAGCAGCGCTTTGGCGGCTCTCACTTCGTGCAGCGACGACACGAACGGAAACATCACGCGCAGGGGGCCGTGCGCCGCGGCCCGGAGGAGCGCGCGGATCTGCGTCTTGAAGATCGCCGGCTGCGCCAGACCGAACCGGATGCCGCGCAGCCCGGCATGACTGCCGCGCTCGTGCTCCGCGAACCACCGTGCGTCGAGCGCGGCGTCCACCAGCGGCCGGTCCAGCTGGCGCTGATCGATATCGAACGTGCGGATGGTCACTGGACGGCCGCCCATCCGTTCGACCAGTTCGCGATAGACGTGATACTGCTCGTCCTCGGCCGCCATGTCCGGTGGACCGCCCACCAGCATGAACTCCGAGCGGTACAACCCGATGCCCTCGGCTCCCGCGCCAAGGGCCGCGGCCACGTCCTCGGCCCGCTCGATGTTGGCGTGCAGCGCAACGCGCACGCCGTCCCTGGTCGCGACCGGGCCCGTCGTCGTCACGATGTCATGAGCGGGCGTCTGCCGTTCGCGCGCTCGACGCTCGGCGTCGTGGCGCACGGGCGGCGCCGGATCGACGATCACCTCGCCTGATTCGCCGTCGACGATGACCGACACGCCGGGAGGAACCCGAACGCTGACGTCGTGCAGGCCGACGACCGCGGGGACGCCGAGCGAGCGGGCCAGGATGGCGGTGTGGTACGTGCGGCTGCCCGCGTCGGTGGCGAAGCCGCGAATGCGCGTCCAGTCGAGCTGCGCCACCACCGACGGCGTGAGCTCGTCGGCGATGAGCACGCACGGCGTGTCGAGGTCCTGCAGGAGATCGCGCGCGCCACCCTTCTCGTCGCGCAGGTTCATGCGCAGCCGCCCGGCGATGTCGTGCAAATCGCCCTTGCGCTCGTGCAGGTACGGGTCGTCGACCCCGTCGAAGACCGCGGCGATCTCATCGAGCGCCCGCTGCACGGCCCACTCGGCGTTGACCCGCTCCTCCATGACGATGGTGGCGGCGCGTCCAACGAGCATCGGGTCGTCCAGCATCAGCATCTGCGCGTCGAAGATCGCCGCCAGGTCCGCGCCCTTCAAATCGAGCACGCGGCGGCGGATCTGCTCGACCTGCTCCCGCGAGCGCATCCGCGCCCGATCGAGCGCGGACAATTCGCGGGCGACGCGATCCGGCGCGATCGGAAAGCGGATCACCTGGGTGCGCTGAATCGCCACCAGTGCCGGCCCGATCGCCAGGCCGGACGACACACCGATACCCGTCAAGCGTTCCACGTCGCTTCTCCGAATCCGCTCAGCACCAGCTCGGCCAGCGCCTCGACCGCCGCCTGCTCGTCGGTCCCGTCCGCCGAAATCGTGATCGTCGTTCCGCGCGCGGCCGCGAGGAGCAGAATCCCCATGATGCTCTTGCCATCCATCACCTTCGCATCGCGCGCGACGCGCACCTGCGAGGTAAAGCGCGCCGCCAGATGCACGAACCGCGCGGCGGCGCGCGCATGCAGTCCCAGAGCGTTGACCACCGTCACCGACCGGCTCGTCATGCTTTCTCGGCCCGCAGCAGATCCGAGGCGACCCAGATCGCGTGCCGGCCGTGCTCGCGCATCTCACGCGCGACGGCGAGGAGCTCAGCCTGTTCCGTCACGCCGGACAGCTTGATCAGCATCGGGACGTTGACGCCCGTGATCACCTCGACCTTGTTCTCGGCGAGAAACGTCATCGCCAGGTTGCACGGCGTCCCGCCGAACATATCCGTGAGGATCAGCACGCCCTGCCCCTGATCGACGCGGCCGACCGCCTGGGCGATCTCCTCCCTGGCGTCGTTGGTGTCCTCGTGCCAGCCGATCGACACCGCGGCAAACCGCGGCAGATCCCCGACGATCGTTTCCGCCGCGCTGACCAGCTCCCTGGCCAGCTGACCGTGTGTCACGACGACGACACCAATCATGGCCGTTCACACTTCCCAGTGCTCAGTTCTCGGTTCCTGTTCACGTTCGGTGCAGGGTTCGAGTTCGTTGTTCGGCGTTCGGTTCGAGCTGCTGCGATGCCGAAGCGTGAACGCCTCGGCAGAACTGGAACCGAACTCCAGAACACGAACTGAGCAGCGAGAACCCGGAAGAGTGAACGATCATCGTCAACTGTCCCTGTGCTTGACGCGCACGGTGATTCCTTTGACGCCGGCGAGCGTCCGCTTGAGCTCTTCCGCCAGCATGACCGACCGGTGCCGGCCCCCGGTACACCCGATGGCCACGGTCAGGTAGCTCTTCCCTTCCTGCACGTACTGCGGCAGTGCGAAGGTGAGAAACGCCGTGAGCCGGTCGATGAAGTCCCGCGTCGAGGCATGGCGGCGCATGAAGCGGACGACGGCGCGGTCGCGGCCGGTCAGCGGCCGCAGCGTGTCGACGAAATGCGGGTTGGGCAGGCAGCGCACGTCGAACACCAGATCGGCGTCCATCGGCACGCCATGCTTATACCCGAAACTCACCAGATTGACGACCATGGCGGCGCGCCCGCCTTCGTCGCGCGACATCCGCATGAAGACATCGCGCAGCTCATGTACCGTCAGGTTGGACGTGTCGAGCACCAGGTCCGCCATCGCGCGGATGCTGTTCATCTTCGTCCGCTCTTCCCTGATGCCTTCGGAGACCGAACGGTCGGGCGCGAGCGGATGCGGACGGCGCGTCTCGCTGAAGCGCCGCACGAGCGTGGACGGATCGGCCTCGAGAAAGATCAGCCGCGGCGTGATGCCGGGCAGCGTCTTCAACCTGCGGAAGACGCGCGGGAACTCCTTCAGAAAGCCGCTTTCGCGGACGTCGGCGACAATCGCGACCTTTTCGAGGCCCGTGTCCGCGCGCGACGCCAGCTCCGCCATCGTCGGAATCAGGGTCGACGGCAGGTTGTCGACGCAGAAGTAGCCGAGATCTTCCAGCGCGCGAATCGCCTGCGTCTTCCCTGCTCCCGACAATCCGGTCAGGATGACAAAGCGGCGCGTTCCGCGCTCGGCGGCGCCAGGGGCGCGCGACGGCTTCCTCGCCAGCGTCAGCGGCTTCCTTCTCCGACGCGGCTTGTCCGCCGCGGCTTTAGCGGAGGCCGACGGCTTCCTCGTCACACGGGCCCTCCGTGCTCGACGTCCTCGTCCGCGTGTCCGTCGCCCTCCGCGTCGTCGCGCAGCTGCTCATCGAGCCGCGATGCCAGGTCACGTGCGGCGTTGAGTCCGCGCGCCCGCAGCAGCTGGTTTCGCGCCGCGACCTCGACCAGGATTGCCAGATTCCGTCCGGGGGCCACCGGCATGTGGACGAGCGGAATCTTGACGCCAAAGAGCTCCCACGCGTTCTCGTCCAGGCCGAGGCGGTCGTAGTCGCGCGCCGCATCCCATCGTTCCAGCTGCACGACGAGCTCCATGCGCTTCGACATGCGCGTGGCGGCAACACCGAACAAATCACGGATGTTGATGACGCCCAGACCGCGGACTTCCATGTGATGACGCGTCAGCTCCGGGCATGTGCCGATCAGGTCCGTCTCGCCTCGACGCCGCACCTCCACCGCGTCGTCGGCCACCAGACGGTGACCGCGGACGACCAGATCGAGGGCGCATTCGCTCTTGCCGATCCCGCTGTCGCCGATGATCAGCACGCCGAGGCTGAGGATGTCCATCAGCACGCCGTGCACGAGCTGACGCACGGCGAGGAGGCTTTCGAGCAGGACGCCGATCTTCGCGATCGCGGCCGGCGTCGCCGTTGACGTGCGCAGCAGCGGCACGTGATACCGCTCGCAGGCCGCCAGCAGCTGCGGTGGCGGCGTCCAGCCGCCGGTGACGAGCACGCAGGGAATGTCGTGGGTGAACGCGGCCGCGAGCACGTTCAGCAGCGTGTCGCTGTCGAGCCCGTCCAGATAGCGGACTTCGCTCTCGCCGAACACGAGAATCCGGCCCGGCTGCAGGTATTCGTGGAATCCCGCCAGCGCGAGCCCGGTTTTCTGGATATGCGGGCTGGTGATCGGACGCTCGGCGCCCTCGCGCCCACTCAGCAGTTCGAGCGGCAGGCCTATCGCATCGGGCCGGCTCTGGAGAAGGCCGGCAACCGTGAGCTGCGGCTGCATGGCGGCGGCTGCTACGCCTCGGGCTCGATCAACCCCAGATTCCCGTCCGAACGGCGGAACAGGACGTTGATCGTGTCGGTGGCCGCATTGCGGAAGACGAGGAATGCATCGGCGCCGTCGACCACCTCGAGCGCTGCCTCGTCAACCGACATCGGCTTCACCTCGTACCGGCGCGCCCGGACGATGCGGAGCACGCGAGACTCGCCCGCCGCCGCGCGGCTTCCGAACGCCCTCGCGCCGCGCTCCGGCCGCGGCGTCGCCGACGCCGCCTTCGCCGCGGAAATTCCCTGCCGCTTTCCTTTGCTCCAGCGGCTCTTGAGGCTGCGGACCTGGCGGTCGACCTTGTCGGCCGCGGCGCTCAGCGCGGTATCCACGTCGCGGCCCGTGGCTTCGCCGTGGAGGAAATGGTCGCCGCGGGCGTGCAGCGTAACTTCCGCGTGGACGCGCGACTTCTCCTTCCGCAGGACGACCTGTGCCGAGACGGCACTGTCGTTCAGCAGCCGCAGCATCGGCGCGAGCCGCTGTTCGATCAGACGACGGATGGACGGGGTAATCGTGATGTGACGGCCGGTCAGTTCGAGGCGCATGGGGTATCGCCGCCGCACGGCCCTTGCGGGCCGTACGCTCAATAAAGCACCTGCTCAATAGAGAACCGTGCGCTTAATAGAGAACCTTGCGCTGGTTCGAGGTCGGGATCTTCAGCTCTTCGCGGTACTTCGCGATGGTGCGCCGTGCGAGCTCGAGCCCTTCCCGCTGCAGGATGCTGACAATCTTCGAATCACTCAGCGGTTTCCGCGGGTCTTCCTGCTCGATGATCTTGCGGATGCGCTGCTTGATCGTGACGGATGACACCGCCTCGCCGTACGAGCTGGCGATGCCGCTGTGGAAGAAGTACTTCATCTCGAACACGCCCTGCGGCGTGTGCATGTACTTGTTGGTCACCACGCGGCTGACGGTGGATTCGTGCATGCCGATGTCGTTGGCGACGTCGCGCAGCACGAGCGGTCGTAAGTACTCGATCCCGTGATCGAGGAAGTCCTTCTGGAAATTGATAATGCTGGTCGCGACCTTGTGAATGGTCTTCTGGCGCTGCTCGACGGACTTGATCAGCCACAGCGCCGAGCGGAACTTGTCCTTCACGTAGGCGCGCGTTTCGTCGGTGTTCTCGGTGGCGCTCTTGTCGAGCAGCCGCCGGTAGACGGGGCTGATACGCAGCTGCGGCAGCCCCTCTTCGTTGAGGACCGCGACGTACTGGTCCTCGACTTTCACGACATACACGTCCGGGATGACGTACTGCGACTGCGACGGGTTGTAGCGGCTTCCCGGTTTCGGATCGAGATGGCGAATCAGCTCGATGTGCTGCTTCAGATCGTCTATCGAGGTCCCGAGCTTGCGCGCCAGCTCCGGCACCTGATGGTTCTGCAGCAGCCGCATGTGCTCGGTGACGATGCGCTCCGCCGGCGTGCCGGTCATGCCGAGGTGGCGCAGTTGCAGCAGCAGGCACTCCTGGAGGTCGCGTGAAGCGACGCCGATCGGATCGAAGCCCTGCACCAGACGCAGCGCGTTTTCCACGTCCTCGGTCGGCCAGGGTCCCATCGCCGACAGCTCGTCGACCGTCGCCACGAGATACCCGTCGTCGTCGAGATTGCCGATGATCGCTTCGCCGATCTCCCGCAGCCTGGCGTCGTCGGTCTGCATCGAGAGCTGCCAGAGCAGATGATCGGACAGCGATGACGCGGTCGAGAGCGTGTTCTCGATCGGCGGCAGCTCTTTGACTTCGGTCGGCGTGCGCGGCCGGTACCCGTCGTCGAGATAGTCGCCGAAGAAGTACTCGTAGTCCTGGTCGTCCCAGGTGTCCTTCTTCTCCGCCGGCTTTTCTTCGGCTTTTTCCTGCGTCGCCTCGACGGGCTGCAGCTCTTCCGTGGGGACTTCCTCGAGCATCGGATTCTCGACCATTTCCTGGTTGAGCAGCTCCGACAGCTCCAGCGTGGACATCGGCAGCAGCTTGATCGCCTGCTGCAGCGATGGCGTCAGGATCAGTTTCTGGACGAGCTTGGTGTGCAGTTTCTGCGAAATCGCCATGATCGTCGGACTGTCTAGCTGCGCTCCCTGCTCATCATTCCCATCTTAATCCACCGCCCCCTAATCGAGGCGAAACTCGTGCCCGAGGTAAATACGCCGGACGTCCTCGTCGGCCGCCAGCGACGCAGGCGTTCCACTGCGGAAGATAGCACCATCGTGCACGATGTATGCCCGATCGGTGATGCGCAGCGTCTCGCGCACGTTGTGATCGGTGACCAGCACGCCGATTCCGCGCTCCTTCAGATGAAAAATCATTTTCTGGATGTCGCCGACCGCGATCGGATCGATGCCCGCGAACGGCTCATCCAGCAGGATGAAGCGCGGCGAAATCACCAGCGCTCGGGTGATCTCCGCGCGGCGCCGCTCGCCGCCCGACAGCGTGTGCGCCGGTGACTTGGCGAGCGGTGTGAGATTGAGCTCAGCCATCAGCTCGGCGGCGCGCGTCTTCCGCTCGGCGCGCGAGAGCTTCTGCGTTTCGAGGATCGCCAGGATGTTCTGCTCGACTGTCAGCCCGCGAAAGATCGACGGTTCCTGCGGCAGGTAGCCGATGCCCTTGCGGGCGCGCGCGTACATCGGCGCGCTGGTGAGATCTTCGCCGTCGAGGACCACGCGGCCGGCGTCGGGGGAGGTCAAGCCGACGGTCATATAAAACGTGGTCGTCTTGCCTGCGCCATTCGGACCGAGCAGGCCGACGATCTCGCCGGACGCGACTTCGATGCTGACACCGCGGACGACCGTACGTCCGCTGTATGACTTCGTCAGATCGTGTGTGCTGAGCGTGGAGGACATCAACGGCTCGGCGCCGGCGTGCAGGCCCCTTTCGACGGAGTCGTCGCCGCATTCCGTGTCTGCCGGCCGTCGATGGAGAAAGGCTTGTCTTTGTCCTTGTTGAACGTGATCATCGTGCCGTCGAAGTGGCGGCACTCGCCGCCGTCGCGCTGCACGATGGAGACCGGCGTCGTGCCCGCCGCTTTGACCACGTACTCTCCAGTGGCCGCCGTGTAGTCGAGCGAGCCGCCACCGGTGACCGTGTTGACCCCCTCGACGACCCGAACGTTGCGCAGGGCTCTCATCCTCTCGAGCGCGTTGTCTTTCGCGTTCAGGATGATGTCGATGCTCCCGGCCTGCAGGTGGCTGTCCTGGCCAGACCTCAGCGAGACCTCGGTGCTGCCCGCCTTGGTCCCACTCGCATAGGTGATCAACCGCTTCGCGTCCGTGTAGCGGATCTCGTGGCCGCGGCCGGTCGTCACCTTGTTGTCGAGCATGAGGGTCGAAATCGCGTTTCCCGTGACCGTCAGGTTTCCGTCCGTCTGATCGATGGCGATCTGCTCGCCGGAGAGGGCCGTCTCGTCCTGATCGAGGGTGGCCCGCTTGCCGACCGGCGCGGTGTAGATCGCGGTGCCCTTTCGGCTGTCGTACTCGAGATCCTGGGCCTTGATCACGACCGGCAGGTCCGTCTTCAGAAGTCCGGGCACCTTGTTCGCTCCCTGCTCGTCCTTCGCGCGCGGTGTTGCGGGCTTGCAGCGCCGCATCGCGGGCGACCGCATCCAGGTGGTGACGTTGCCCCGCGCCGTCATGATCCGGGTGTCGAGGCCGACGTCAATGGTCTGCGCCTCAATCGTCACCTGCTCCTCCGCGACGACCGGGGCGCCGTCCTTCGTCGCTCCGGCCAGAGCCAGCGATCCCTTCTGCGGCTCGTACTCCGCCTGTGCGGCGCACGCTTTCAGTCCGGTCTCTTCAAACGTGACGTTGCCTGTGAACATCGCGGTCGTGACGGCATCGTCAACCAGCGACGCCTCGAGCTTCTGTGAATTGGCGGTCCGTTTCCCACCTTCCTTCTCGGCTGCAGGCCCCTTCGGACGCAGGGGTTCCTCGCTGAAGCGAACATCCCTGGTAAACGTGACCTTCGTCAGTCCCTTGCCGGCCTCGCCGGTGCCGTCAAGCGCCTGCGCCATGATCGTTCGTGGAGGCGTTTCGGCGCGGGCGGGCAGTTGCAGACGCACGTTGTCGCGCGCAACGACGCTCGTCAGCTCGCCGTCAGCCGCAAGCGTCAGGTCCACGGTTTCGCCGGCGATCTGGGTGCCGGGCTGCCCGCCCTCTCCGGCCATCGCCGCCGAAGCCGCGCCGGCCATCTTCACCGCCTCCAGCGTCTGTCCGTCGTCGGTGTAATCGAGGCTGATGTCGCGGGCACTCATGGCGTCGATTGGCGGCCCGCCGGTGACGCGTGAATTTCCGTGCATCTCGATGAAGGTGACGACATCGTTGTTGACGCCAAGCCGGCTGCTCGCCTGATCGGTGTCGATCACTTGCTCGTTGCGGACGACGTGGACGCTGGTGTCGAGCGTGAGCACGTGCTGCAGCCGGTCGAGCATGCCCGTGCCCGACGTCAGCTGCATCACCGGCTTACCGGCATCGTCCACCGTCTTGACGCGCGCGTCTTTCGAGATCAGCAGAACCTGGCGCCTCTCGTCGTAGCTGAATCCTTCGCCGGAGCCGCTCATGCGGCCCTTGCCGAAGGTGGCGGTGCCGGGAACATGGGCGATGGAGTCCAGCCGATTCATAGTCGCCGTGGCGGTCTCGAGCCAGAAGCCGTCACTGTCTTCCAGCCGTACCGGACCCGTCAGCTGAAAAGAGTTCCGGTCCTTATCGACCATCGCCTCCCGTGCGGTGATGCGAAACGTGCGGTTCCCGCCTTTGCGGACGACGATCGTTATCGGATTGCCGAACAGTTTCGTGGAGCCGTCTTCGAAGACATCGCCCCGCTCGTAATCAACGTCGAAGTCTTTGAACTCGCCGGTAAAGCTCTTGAGCACAGATCCAGTGATGCTGACGACAGCTTTCGGGTCCTGGTACTGGACAGGCTTTGGTGGCGGCGCCGCACGCCGCTCCCCCATCGCGAGATACACCGCGAGCGCCGATGCCACGCCGACGAGGGCGACGCCGATGCGCGCGGGTTTCTGCCAGGACACGCTCGGTACATCGTAGCAGCCGTGGGGCGGACCTTGTCAGGTCCGCCTATCCGCCTCAGTTGTCTGGAGCTTTGAAGTCGGCGACGGACAGCTGCAGGTACCGCTCGCCGTTCCAGGTGTCCTGTTCGAGGGAAAACGCGAGGTCTATGGCGCCGCGATGTTCCGTGACGAACGCTTCGCGTTCCGACGCGCGCCAGGCGATGCCACGGAACACCCGGCCATCCTGGCGGAACGCCATCTTCAGATGCCGGTCTTTCACCCGCCGCGGGCCGTCGATGATCTCGACCCGGCTCGTGCGGAACACCGGGCAGGGGTTGCCCGCGCCGAACGGCGCCAGGCGCGTCATCTCCGATGCGACCTGCTCGGTGATGGACCGGAAGCCGAGCGCGCCGTCGATCCAGAGCCGCGGCCGCAGATCGTCCGGGCCGAGGCACGCATCGGCAAACTCGTTGACGCGGGCGCGCAGCTCGCGGATGCGGCCGGACTCGACGGTCAGGCCGGCCGCCTGCTTGTGGCCGCCGAACTTCACCATCACATCGGCGCATGATTCGAGCGCCGCCAGCATGTTGAACGACGGAATGCTTCTGCACGAGCCGTGCGCCGTCTCACCGTCGATCGACAGCACAATCGCCGGCCGGTGAAACGCGTCCACCAGCTTGGAGGCGACGATGCCGATCACGCCGCGGTGCCAGCCTTCGCCGGCAACCACGATCACGGTGCGCGAGCCGATCTCGAGATCCGTTTCGACCACCTTCCGGGCCTGCGCGACGATGTCCGCCTCCTCCTGCTGCCGCCGCACGTTCTCGGTGTTCAGCTGCTCGGCGAGCTCCCGCGCCTCCTGCGACATCGCTTCATCGGATGCCAGCAGGAGCCGGGCGGCGATGTCGGGCGTGCTCATCCGCCCGGCCGCGTTGACGCGCGGCGCGAGAACGAATCCGATGTGATAGCTGTCGATGTCCTTGCCGGTCAGGCCGCAGACGTCGAGCAGGGATCGCAGGCCTACCTTGTGCGGGCCCTTCGACAGCATGCCGAGCCCAAGCTTGGCGATGATCCGGTTCTCGCCCTGCAGCGGGACGACGTCGGCCAGCGTGCCGATCGCCGCCACTTTCACGAACGCCGGCAGCCACGAGGTGCGTCCTGTCTTCGCGCAGAGCGCCTGTACGAGCTTCAGCGCGACGCCGACGCCGGCGAGGTTCTTGTCCGGATAGGTGCAGTCGTGACGTTTCGGATTGATCACGGCCAACGCGGCCGGCAGACCCGCCGCATCGGGTTCGTGATGGTCCGTGATGATGAGGTCGAGGCCGAGCTCCGTCGCGCGCGCGGCGGCATCGACGCCGCGAATCCCGCAGTCCACCGAGATGACGAGCCGCACGCCGTCGGCGTGCAGGCGGTCGAGCGACGCCGGCTGCAGGCCGTAGCCATCGCGCAGACGCTCCGGGATGAAATGCGTGACGTTGGCCCCCAGCAGCTCGAGCGCCCGGCGCAGGATGACCGTCGACGTTACCCCGTCCACGTCGTAGTCGCCGTGGATGGCAATGCGCTCGCGGCGTTCGATGGCGCCGAGGATCCGCTCGACGGCGGGCTGCATGTCGGTCAGCGCAAACGGATCGTGGAGGTCGTCGAGCGCGGGCGAAAGAAACCGGCGGGCCTGATCGAGATCGCCAAGGCCGCGGATGCACAGCAGACGCGCTGTGACAGGCGACACGTCGAGCTCGGCCGCCAGCCGCTCGACGGCCGCGTCGTCGCACGGCAGCGGCGCCCAGATGCGATCAGCTTTCGGCAAGGCCGACGTTTCCCATTGCGCGCCATTTGCGGTAGCGCGCGTCGAGGCGCACGTCCGGCGGCATGGCCGACACGTCGCCGAGCGCGCGTTCGAGCGCGGCGTCGAGCAGCGTGGCCGCCAGCTCCGGGTTCGTGTGGGCCCCACCTGTCGGCTCCGGCACGATCTCGTCGATGATCCCGAAGCCGAGCAGATCCTGTGCGGTGAGCTTGAGGGCGTCCGCCGCCTCGACCTTGCGCCCGGAGTCGCGCCACAGAATCGCGGCACAGCCCTCCGGCGGGATCACGCTGTAGATGGCGAACTCGTGCATCAGGATGCGATCGCCGACGGCGAGCCCCAACGCGCCGCCGCTGCCCCCCTCGCCGTGCACGAGCACGATGATGGGCGTATCCAGAGCCGCCATCTCACGCAGGTTGAGCGCGATCGCTTCCGAGATGCCGCGCTCCTCCGACTCGATGCCCGGGTAGGCGGCCGGGGTGTCGATGAAGGCGATCACCGGCCGCTGGAACTTCTCCGCCAGCTTCATCGCCCGCAGCGCTTTGCGGTAGCCCTCCGGCTTCGCGTACCCGAAGTTTCGATAGATCTTCTGTTTCGTATCGCCGCCGCCGCCCTTGTGGTGGCCGACGATGAGCACGGGAGCGTCTTTGTAGCGGGCGAAGCCGGTGACGATGGCATGGTCGTCGGCAAAGCGGCGATCGCCGCTGATCTCAGTGAAGTCGGTGAAGAGCCGCGTCACGTAGTCCAGCACCGTGGGACGGCTGGGATGCCGCGCCACGAGCACGCGCTGCCATGGCGTGAGGCGCTGGTAGATGTCGGCACGGATCGATTCCATCTGCCGCTGCAGCGCGTCGATCGAGCGTTGCTGTTCCGGCGTCTGCGGCATCAGCGACAAGGCTTCGATCTGCTTCAGCAGGACAGCGATGGGTTCCTCGAACTCGAGCGTATCGGGCGGCATGCTACGTCTCGCTACTGTACGGGGAGAGGGTGACAGGACTGGTCATCGGAGCGTCACCGAGCCGGCACCGCAGATCTTCTCGACCTCCGACACGAGGCGCTCGGACGGCCGCACGCGTATCTGCGCGTTGACGTCGATCGTCACGCGCAGCCGGCGCTCCGTCTCCTGCAGCTCGATGTCGAAGGCCACGCGACGGTCTCCCTTGTGCTGCGCGAACACATCCCAGAGCTTCTCGAACGTCGCGCGGTCGTGCGGCGGCGTCGACAGCCGGATGGCCACCGAGCGCGCCAGCCGCTCGCGAACGGCCTCCACGGGAGCAATCTCCGACGCCAGCAGCCGGGCCGATTCATCGTCGCGCTCGAACTTGCCTTTCACGACCACCATCTGGCCGTTGTCGGCAAGGTGACCGAACTGTTTGAAGGCTTCCGGAAAGACCACCACCTCGAGGCTGCCGGTCGCGTCGTCGAGCATGAACACGCACATGCGGTCCCCGCGCCGCGTCTTCAGCGGCCGAAGGCCCGAGACGATACCACCGATGGAGATTTCCTCTGCTACGCGAGAGTTGTTGCCCTGCGTCTGTGGGGCGAATCCTTCGTCCCTCGACAAGGCTCGGGACGACCCTGAGCTTGTCGAAGGGTCGGGTTCGCCTGGCGAGCCTGCAAGGCTCGTCCCACTGACGCTCGCCCCACTGAAGCCGGCTTCTTCATCCGCCGGCGCCTTCTTCGGCAGCAAATCGGCGGTGGTCTTTGCGCCATACACGCGCAGATCGTCCGCGTATCGATCGATTGGATGGCCCGTCCAGTACAAACCGAGCGCTTCCTTCTCGAAATTGAGCTGCTCGATCTCGGTCCACGGCGGGACCTCGGGAAGCGGGATCGCTGCCGCCGAGGGCCCCGCGGCGTCGTCTCCTCCGCCAAAGAGATCGACCTGACCCAGGTCCTTGTTCCGCTGCACACGGTTCCCGTGGTCGCACGCGCTGTCGATCGCGGCAAACAGCCGCGCGCGGATCTCGCGCAACGGACGCGACGGACTCTGCGTGGGGCGCGCCTTGTCGGGCGCGCCGTCACACATGACCAGCGAGTCACACGCGCCGGACTTGACCAGCGCTTCGAACACGCGCTTGTTGGCGAGCCGCAGATCGAGGATTTCGCACAGCGCGTGCAGCGACGGAATCCTGCCGCCAAGCTGTGCGCGCGCCGCAATGATGGAGTTGATGGCGCCCTCGCCGAGTCCCTTGATCGCCGTCAGCCCGAAGCGGACCGGCCGCGAGCCGTCCTCGCGCGTTTCAACCGAGAACGACAGCTGACTCTGGTTGATGTCGGGCTGAAGCACCGTGATGCCGCGTTCACGCGCCTCGGCGAGGTACATGGCGAGCTTGTCGGTGTTCTGCGCTTCAATCGTCAGCAGCGCCGCGGTGAAATGTGACGGATAGTTCGCCTTGAGATAGGCCGTCTGATACGCGAGGAACGCGTAGGCGGTCGAGTGCGACTTGTTGAAGCCGTAGCCGGCGAAGAACTCGATCAACTCGAACAGCTTGACCGCCTTCTTCTCGCTGACGCCCTGTTGTTTCGCGCCCGCGAGGAAGGCTTCCCGCTGCTTGGCCATGACCTTCGGGTCCTTCTTGCCCATGGCCTTGCGCAGCACGTCGGCCTGACCGAGCGTGAATCCGGCAACCGCCTGCGCGATGCGCATCACCTGTTCCTGGTAGGCGATGACGCCGTAGGTGTCGGACAGGATCGGTTCGAGCTGCGACAGCTCGTACTTCACCTCGCGCTTGCCCTGCTTCCGCTCGACCCAGTCGTCGACCATGCCGCTCTTGAGCGGCCCCGGCCGGTAGAGCGCATTGAGCGCGATCAGGTCGTCCAGGCGTGTGGGTTTGGCCTTGCGCAGGAGCTCGCGCATCCCGGAGCTTTCGAACTGGAAGATGCCGTAGGCCGCGCCCTCCTGGAAGACCTTGTAGGTCCTGGGGTCGTCGAGCGGGATATTGTCGATGTCGAGCTCGACGCCCTCGGTTCTCTTGATCTCCTTGAGCGCGTCGTCGATGAGCGTGAGCGTGCTCAGACCCAGGAAATCCATTTTCAGGAGGCCGACCCGCTCGATCTCCTTCATGTTCCACTGCGTCGTCAGCTCGTCGCGCTGCCCCTTGTAGAGCGGTGCGTAGTCGGTGATCGGGCCCGGGGCAATGACCACGCCGGCGGCGTGCACCGACGCGTGCCGCGACATGCCTTCGAGCCGCTTGCCGATGTCGAGGACCTCTTTCACCTTCGGGTCCTTGGCCGCCATGTCCTTGAGCACCGGGTTCTCGGTGAGCGCCTTGTCCAGCGTCATGTCCAGGGCGGCCGGGATCTGCTTGGCGATCCGATCGACGTCCGCGTACGGCATGTCCAGCGCGCGGCCGACGTCGCGCACCACCGCCTTCGCTTTCATCGTGCCGAAGGTGATGATCTGCGCGACGTTCTCGCGCCCGTATTTCCGCGTGACGTACTCGATCACTTCCCCGCGGCGGCGCTCGCAGAAATCGACGTCGATGTCCGGCATCGAGATGCGTTCCGGGTTGAGGAACCGCTCGAAGATGAGATCGAAGTCGATCGGATCGACGTCGGTGATGCGCATGCACCACGCCGCCAGCGACCCGGCGGCCGACCCGCGGCCCGGGCCGACCGGGATGCCCTGTTCGCGCGCGTAGCGGATGAAGTCCCAGACGATGAGCAGATAGCCCGGGAACCCCATCGTCTTGATCATCTCGATCTCGTACTCGAGACGCCGCTCGTATTCGTCGATCGTATGGCGCAGGGCTCCGGCCGCCGCGAGCTGCCGCAGCCGGCCCAGGCGCTGGGCGAAGCCTTCGCGCACGACGTGTTCGAAATACTGATCGAGCGTGAAGCCGTCGGGCACACCGAACGACGGCAGATGGTTCTGCCCGTTCGGGATCGTGACGTTGCACCGCTCGGCCACGCGAAGCGTGTTCCTCAGGGCGTCCTCGTAGCCGGCGAAGACCGCGGCCATCTGCTCCCCGGTCTTGAGGAAGAACTGATCGCCGGTGTAGCGGAGCCGCTGCGCGTCGTTGACCGTCTTGCCCGTGCCGATGCACAGCAGGACGTCGTGCGGCCGGTAATCCGAGTTCTGCAGGTAGTGAACGTCGTTCGTGCAGACGAGCGGCAGCCCCAGATCCGACGCTATCGGCCGCAGGCCGGTGTTGACGATCTTCTGCTCCTCGATCCCCTGATACTGCATCTCGAGAAAGAAGTTGGCGGGACCGAGGATGTCGCGATAGGTCGCCGCGGCCTGGGTCGCGCGCGCCATCTGCTCGGTGCGGATCCCGGTGGCAACTTCCCCCTTGAGGCAGCTGCTCAGGCCGATCAGCCCTTTCGCGTGCGCCGCCAGGAGCTCCTTGTCGATGCGCGGCTTGTAGTAGAAGCCCTCG
>DASTBV010000013.1:0-11098 GCA_035711805.1 Vicinamibacterales bacterium
CATGACCTGAAGGATGTAGGCCGGCACGTTGACCAGGATGTAGCGCTCCCCGAGGTCGCGCGGCGCCCACCGCCACCGCTCCATGTTCATCCGGATGACGTCGGCGCGCCCGCCGGTCTTCGTCGCTTCCTGTGCGAGCGCCGCCTGCAGTCCCTTGTATTGCGGGTGCGTCGGCGCCAGTTCCTCGAGCGATGCGCGTACGCGGTTGCTGGCGATGGCGTCCGATAGTCGCGCGGCGAGATCTTCCTTCTTCGACTCGGTCAGCCAGTTCTGATGGACCTCGCGCGGGCTGTGCGTCCACCCGAGCAGATCCGCGGCGTACTTCAGGTACGCGTAGGTCATCTTCACGTCCAGTTCGGGAACGCGCTCGACCGGGAACTGCGTGCCGTGCAGTTTCGTTTGCGATTGCTCGCGTAACGTCTCGTACTCGGCCGCTGGGTAGCGGTCCGGATCGAGACCGTGCACCGTGGAGTACTTGAACTGCTGGATCAAATCCTTTCCATGCGGCGTCGTTTCGACGCCGTCCACCCACGCGGGCAGGTGCTGGCGTGACTCGTAGAACGCGCGCTCGATGGTCCATAAGCGGCGGCCGAGAGCGGAACGGTCAACCCAGGATGGCGCCGCCGCCGACGTGAGCTCGCGGATCGCCGGCGCGTGCGCCGCGTTGTCGACCTTCTTTCCGCATCCAACCCCCGCAGCGATAACGAGGAGTACCGAGACCACGACCCTTCGGGCGTCCATACGTTTACGGAGTGCAAGAGGCGGACCTGCTCAGTCGCGGCGCCGCGGCAGGTAATAACGGGCCAATGAACGGCTGAGGCCGTCGAGGCCGGGAAAGAGGGTCCGTTCGGTGACGTTCGCCTGATCGAGCTTGTCGCGCACCTCCCACTTCAGCTCGGCCGGAACAACGACGGCGCGGGCGAGATCGGGATGCTCGCGCAGCCACTCGTGCAGCGACGAGGTCGCCGACGGCATGAGCGAGAACAGCGCCGCCTGATTCAGGATGCGCGCGTCGAGTGCCGGCGGCTCGAGAAAGAGCAGAAAGGGCTCCTGCGCGAGGGCGTCGAGCTCACGCAGTGAGGGAAACGCACCGAGCATGTCCACGGTAAACGTGTCGGATCCTTCCTCGTCGAGAATCCCGCGCAGCCGCTCCGGCAGGAGCTTGTTGGCACGCACGAAATCAACGCACCAGATGACGCCGTCGCGCCCGTATTCGTCCGGATCCTCGGTGGCGAAATGCAGCGCCACCAGCGGCGAGAACGTCCAGTCCACGAGCCGCGTCGGCAGCCCGTGATGCTGCGCCACGGCAAGCCAGTGCCAGACCGAGTCGACGGACGCGGGCGCCTGCTGCACGGCGTACTTCCTGAAGTTCCGCAGCATCGCGACTTCGATCTTCTCGATGTCGCGGTGGGCGCCGGCCAGGCGCGTGAGGCTGTTGGTCAGAGGTTGTTCGATGTCGGGGAGGCCGCGGAACGCGAACGGCGCGCGGAAGCGCCCTAACGGCTCGTTCCACGAATGCTCGTAGAGCTGCTGGAGCAGCCCGGTCCAGGTCACGCCGCCGTTTTCATCTCGGTGGACAGATCGCACCGGCTCATGGCCTCGAGGTGGTGGATCGTCTGTTTCAGCTCCCAGGCGGTGGCCAGGGCGTAGATGATGGCGTTCACCCGAAGGTGGCGATCGCGGCGGAAGCACGACGCCGTGAGGTTATAGGCGGCGCACACACCCACGAGGACTCCCGCCGCCGCATGCACCGCGCATTTCACCCTTTCGTGATTTCCGCTGGCACAGAACGCGCGAACCATGGCTCGGAACCTCCGTGCGAGGCGACTGCCCCGGCCCTACTCGCGAGAGCAAGGCTGGTGCCATGACGGATCTGCATGCCGTCAGGCTTTTCGATAGCTTCGGCCGATTTTGCGGCCGATTGAGTACACCCACCGCTGTGGTAAAAGCCGCACCAGCGCGGCAATAGTGCGATTGACGCGTCCGGTCACGAATACCGCCTGACCGGCCATCACGGCATCGAAACCCTGCCGTGCTACGGTGGCGGCGTCCATCCACATCCAGCGCGGCATCCTGTTCATCTGCTCGCGCGTGCCGGTCACGTCGTGGAACTCGCTCCAGGTGAAGCCGGGACAGAGCGCGGTGACACGGACATTGTGGCGGCCCACTTCGTTCGACAGCGCCTCCGAAAACTTGATGAGAAACGCCTTCGACGCGCCATACAGCGTATGGCCGGCTGGCGCAGGGACGAGGCCAGCCAGCGAGGCAACGTTGATGATGCGCCCGTAACCGCGTTCGATCATCGGCGGCAGCAGTCGGTAGGTCAGCTCCGCCACGGCCGTGACGAGGACCTGCAGGAACTCGTCGTGCCGCTGCCAGGGTGACGCGGCATAGGAGCCCGGCACGCCGTAGCCCGCATTGTTCACGAGCGCATCGACCCGAATGGCACGCGCGGCAACCTGGGCGCACAGCTCCTCGACCGCCTCGCGCTTCGACAGGTCGGCGACGAACACGTCGACCGTGACGCCGTACTTCGTGCGCAGACGATCGGCAACCGCTTGCAGACGGTCCTCCCGCCGCGCCGTGATGGCGAGGTCGAAGCCTTCCGCTGCAAACACCTCGGCGAAGGCTTCGCCGATCCCGGAGGAAGCACCCGTGATCAGCACCGTCCGTTCCCGCTTCCCCGTGCTCGGTTCCCGGTTCGTGTTCATGTTCGGTGCAGTATTCGGCATGCTGAGTTCTGGTCGTTCGGAACACCCGGGTTCCCGTTCGAGGTTCGCGCAGGTCCGTGAATTGTAGCCGCCGGATGCGTGCACGCGCGTCGTCCGAACCTCGAACCCTGAACCCCGCACCTCGAACCTCGAACCTCGAACCTCGAACCGAACGTGAACACGAACTCGGAAGCGGGAACTCGGAAGTGGGAACTACTCGATTCTCCGAAGGATGAAGCATTTCAGGTAATGCGTCTCCGGCACACCGACCAGCACGGGATGGTCGCGTCCCTGCATGCGCTTCTCGACCATCGACACCTGCGTGCGGCTGTCGGCCGACGCTTCGTGCAGCACCGCCTCGAACATCTCCTCGTTCACGTTATAGGAACAGCTGCAGGTGATCAGGTAGCCGCCGGGCGAGAGCAGACGCATCGCCCGCAGATTGATCTCCTTGTACCCCGCGAGCGCGTTCGGCACCGACGCCTTGTTCTTGGCGAACGCCGGCGGATCCAGCACGATCGTGTCGTAGCGTTCGCCGGCGCGCTCGTGGCGGCGCAGCTCGTCGAAGACGTTCGCCTCGCGCGCCTGAAGATGCGGCAGGCCATTGCGCTCCGCGTTCGCGCGGATGCGGGCGACGGCGTCGCCGGATATGTCCACGGCTTCGGCATCGGTACACCGGCGCGCCAGCCGCAGGGCGAATCCGCCGTTATAGCTGAAGCAGTCGAGCAGCCGTCCGTGCGCGTATTGCGCCGCAGCCTCCCTGTTCTCGCGCTGGTCGAGAAACAGGCCTGTCTTCTGCCCGCGCCGCAGATCGACTGCATATTCAATGGGGCCTTCGCGCACGACGACGCTGTCGGGAATCGTGCCGTGCAGCACGTCCACCGACTGCGGCAGCCCTTCCAGCGCCCGCACCTTTGGATCGTTCCGCGCCAGGATTCCGGCGGGCTGCAACAGCTCCCGCAGGTGCTCCGTGATCGCCGGCAGCAGCCGATCCACGCCCTGTGAGAGTGCCTGGATCACCAGATAGTCGTCGTAGCGGTCGACGACGAGCGACGGCAGCAGGTCGGCTTCGCCGTGTACGAGCCGGTACGCCGTCGCGTCGAGCGTCAGCGACTCACGGAACCGGATCGACGCCTCCAGCCGGCGGCGTAGCAGCGACTCGTCGAGCGGCTGCTCGCCGCGCGACAGCATCCGTATGGCGATCTGCGAGCGGTCGCTGAAGAGCGCATATCCGAGCACGCGCGCACGAGGCCCGAGCACCTGTACGACATCGCCGCCGTCCGCCGCCACGGCAGCAACGTCCGCACGATAGATCCATGGATGCCCGAGGCGCACGCGCTGCTCCCCGCGTGCGGAAATGGTCACGCTCGGCGCCATTCAGCGATAGTACAATCATCGCTTCATGCCAGATGCCGTCGCTCAATCCCTGCCTGACCACCGAAGCTCGAAGAGCGAAGGTGGTATGCAGCGCACGCTTGCCGAAACAGATCCGGAGATCGCGCGCGCGATCCGTGACGAAACCAAGCGCCAGGCGGAAGGCCTCGAGCTGATCGCGTCCGAGAATTTCGTCAGCAGCGCAATCCTCGAGGCTGCGGGCTCGATCCTCACCAACAAATACGCCGAAGGGTATCCGGGACGACGGTATTACGGCGGGTGCGAAGTCGTGGACGTCGTCGAGTCGCTCGCGATCGAGCGCGCGAAAGCGCTGTTCAAAGCCGACCACGCCAACGTGCAGCCGCATTCCGGCGCCCAGGCGAACATGTCCGCCTACTTCGCCGCGGTGCAGCCGGGCGACACGGTCCTCGGCATGAACCTCGCCCACGGCGGACACCTGACGCACGGGCACCCGCTCAACTTCTCGGGAAAGCTGTACAAGATCGTCCCCTACGGCGTGCGCCGCGACGACGAGCGGATCGATTACGAGGAGCTGGAACGGCTCGCGCACGAGCACAGACCGCGCATGATCATGGTGGGCGCGAGCGCCTACCCACGGCAGATCGACTTTCCGCGGATTGCCAGGGCCGCCGGCGCCGTCGGCGCGCGTGTGGTGGTCGATATGGCACACATCGCCGGGCTCGTCGCCGGAGGCGTGCATCCGAGCCCGGTGCCCCACGCCGATTTCGTCACGTCGACGACGCACAAGACGCTCCGGGGACCGCGTGCCGGCCTGATCCTGTGCCGCGAGCAGTACGCCAAGGATCTCGACCGCGCGATCTTTCCGGGAGTCCAGGGTGGACCGCTGATGCACGTGATCGCGGCCAAAGCCGTGTGCTTCAAGGAGGCGATGGAGCCGGCGTTCGCCGGCTACCAGCGGCAGATCGTCGCGAATGCGAGCCGCCTTGCCGCCTCGCTCAGCAGCCATGGATTCCGGCTGGTCAGCGGCGGCACCGACAATCACCTGATGCTCGTCGACGTCTTCTCGAAAGGCATCACCGGACGGGACGCCGAAGCCGCTCTCGGCAAGGCGGGGATCACGGTGAACAAGAACGTCATTCCCTTCGAGCAGAACCCGCCGATGGTGGCAAGCGGCATCCGCGTCGGCACGCCGGCGGTCACCACGCGCGGGATGCGCGAGCCGGAAATGGATGTGATTGGCGATCTGATTGCGCGGGCGCTGGCCGCGCCGGACGACGACCGCGCGCTGGGCGCGATCAGGACCGAGGTCGAGCGGCTGTGCCGGAAGTTCCCCCTGTATCCAGACCGTCAGGCCTGATCGGCCGCGTCGCCGAGTCCTTTTCCGAATCGGGCGCGCTCGCGCGCGTCGTCGAGGGCTACGAGCCGCGCGACGGTCAGCGGCGGATGGCGGCCGCCGTCGCCGACGTCATCGAGCACGGGGGCACGCTCCTCAGCGAGGCAGGCACCGGCACCGGCAAGACGCTCGCCTATCTGATTCCGGCGATCCTCAGCCGGCAGCGCGTCCTCGTCTCGACGGGGACGAAGAATCTGCAGGAGCAGATCTTCTTCAAGGATCTCCCGGCGCTCAGCCGCGCGCTGTCCGTCCCCTTTACCGCCACCTTGATGAAAGGACGGTCGAACTACCTGTGCCTGCACAGGTGGGAGATGTATCGCGACGGCGTCGAGGGGAACACGTCGGCGGGCGGGCGTTTGATCGAATCGGGCGACGAAGTACTGCTCCCCATCCTCAAGAAATGGGTGGCCGGCACGACGACCGGCGATCGCGCGGAGCTGAACGACCTTCCCGAAGATTTGCCGATGTGGAAAGGCATCTCGGCCGAAGCCGAGACGTGCCTCGGCGCCACCTGCCCGCGCTACGGCGACTGCTTCGTCACGCTGATGCGCCAGCGCGCGCTCGAATCGGACGTCGTCATCGTGAACCACCACCTGCTCTGCGCGGATGCCGCCATCCGCCAAAGCACGTTCGGCGAAGTCGTGCCCTCCTGTCCGACGCTGGTCGTGGACGAGGCGCATCAGCTCGAGGACGTCGCCACACAGTACTTCGGCGTGGCGTTCAGCAACTACCGCGTAGACGGCCTCGTGCGCGATGGCGAGCGCCTCCTCAGCGGCACGCCGCGCGACGTCGAGGACCTCGCGAGGGCGCTGCACCGCGTCGCCGACCGGTCGCGCGCGTTCTTTTCGGCCCTCTCGACCGAGCGGGCGCTGAAGGTCACCGAAGCGCGTGCGCGGTACACGACCGAGGCGATGCAGGGGCACTTCGAGGACGGCATGATGCTCGCCGGCGCGCTCGAGGGCCTCGAGGCCACGCTGGCACTGGCGGCGAAACGTCCCGCGAACGATTCGAACGATTCGAACGACTCGAACGATTCGAACGACTCGAACGACTCGAACGACTCGAACGAATTGGCAGCCTCCGTCCGCCGGCGTGCCGGCGAACTGCGCGCCGACCTGCGGTTTCTGATGCGCGCCGACGATCCGGACTTCGTCTACTACGCGGAAACGCGCGGCCGCGGGCTGTTCCTGCGGGCGTCGCCCATCGACGTCTCGCGCACCGTCCGCGAAGCGGTGTTCAATCGATTCCGGTCGATCGTGCTGACCTCGGCCACGCTGGCCGTGGACGAGGGGTTTTCGTACGTCAAAGGCCGGTTGGGACTGCGCGACGCCGAGGAAGTGCGGGTCCCCTCGGAGTTCGACTACCGGACGCAGGCGCTGCTGTATCTGCCGCGACGCATGCCGCCGCCGAAGTCGCCGACGTTCGCCGAGGCGGCAGCGCGCGAGACGATCGAGCTGCTGAAACGGTCGCGCGGCCGCGCGTTCGTGCTGTTTACCAGTTACGCCGTACTGCGCACCGTCCAGCAGTTCGTCGAGATGGCTCTCGACTTCCCGATCTTCGTCCAAGGCTCGGCGCCACGGTCGATGCTCATCGATCAATTCCGCTCGACGCCGAATGCCGTGCTGCTTGCCACCTCGAGCTTCTGGCAGGGCGTGGACGTCGTCGGCGAAGCGCTGAGCTGCGTCATCGTCGACAAGCTGCCGTTTGCGTCACCAGGGGATCCGGTCGTCGCCGCCCGGATCGACGCGATGACGGCCGAAGGCGGCGACGCCTTTTCCGACTATCAGGTGCCGCTCGCCATCCTCGGCCTGCAGCAGGGGCTTGGGCGGCTGATCCGGCACCGGACCGATCGCGGCGTGCTGGCGATCCTCGATCCACGCGTGAAAACGATGGGTTACGGACGGCGTTTCCTCGCGTCGCTGCCGCCGGCGCCGGTGACCCACGACCTGGACGACGTCGCTCGTTTCTTCATGTAAACTGCACGCAGTTCGATGCGTTTTCTTAACCCGGGAGGCTTTTCATGCGGGCCCATCTGATCCGCTCCGTGCTGGCAGCTGCCGTGCTCACCGCGCTGGCGGCCGCGCCGGCCATCGCGCAGCCGCTCGTGCGCGGCAGAGTTGTCGACGCGACCGGCAAACCGGTCGCCGACGCCGTTGTCACCTTCGTCGCGCAGTTCGTGTCGCTGTCGCGAAATGCCAAAACGGACGCCAAAGGCGAGTTCCTGATGGTCGGCCTGCCGTCCGGCCAATATGCGATCACCGCAACGAAGGAAGGCGTCGGCACCGACAAGATCAGTGCGAACGTGACGCAGGGTCAGAATGCGCCGTTGTCGCTGACGTTGCGGCCCGCCGCGCCGGCTGGCGCAACGGTGGCGCCGGCCGGAGAGTCTGGAGCGGACGCCAAGGCCGCCGCGGCCCTGCAGGCGCTGGCGAAGGCGGGCTCCGACCATCTGAACGGCGGCCGCTACGACGAGGCGATCGCCGCGTACACAGAGGTGACCAGCAAGGCGCCAACCTGCAGCGACTGCTTCCTGAATCTCGGCATCGCGCATGCCAATAAGAAGGAATGGGCGCAGGCGGAAGCGGCGCTGAAAAAAGCGACGGAGCTCAAGCCGGACAACCCTCAGGCGTATACCCAGCTTGCGGGCGTTTATAACCAGCAGCGGAAGTTCGATCTCGCGGCGGACGCGAGCGCCAACGCGGCGAAGTATTCAGCGGGCGCAGCGGGCGGCGGCGGCAACGCCGAAGCGCTCTACAACCAGGGTGTCGCGCTCTTCAACGGCGCCAAGTTCGCCGAGGCAAAGGCTGCCTTCGAGGGAGCGGTAAAAGCCGATCCGAAGCTGGCGCTCGCGCACTATCAGCTCGGCATGACGGCGCTGAACCTGGGCGACTTCAACCTCGCGGTCACCTCGCTCGAAACGTACCTGCAGCTGGAGCCCAACGGCGCGAAGGCGGCGGAAGTGAAAGCGTCGCTGCCGGCGTTGCAGGGAATGGTGAAGAAGTAATTCGTTCGGGTCGTTCGAACCGTTCGGGTCGTTCGAACCGTTCGGGTCGTTCGAAGCGTTCGAGTTGATGTCAATTGCAGTCCGGCTTGCCGAGGTTCGCGCGCGCATCGACGCGGCGGCCCGCGGAGCCGGACGGGACCCGTCCTCCGTTCGGCTCGTCGCCGTCTCCAAAACCTTTCCGCTCGACGCTGTCCGTGCCGCATATGCCGCCGGACAGCGCGACTTTGGCGAGAACCGCGTCCAGGAAGCACTCGAGAAGATCGGCGCGTCGCCCGATCTCGACGCGCGCTGGCATCTGCTCGGACATCTGCAGACCAACAAGGCGCGAAAGGCGGCTCCCGCCTTCGCGATGATTCAGTCGGTGGATAGCGTTGATTTGCTGCGGAAGCTCGATGCGGCCGCGGCCGATTCCGGGCGGGCACCAGAGCTGCTCGTCCAGATCGATCTTGCCGGCGAGGCGACGAAGCACGGCGTGCCGCCGGAGGACGGGCCGCGCATTCTCGAGGAAGCGGGCCGGTGCCGGGCGGCGCGGGTCGTCGGGCTGATGACGCTGCCGCCGCTGCCGGATACGCCAGAGGACGCCCGCCCGTGGTTCCGCCAGCTGCGCGACCTCCGCGAGGGATGGCTCCGGGCCGGCGTACCGGCCGGAATGCTGCGGGAAATGTCGATGGGCATGAGCGGCGATTTCGAGGTGGCCATCCAGGAAGGGGCGACGATCGTGCGGGTTGGAACGGCGATATTCGGCCGTCGTGTCCCGTAGCTTGCGCCTTAACACGGAAACCACGTGTAATGGTTTGCAGTATGGAACAACAGCTCCATCGCGCCGCCGCGCTGGCCGTGGCGCTGTGCACGATTGGGAGCTGGCCCCTCGCGGCCGACGTCATCGTCGCACGCAACACTCCGCACCTCAGCTTCACCGCATCGATATCGCCGGACGTCGCACGGCCGGGCGGGCGCCTCTCGCTCGCGGTGAACGTGATGCCGAAGAAACGTATGCACGTGTACGCGCCAGGGACGACATACCGGGCGATCACGGTGACGCTCGATCGGCATCCATCGCTGAAGCCGTCGCCGCTCGCCTACCCGAAGCCGTCGATTTACTTTTTCAAGCCGCTGAAGGAACGCGTGCTCGTCTTCAGCGATCCCTTCAGGCTGACGATGAACATCCAGGTGGGAACGGTGCCGCCGAAAGCGGCACCGCTGAGGATCACCGGCACGCTGTCATATCAGGCATGCGACGACCGCGTCTGCTACCTGCCGGAATCCGTCCCGCTGCAGTGGACGATTCCGGTGAAGCGCTAGAGCGCGTTTTTCAGAACGGTATAGAAGGGTCAGCGGTCGGCCACCCGCGCCGGCAAGCCGCGAGCAGGCTCGTCGGGTGCGCTGCAATAGGTCGATTCTCTACTCGACACCGAACGCGAGCAGCACGTTGCCGCCCGACGCGCCGCTGGTAATCGCGTATCCGGACTGCACGTAAACCATCCCGTCGACCACCGACGCTCCGGACGTCGCGATAGCGCCACCGCGCGCCGGGACCTTGTTGTTCGTGGCGAACTCCTGCGCCGTGTTGAACTCCCACAGCTGCTTGCCCTCGGGTGAAACGGCAAAGAGACGACCGTCCCCCGAGCCTTGGAAGACAACGCCCGGGATCGCTGTCGGCGCCGCGCCAAGGGCTGCAACGCCGCGACCGCCGACGCCGGGAGCCGTAAAGACGAACGCGACCTTCCCGGTGCTCGCGTCCACCGCGCCCATGCCTGCCGCGGCCATGCCGTAGTACACCTGACGCGCATCCGCGGCGCCGCCCCACACGATCGCGCCTCGTCCGCGTCCGCCGCCGGCCGGCGCACCCGCGGGGTGCAGCTTGAACAGCACCGCGCCGTTCTTGTCAGGATCGAGCGCGACGACTTCTCCGCTCTTCGTACCTGTAAAGAGCGCACGCCTGCCGTTCGGCAGCGTGACCAGAATCGGCGAGTTGCCGATGTCGAAGTCCGGACCCATCTTTTCCGGACACGCTTCGCTGCGATCGGCGCCCGCGCAGCCGCCCATGAACATGTCGTAGTCGAGGACCCGGTGCGACCAGACGACCTTGCCGGTCTTCAGATCCATCGCGACGATCGCATCTGTGAGCTTTGATTCGGGCGGCGTGACCGGATCTCCCGTGCCCACGTAGAGGACGCCGCGGACGGTATCGATGGTCGGCGAATCCCAGATACCGCCCGCGGAGGGGCCGTAGAGCTGAACGCCGTTCGGCTGCTTCTTCCACGGCTTCGGCTCGTCGACGTTGTAGGTCTTCCAGATCTGCTTGCCCGTGCTCGCGTCGAGCGCGACAACCGCGCCCCGGGCGGTGCAGCACGGGTAGAACGGCCGTCCGCTCTGGAACTCTTCGGAGCCGGACACCGGCACGTAGACGCGCCCATCGTGATACTTCAGGCCGGCGGTGATTCGCGCGACGACGTGGTCGTCCACGCGCACCTTCCACAGCTGGCGACCTGTCTGCGCGTCCAGCGCGAACACGTTGGCATGGCCGTCGCCGAAGAACACGGCGTAGCGCGCGTTGCCCTGGCCGGTGACGGCGCCGACCGTCGGCGAGTTGCGGACGATCGAACCGTTCTGGAACGACCAGTACACGCACCC
>DASTBV010000014.1:0-5508 GCA_035711805.1 Vicinamibacterales bacterium
ACCGGCAATCACCACTCGCCCGGCAGAAGCCGCATTGCTATTCACTGACGACGAGTATTCTCCGTCAAACCTGAAATCTTCTATTTGTAGAAGAACTGCGAGACGGGATGGACCTCCGGGATCAGCCCTTTCGCACGCACCCGCGCGTTGTGTGCGTCGCGGCCTTTTATCGCCTTCGTCATCAGCTGCAAATGCGTGAGCGTTGCAGGGAGCTCGGACCATGGCGGCTCGAGACGGCCGTCATAGACGAAAAAGCTCTTCACGGTAGGAAGCTCGGAAAAACCCTTCAACGTCTCTAACCGCGGAACGCTGTACAGGTAGATGTGCTCGAGCGCGGCGTTGCGACGCCCGACCTGCAATTCAGTGATCCGTGGCTGATCGCTCACAAGGAGCCGCCGCAGGCGCGGAAAGCGTTCGAGATTGCCGAGATCCTCGAGGTTGCGAACCTCCCGGAACGAGAGATCTGTGAGCGCTGGAAGCGCCTCGATGGCGCCGATCGATCTTGCGTTTCCCAGCACCAGCTTCAGCGTCTCGAGCGAGACCATACCATTGACGAATTCGAGCGAGAACTTCGATGAGGGCTGTAACGCCAGTTCTTCGAGCGAGGTGAGACGGCCGACTGCCTCGGTGTTCTTCCCGTGGCCGAGGAGGCGCAGCGAACGCATCGAGCGCGCGTCGCCCAGGGCGGCAAAGTCGAGTGCCGGGGTGGGAGTCGATGCCAGCGTGAAATGCTCGAGCCGGTGAACGCCGATCGCGCCGAGGATCCTGGCGTTGTCGATCCGGCGCGGACCGAAACGCAGGACGGTGAGTTTCGGTAATCGTCCGACCGCTTCCGGATGACGAACGCTCTCCAGGCCGTCGAGCGAGAGGCACCGAATCTCGTCCAGGTGGTCCAGTACGGACGCGTCGAATTCCCCGAAGTCGTGATCGAAGAAGCGGACTTCCAGTCCGTTGCCAAGCCTGGCACACGCCTGCTGGAGCAGGTCGAGGTACGCGGTTCGGCTGACGATCTCGTCGACGACCTCGGCTCCGCCGGCGGAGAAATGCCCGATTGGAACGCTGTCCGGGAGCGGCCGGTGTATCTGCAGCACCTGGACGGTAGACCCGCCCTGCTTCGCGACTAGCGCGCGCGGGTCCGGCAAGACCTCATAGAGCATGAACGCTCATCTTGCCTCAGGCTCACCCTTCGCCATCGATCCCCCTTGACCGACCGAATTGGTCCGAGATATCGTCCAATCTTTACATTGAGACTTAGTCTCACTACGGAGCGTTGCATGTTGAGGGTTCGGACCTTTCTGGCGATTACTGTTCTCCTGACCGTTGCCGCGGGATCGGCGGATGCGCAGGTGGACGCACGCGGGGCGTTCCTGATCGGCCAGGTTTTCGATCAGACGGGCGCCGCGGTGCCGCAGGCGTCCATCACCGTCCGCCGGCTGTCGAGCGGCATCGAGCGAAGCGTCACCGCCAATGCGCAAGGCGCGTTCTCCATCGACCAACTGCAGCCGGGCGACTACGAGGTGAGCGCAACGAGCGCAGGTTTCGTCGCCGCCGTGCAGCGGGTGGCACTCCGGAGCGGCGAGACCCGCGTCCGCTTTCAACTGCGGGTCGGCAACCTGACTGAGGAGGTCGTCGTGACCGGCGAAATCGCCGGCAGTCACGAGCGGCTGCGCCGCATTCCGGGTTCGGTGGCCGTCGTCGACCGCGAGACGCTGGAAGACAGCGCCGTCATGACGACGAGCGAGGCGCTCCGCAAGGTGGCGGGCCTGCATGTTCGGGACGAGGAAGGGTTCGGTCTGCGGCCGAACATCGGCATTCGCGGCCTGAATCCGACCCGCTCGACGAAGGTTCTCCTGATGGAGGACGGCATTCCGTTGACCTACGCGCCGTACGGCGACAACGCTTCGTACTACCACCCGCCGATCGACCGCTTCGAGCGGCTCGAGGTCCTCAAAGGTGGCGCGCAGATCGCCTACGGACCGCAAACTGTCGGCGGCGCCGTCAACTACCTGACTCCGAGACCCCCCATCCAGCCATCCGGCTCGCTGACGCTGACCGGCGGGAATCGCGACTACTTCAACGGCCACGGTTCGTACGGGGCCACGGTCGCGCGAACCGGATTCCTGTTCGATTACATGCGGAAGCAGGGAGACGGCTCCCGCGAGAATCTGGACTTCAGGCTGAACGACGTCAACGGGAAGGTCGTGCAGGGTGTCGGCGCGAGCCAGACGTGGACGTTCCGCGGCAACTACTACAGCGAAGATTCGAACGTCACCTATTCGGGGCTGCGACTGGACGAATACACGGCGGACCCGCGCGCGAATCCATTCGGCAACGACTTTTTCTACGCCGACCGCTACGGCGCCTCGGCGACCCATGCGTTCGCCATGAGCGGCAACGCCGCCATGACCAGCACGGTGTACTGGAGCTCATTCCGCCGGCACTGGTGGCGTCAGTCGAGCAACTCCGGGCAGCGGCCCAACGACTCGGCCGATCCGGTGTGCGGCGGGATGGCCAACCTGAACACGACCTGCGGCAACGAAGGGCGCCTGCGCGAATACTACGCGTGGGGCGTCGAGCCGCGCGTCACCATGTATCACCGCACGTTTGGGGTCGCCAGCGAAACGGACGTCGGCGTGCGCGCGCACTTCGAAAACCAGGATCGCCTGCAGCAGAACGGCGATTCCCCGGCCGCCCGGACGGGCGTGCTCGTCGAGAGCAACGTTCGACAGAACTCTGCCTATGCCGGGTTCGTGCAGAACCGGTTCCTGTTCGGTGGGTGGACGGTCACCCCGGGCGTGCGGCTCGAGCACGTCAAGTATGAACGTACGAACCGGCTGGCCAATGCCGGCACCGGCGTGACCGGTGACACGGAGCTGACGCGTGTCATTCCGGGGATCGGCGTCTCGCACACGACGGGGGAGCAGGTGACCCTGTTCGCCGGCGTGCACCGTGGCTTCGCTCCGCCACGCACCGAGGACATCATCTCGAACGCCGGCGGCGTTCTCGACCTCGATCCCGAACTGAGCTGGAACTACGAGGCCGGCGTTCGCAGCACGCTTCGGCCCGGCGTGAGCGTCGACGCCACGGTGTTCCGAATGGATTACGAGAACCAGATTGTTCCGGCCAGCCTCGCCGGCGGCGTCGGCGCCACGCTGACGAACGGCGGCGCCACGCTCCATCAGGGTCTGGAGCTCAGAGCGCAGGTGGACAGTGCACCCATCACGCGCTCCGCTCACGACCTCTACGTCCGCGTGTCGTACACCTACCTGCCGGTCTCGAAGTTCACCGGCGCCAGGTTCAGCAACATCTCGGGCTTTGGCAGCGTGAGCGTCAGTGGAAACCGTCTGCCGTACGCGCCCGAGCAGGTCGCCGTCATCGGCGCCGGCTACTCCTACGCGGCCTTCGACGGGCGCATCGAGGCCGTGACCACGAGCGATCAATTTACCGACGATCTCAATACCGTGCAGTCGACCGCGGACGGACAGCGCGGCCTGATCGGCAGCCACACCGTCTGGAACCTCGCTCTGAACTACACGCTTCGGCAGACGACGCTTTTCGTGACCGCGAAGAATCTGTTCGATAAGCTGTACATAGTGGATCGCACGCGCGGGATTCTCCCTGGCAGTCCGCGGCTGGTTCAGGCGGGTGTCCGGCTCAGATTCTAGGAGTGACCATGAATCGTCTGAAAGTTGTCTCCGCTGTTCTCGCCCTCGTATTTCTCGTCCCCGCAGGTCTCCACGCCCAGGCAGGCCGGCGCGGTGACGTGCTGGACGTCAACACCGCTGCCGAGAAGCAGCTGCTCTCGGTACCCGGCCTGACGCCGGCGATCGTGAAGACCATCATGACGCGTCGGCCGTTTCTGCAGATGACGGATCTCGACGCGCTGCTCGCGCCGTCGATCCCCGCCGAGAAGCGGCCGGAGATCTATCGCCGGTTGTTCGTGCAGATCAACCTCAACACGGCATCGGACGCTGAAATCATGCTGATCCCCGGCCTGGGGAAACGGATGCTCGGCGAGTTCAAGGAATACAGACCCTATCGAGCGCTGGCTCAGTTCCGGCGCGAGATCGGCAAGTACGTTGACGACAAGGAACTCGACCGCCTCGAGCAGTACGTGTTCGTTCCCGTCAACCTCAACACGGCAAGCGACGCGGACATTCTCAGCATTCCCGGAATGGGGCAGCGGATGCTCGGCGAGTTCAAGGAATACCGGCCCTACAAGGCGATCCAGCAGTTCAGGCGCGAGATCGGCAAGTACGTCGACGAGAAGGAAGTGGCCCGGCTCGAGCGCTACGTCACGTTGAACTGAGCGCGCACCGAGTCTCCGCCACGATGCCCGACGCTGCGTTCCTCCGCCGAGTGCTCGCTGCACTCTTCCTGTTTGGCTCTGTCGGCACGGCCGCGGAGCTGGTGCTCCTCGAGCACACCGAGGACGCATGGCAGAAGGCGCCGCTGGTGCTCATTGCCATCGCGTGCGTCGTGCTTGCTGTGCTGACCGTCCGGCCGTCCACGGCCGGGGTCAGGCTCTTCCAGCTCGCCATGATGGCGTTCATCGCGAGCGGGGTGGCGGGCCTTGCCCTGCACTATCAGGGCAACGTCGAGTTCGAGCTCGAACTGCAGCCGGGCGCCTCGGGTTTTCACCTGTTCTGGGAGTCGATGAAAGGGGCCACGCCGGTGCTCGCCCCCGGAACCATGGCACTCCTTGGCGCCATCGGCCTGACCTACACCTATCGCCATCCCGCCCGTTGAAAGGGTGTCGCCGGAAGGCGGCACTCGACATCGGGTCCCAATCCGAGGATCATCAGCGCGAGCAGAGGTTGGCCATGAAGCGACCACACTATGTGTTCCTTGCGCTGATGCTGTCCGCGAGCGCCGCGGCACCGCTGATGGCGCATCACTCGTTCGCGGCTCACTACGACATGCAGAAGCCGATCACCATTCAGGGCACGCTGGTGAACGTGCGGCTGACGAACCCGCATTCCTGGTTCTTTCTCGACGTCAAGGAACCGGACGGCACGATGTCCCGCTGGTCGTTCGAAGCCGGCACGCCAAGCGGCATGATTCGCAACGGCTACAAGGCCGCGGAGTTGCCGTCGGGCACGGTGGTGACGATTACCGGTTTCCCCGCACGCGATAAACAGAAGGTAGGCATGCTGCAGCGGCTGACGACCGCGGATGGAAAGACCTACGGCATGTTCGGTCCGCAGGAAAGCCCTGGAGCAAAGTGATCGCCATGAAGCCGCACTTCAGCGTCACTGCCTTCATCAGCGCTGCCTTGTTCGCATTGACGCTCGGCCCCATCGCGCTGGCCGCGCAGCAAGGCGGAGCGGCGGCTGCGCCGCAGGCGAGCGGGAAACCGGCCGAACCAGCGCCGCGCATGACCGATGGAAAGCCGGACCTGTCTGGCGTGTGGTGGACAGGAGGAGATGTCGGCGGCCGCGGCTTCGGCGGGGGCCGCGGGCGCGGTGGTGGACGAGGCGCCGGCCCGGCGCCGCCGACCTTCACTGG
>DASTBV010000015.1:0-9955 GCA_035711805.1 Vicinamibacterales bacterium
CAACGCCAACTCTGGCCAAGCACAGGTGTGATCCATAACCTGCTCGACCCGCCGGATGGGCATACACTGGCGGCCGTTCTTCAGCACGAACTTGAACGCGCCGACGGTCTCGAACGAGGCTTGTCGCTCGCGTTCATTGATATAGACGGCTTCAGACAGTTCAACTTGGCGCACGGGCGGGATCGCGGCAACCAGGTGCTCGAAGCGATCGCGTCGATGCTGACGCGCGTCCGCGGATGTCCGGCCGCCGGATGGATTGGGGGCGACGCGTTTGCCGTGGTGATCGCCGACGTATCCGCTTCGGAAGCGGCACAGGCGATGGGGCGGGCATCGGCGGTCATACGCGATGCCGCGCGAATAAGAGGCGTCTGTCGCGAGGAGATCGCGGTCAGCGTCGGCGGTATTACGACGTATCGACGCTGCACCATACGGGGCCTCATACGTGCCGCACATGACCAATTGATGACGGCCAAGCGTGCGGGTGGTAACCGCGTCGAGTGGACCGTCCACTTCCCGCCGACTACAGCGTCGCTCAGTTCACGGCCTGCGATATTCCACGATGATTGAGTGCACGGGCGAGGATCTGATCGACCGCGATCCGTCCCAGATTTCCATCTCGAACCCGACGAGCACCCAACCGACTTTCAGCGTGCTGCCGCCGGCCTTGGCACCCGCGAGTCTGACGATCGTGTCGTCGCTGAACACGGCTCCGCCCTTCACCACGACCACGCACGGGTCATAGAGCACCATGAAGCGGTACTGCGAGTTTCGCGTGTTCACCACGACCGTCGTTCCGGGTTCGAGCGACTCGAACGCCACTCCTTCGATGGCGACCGATCCGAGCGTGGCGCAGTCGTGTCCATTCACTACCCCGCCTAACCCGGTGCTGGTGTGAAGTATTCCGGCTTCTAGGCGAGCGCGACGCTGGACAGCGTGGCGTCGATGTCCTTCAACAGTGAATCAATTGAGGCGTGACGCCCTGCCGCATGCCCACGCGCCCACCGCTCGGGGCCGAGGCGCTGGCGCACGTCCCGTTCGACCTGTGCACGCAGATCGTGCGCGGGTTTGATCACGGTCCTGGCCCCTGTGCGCTCGGTAACGGCCCTTCCGGCACCGAGAATCCGCGCCGCCCAGGCGTCGTCGCCCTTCAGCGCCGCCGCTGCAGCGAGAGGCACAACCGCGTGAACGAATGCGTACTTGTCATGCAGCTCGCGGATGTGCAGAAGACTTTGACGCACGAATGCGATCGCCTCGTCGGGCGCCCGCCGGTGCACGGCCAGGATGGCACGAACCAGAAAGGCCCTCGCCACGAACCACGGCCCGGAATCGCCGAGCACGGACGTCGCTTCGTCCAGCAATCGATCAGCCCACTGATCGTCGCCGGTCTCGAGCGGAATCGCCGACATCCCGATCAACGAATTTCCAGTGCCCCAGGGAAGGGCCAGCGCCTTGAACCCCTCGATCGCACGCGCGAAAAAGTCATGGGCGGCCCGGAGATCACCAAAGCCCAGTTCAACTCGAGCGGCGATGTCCTGTGCCCCGGCCAGCACGACCGCGTCCACGCCGTGTGGATGGCCGAAGGTACGCCCGAGCGCAGCACGGGCGCGCGTGAACTCTCCCTGTGAAAACCACATCAACGCCGCGCCGGTGAGCGCCCGTGTTTCGGCTGCGGGCGGAAGGGGCGTCAGGTCCAGCGTCGCCTCGTACCAGGAGAGACCTTCGGCCAGGTGGCCCCGGATCATCCAGAAGAACATGAGGCCCCATCCGATCTCAGCCGCTTCGGCGCCGCGGCCGCGCGCGATCAGCCACGTCAGGGCGCCACGGTAGTTCTCGAGATCCTCGTGCACTCGATTCAACCATTCAGCCTGCGCAGGCCCGACCAGACCGTCGAAGGCGAGGCCGGCTTGACGGATGCAGTAGCGTGCCAGCCCCTCCATGGCGTCGTCGACATCGGCCGATGCGGTCAGCTCGCGGGCCGCGTAGGCCCGCACCGTTTCGAGCATCCGATACAGCGGGCGAGCCGCAACGGCGGTTTCGGCGCGCAGCAGAAGGCTCTTGTCGATCAACGCGGCAATCGCGTCGAGTCCGTCGCCCGCGGTTGACGAGCAGCCGTCGGCGGCGAGAACGGCGGCGGCGGCGTCAATCGAAAACCGCCCGGGCAGTGCGCCAAAGCGCCGAAGCGCACGCTGCGTGTGCGAGTCGAGCAGCTGGTAGCTCCATGCGACCGTCGCGTTCATCGTCTGGTGGCGCTCGGGAAGATCGCGCGGGCTGACCGTCGACATCAGCGGGTCATGCGCCAGCCGGCGAAGCAATGCCTCGGCGGTCAGCACCTTCATCCACGGAGCCGCCAGCTCGAGTGCGAGCGGCAGCGCATCGAGTTTCCGGCAGATCGCGGTCACGGTCGGCCCGTTCGCAGCGGTGAGACAGAATTCAGGTTGCACGTCGCGAACCCGTTCCACGAAGAGTCGCACCGCGGCAACGCGTGCGAGATCGGCCGGCGGCATCGCCTCTGCGCCGGCGTCGAGGGCGAGAGGACCGACGGCGTACTCCCGCTCCCCCCGCACGCGGAGCGGCGCGCGGCTCGTGACAAGCAGACGAAGCACCGGCACCGACGTCACGATCTCCGCCAGCAGCGGGGCGGCAGCCAGAATCTGCTCGAAATTGTCCAGCACCAGCAAGGTCTGCTGATCTCCGCACGCGGCACGCGCCCGTTTCGGCAAGTCAGACGACGTCACGTCCGCCAGTCCCAGCGCCTCCGCGATCGAGCACGCGGCGAGCCCTGGATCCCGAACATAGACCAGCGGAACGAACACCACGCGGGTCGAGCCCTCGTCCGCGACGCCGCGGGCGAGTTCCAGCGCCAGACGTGTCTTGCCGACTCCTCCTGGTCCGATCAGCGTGATGAAACGGACGTCGGGCCCGGCGAGCCAGTGCTGCAACGTCTGCAGATCGCGCTCACGGCCGTGAAGGGCGGTCAACGCGACGGGCAGCGAGGCGCCGTTCAGTTCGTCGACGGCGGTGGCAAGGGCGGGCGCGCGCGCGCTCACGAGGAAGGCGTCGCGAATCTGGCCAGTCAGGTCGAGCGCGGCGGAGAGCGCCCGTACCGTTTCGACGTGAGGCCGCCGGCGATGGCCGCGCTCGAGCGCACTTATCGCATGAACAGAAAGTCCCGCGATCGTCGCGAGCTCCTCCTGCGTAAAGCCAGCGGCCTCGCGCAGACTTTTCAGTTGCGCGCCAAATGATGCCGGCGCGCCAGATTTCACGGCGCGCTCATCTTATGTTAGGGCTCCGCCGCACGGGAAGGACCATGCGGCAGCGCCAATGAAAAGCGGTCCCCTCCCGGGTATCCGCGGATACCCGGAGAGGGACTCGCTCGGGTGTGAGGGGACCTGTTCGAGGAATCGCGAAACCGAGGGCCCGCTCAGCGGAGGTCGGCATCCTGCGGAATCGATGCAGGTACGGCGGGCTGCACCAGCGTCAGGAACCCGCTGAGCACCCACGCGCGCTGGCTCGGCTCGAATCGCGGCGCCAGCAGCCCGTCGTTGATCTCCCGCGTCACAAAGAATCGGTTGAACGTCGTCGGCGACAGATAGAGCCGCGTGTTCGGCAGACCGTCCGAGCGGCCGTCCACGTCGGCCTCTGCGAAGGAGACGGCGCCATCGCCATTCTGATCGACCCTGGCGACTTCGAGGGCATAGGCGCGCAGCAGCCGTTCGCCGACGTCCGTGACGCCGGGCAGGAACGACACCGGACGTGCAAACACGTCGCGGAAGATCTCGGCCGCGAGCCCGCTGGGGATGAAGCGATTGCGCGTCTCGGTCTGTCCGGAGCTGACCGGCTCGAAGCGATCTGGATCGCGAGGATTGTCGGGGTCGTCCCCGTGCGTGGCCGCGGTGTTGCGCACGCCGAACGGCCCCGATCCGGGAATCACCGACTGCAGTCCGTACTGAAGGGCCGGAAACGTACCCGGCAATCCGCCCGTGAACGGCAGCTCGTAGTGTGGGAAGACCCAGTTGGTGCCGTGGTTGAACTCCCAATACGCGTGCACATCACTCTGCTGCAGGGCATTGAACGCACCGATGCTCACTGACAGCGAGACGGTGTTGCCGGGAATCGTCCCGCCGGCACTGGCAAAGCGCACCGCGGCGCCGTCGAGCGTGAACAGGCGCCCGGGTGCGGGAACATTGTTGCCCGCGCCCATCGCGGCCAGGACCGCCGCATCGGCCGGAGTCATCGTGCCAAAGCGCGCGCGGCCATCACCGAGCGGCTCCGCAATCGATGGCACGCGCAGGTCCCACGTCATCCACCCTTCGTACCAACCCGACTCGTTGTTGATGACGAACAGACCCGAGATGTCGGTGAACATATCGATGAACGCCCGCGGATCGGCAGGATTGGTCGGCAGGCCCGGCTTCGGCTCCAGCGTCATGCGTACCGCGCCCAACGTCGGAAGTCCGCCGTTGGCGAAGTTGGCACCGGTCGGAATGACGCCGTTGTCGTTGATGCCGGCAATGATGCTCGTGAAGACGTTTGGCGCGATTGTGGTGGTATCGAGCAGGTAATACCCGAACAGCTGACTCGCCTCCTCCGCCTCGCCGAAGGCCGTCAGCGGCAGAAACGAGTGTGGCCGCCGGGCCAGCTCCAGGAGGCGATCCTGCAGCGGAGCCGGCAGGAACTTGATGTCGCCGCGTCCCTGCAGCGAGTGGAAGTCAGGCTCGCGATCGGCGCCATTCGATCCGCCGTTCTGTGCTCCGATGCTGGTCGCCGCCAGGCACGCCAGGCCAAGGCTTGCCAGCGTCAGCAACATTCCGTTTCGTGTCGTGCGTGTTGTGTTCGAACTCATGCCGTCTCCTATCAACTGGATTTCGCCGACGAGAAGTCGGACGGTCGGCGTAAAGCGTTCCGCCCGGCGTCACTCATTCGACGCAGCGGGCCGGTTTGATGTGGGTGCCAGTCTGTGCGGCGGTTTCTGTGCCGACCACAGACAGCGCCCGCACATCACTCGTACGCGCGCCGTACGAGCGTTGTGCGGGGGCTGTCGGTGGTCCCGGCCGGATGCGTTCGCCAGACTGGCCGTATGTCAGGCAACGGGCGACCGACGGTGTTTGTGACCGGAGCCTCGGGCTTCATCGGCAAGGAGCTGGTCAAGGTGCTCGTTGCCCGTGGCTGTGAGGTATTCGGGCTCGCGAGATCCATGGAATCGGCGCGTCAGCTTCGCCACGCAGGGGCGACGGCCGTTAGCGGCGACCTTTCCGTGCCAGGGCAGTGGCAGGACGAGGCCGCCGCCGACTGGGTGTTCCACATACCGCCGCGCACCCTGACGACGGGCCACCGGCTCTGGCATTCCGGCGAGCGAACGACACGGATGCGCGCCGCCATGGACGCACACCTGCTCGACGCGGTGGCTGCCGGCGACACGCGCCGGATCGTGTACGTCGCGGATTCACGCAGCTACCGGCCGACCGGAGTGCGCCCCGTCACCGAAGACGAAATCCGGATGACACCGGAGCGGAACCGGGTCACGTCCACGCTGGATCGTCTCGACGGCTACCTGATCGCGGGCCTGCCGATCGTCACGGCGATTCCGGGCTGCGTCTACGGCAACGGCTCCTGGTTCCGTGAGCGCATCGTCGACCCGGTGATGGCGTGCCGCCGTGTCCTGCAGTTTGGCGCGGCCGGCCCCTGGGTCTCGCCGATGCACGTCTACGACTGCGCCCGCGCGCTGGTTCACCTCGCCGAGCACGGGGACATCGGCAGCCGCTACTTCCTTGCGAACAACGAACCGATCAGGCTGTCGGAATTTGCGCAGGCGTTTGCCCGCATCGCCGACCGTCCACTGCGCACGTGGCGCCTTCCGGCGCAGGCCGCCGGCCTCATCCGAGGGCCGCTGGCTGACCACGCGCGAGGCCACGCGGCGTTCTCGAATATCCGGCTGCGCGGGATCGGCTTCAAGTTCCACTACCCCACTGTCGAACACGGGATCGCACAGATTCTCCGGGCGCTCCATGAGTAGCGGAGCCCTTCAACCCGCCCCGGCGCTCGTCGAAAGCTTCGACGACGTCGTTCTGCCTCACCTCGATGCGGCGTACCGGCTCGCGTATTGGCTGACGCGAAACGAGGACGACGCGCAGGACGTCGTGCAGGAAGCCTCGCTCCGGGCTTTTCGCTACTTTCGAACGTTCACCGGCGGAAACGGGCGTGCCTGGTTCCTTCGCATCGTGCGCAACACCTGCTGCAACTGGCGCCGGCGCCGCATTTGCGCACCGGCGGATACGTTCGATGAAGAGCAGCACGGCACCGATCTTCTGGCGGTCGATCCTGAAACGCTGCTGCTGCGGAGCGTCACTGCGGCGGCGATCGAGCGCGCGATGGCCCACCTGCCCAATCGCTTTCGGGAACTGCTCGTGCTGCGGGAGATGGAGGGCCTGTCGTACCGGGAGATGGCGGACGCGACGGGTATTCCGATGGGAACCGTCATGTCGCGTCTGTCGCGTGCGCGCCGGGCGTTTCGCAACGCGTTGGAGGAGTTGGACTCGCGCCTGTGCGCGCGAGAGGCGTAGCGCAAGGGCGACCTCATCGGTTCCGTCCGGTGTCGGACTTGCCGCGGCATGTGACACTGACATGTGGCGCAGCTCACGCTGTTCGAGTCGAGCCGCTGGATCGTCGAGGACGATGAACGCGGACGTATTACCTATACGCCTCGGTTCATCGATGCAGCGACCGCGGCCGCGTGGTTTGCCGAGTTGCGAGCCGGCGTGAGCTGGCGCGAGATGCGACGCGAGATGTACGACCGCGAGGTCGACGTGCCGCGGCTCATCGGACACTACTGGCTCGATTCGCTGTCCAGCGATACTCCGCATGCGATTCTCGCTGCGGCGGAGCGCGTGAGAACCCACCTGGGCGTGCCCTTCAACGCCGTCGGCCTGAACCTGTATCGCGACGGACGCGACAGCGTCGCCCCGCACAACGACCACCTCTACGAGCTGCGCGACGGCTTTCCGATCGCGCTCGTCTCGCTCGGCGCGACGCGCCGCATGACGATCCGCGCGAAGACCGCACCACGTCGCACGACGCATATCGATTTGGAGCCCGGCAGCCTGTTCGTCATGGACTACGTGACGCAGCTCCATTACACGCACGGCGTCCCGAAGACCCGAGAGCGGGTCGGCGAGCGCATCAGCCTGGCGTTTCGCGTGAAGCCGGATCGGACCGCGTCGGACACAGGCGGAACGGCCCTTTATAAATAGCGACCGCTACCCCTGCCAGAGTGGACGTCCTCGTGATCGACAGCGTGAGTCGGCCGACGCCAGGCTGACGATTCCCCCGACGCCATCAGTCAGCCGCGAGCGCCTCGACAGGCTGCACGGCGGACGCGCGACGCGCGGGCACATAGCTGGCCAGCGCTGCCGCCATGACGAGCAGAACGGCCACGGCCACGTACGTCAGCGGGTCGAGCGGGCTGACCTCGAAGAGGAGCGACGTCATGAGCCGCGTCACCGCCACGGCCGCCACGACACCGAGCGCGACTCCCACGCTCGTCAAGACCACGCCATGTCGAACGAAGCGGCGCCGCACCTCCGCCCGCTGCGCGCCGAGCGCCAGACGAATGCCGATCTCGCGTCGTCGCTGCGTAACCGTGTAGGAGATCAGCCCGTAGATCCCGATCACGCCGAGCGCGAGCGCCACGCTGCCCGCGAGCCCCAGCATGAGCAGCGTGAACGTGGGGCGCGCCAGCGACCGCTCATAGACGTCCTGCATCGTCTGCGTCGCTCCCACCGGCAGCGTCGGATTGTTCGCCCAGACCGCCTGCTGGACCTGCCGCAGGAAGGCCGCGGTGCCTGCCTGCGGACTGCGGACAACGAATGTGGCGGCGCGGACGACGCTCGCGCCAGGCGTGCCGGGGTTGCGGAGCGGGGGGAAATAGACGATCGCCGGTGCCTCCGTATCGACGCCGTTGTCGCGGACGTCTTGCGCGACGCCAATCACGTCCGACCACGGAGCCCGCGGGTTGAGGCGAATGCGTTTGCCAAGCGCGCCCGCGGGTGAGCCCCACACTTCACGCGCCAGGTTCTCGGACACCAGGACCATCGGCCTTCCATCGTCGACCTCGGTCCAGGTGAGGTCGCGCCCAGCCACGAGCCGTGTGCCGCTGGCCGCGAGAAGACCCGGCGACAGGTACTTGAGGCGGCGCAGCGGGCCCGGCGGGTCGCCAGGTGCGCGTGGCGGTTGTCCCTCCACCGTGATCGCATCCCAGTCCGTCGCGAGTCCGTCCATTGGCATCGAGCTGACGTACCCCACGGACACGGCGCCCGGAATCGCACCCAGCGAGTCGAGGATGTCGCGCTGCAGCCGTGCGACGCGCTCCGGCTCGGCGACGGTAGCCGTGGGGATCGCGATGCGCATGATCTGCAGCTGCCTGGGACTGGTGAAGCCGGGCTCCACGGCGCGGAGCGCCTGGAACGTCCGAATCATCAGCCCCGAGCCGACGAGCAGCACCAGCGCCAGCGCCACCTGCGCCACCACGAGCGCGTTCTGGATGCGGTGGCGCTCGCGGCTGATGCCGACAGTGCGTCCGATGCCGTGGAGGGCTGCGGCGATTCGCCGGCGCGGATATTTCAGCGCGGGTGCCACGCCGAGCAACACGCCGGCGCCCAGTGACACGAGGAGGGCGAAGGTGAGCGCGCGCGCATCGAGGGCGATGTCGCCGAGCCGTGGGAGGCCGACGGGACCGAACGACACGAGCAGGCGCAGCGCCGCGAGTGCGAGTCCGATGCCGACGACGCCGCCGAGGAGCGCAAGCAGGACGCTTTCGAGGAGCAGCTCGCGTATGAGCCGCCACGAGCCCGCGCCGAGCGCCGCGCGCACCGCGACCTCCTGCTGCCGCCCTTCGGCCCTGACCAGCAGCAGATTGGTGACGTTCGCGCAGGCGATCAACAACACGATGCCGATCGTGCCTGCGACGACCCACAGAATCCGAGTGACGCCGCCGACCACCTCCTGCTTGAGCGGCCGGATGTCGGGCGTGATCCGCATGCTTTCGTAGAACTCTGTCGATCCGCCGGGCCAGCCGTTCAGCCACGCCGGGAACATGCGTGCGAGGTCGGCGTTCGCCGCGGCGATCGTCGCGCCAGGCTTCAGCCGCGCGACGCCAAGAAACGCGAACGCATTTCGGACCAGCCGGCTGCGCTCGAGACGCAGCGGCACGAAGATGTCGGCGTCGGCATCGACGACGCGGAAGCCGTGCGGCATCACGCCGATGATCTGGTGCGGAACCGCCTCCACGGTGATGATCCGCCCCAGGACGTTGCGGTCGCCGCCGAAGCGGCGCTGCCAGTAGCCGTGACCGAGCATCACGGTTAGGGGGCCGCCAGGGGTCTGATCAGCGGCGGAGAACCAGCGCCCCAGCTGCGGCGGCACGCCGAGCGCCGGCAGCGTGCCGTCGCTCACGCCGATCGATCGCACCTGCTCGGGCTCTCCGACGCCGGTGACCGCCGCCGGTCTGGGAGACCAGATGCCGATGTGCTCGAACGTGCGGTTCCCTTCCGCGTAGGTGACGTACATCGACGGCGCCAGGCGCAGGCCGCCCGTGACGTCAGCGAGGCCGGGCGCACCCGGCGCGCGGTTCCACACAGCGACGAGATCGCCGGCATCCGGATAGGGCAATGGCTCGAGCAGCACGCTGTTCAGCACCGCGAACGTCGCCGTGTTGGCGCCGATGCCGAGCGCCAGCGTGAGGACGGCGGCGACGGTGAAGGCTGGCTGCTTCCGCAACATGCGCGCGGCATAGCGCAGGTCCAGCCAGGCACCGCGGAGCACATGTCCGGTCGCCACTCCCGGCGTGACGGGGATCGGCGTCTGCGCCTGCTGCAGCGGCGCGAGGTACTGCGCCAACAGGTTGCCCTCCCGGAAGTCGGCAAGTGCCAGACGCGTGGCCTCGTCCTCCGATGCGCCGCCG
>DASTBV010000016.1:0-25289 GCA_035711805.1 Vicinamibacterales bacterium
CGGGCCAGCAGCTTTGCCGCGTCCTGAAACGCCTTCCCCCCGGCAATGAACTCGCCGATGCCGCCGGTCCGAATCATGTCGTCGCCGAAGAACGGGATCGTGTTTTTCACGCGTTCGCGCAGGGTGGTCAGCTCCGGCGTGCCGTCCTGATGCAGGTAGTTGATGCGCAGCCGTGCGGGCAGGCGGCCGTCCCGGTGCAGTGCCACGAACGGCAGCTGCATGGTGTAGTTGTCTTCGTGCGCGGCGCCGTCGTTGGGCGTGTTGGTTGCCTGGAACACGCCCTGATCGAGATGCGTCGTCACACCCAGGCTGAGCCCATAGTTCAGGGCATCGATCGCGCCCCGGCGCCGCTCGGCTTCGTTCAGCAGCGTCTGCCTGAGGAGCAGCAGCGCGCGGCCGGTTGCCTGCGGTCCTCCTGCGATCGCGCCGTCCGCAGCCACCGGTATCGGCGGCGTCTGGCTCTCGAAAACCTTCTTGCCGGCGCTGTTCGTGGCCGACGGGCCGTTGAAGCCCTCCGAGATGAAGACTGGATTGCCGGGAGCGGCTTTATCGAGCTCGGCGAGCGTCGGCAGACGCGCCATCTCGGTTGGCGCAACCAGATGATTGCGATGGAATCCGCCGATGGTCGTGATCCAGACGCCTTTCGGAGCACCTGCCACGCGTGCCGCAATGATCGACTGCACGTCGGCAATCGACGTCGCGTTCTCCAGCGGCGTGTGGTACCCGGGCCGGTTGCCCATCGCGACGATGTGATTGTGGTTGTCGATGATGCCCGGAACCACCGTGCGCTTGCGCAGGTCGATGATTCGACGTCCGGAGGCAGGCCGGGGAGCAGCGCCGCCGACGGCGGCAAATCGCCCGTTGCGAATGGTCACCGTCGCGACCACCGTATTCTTCGCGTCCATCGTGTGGATGCTGCCGTTGACGAACACGAGCTCCTCGACCGCTGCGGGTTGCGCCAGCACGGCCCCGACGGCGGCCGCGAAGCCTAGAGCCGCGGCCAGCCCGAGCCCAAGCAGCCGTTTGCGCGATGCACCCTTCGTCGTGTCGTCAGCCATAAGGTTCCTTCGCTGGAAATCCGGCCGAAGCCGGACTCCACGTCGTAGTGTCCGCCTTCAGGCGGGCTAACGCACGTAGTGTCCGCCTTCAGGCGGGCTTGCGCACGTAGTGTCCGCCTTCAGGCGGACCGATGTCGCGGAGTATACGTGCAGTCGACGTGCGTCAGGAGACGCGTGTGGCCTGGCCGCTGGTGTCGAAGCGGACCGTCACTGCCTGTTTCGCAGATCCGAGCGGCTGGCCGGAGCGGCCGTTAATCGAATACGACAGAGCGGCGGGGTCGCCAACGCGGATGGTGATATCGCGCTGACCGGAGAGTGTTTCCGTCTCCCCCGGCTGCATCAGGCGGGCAAACGCCATCTGACCATCAACAACCGCCCGCACCCAGCACGGAGCCTGCGCGCGCATCGCTATCTGAATGCCGCCGCCGGTGGTGGCGACCGGAGTTGGCGAATCGGCCGGCGGTTCGATGCGCGGAGCCGGCTCGGCCGCCACGGCTTCCGGTTGTCCATCCTCCGAACCGTACCGGTTCACGCCGATCAACCCGATCAGCAGCGCCACCGCGATGAGCGCATAACCCCACCGCTGACCGAACTCGGAGAGCTCTCGAACAAACGAACGCCACGGGATTCGCTGCTCGACAACTTCGGGTTCCGGTTCGTCGCTGGGCTCCACCACCGGCTCGGTCATCGAACGGTACTGCGCGACTGCTTCGGCCGGATCCACGCCGACCTCCTGAGCGTAGGTCCGGATGAACGATCGGGCAAAGATGCCGGGAGGAACGTTGTCGAAATCGTTGTCCTCGATGGCGCGAAGCGTTCGCTGAGGGATCCGCGTGCGGGCGGCCAGATCTTGAAGCGACAGACCGGCATGTTCGCGAGCGTTCCGGAGGTCGGTACCGAGATCCATAAGGGGCCCCTGGTGCGGCCAACCGTGCAAGGACCTTACCGCCGGCCTGGTGCGATGTTGCCGATGCTTGCCGGAGCAACGTAACAGCCGTGCTAGCATCCTCGCGCTGAAGACGACACCGCACGCCACAGATGACCGGCCACGCTACATACTCCGATTCGCGTTTTGCCGAAGAGGTTGCTGGCGGCTGGTGCTAGCATTGCCCCGGTCGGGATTCCGAATTCATGAAAGGGGAGCCATGAAGCGCTTTCTCTCGCCTCGCCTCGCACTCATTGTCATGGTCCTGGCGGTCTTTGGTGCCGTCGTCGCATCCGCACAGCGGACGCCGACCGCGGCGGCCGCGATGACCACGGCGGCCACCCGCTTCCTCGACGCGCTCGACGCCGGACAGCGGAAGCAGGCCACCTACCCGCTGGAGTCCGAGGAATACCTGCGATGGAACTTCATTCCGACTGAGGCGTTTCCGCGGAACGGACTGACCCTCGGGGCGATGAACGAGACGCAGCGGAAGCTCGCGCACGATCTGCTCAGAAGCGGCTTGAGCGTTCGCGGCTACGAGACCTACACCGCCATCATCGCGCTCGAGGACATCCTTCGAGTCGTTGAGGGCGCACGCGCTGGCGGGGGTCGCCCGGGCGGCGGCGGTGCCGCACCTGGCGCTGCGCCCGGCGGCGGCGCACCTGGTGGCGTCGCACCTGGTGGCGCCGCGCCCGGTGGTGCCGCGCCCGGTGGTGCCGCGCCCGGTGGCGGGCGCGGTGGCGGCCGCGGCGGGTTCGAGCGCGACCCGAACAAGTATTTCTTCACCGTCTTCGGCCAGCCGTCGGCCACCGGCAACTGGGGCTGGCGTGTTGAAGGACACCACATCTCGCTGCACTTCCTCGTCGCCAAGGGCACGGTCGCAGCCAGCACGCCTTCGTTTGCCGGATCGAATCCGGCCGAAGTGCGCGACGGCGCGGAAAAGGGCAAGCGCGTACTGGCGTCGCTCGAGGATCCGGGCCGCGCGCTGGTGATGGCGCTCGACGACAAGCAGCGGGCCGCGGCGATCATCAACACCACCGCGCCTAACGAGATCGTCACCAACAACACGCTGGACATCAAACCGCTGTCACCGGACGGCCTCAAAGCCTCGGCGATGACGGCGGCGCAGCGCGACCTCCTGACCAGGGTGATCGATGCCTACGCCGGCCTTATGGCGCCGGACGTTGCCGCCCAGCGCATGGCCAAAATCAAGGCCGCCGGTTTCGAGAACATCGCCTTCGCGTGGGCCGGTCCGGTGGAGCGCGGCGCGCTGCACTATTACCGGGTTCAGGGGCCGACGTTCCTGATCGAGTTCGACAACACGCAGAACCAGGGCAACCACGTGCACTCGATCTGGCGTGACTTCAGCGGCGATTTCGGTCGCGACCTCCTGCGTGAGCACATCAAGACAGCGCATGTGGGCACCGGCCGTTCACAATTCTAGGTTCTTGCTTTCGAGTTCGTGTTCCTCGTGCGTGGTTCTCAGTTGCGGCGACTAATCGTCGGCGCGCTCTTTCTTGCGTGCGGCGTCGCCCTCGTGCGCGGCGACGACAGCGATCGTCTGCTGACGATCGACCACTACGTCCGCGTCAAGTCCACGGTGCCGGCGGTAGCCGGGCAGCCGGTACAGCTCTATGTCCGCGAGCGTGTGCTCGCAGGCGCGGGTCTGCGCGGGGCGATATCTCCCGAACGGGTCGTGCTGTTCGTGCATGGGGCGGGCACGCCGGCGGAAGTGGCGTTCGACCTCCCGTACCAGGACTACAGCTGGATGGGGTACCTGGCGCGTGCGGGCTTTGATGTCTTCTCCGTGGACATGACTGGCTACGGGCGATCGACGAGGCCGCCGCAGATGAGCGACCTGTGCAACGTGGCACGCGATCGCCAGGCCGAGTGGATTCCCACGCTGTTGAAGGCGCCGTGTGCTCCGTCCTACCCGCAGGCGCTCACCACGATCGCCTCCGATTGGGACGACGTCGGGGCAGCGGTGGATTACATCCGTGCGCTCCGCCGCGTCGATCGCGTCAGCATCGTCGCCTGGTCGCTGGGAGGACCGCGGTCCGGCGGCTATGCCGCGCGGTTTCCCGAGAAGGTGAAGCGGCTGGTGCTGCTGGCTCCCGCGTATGGACGGAACAGCGCGGCGAATCCGCCGGCCAAGGTTCCTGCCGACGGCGCGGCGTTCAACACGCAGTCACGCGCGGACCTCGATGCGCTCTGGCAGCGGCAGACGGCATGTGCCACCCAGGTTGACCCGGCGGTTGCCGACGTCGTCTGGTCAGAGATGATGCAGTCGGATCCCGTCGGTGCGACGTGGGGCCCGGGCGTCCGCCGCGCGCCGCAGACGACGACGTGGGGCTGGAATCAGGCGGTCGTGGCGAAGACACAGACGCCGACGCTGATGGTGGCGGCGGTTCACGACGTCCAGGTCTCGGCTGCGCGTGTGAACGAGCTGTACGCCGATCTCGGCGCCAAAGAAAAGGTGCTCCTCGATCTCGGCTGTGCGTCCCATAACGCGATGTGGGAGCGGAATCACACCCTGCTGTTCCGCGCGTCCCTCGAATGGCTCGAAAAGGGAACGGTGAACGGGATGCAGCAGGGTGTCGTCAAGATGGGCTACTAGCCGCAGTACGGTCCCTCGCATGGCGGCGGCCCGCCGGCCGTTCCGCTGACAGCGCCAATCATGTCCGGGTGCACGGAGCAGTGATAGTTGGTACCGTCCGCCGGCATTTGAACCGGAGTGCTGCTGGCACCGGGCGCAATGTCGCCGGTATCGACGCTCCCGTCGTTCAGCCTGACCCGGTGCACCACGCTGTCGGCATTTCTGAACACGACTGTCTGTCCGCCCGCGGACGCCGGGTTTGGCGAGAACGACTGCGAGCCGTTCTGACGAGTAATCGTGATGGTGAGTGCGCCGGGGGTCGGACCGCTCGGCGAGGATCCCCCGCCGCCGCAGGCGGCGAGGATCAGGCCCGCGGCAGCCGCAGCGAGCACGCGCATGAAGGCTCCTTAATCCCCGCGGATGCGAGGCACCTGAGCAAGACACATTCCGGCCCATTCACTGTCGATTCGGGACAGCGCGGGAGTTGACGGTTACTGCGCCCGAAAATGGCTTACAATTCGCGGCCCCTCACGACCGTTCACCGTTCCGAGTTCCCGCTTCCGGGTTCGTGTTCTGGGTTCGGTTCTGAGGTTCGCGGGTCCGGGTTCGTGTTCGTGGTTCGGGGGTTCAGGGTTCGCCGTGGCCCGATCGGTTCGCGACGTACAGAGCGACGCCGGCAATCGCTGCGACGATCGTGACGAAAACGGGGAACAGCTCGAAGAAGAGGATGCTACGAGCTTAGCGTAGCCGGCCGTTCATTACACGATGCTTTCGGCATATTGCTTGAGCCGAGACTGCTTCGTCACCATGAACTTCCTCAGGTGCCTCTCGACGAAGAGCTTGTCTGCGACGAGCCCAAGAAAGCCCAAGGGAGAGCGCCAGACGAGGGTGTCGCGCATTACCACTGCGTCGCCGTCGACAACGAATTCGTGCACGTGTCGAAGGCTGGCAAACGCTCCTTGCACCATCTCGTCCACGAACCGGTTCGGAGGATCGAACTCGACGATCTTCGAGGTCAGTTGCTGCCGAATCCCGAAATGCACGGCCTCGAACGTGACGACGTCACCGTATCCGAGAAATCGGGAGGCTGTGCTGGTCACCAGGCGTTCGCGGGTAAAGGACGCCGTCTTGACGTGCGCCTCCAGATCGCGCGCCAGGTCGAAGCACCGTTCGAGGGGCGCGGCGATGCGTGTTTCAAGCACGATCGTAGGCATTTCACTTCCACGCCGAATTCGGAACCCTGAACCTCGAACCCCGAACCGAACGGAGAACACGAACCCGGAAGTGGGAACTGGGAAGAAGGAACGGCCGCGTCAGTGAGTCATCGCGTAGAGGATTGTGTTGATCCCGAACGCGTAACCGGGCACCGACATCTCGAGGAAGTAATCCGGGTTCTCGCCTTCCCGCTCGTAGGAATCGCCGAAATCGGTGTTGTGTGTGATGACCACCATGATGCGGTCATGTTTGTCCAGGATCGCGCGGACGTGCACCTCGGCGCTGTCGGCGCCGCGTTCGGACACGACCCCCCGCGCCCAGTTGCCGATGGCGGAAATCTGCGGCGCGCCGTTTTTCATCTCGAACTGCGCCCGGAAGAGCGGGTGCGTCAGCGGCACGTCGATGATTGGATACTCCGACGCGGGGAATACCTTTCGGATCTGCGCCTCCCACCAGTCCCACGCGTAGCTGCCCCAGAAGTCGTCGGCCCACAGGAACCCGCCCTTGAGCAGATACGCCCGCAGGCGGTCGACCTCCTCGTCGTTGAGCGAGATGTTGCCGACCTCCGTCATCATGATGAACGGGCAGTGGAAGAGCGTCTCGTCGGTGAGGCGAAGCAGCAGGTGATTCGGGTCGCCGGACGGTGACTTGCCGACGACGGTCTTGGTCAGCTCCGACAGCCGTATCGAGAGGTTGATGTCGGCGCGCGGCCAGTCCACGTCCCACCCGCCGCTGTCGCCGCGCGGGTCCTCGGAAAACACGATGCGGCAGAACTGAAACGTCCCGTCGAAGTCGCCGGGACGGGCGAGCCGTACCGAACGGAAGCTGCGGAAGAACTGGGCTTCGACCTGCGCGGCTACAGCGAGGGCGGCAACCGCCAGCAGGGCGGCCGCGAGAATGCGCCGTCGAGGTAGCCAACCCCTCACCGCGCCAGTCTACCCTAGTTGGTAGTTGGTAGTTGGTCGTTGGTAGTTGGTCGTTGGTAGTTGGTTCTCCGCCTTCAGGCGGAAGATCCTTTCAGGGCGGAAGGAGGCGGTCCTTGTCCAATCACGTTTACAAGACCATTGAACTGGTCGGCTCATCGCCTATCGGCAGCGACGAAGCCGTGAACAACGCCGTCGCGCGCGCCGCGGCGACGATGAGGAACCTGCGATGGTTCGAGGTCACGCAGACGCGCGGCCACATCGAGGACGGAAAAATCGCTCACTGGCAGGTGACGGTGAAGGTCGGATTTACGCTCGACGAGCCGTAGCCGCGCGGGGCGCTCAGGAAGGAACGCCGGTTCTGAGTGCTTCAGCGACGGCGTCAACGTGACCGTCGACCTTCACGTTGTCCCATCGCTGTACGACTTTGCCGTCGGGCCCGATGAGATACGTTGTCCGCGCGATGCCCATGTACTTGCGGCCGTAGCGCGATTTCTCCTGCCACACGCCGTATTTTTCGGCCACGGCATGATCCGCGTCGGCGAGCAGCGGAAACGTCAGCCCGTGCTTGGTGGCGAACTTCGCCTTGCTCTTCCCGTCGAGAATGCTGACGCCGAGGACCGCCGCCTTCCGCCGTTTGTACGTCGGGAGGCTCGCCTGGAAGTCGCACGACTCCTTGGTGCAGCCAGGCGTGTCGTCTTTCGGATAGAAGTAGAGCACGACGTGCTGTCCCGCATAGTCGGACAGTCGATGCGCCTCGCCGTGTTGATCCTTCAGCGCGAATGCAGGAGCTTTCTGACCGGGTTCGATGAGCGGCATGTCGTCAATTCCAACGTCCCACTCCCAAAAAAGCAACCACTGGTTTGGGCGCGTGTCAAGCGTTGAGATAATACTTCTGTGACCAGTCGCACCGCCATCATCGCGGATGGACGCGCGCATTCCTACGGCGAGCTCGACGCGGCGTCGATGCGCGTGGCGGGGAAGCTCCTGGGTGACAACGATGATTTGCGGGAAACGCGTGTCGCGTTTCTCGTCGCACCGGGGTTCGCGTACGCGGCAATCCAGCGCGGGATCTGGCGCGCCGGCGGCGTCGCGGTACCGCTGGCCGTGTCGCACCCTGCGGCGGAGCTGGAGTACGTCATCCGCGACGCGGACGCCTCAGTGGTGGTCGCCGACGCCCCCTATCGCGATGCCGGCCGGGCGTTGGCGCGGATGGCGCGGGCGCGCTTCGTATTTGCCGGCGACGCGCTCGAGTCCGCGCCGTCCGAGGGACTTCCGCATCTGCGCTCCAATCAGCGCGCCATGATCATCTACACCAGCGGCACCACCGGGCGGCCCAAGGGCGCCGTTACCACGCACCAGATGATCGGCGCGCAGATTTCATCGCTCGTCAGCGCCTGGCGATGGACGCCATCGGACCGCCTGCTGCTCGTCCTCCCGCTGCACCATGTGCACGGCATCATCAACGGTCTCGGCTCCGCACTCGCGATCCGGGCGACGTGCGAGATGCTGTATCCCTTCGACGCGCCGCGCGTGTGGGCGCGGCTCGCCTCCGGTGAGATCAGCGTCTTCACTGCCGTGCCCACGATGTATCACCGGCTGATCTCCGCATGGGAGAGCGCCGCGTCTGCGACACGGCACGCGTGGTCCGACGGGGCGCGGCGCCTGCGGCTGATGATGTCCGGATCCGCGGCGCTGCCCGTGCAGATGCTCGAGCGCTGGCGCGACATCACGGGACAGACGCTGCTCGAGCGCTACGGCATGACAGAAATCGGCATGGCGCTGTCCAATCCGCTCGACGGAGAGCGCCGCGCCGGCTTCGTCGGCACGCCGCTCCCGGGAGTCGAAGCCCGCCTGGTCGACGAGCACGGCGCGGAGGTGCCGGATGGCAGCTCCGGTGAGCTCGAGATTCGCGGGCCGAACGTGTTCCTGGAATACTGGCGGCGGCCGGAGGAAACCGCCGGAGCCTTTCACGGCGACTGGTTCCGGACAGGCGATTTGGCCGTCCTCGAGCAGGGCGCCTACCGGCTGCTCGGGCGGCTCAGCGTCGACATCATCAAGACGGGCGGGTTCAAGGTGTCCGCGCTCGAGATCGAAGAAGTGCTGAGGACGCATCCGTGCATCGCCGAGTGTGCGGTCGTCGGCGTGGCAGACGAGGAGTGGGGCGAGCGGGTGTCGGCCGCAATTGAATTGCGGGACGGCACAGCTCTCTCGCTCGCCGACCTGCAAAGCTGGGCGAAGCCGCGGCTGGCGCCCTACAAGATTCCGCGCGATCTTCGCTGGCTTGCCGCGCTGCCGCGCAACGCGATGGGGAAAGTCACAAAACCAGAGGTTGCCGCGCTGTTCAAATCACGATAACCTCCGCGCATGCCCTCGCGACGCGTTCGCCTGCTGCTCGCGGCGTCGATCACCGGCGTGGCGATGCTGATGGCCAGCGGCGCGGTTGACGCGCAGCGATTCTTCCGTGAAGGCGGCTTTGCCGCGCGCTACGCGCCGGCACAGATGCCGGACGGCGGGTTCGTCATCTGCCGGCTTGCCTATCAGCGGGTGCGCAGCGAACCGTCGGGTATCGGGTGGGAAACCGATTACCCGTACGCGGAAATCAACCTCTCGACGCGTTTCTCCGAACTGACCCGTACGCGCATCAGCCGCGATACCGATGGCACTCCCAACTATTACGTTGTCCGTCCCGGCGACGACCAGCTGTTCAACTGCCCGGTGCTGTTTGCCTCAGATGCCGGGACGATCGGGTTCACGGATCCGCAGACGGACCGCCTGCGGCAATATTTCCTGAAGGGCGGATTCCTGTGGGCCGACGACTTCTGGGGGAGCGCGGCATGGGAGAACTGGGAATATCAGATCGGCCGCGTGCTGCCGCCGGAGGAATTTCCGATCGAGGACATTCCGGCGGATGACCCGATCCTGCGCAGCCAGTTCGAGCTCAAGGAAGTTCCGCAGATCACCAACATCCAGTTCTGGCGGCAGTGGAGCGGGGCCAACACGTCGGAACGTGGCGACGACAGCGCCGAGGTTCATTTCCGCGCCATCCGCGATTCCAACCGCCGCATCGTCGTGCTGATGACGCACAACACCGACATCGCCGACTCGTGGGAACGCGAGGGCGAAGACCCGGACTTCTTTTATCAGTTTTCCCCCCGCGGCTATGCGCTCGGCGTGGACGTCCTCCTCCACGTCCTGACGCACTGACCCGCATCCCCTAAATAACTGATCACGCGCGAGTTGTACCTCGCTAGCTAAAGCTCGGCGTGTTCGCGGCCGATTTCTAGGTGGTGAGGCCGACCTTCAGGTCGGCCTTTCAAACAGCGAGGTCTCCGCCGATTCCGGGCGGCGACCGACTCTGATTGGGAGGATCCGTGCTGCTGCGTCGATTGGGTTTTGTCCTGGCGTTCTGCCTGGTTTCGGTCAACTCCGCGCTCGCGCAGAACTGGTCGTTCGACGCGCGCAGCATCGCGCTGGGCGACGTCAGCGGCAAGAGCAACCTGGCGTCGCGGATGGTGGAAGAACAGCGCCGCTATCGCACGATCGTCATCCCGCTCGGTCTGTTCCAGGTGCTGCGCAACTTCGACACGTTCAAGCCGGAGTCCGAAGAGTTCGATTTCGTCCGGGCGATCGAATATGCCGCGTCGCCGCTGCACTATCAGTTCGGCCGCGATCAGGAGTCCGAGAGCGGGCGGGAGCTGTTTACCGACATTCGCAGTGCCACCCTGAGCCGCGATCTCAGCGACTACCGCGGCTACGAGCTGGCGAACCAGCCGGTCGCCGAAGGCCTTGCCAACCCGTCGTGGGGTGCCACGATTCGAGTCAGCGGCGACCGGGGAGGTCCGTTCCACGGCGTCTACGTCGGCGCCGGTCCCTATCTGTCGATGCGCGCGTTGGGCACGATTGATGACCGGGTCATCGACATCCTCGCCAGCGAGGATCCGCTCCGCTTCCCGAACACGCAGTATCGGCTGGAGAGTAATACGCAGGGCCAGATCGCGATGGCCATCACCGGCGGGTACCGCGGACGGTTTGAGATTGCCAACCCGGGCTCGGACCGCGATGGCATTTACGCCGCGGTCAACTTCAACTATCTGCGTGGATTCCGCTACGAGGCCGCTGACGCCGATCTGCGGCTCGATACCGATGGCGCCGGGCTGCTGACGATCAACCCGCTCCTGCCGTCGCCGCTGGCAATCGTGCGCACGGCTGCGGACTCGGGACGGGGCTTTGCCATCGACGTCGGCGTCGCGGCAGTCCTCAACGGCTTCGAAGTCGGCTTCGGCGTGAACGGCATCGCGAACCGGATCAACTGGACCAATGCCGAGCAGACGACGTACCTGCTGGGCAACCTGTTCCTCGGGCAGGATGATTTCGTCGAGGGCGGTCCGTTTCCCGCGTCAGACGTCCGTGTCGAACTGCCGAAGGACTATCACGTCAACGGCGGCTATCACGCCGACTCGTGGTCGGTGATGTCCGAATACGCGCACGGTTTCCAGGGCGACTCGCTGCGCGGCGGGGCGGAGTACCGCGCCGGCCTCGTCGAGCTGCGCGGCGGCGCCGTGTATTCACGCGAGATGTGGAATCCAACCGGCGGTGTCGGGCTGAACCTGTCGCCGCGCGTCGGTGTCGACGTCGCGCTGTACAGCACGGCGGCAAACGCCGCCCGCGAACGCCGCGCGGCGTTTGCCGTGTCTCTGCGCATCAACGCTTTATAAACCACGACGACCGCAAAGATCGCGAAGACCGCGAAGGATCAGTTTCTTCGCGTGCTTCGCGACCTTCGCGCGCTTCGCGGTTCAAGGCCGGCGAATGTCGGCGATGACGGGATGATGATCCGACCCGTACTGGTCTTCGGTCACGCGCCGGTTCACGATCCATCCGTCCGGCAGATCGAAGAACAGGTGATCGAGCACGAGCCGATCCCGGAAGGTCGGTTCGGGCCGATCGGGCGTGTCTGGAAAACGCTGCAGCAGGGCACGCCACGCGGGCTCGTCCGGGCCCAGCATCGTGTTGAGATCTCCGCCGACGACTCCGGGCCCCGGCGGCAGCGCCTGTATCAGCGCCTCGGCCTGGCGTCCCCGCGCGCGATCGCCGAAGAGCCCGCGCAGCCATCCGAGGCGGTTCTCCAGATGCGTGGATACGACGAACAGCGGCTGTCCGCCGACTCGTATTCCAGCGACGACGGCCGCGCGTGGCTGGCGCTCCTGCGGCAGGTCAATCGTTCGCGGCTCCTCGAGCGGGATCGTTGACACGATCGCGTTACCCGTCGCGCTGCGAACCGGGCTCGCGAACAGCGTCAGCGCGTGCGTCGGCGAACCGACGCCTGCCTGGCCGAGGTTGGGGAATTCCTGGAGCAAGAGCACGTACTGGCGCGGCGGGGCGCCGGTCAGGACGCCGATCTCCAGGTCAGAGATAAGGCGCCGCAGATCACCGCTGCTGCCATGCGTGTTCCAGGTGAGAACGGTGAGAAGGACTGGGCCAGATGGACTGATCTGTGGCGCGTTCTTTCCACAGGCGGCCTGCCACCCCAGAAGCAACACCAGCCACGGAATCACGGAGGCACGAAGGAACTCTTCATACCTCCGTGTCTTCGTGGCTCCGTGGCTCGTGAAACTACCGACTACCAACCACTAACTACCGACCAAATAAGGAATCGTCTGTGGGCCTTGCGGCAGTACACAGAGCGTCGCCGCGGAGCCGGCGCGCGCGAGCCGGTCATGGACCGCCCGCGATACATCGTCGATCGGTGTGAAGTGCGCGGCGCTGATCTCGTCTGCGCTCAGTCCGTTCGTCTTCACCAGCACCTGCGCTTTGAGCTGAATCTGCGACTGGACCTGCACCTGCCACTGATCAGGTGCCGAGTACCCGGGGCTGCCGATCATGGCCAGCAGTGCTTGCGGCGTTGGCTGCGACTTCAGGATCGCTCCGTACGATCCGTGGGACGGTAGCCCGTCCCTGCATTCCGACGCACAGACGATGGTCCCGCCGTTCTTCACGATCTTTGCCGCGGCAGACATACCCTTGACCGCCTGGTAGAGGTTTTGATCGAGGGGATAACCCGAATTGGTCGTCAGGACCACGTCGAAGGGTTGCGGGACGGCGCGCATCGCCGTTTCCTTCGCATAGCGGCACGCGGCGCGATGCTGCTCGAGGATGTCGCCGGCAAACGCGGCGGTGATCTGCTGTTCGCGGTTGAGAGTCACGTCGAGCGCGAAATGCACGCCGACCATCTTCGCAATCTCGCGGACATCGTCATGCACCGGATTCCCTTCGGTAATGCCCCACGTCGCGTTCGGATGTCCGATTCGGCCGGCGTCGTGCAGCGTCATCACCGTCTCGAGACCGGCCAGCCCCGGCGCCACCATTTTCGGACCGCCGCTGAAGCCGGCGAAGAAGTGCGGCTCGACGAACCCCGTGGTGATGCGGATGTCCGCCTGCAGGAACTCGCGATTCAGCAGGACCGAGACGCCTGTCGAGGTTCGGCCGACGTGTCCGAGAGTGGCCTCGTTGCGGCTGTCGTGATTGATGACGCGGCAGGTCGAGAGGATGTCGCGCCCGAGCATGCGCTCGAGCTCGGCATCCGTGTTGGCCCGGTGTGTACCGGTGGCGATCAGGATCGTGATGTCCGCTCTCGGGATGTCCGGAATCTCGTCGAAGAGCGCCTGGAGCTGCTCGCGCCGCGGCTGCGCGCGCGTGATGTCGCAGACGGAAATCGCGATCCGCTGGCCCTTCCGTACCTGCTGGCGTAGAGATGGGCTCCCGATCGGCGCCCGGATGGCGGCGTTCAGCGTCGCCTGCGGATCCGGGACGGCCGGACGCGGGACCGGTTCGATGACCGTGATCCGTTCATCGGGCAGATCCACGTCAAGGCCTTCTGTTCCGTAATCGAGGCGGACGCGCATGTGGGCGGCTTTGGCGCAGTGTACCATTGCCGTTGTGACCGATCGGTTGGTGCAGCGGCTGCGATCCGTTTGCGGTGACGCGGCAGTGCTGCGGGAGCCCGTGCAGCTGCTGACCTACGAGTGCGATGCGCTGCCGCATTTGCGCGAGAAACCGGCGGTCGTCGTCCTTCCCGCCTCCGCGTCGGAAGTGCAGCAGGTCGTGCAGCTCTGCAGCGCGGAAGGGGTTCCATTCGTCGCGCGCGGGCACGGGACCGGATTGTCTGGCGGAGCGCTCCCTGTTCCGGGCGGTGTCGTCATCAGCCTGGCGCGTCTCAACCGCGTGCTCGACATCGACATTCCCAACAAGCGTGTCACCGTCGAACCTGGTGTCACCAACCTGGAGATCACGCGCCAGGTTGCTCCGTTTGGCTACTACTACGCGCCCGATCCGTCCAGCCAGCAGGTGTGCTCGATCGGTGGCAATGTGGCGGAAAACTCCGGCGGTGCGCACTGCCTGAAGTACGGCTTCACCGTGCACCACGTGCTCGAAGCCGAGGCGGTGATGCCCGACGGCGAGATCGTGCGGATTGGCGGTTCGCTCCCCGACGCTCCGGGTCCCGATCTCCTCGGCGTACTGATCGGCAGCGAGGGCACGCTGGCGATCGTCACGAAAGTCGTCGTCCGCATCCTGCGCAAGCCGGAGACGGTGCAGACGCTGCTCGCCGCGTACAACAGCACGAGCGACGCCGGTGCCGCGGTGTCGGAGATCATCGCCGCGGGGATTGTTCCAGCCGCGGTAGAGATGATGGATGCGCTGGCAATCCGCGCCGCCGAAGCGGCCGTCCATCCGAATTTTCCGCCGGCGGATACGGTGCTGATCGTCGAGCTCGACGGTCCCGCCGCGGAGGTGCGGGAGCTGTTCGCGACCGTCGAAGCGATCTGCCGGCGAACCGGGTCAACGGTGGTGGAGATCGCGCAGAACGACGAGCAGCGGATGCGTATCTGGCGCGGCCGCAAGGCCGCGTTTGCCGCGATGGGGCGGGTGTCGCCGAACTACTACGTCCAGGACGGCGTCGTGCCGCGCACGAAGCTGCCGGAAGTGCTTGGGCGGATTCGCGCGCTGTCGGAGCGGTCAGGCCTGGGCATTGGCAACGTCTTCCACGCCGGCGACGGCAATCTGCACCCGCTGATCTGCTACGACGAGCGGATCCCGGGGCAGTCGGCGCTTGCCGAGGAGGTCGCCGGTGAAATCCTGCAGTACTGTGTCGACGCCGGCGGCTCGATTACCGGTGAACATGGCGTCGGCGCGGACAAGAAGGATTACATGCCGCGGATGTTTTCCGCCGACGACCTCGACGTGATGCAGCAGCTGCGCGACGCGGTCGATCCGCAGCGCCTCTGTAATCCCGGTAAGGTGCTGCCGACGCCGCGCCTGTGCGGAGAGGTGCCCGGGCCCTATCGCGAGCATCCGGTTGAGAAGGCCGGTCTCGCGGAACGTTTCTGATGACCGGCCTGCGCCCGGGCACGGTGGCGGATCGGGTCGACGGGGAAGTGCCCCCGCAGGTGGCGGAGCCCGATTCGCCGCAGGCCTTCGCCGACACGCTCAAGCACGCGTCGGCGGAGAGGCTGGCGACGGTCATCCGCGGCGGTGGAACAAAACTCGCCTGGGGGCGTCAGCCGGCGTCCGTCGATCTCGTCATCGCCACGACACGGCTCACGCGCGTGATCGCGCACCGGCACGGCGATCTCACCGCGACCGTTCAGGCCGGTATGACCTTGCGCGATTTGAACGTCGCGTTGAGCGCCGAGCGGCAATGGCTGCCGGTTGACAGCGCATTCGACGAGGCGACGATCGGCGGGATCGTGGCCACCAACGATTCCGGGCCGTCGCGCCATCGCAACGGCACGCCGCGCGATCTCGTGATCGGCATCACCCTGGCGCTCACGGACGGCCGTCTCGTCAAGGCGGGTGGCACCGTCGTGAAAAACGTCGCCGGTTACGACCTCGGAAAGCTGGTGAGTGGATCGCACGGCACGCTCGCCGGAATCGTCGACGTGACGTTCAAGCTCGTGCCCGTACCTCAATCGTCGGCCACGCTGGTCGCGTCGTACACGGATCGCGGTGTGTTTGTCCGCGACGTTGCGGCGCTCGATGCCAGCCAGATCGAGCCGGCGGCGTTCGACATTCGCGCGGACGGGGGGGAACGTCCGTATCAGCTGAAGCTGCGCATCGCGACGAGCCCTGCCGCCCGTGACGCGCAGATTGCCGCCGCCCGGACGCTGGTCTCGGGTGAGACCATCGTACTGTCCGACATGGACGAGCGCGCGACGTGGGCGGCGCAGCTCGACACGATGTCGCATGGCGACGCGACGGTGCGATTCAGCTGGCTGCCGTCGCGGCTGGCGCAGGTGTTGACACTGCTGGAGGAGGTGCGGCGCGTTGAAAACGCCGGCGTCACCTTTACCGGCCGTGTTCTCGGCGCCGGCGTGTTACGTCTGACCGGTGACGCCACGGCCCTTGCCGCCGCGGTCGGGAAGCTGCGAGGCAGTCCGGACGTCGGCAACGTCGTGGTGCTGCGCGGCTCGCACGAACTGAAGCAGCGCGTGGACGTGTGGGGACCCGGGCGGGCGTCCGATCGCGTCGCCAGGGCGGTGAAAAACGCATTCGATCCGGCTGGAATCCTGAACGCCGGCCGAGGCCCGATTTGACCGGTGAACAGGACCTCTTGAACTCCGTGAACCTCCTGAACCGATGACGTCCACGTCAACAGCATTCCAGGAGCCGGATGCTCCTCCGTCAGCGCTGATCGACACCTGCGTCCACTGCGGCTTCTGCCTGCCGACGTGTCCGACCTACGTGTTGTGGGGCGAGGAGATGGATTCGCCGCGGGGACGCATCTATCTGATGAAAGCCGGCGTCGAAGGGCGCGCGGAGATGACCCGGTCGTTCGTGCAGCACTTCGACCGGTGCCTTGGCTGTGTCGCGTGCGTGACGGCCTGTCCGTCGGGTGTCCAGTACGGGCCGCTGATCGAAAAGACCAGGGCGCAAATCGAGCGCCGGTACGACCGGCCGGCGTCGGATCGCCTGTTCCGTTCCGCGCTGATGGCGCTGGTGCCCTATCCGCAGCGGATGCGGCTGGCGATGCTTCCCCTCGCCTTGATAGGTCCACTCGTGCGGGCGATCGGCCGTGCACTCATGGCACCCCGTAACGGGGTGCCCTACGAAAACGCCGGCGTCCGCCAGCCGCAGCCGTCTGCGGAGCCGGGCCTGCTGCAGCGGATTGGTGCGGCGCTGGCGTTGTCGCCGCCCGTGTCGTTGCGCTCGATGTTCGGCCGTCTGGCGGAGCACACCCCCGCTGCCGGTGAGCGGCGCATGAAGGTCGCCGTGCTGACCGGCTGTGTGCAGCGCCTGTCGTTCGCCGACGTGAACCGTGCCACCGTGAACGTCCTCGCGGCCGAAGGGTGCAGCGTCGACGCGCCCGCGGCACAAGGCTGTTGCGGTGCATTGCCGCTCCACGCGGGGCATATCGATCAGGCGCGGCGGCTGGCGAAGCACAACATCGAGGTATTCGAGGCGGCAGGCGTCGATCGGATCGTCGTCAACGCCGCCGGCTGCGGGTCGGCGATGAAGGAATACAAGGACCTGCTGGCCGCGGATCCGGCATGGGCCGCGCGCGCGCACGCGTTCAGCGCGACGGTGCGCGACGTTTCGGAGCTGCTGACGGAGCTGGGCGAACCACGCGCACCCCGCCAGCCGATTCGCGCCCGCGTTGTCTATCACGACGCCTGTCACCTCGCGCACGGACAGGGCGTCCGCGCGCAGCCGCGTGCGCTCCTGCAGGCGATCCCCGGGATCGAGCTCGTGACGCCAGCCGAATCTGACATCTGCTGCGGCAGCGCCGGCATCTACAACCTCGTTCAACCCGAGCCCGCGGCGGCGCTTGGCGCCCGCAAGGCGCGGCACATCGCCGCGCTCGACCCCGACATGATCGCCACGGCCAATCCGGGGTGCACGCTGCAAATCTCGGCGGCGGCGCGCGTCCTGGGGTATAAATGGCCGGTCTTTCACCCCATCCAGCTCGTCGACGCATCGATCCAGGGGCGTCGGCTGCGAGGCCTAAGGCCCAAGGCCTGAGGCCCAAGGGCTGGTCCAGGAATAAGTTGCGCCCTTTGGCCTGAGACAGCCCTTAGGCCTTGGGCCTTTGGCCTTAGGCCTTCAGCGAAGAGGATTCATGTGGCAGCACAACTATGAACCGATAGGCGGCAGTCTGGCACTGTCCGCGGTCGTCGCCGCCATCCCCATCGTGGTGCTGTTCGTGATGCTCGGGGTGCTGCGGAAGGCCGCCTGGATCTCCGCGCTCGCGGCGCTGGTCTCCGCGCTGATCGTCGCGCTCGTCGCCTATGGCATGCCGGCCGACCTGGCCGTGATTGCCACGATCTATGGCGCCGCCTACGGCGTGTTCCCGATCGCCTGGATCGTCTTCGCGTCGATCATGTTGTATCGCCTGGCGGTCGATACCGGGAAATTCGAAATCATCAAGGACTCGGTCGGCAGCCTGACCGACGACCGCCGCCTGCAGGCGATGTTCATCGCTTTCTCGTTCGGCGCCTTCATCGAAGGCGCGGCCGGCTTTGGCGCTCCGGTCGCCGTCTCCGGCGCCATGCTTGCCGGCCTCGGATTCAATCCGTTCTACGCCGCCGGCATCTGCCTGCTGGCGAACACCGCGCCGGTCGCGTTCGGCTCGATCGGCATCCCGGTGACCACGCTCGCCAACGTCACCGGCCTGCCGGTGCTGCCGCTCAGCGGCACCGTCGGCATGCTGTGCGCGATGATTTCCATCGTCATCCCCGGCTACCTGGTCGTCGTCATGGCCGGGGCGAAGCGGGCGCTGGAAGTGCTGCCGGCCATCATCGCCTGCGGCCTGTCGTTTGCGACGGTTCAGTTCTACGTCTCGCGAACCAAAGGGCCCGAGCTCACCGACATCCTGAGCTCGCTGACCTGCATCGTCGTCATGATCGCGGTGCTGAAGTTCTGGAAGCCCGCGAGCATCATGCGGCTCGAGGGCGATCAGCCGGTGTCAGCGACGAAGTCGAGGCATACCGGCGGGCAGATTTTCCTGGCGTGGGCGCCGTATCTGCTGCTGGTCGTGTTCGTGCTCGCGTGGGGCGAACGCTCGATCAAGCCGACGATCAACGAGCTGGGCAACTCGGTTATCCCCGCAACGCTGCCAACCACGGCCGGCTCGGCCGACGGGATGGTGGCGACGCGACTGACGGTGCCCGGGCTGCATAACCAGATCACGCGTGTCGAGCCGGTGGTGCCGAAGCCGACGCCTTACGCGGCACTGTACGAGCTGAACTGGCTGAGTGCATCGGGGACCGCCTGTTTCCTGGCCATCCTCGCGACGGCGCTCGTTCTGCGTGTGCGTCCTCGTCAGGTCGTGAAGACCTACGTCGATACGTTCAAGCAGCTGAAGTTCGCCATCCTGACGATCGCGTCGATGCTGGGTCTCGCGTACCTGATGAACTACTCGGGGATGACGTCGACCCTGGGCCTGGCAATGGCTGCGAGTGGCAGCCTCTTCCCGTTCTTCAGTGCCATGGTCGGGTGGCTCGGCGTGTTCCTGACAGGCAGCGACACGTCAGCGAATGCGCTGTTTGGAAACCTTCAGGTGGTGACGGCCAATGCGATCGGGCTCAACCCGATCCTGACGGCATCGGTGAACTCGGCGGCCGGTGTGATGGGGAAGATGATCTCGGTGCAAAGCATCGCCGTTGCCGTGGCGGCCACCGGGATGACCCGTGCCGACGAGAGCCGCCTCTTCCGTTTCACCATCAAACACAGCGTGCTGCTGATGGCGGCGATGGGCATCATTTCGATGCTGTTCGCCTACGTCTTCCCGCAGGCGGTGCCGACAGTGCCGTAAACGTTCTTTTTGCCTCGACAGTATTCGTCTCCGGTGCGGCGACGGCCGGTGTGTCACTGGCCGTCGCACTAGAATCGAGCTACATGAACGTTTCTCAGCATCCGGACCCCGCCGGTCGCCGCCGGTTCCTTACTCGAATCATCAAGTCAATTCATGCACTCATTACCGCCGCCGTTGGCGTCATCGTCGGCGGGTCGATCCTGTCGCCCGTGTTCGGCCGCCGCGAAGAGAACTGGTTAACCGCGGCGAATCTCGCCGAAATCCCGGCAACAGGACCTCTCCCGGTCACCATTCGTGTGGCCCACAGCGACGGCTACAACCAGGTCGTGGAGCGGCGCAGCGTGTTCCTCGTCAAGACCGGGGAGGCCGAGGTCATCGCGCTGGATTCGACCTGCACGCATCTCGGGTGTCGCGTCAGCTGGGATGCGGAAGCCAAGCTGCTCAGATGCCCGTGCCATGGCGGGGTCTATGACACGACCGGAGCTGTAAAGGCCGGGCCGCCTCCCCGTGCGCTGGCTCGTTTGATGACCCGGATCGAAGACGGGCAGGTTCAGGTCCAGCTGTAATGCGTCCTGTCCGCGCGCTCATCGACTGGCTCGATTCACGTACTGGCATTCGGGCTGGGAGGAAACGCCTCCTCGACGAAGAACTGCCGGCGGGAGTCGGCTGGTGGTTCGTGACCGGCAGCGTCATCCTGATGCTGCTCACCGTGCAGCTCGTGACCGGTGTGGCGCTGACCTTCTACTACGTGCCGTCGCCGGAATTTGCGTACGACAGCGTTCGCTATGTCATGGAGCGCGTCACGTTCGGGGCGTTTCTGCGCGGCCTGCACTTTTTCGGCGCCAGCTTCATCGTGGTTGCCGCGGTCATCCACATGATCCGCGTCGTCGCGCTCGGCTCGTACAAGAAGCCGCGCGAGGTGACGTGGATTACCGGTGTGACCCTCCTGTTGATCATTCTGGGTTTCGCGCTGAGCGGCTATCTGCTCCCCTGGGACCAGAAGGCATACTGGGCGACCACGGTTACGATCAACATCGCGCGCAACGGCCCGTTCGGTGAGTTCATTGCCGGCGTGCTGATGGGTGGCGAAACACTCGGCGCCCTCACGCTGCTGCGCTGGTATGCGGCGCATGTGTTCCTGCTGCCGGCTGCGCTGATTGCGTTCGTTGTCGCGCATCTCTACCTGATGCGCAGACACGGCATCTCGGGCGCCCTGAAACACGTGGAGGGGCCGGCGAGACCGTTCTATCCCGACCACGCGCTCAAGGACACCCTCGTCGGCGCCGTTGTTTTCTCGCTGCTATTGACCTTTGCCATCGTCTTCCGGCCCCCGCTCGACGCGGTCGCCAACCCGACGGACGCCACCTATGTGCCGCGGCCGGAGTGGTACTTCCTCAGCCTGTTTCAGCTGTTGAAGTACTTCCCGGGTCCGCTCGAGCCAATTGCAACGATGGTGATACCGGGAGTCGTGGTCGGGCTGCTGTTCCTGCTTCCATTTATCGACTCTCGACCTGACCGTCATCCGCTGAAGCGTCCGCTCGTGACCGGTGGCTTCGCGCTGATCGGTCTGACCATCATTGTCCTGACTTACCTCGGCTATCAGGACACCCCAGCCCACGCGGATCCGGCGCGCTGGAGTCCCCTGGCGATAGCGGGGAAGGAGATCGCCACGGATCAGCGGTGCGTGACGTGCCACCGGCCGGGCGGCGCCGCCAATCCGATTCCCGAGATCCGGGCTCGGCGGGACGAGGAGTGGCTGCTGTCCCATGCCCGTGACCCCGAGGTGATCGCCCCCGGGCTTCGTCCACCGCCGAGCGGCGGTCTTGGTCCCGGCCAGGCCTACGCCATCGTGGCCTATCTGCGGAAAAAGCGCGTCGGGGTTGAACCGCCGGCGACAAGCGGAGGCGAGCGGCAGGCCGCCCTGGTTCTGGGGACCTACTGCGCCACGTGTCACATGATTGACGGGGAAGGGGCGTCGGCCGCCCCGGACTTGTCCCGCATCGGGGCAGCGCGGGACGCCAAATGGCTCCGCCAGTGGATAGCTGAGCCGGAGGCGGTCGATGCATTTGCCACCATGCCGCCATTCGGAAACGTTTTGAGCGAGGCTCAGATGACGGCTGTCGTCAACTATTTGGCGAACCGGAAGTAAGCCCCTAGCGGGATTACGTTCCTGCATGCTATATTCGTCAGGTTCTATTGGGGTTAGGACACCCTATCTAGCCCCGTGTCTACCGGAAGGTCTTGGCGACCTTCCTTGGGTCTGCCGGAACGCCCGCTAAGCGGTAACAGGGTGTTCGCTGGTGGATAAGAGCGTGTAGCTCCCCGGGCCTGCTGCGCCGAGCGGCAAGCCCCCGCGACATAAACAGTTAGGGTCACCAGCTGCAAGCGCCAGGCGTCGCGCGTTCGCGCGCCCCGTCTTCAGGCTTGCCGCGACGTGTCGGTTGTGAGCTCGCAGCCGGCGCGGATGTATTGAGCGCGAGGCGCAGCTTTTCGGCTGTACGCCGTTTTGAGGATCAATGCCGACTATCAGTCAGCTCGTCCGCCAGGGACGCAAGAAGATCGTCACCAAGACGAAGAGTCCCGCGCTGCAGGTCAGCCCGCAGAAGCGCGGCGTCTGCGTGCGCGTGTTCACGCAAACGCCGAAGAAGCCGAACTCGGCGCTGCGCAAGGTCGCGCGCGTGCGGCTCACGAACGGCATCGAGGTGACGACCTACATTCCGGGTGTCGGCCATAACCTGCAGGAGCACTCGCTGGTGCTCATTCGCGGCGGCCGCGTGAAGGATCTTCCGGGTGTGCGCTACCACGTGGTGCGCGGGACGCTGGATGCCGTCGGCGTCCAGGGCCGCAAGCAGGGTCGATCGAAGTACGGCGCCAAGAGACCGAAGCAATAGGGACTCGGGGATTAGGGATTCGGGATTAGGTAGAGGCCGACCTTCAGGTCGGCCTAAGGACACGAAGAGATATGCCGCGTAGACGAGAGATACCGAAGCGTGAACTCCCGGCGGATCCGCTTTACAACAGCACGCTGGTCAGCAAATTCATCAACACGGTGATGCGCGACGGCAAGCGGAGCACGGCGGAGCGGATCCTCTACAAGAGCTTCGACATCATCAAGGAGCGCACCGGCGACGATCCGCTCAAGGTGTTCAAGAAGGCACTCGACAACGTGAAGCCGAGTCTCGAGGTGAAGTCGCGCCGCGTCGGCGGCTCGAACTACCAGGTGCCTGTCGAAGTGAATCCGAACCGGCGCCTCTCGCTCAGCATCCGCTGGCTGGTCACCTACGCGCGGCAGCGCGGCGACGGCAAGACGATGCAGGAGAAGTTTGCGAACGAACTGCTCGACGCGTCGAACCTGCGCGGCGGCGCCGTGAAGAAACGCGAAGATACGCACCGGATGGCCGAAGCGAACAAGGCCTTTGCGCACTACCGCTGGTAGGGACCAAGGACCAAGCACAAAGGACGAAGGACTAGAGTAATGCCTCGGCAGACACCGCTCGAACGGACACGCAACATCGGCATCATGGCGCACATCGATGCCGGCAAGACGACGACCACAGAGCGGATCCTCTTCTACACCGGAATTACGTACAAGATCGGCGAAGTCCATGAGGGCACCGCGGTCATGGACTGGATGGAGCAGGAGCAGGAGCGTGGAATCACGATCACCTCCGCGGCGACGACCTGTTTCTGGCGCGACATTCGGATCAACATCATCGACACGCCGGGCCACGTCGACTTCACCGCCGAAGTCGAGCGCTCGCTGCGCGTGCTCGACGGCGCGTGCGCCGTGTTCGACGCCGTCGCCGGCGTCGAGCCGCAGTCCGAAACCGTGTGGCGCCAGGCGGACAAGTACCGCGTGCCGCGCATCTGCTTCGTCAACAAGATGGACCGCATCGGCGCCGACTTCAAGCGGACGCTCGAGCAGATCGAGAGCAAGCTTGGCGGCAACCCGGTGGCCATTCAGCTGCCGATCGGCGCGGAAGACAAGTTCCTCGGCGTGGTTGACCTGATCAAGATGAAGGCGATCACCTACAAGGACGAGACGATGGGCGCCGACTACATCGTCTCGGACATTCCCGCGGGCATGCTCGACGAAGCGAAGCAGTACCGCGAGAAGCTGATCGAGAAGGTCGCCGAGCACGACGAGAAGCTGCTCGAGAAATACCTCGGCGGCGAAGAGATCACCGAGGACGAGATCAAGAAGGCGCTGCGCGACCGTGTGATTCGCTCCGTGCGCGAGGAACCGACGGCGTTCGTGGTCGTCATCTGCGGCTCGGCATTCAAGAACAAAGGCGTGCAGCCGCTGCTCGACGCGGTTGTCGACTTCCTGCCGTCGCCGATCGAGATTCCGTCGGTGCAGGGGCTGAAGCCGGGCACCGAGGAAGTCCTGACGCGCAACGCGAGCGACACGGCGCCGTTTTCCGCGCTGGCGTTCAAGCTGATGACCGACCCGTTCGTCGGTCAGCTCACGTTTATTCGCGTCTACTCGGGCGTGCTGACATCCGGGTCGTCGGTGTACAACGCGACCAAGGGCCGAACCGAGCGCGTCGGCCGCCTCCTGAAGATGCACGCCAACAAGCGTGAAGAGATCAAGGAGGTCTACGCCGGCGACATCGCGGCGGCGGTCGGTTTGAAGCAGGTCAGCACCGGCGACACGCTGTGCGACGAGAAGAACGCCGTCGTCCTCGAGTCGATGGACTTCCCGGAGCCGGTCATTGCGCTGGCGATCGAGCCGAAGACGAAAGGCGACCAGGAAAAGCTCGGTGTCGGGCTGTCGAAGCTGATGGCCGAGGACCCGACCTTCCGCGTCAAGACCGACGAGCAGACCGGTCAGGTCGTCATCTCGGGCATGGGCGAGCTGCACCTGGAAATCATCGTCGACCGCCTGAAGCGCGAGTTCAACGTCGAGGCGAGTGTCGGCAAGCCGCAGGTCGCCTACAAGGAAACGCTGACGCGTCCCGCCGATGGCGAGATGAAGTACGCCAAGCAGACGGGCGGCCGCGGCCAGTACGGGCACGCCAAGATTCACCTCTTCCCCGGCGAGCCGGGAACCGGCTTCGTGTTCGAGAACGAAATCGTCGGCGGCGCGATCCCCAAGGAATTCATCAAGCCGATCGAGGAAGGCATTCGCGAGGCGCTCACGCGCGGTGTGCTCGCCGGCTACCCGATCGATGACGTCCGCATCGAGCTGTACGACGGGTCGTACCACGACGTGGACTCGTCGGAGATGGCATTCAAGATTGCCGGCTCGATGGCGTTCCAGGACGCGGCGAAGAAAGCCAAGCCGGTGCTCCTCGAGCCGATCATGCGGGTTGAGGTCGTGGTCCCGAAGGACTACCTCGGCGATGTGATGGGCGATCTGGCGAGCCGGCGCGGCCGCATCCAGTCGCAGGAGGATCGCGGTGGCACGCAGATCATCAACGCGCGCGTGCCGCTGTCCGAGATGTTCGGCTACGCCACGGATTTGCGGTCACGCACGCAGGGCCGCGCGACCTACTCGATGCATTTCGATCGCTACGAGCAGGCGCCCAGCAATGTGAGTGAAGAAGTCGTCGCCCGGATCCAGGGCACTAAATAACGGAGACGCACGCTAATGGCGAAAGAGAAATTTGATCGTTCAAAGCCGCACGTGAACGTGGGGACGATCGGCCACATCGACCACGGGAAGACGACGCTGACGGCGGCGCTGACGAAGGTGGCGGCGGACAAGGGCTGGGCGAAGTTCGTGCCGTATGACGAGGTGGCGAAGGCGTCGGAATCG
>DASTBV010000017.1:0-11932 GCA_035711805.1 Vicinamibacterales bacterium
CGATGGCCGATCTGGCCGGCATGCTGCGCGGCTCCGGCGGGCGCGAGGTGATCGACCGGACCGGCCTGACCGGCACCTACGACTTCGAACTGCGCTACGCGCCCGACGCGCTTCGGCCAGCAGGCGACGATCCAGCCCAGACTCTGCCGGACGTGTTCACCGCGCTCCTGGAGCAACTCGGCCTGAAGCTCGAGTCGGCGCGCGGGCCGGTCGAGTACCTCGTCGTCGAGAACATGGAGCGGCCGACACCCGACTAGGGAGCTGAATCACTAAGGGCACCTGGCGACGAGCTCGACGGGGCCCGTCGCCGGGTTTCCCCACGCCGCGGCCACCCCGGCGTGCTCGGCGCCACACGCACGGATCACAAGAGGCGCGGCGCGGCGTGCCCCTCCCGGCGACACCCGTGACGCGCACGTCGCCACCTGAACGATCCGAACGATCCGAACGATCCGAACGATCCGAACGATCCGAACGATCCGAACGATCCGAACGACCCGAACGATCCGAACGACCCGAACGACCCGAACGATCCGAACGACTCGTCCATGCGACAATGCCGCGCATGTCTCACGTCCGACGGCTCTTCGGCGCGGCGATCGCGGCTGCCGCGATCATCTTCCTGCTGACGGCGTCAGCCTCGATCGATGCGCAGGCCCAGGCGACGCTTCAGGACGGCGTCTTCAGCGACGCACAGGCCACGCGGGGCCAGGCGCTCTATGCGCAGCGCTGCGCCGGCTGCCACGGCCCGAAACTCGAGGGGGCGCAGGCGCCGCCGCTTGCCGGATCCGCGTTCACCTTCAAGTGGCGTCGCGAGCCGCTCTCGGCGCTGTTCATCAAGATCCGCTACACGATGCCTCCGACGGTGCCGCCGGGCACGGGCGCGCCGCAGCTGACGCCGGAACAGGGCGCCGATCTCGTCGCGCACGTGCTCAAGACCAACGGCTTCCCCGCCGGCAAAACGGATTTCGCCGCCGCCGATGCCACGACCAGCCGCATCGGGTGGCCCGCCGCGCCAGCGAACGAGACAGCCCCGACCGTCGCGGCCAGGTTTGCGCCGACCGGCACGCTCAACCAGCTGATGCGCGGCATCTTCTTTCCGAACTCCAATCTGCTGTTCACGGTGCAGACCCGCGATCCGGCAGCGCCGGTGCCGCCGCCCGACCCGGCGGCGAAGGGGGCAGGGTTCTCCGTATTCGAGTGGGGTCAGGGGATCTACACGGGCTGGCCGGTGATCGAGAACGCCGCCGCGGCGCTCGCCGACGCGTCACCGTGGATGCTGACGCCCGGGCTGCGCTGCGAAAACGGACGCATCGCACCGGTGACGGAACCGGACTGGATCCGGTTCACGGAACAGATGGTCTCGGTGGCCAAGCGCGGATATCGCCTGGCGCAGACGAGGAACCAGGAGGCGGTCGCCGAGTGGACGGGCGACCTGTCCGATGCCTGCGCGGCGTGTCATTCGGTTTACAGGGACGTCGGCGGGCGCGGACGGGGGGCGAATCCGCTGGCGCCGGGCGTAAACCCCGCACGTTGTACACACCGGTAACTGCTCGGATCGATGTTCACCCGCGTTTAACCACGAAGGGCACGAAGAACGCGAAGATTCACGAAGGATCTCGATTACAAGACGATTCTCCGCAGGCCGTCTTTGAGGACGCGGACTCGGAAATTGATCAAGAGACCGCCCCTCAACCTGAGCGTCCGCAAGTATGAAATGACCTGTGCTCGATGGGTTTCTTCAAAACCAGAGACCGCTTTAAGCTCCACGACGATCAGTCCTCCAACGATCAGATCGATTCGCTGTCCAGGGATTGGGATCCCGCGATAAGTAACATCGATCGAGCGCTCACGCTCGTAAGCCATCTTCCGGCTTTCCAGCTCAATGGACATCGCCTTCCGGTAAATGGACTCCAGAAACCCAGGCCCAAGCGCCCGATGAACGGCAATCGCGCACCCAATCGTCGCCTGCATAACTCGCTCAGCTTCTGGGGAAAGTGGTGACGCATTGCGCATCCGCTTTGGAGAAAAGGGATCTTCTTCGTGATCTTCGAGTCCTTCGCATTCTTCGTGGTTAAAGCTTTTCATGGGTGAACGTCCTAGCGAATTTCATTGGTGAATGTCCTAACGAAAGCAGTCCGACAATCCGACTCCACGGTGATCTGACCGTGGCGGTCGGTGCGGTAGATCTGCGCGCCGATTGATTCGAGACGTTCGATGACCTCTGGCGCGGGGTGGCCGAAGGTGTTCCCGCGGCCGGCACTGATCAGCGCGATCTGCGGGCGCCAGGCCTCGAGCAGCAGCGACGAGGACGAGGTGCGGCTGCCGTGGTGGCCGACCTTGAGAATCCGGATGCGCGCCGGCGTCAGCTGCGGCACGATGTCGCGCTCGACCTCCGCGCCGACGTCGCCGGTCAACACCATCGCCACATCACCGCACATGACTTCGAGGACCACGGAATCGTCATTGCGGACGCGTGGACGCTCCCAGTCAGGCTCCGGGGGGTGCAGCACACGAACGCGCGCATCGCCCCACGAGAAGGACTCGCCGGCGCGGAGAAGACGCGGTCCGCCGCCGGTTGCCTCCGCCCGCTCGCGCAGACGGCGTGAAGGCTCGTGCCGGGGAACCACAATCCCCTCCCACAGGAGGCGCGGCCTGAAGGTCTCGATCAGGACGGGCGCGCCGCCGATGTGGTCGGGATCACCATGCGTCACGAGCAGCGCGTCGAGCCGGCTGAGTCCGTGCGTCCACAACGCAGGCGCAACCACCCGCGCACCGATGTCGAAGGTGCCGCTCCCGAACGGCTGGCCGCCGGCGTCGATCTGCAGCCGTGACGCCCCGGACTGAAGCAGCATCGCCTCACCCTGGCCGACGTCGAGGACCGTCAGGTGAACGCCGCGAACGGGATGCGCCGTGTGTCGTGGCGCGGCGCCGACGACGCCCGTCAGCGCACACGCAAGAACGGCAGCGGCGGCGAGGCGCAGCCACAGTCCTTTCGCAAACAGTCCGACCAGCAGCGCACCGTAGTAGACAGCCAGGAGAAGAATCCCCGGTGGCGGCACGCGCCACGCCAGCCCGGGTGCGGCCTCCACGAACCGCGCGCTCTCGACAATCCCTGAAGCGGCAGCGGCTGCCAGCCATCCGGCCGCCTCCGCCATGGCTTCAGCGCCCAAGCCGGGACGCGCGATCGCGGGCCAGGCGTCGAAGCCGGCCACCGCCAACCCGGCAACCTGGGCAACGGCCATCAGCGGCACGGCGAGAAGATTCAGCAGCGGTCCCGCGAGCGTGACGCGGGAGAACGACTGCGCGGAAACAGGCATGAGCGCGATCTCGACGGCAACCGACGCGCCGATCGAGGCGGCGACCCACCGGGCAATCGCGAAAGACACACCGCCCCCCGCGATTGTGGAGTCCGGCTTCAGCCGGATCACAGCGGCGCTGATCCGGCGCGCGCTCTCGAGGAGCGCGCCGGTGGCGCCGAACGTCAACACGAACCCGGCGCTCCGCACGTCGAGCGGCGAGACCACCGCCATCGCCCCCGCCGCCAGCATCGTCGCCTGCCAGGGCGGCGTCCGGTGATCGAGGAGTCGTGCCGACAGATAGACGATCGCCATCATCGTTGCCCGCCAGACCGACGGCCCGGCGCTGGCGATCTGCGCGTAAACGAGGAGAACGGCGATGACGATGAGCGCGCGTGCGCGGCCGTGCAGACCGGCAAGCGCCAGCAGACCGAACGACAGCCCGGCGAGCACCGCGATGTTGCCGCCGGAAATTGCGATGACGTGGTACGTACCCGCGCGCTGAAGCCGATCGGTCACTTCGTCCGGAAGACCCGTCCGGTCGCCGATCAGGACCGCAGTGACGATCGCCGCGGCGGTGGCGTCATGGGGAGCGACCCAGCGCCGCACGGCGGACCTGACGTGCCTGCGCACGGTGGCGGCCGATTCCTGGAGCATAGAACCCGGCTGGATGACGTCCACCAGCAGGCCGCTCTTTACGGAGCCGAACAGCGTCGTGCCGTCGAGTGCCAGTTGCCGTTCGAAATCGGCGACGCCGTCATTCAAATATCTCGCGGGGCGCCTGAATGTCGCCCGCGTCTCGACCACGCGACCGGCGAGCCACTCCCCTGCCAGACTCGCCGCCGCTTCCCCGCTGACGGTGAGCGTGACGCCTCCCTCAACGTTCTGCCAGCGCCCGCGGACTGCCAGCGCCGTGACAGTCGCGCGGAGAGACGCGTAGTCCTGGCGAATCGCCGCATCCTCGAGCAGCTGCGCGCGAACCAGCAACGGGTCGTGGTCGATCTCTGGACCGAGACTGTCGATCAGAAACCCGCCGACGGCCTTGTCCAGGGTGGTCCTCAGCGACGAATGAAGAGCGCTCTCCCGCGCATCGGCCGACAGTACGGTCGTGGCCAGAAGAAACGCCGGGCCTGCGCACGCCGCACTGGCCAGCAATGCGCCCCGCCACCAGGCAACGGCCGCCGACACGCACAGGGCGGCAAGGATCGGCAACGCAAGCCGGAAGGACGCCTCACTGACTGTTCCAATGACCGCGCCGCCGAGCACGGCAAGCGCTGCGGGCAACGCGGGAGGCACGACCGCCACCCTGCAAACCGGCGCTCCTGAACAGCCGGCGCCGGTTCAACGACTTAGCGGAAGGAGTCGCAGAAAGTGATCGCTTGGACCGGAGTGGGATGAGCAGTTTTTGCCACGTGCGATCATCTCAGGTCTGAGTCCATGGACCTGGCGCTGTTCGACTTCGACGGGACGATCACGACGGTCGAAACCTTTCCCATCTTCATGCGTCGGGCGGTGCCACGTGCGCGTCTGGCGATTGGCGCTTGCGTATTGGCGCCGTGGCTCGTTGGCTACAGGTCCGGCGCCGTCTCCGGCAAGACGGTCCGTGCGGCGATGGTGCGAGTCGGGCTTCGCGGCGTTCCGGAAACCAGGGCGCGCGATGCCGGTCGCCGCTTCGCTCAGGAGTTCTTGCCAGACGTGATCCGGTCACAGGCCAGTGAACGGATCGCCTGGCATAAGACACGTGGCGACACCGTGGTCATCGTCTCAGCGGCGCTGGACCTCTATCTCTCAGAATGGGCGCACCCTCGCGGCATTGACGTGGTGTGCTCGCGGCTCGAAGCGAAGGACGGCTTGCTGACCGGCCGTTATCACGGTGGGGACTGCTGCGGACCCGAGAAGGTGGCGAGGATCCGTGCTCGCTACGATCTCAAACGCTACGCACAGATATTTGCGTACGGCGACACGGTCGAGGACAGAGAGATGCTGCGCCTGGCGAACCACAGCTTTTACCGTTGGCAGGCACAGGCCATCTGAAGCGCGTCCCGGCGTCGTAACGAACTATGGATTGCGCTTGGCGGAAAAGCTGAACGAGATGCCGCCGGAGATGGCGAGGCTCGTTTTATTCGAGTCGTCGGGACTGGACAGCGTGCGGCCGACGCCGACGTAGACAGACGACGCGTCGTTGAGCGGATGGCCAACGGCGACGCTGAAGTCCGAACGGCCACCACCAGGCAGGCCCGTCGCCTCGTCCGCCGTCGGCTTCGCATGCGTAAGGCCGAACGTCAGCGATGTCCCCTGCTCGGACGTCCATTCGATCGCGCCGGCGGCAAATACGGCACCGCGCGAGAAGTATCCGGTCGAGCCGTAGACGCGCACCGGTGAGGCGCGGAACTCGGCGCTGATCGGCACCGCCCAGTGCACACGGTCCTCGAAGAATCCGGCGCTGAGCACTTCGAGCACCGGGATGACCGCGATCCCCCAGCGCGCATCCTGGATCGCCGGGTCGACCAGCACGATCTTGCTGCTGAAATACATGTCATCGACGCCGCGAAGCGTCGTGCCCGAGACCTCGGAGCGGTAGTACGGGATGGACATGCCCAGCTGCACCCGATCGTGGACCGCGTACGAGCCGTCGATGATCGGAATGTCGACGAGGGACGCGCCGCCGCCGCGGAAGTAGCCGACGCCGAGCCCGAAGCTGCCGCCGCCCGCCGCGCGCGTGGTGGCGTCGTCGAGCCACACACCGAACTGCCTGAACTGGGATGTGGACACGGTGCCCGATCCGGAGCTGCCCGAATCGGACGACGCCTGCGGATTCTTCGGCCGTCCCTGTCCCTGTGCCTCCGCGAGGTGCGGGAGCGCACCGAGGACGGCAATGAACGTCAGAACCTGCAGGCGTCGCACGTTGCTACGGAGTGGTCGTCGTCGTGGTCGTCGTGGTCGTTTCGGTCGTGTCGACGACGCCCAGGTTCTTGAGCGCCTGTTCGACACTGACGTGATTGGTGTTCATCTCGGTCTGCAACGCCGCGAACGTAATCGTCGGGTTGTGCGTCACGGCGTTAACCGCCTTGATGAACTGCCCCTGGTTCGGGAAGCCCTCGGTCGCCTGCTCCAGGGTCAGGGTACCAATCGCGGCGGTGACCCGGCTCGCCAGACCCTTGTCGCGCTGAATCATTACGTCGATTCGCTCAGCGAGGGTCTGCTGGCCGAGCGCTTTGCTGTCGGCCGAATCAACGCTCGTGTCGGTCGTCTCCACGTCAGTCGTTGTCGTCTTCGGTCCTTTCGCGTGATCGGCGCTCTTGCCCTTGACGAGAGTGCCGGCCTTCGCGTCCGCGCTCTTGCCCTTGGCCGCTGTGCCCTTTGTCACGGCGCCGCTGGCGCCCTTGACGACTCCCGTCGCCGGCTTACCAACGCCCGCGGGCTTGCCGATCGCCTTCCCCTGCGCCGCCGCCGGAACGGCCGGCAACGCGAAGGCTCCTATCAACAGAAGAATCCGGGACAACCTCATGGTCTATTTCCTCCAGGGCCTGACTACTCCAAACGGGATGCCACTGCTGAACTAGCCAGACTGCACCGGAATACCGGCCCTACACAGCATTGCACGAGTCAAAAGTGCTCGGTTCCGATACTTCAGTCAACAGATCGGAAGCGGTACGGCTGAGTCGGCTGCACCCTAATTACTGTAGCGCGATCGGTGCGGCCGTCGCGCCTCTCACCACCGCAACCGCGTCCACGACGAACATGTTGTTCGCGACGACCTCGTGATGGATCGCCGGGAACGGCAGGCTCCTGTAGCTCGCGGCATCGATGGCGGCAACCAGCTGACTGCGATTGCGCCAACCAGTAACGGCTTCATCGTAGGTCATCGTGCTGCCGATGAGCAGCGAGCGAAGGCGCATCTTCATGATGTTGCCCAGCACGATCTTCCCATCGACCGGCAGTTCGATGACCGGCTCCGCCGGGATCGCCGCGACACTCTTGACCGGTGTGGCGGTACGCGTCGTCTTGGCGGCTCTTGTGGTCGTCGACTTCGTGGCGGTTGACGTGCCCGTCTTCGTCTGCGCCGCAACCGGCATCGCCGGCACTGCAAGAGCAGCAAACAACAGCAGAACCCTCATGATCCTTGGCCTCCGGGCGCGGGAGGCTCCAAGAGAGATGCCTAGCTGAACCGGACTGATTCGCGCCCAAAATCGTCGTCTGCACACAAATGCGCGGCTCGCGCGGGCACGGTTCCGGTACGTCAGCGACGAGACACGTCACACCGAGACACCGAGGTCACCGAGACTTGATTTCCTCGGTGCCTCAGTGCCTCGGTGTGTCGGAGTGATGAACGGGCGTTCAGGCCTTGAGTTCGACCGCCGAGTAATAGTCCTGCAGCGACCGGACGGTGAGGGCGTGCTGACGGAGCGCGCGGATCGCCTGGACCGTCGCCGACGCGCCGGTCAGCGTCGTAATACACGGCACCCGCGCCATCGTCGCCGATCGGCGGACGGCCCGATCGTCGAAGAACGAATCGCGGCCAAGGGGCGTGTTGATGACGATATCGATCTTGCCGTTGACGATGTGATCCGACACGTTCGGGCGGCCTTCGTTCACCTTGAACATCACGTCGACGTCGAGGCCGTGCGCGCGCAGAAACGCGGCGGTGCCGCGCGTGGCGGCGAGCGTGAAGCCAAGCTGCTGCAGGTCGCGGGCGATCGGCAGGACGGTCGGCTTGTCGCTGTTGTTGACGCTGATGAACACGCATCCCTCACCGGGCAGACGCTGCCCGGTGCTCATCATCGCCTTGGCGAACGCCGAGCCGAAGTTGTCCGCGCCGCCCATCACTTCACCGGTGGACTTCATCTCCGGGCCAAGAATGGTATCGACGCCGGGAAAGCGGACGAACGGGAAGACCGGACTCTTCACGAACACGCCGGCCGCCTGCAGGTCGTCCACCAGACCCAGTTCCGATAACGTCCGGCCGGCCGCCACGCGCGCGGCGATTTTCGCCATCGGCACGCCGGTGGCCTTCGAGATGTACGGAACCGTCCGCGACGATCGCGGGTTCACTTCCAGCACGTACACCTCGTCGTCCTTGATGGCGTACTGGATGTTCATGAGGCCGACGACCTTCAGCGCGCGCGCGATGCGGCGGGTGTAGTCGCGCATCGTGCCGAGGTGCTTCTCCTTGACCATGAACGGCGGCACGACGCACGAGCTGTCGCCGGAGTGTATCCCCGCTTCCTCGATGTGCTCCATGATGCCGCCGATGACCACGGCGCCGGTGGCGTCGGCAATCGCGTCGACGTCGAACTCGAACGCGTCCTCGAGGAAGCGATCGATCAGCACCGGGCGGTCGTGCGACACGTCCACCGCGCCGGCCATGTAGCGGTCGAGCGCGCCCTCGTCGAACACGATCGCCATGCCGCGCCCGCCCAGCACGTACGACGGCCGGACGACGACGGGATAGCCAACGCCTTCCGCCACCTCGCGCGCCTCTTCGCGCGACACGGCGGTGCCGCTTGCCGGCTGCGGAATCGCGAGATCACGCAGCAGCTGCGAGAACCGCTGGCGGTCCTCGGCAAGATCGATCGAATCCGGAGACGTGCCGAGGATCCGTACGCCCGCTTCGAGCAGTGGCAGCGCGAGCTTCAGCGGCGTCTGGCCGCCGAACTGCACGAGGCACGCGACCTCGGCGCCGGCACTGCGCTCGCACTCGATGACGGCCATCACGTCCTCGAAGGTCAGCGGCTCGAAGTAGAGGCGGTCGGCCGTGTCGTAGTCGGTTGAAACGGTTTCCGGGTTGCAGTTCACCATCACCGTCTCGTAGCCCTCCTCGCGGAAGCCGAACACGGCGTGGACGCAGCAGTAGTCGAACTCGATCCCCTGGCCGATTCGATTCGGGCCGCTGCCGAGAATGACGACCTTCTTCCTGTCATTCGGCTCGGCCTCGTCGTGCTTCTCGAAGGTGCCGTACATGTACGGCGTGTACGATTCGAACTCGGCGGCGCAGGTGTCGATGCGCTTATACGCCGGCGCCAGCCCTTCCTCGAGGCGGCGCTGCCGCACGATTTCTTCGCCGATTCCGTAGACGGCGGCGATGTCCGAATCGCTGAACCCGCTGCGCTTCAGCGTGCGCAGGAGATCCAGCGACATCTCCCGGAACTCGCCGAGCGCGGCCATCTTCCGCAGCTCGACGATGTCGGCGAACTGCTGCAGGAACCAGGGATCGATCTTCGTCAGGTCGTGCAGCGTTTCGAGCGACCAGCCGCGGCGCAGCGCACGGAACAGCGCCCACATGCGCCGATCGTTCGGGACGACCAGCCGCTTGCGCAGCGACGTCTCGTCTTCCTCCTCGTCACCGGTGTCGTCGGGACCGGACGGGAACAGGCTGGCGCTGCTGCGCGAGAGCTCCAGCGAGCGGACGGCCTTCAGGAAGGCTTCCTTGAACGTGCGGCCGATCGCCATCGCCTCGCCAACCGACTTCATCTGCGTCGTCAGCGTCCGATCGGCCTGCGGGAACTTCTCGAAGTTCCACCGCGGGAACTTGACGACGATGTAATCAATCGTCGGCTCGAACGACGCCGGCGTTTCGCGCGTGATGTCGTTCCGGATCTCGTCGAGGCGGTAGCCCAACGCCAGCTTGGCGGCGATCTTGGCGATCGGGAACCCGGTCGCCTTCGATGCCAGCGCGGACGAACGCGACACGCGCGGGTTCATCTCGATGGCGACGATGCGGCCGTCCTGCGGATTGACGGCGAACTGGATGTTCGACCCGCCGGTCTCGACGTTGACGCGCCGGATGATGCGGCGCGCCATGTCGCGCATCCGCTGGTATTCCTTGTCGGTCAGCGTCAGCGCCGGCGCCACGGTAATCGAGTCGCCCGTATGGACGCCCATCGGGTCCACGTTCTCGATCGAGCAGATGACGACGAAGTTGTCGGCGCCGTCGCGCATCACTTCGAGCTCGAACTCTTTCCAGCCGATGACCGACTCTTCGACGAGGATTTCGTGGACCGGGCTCAGATCGAGGCCGCGGCCGGCGAGCTCGCGGAACTCCTCGATGTTGTAGGCGATGCCGCCGCCGACGCCGCCCATCGTGAACGACGGCCGGATGATGGCCGGGAAGCCCGTGTCCTCGACGAGGGCGAGCGCCTCTTCGAGCGAGGTGGCGACGCCGCTGCGCGGCACCTCGACGTCGATTTCCTTCATCGCGTTGCGGAACAGCAGCCGGTCTTCGCCAACCTTGATGGCCTCGATCTGCGCGCCGATCAGCTTGACGTTGTATTTCTCCAGGACGCCACGCTCGTGGAGCTCCACGGCCAGGTTGAGCGCGGTCTGTCCGCCGACCGTCGGCAGCAGCGCGTCCGGCTGCTCCTTGGCAATGATCGCTTCGACGATGTCCGGCGTCAGCGGCTCGACGTAGGTCGCATCCGAGAACTCCGGGTCGGTCATGATCGTCGCCGGGTTGCTGTTGACGAGCACGACTTCGAGCCCTTCCGAGCGCAGCGCGCGGCACGCCTGCGTGCCCGAGTAGTCGAACTCCGCCGCCTGGCCAATCACGATCGGACCGGAGCCGATGACGAGGACGCGTTTGATGTCGGTGCGCTTGGGCATCAGGAAACGCCGGCAATGCAGAATGCAAAATGCAGGATGCAGGCAGAACGCATCTGCATTCTGAATTCTGCATCCTGAATTACATCACTCACCGTTTCTCCATCGACTCGATGAATTGCCTGAACAGGTAATCCGCGTCGTGCGGCCCGGGCGACGCCTCGGGATGGTACTGGACTGAAAAAATCGGCTTCGTCAGGTGCCGGAACCCTTCGACCGTGCCGTCGTACAGGTTCGTGTGGGTCACGGTCACGTCGGATGGCAGCGACTGCGGGTCGACGGCGAAGCCGTGATTCTGCGAGGTGATCTCGACCTTGCCTGACTGGTGTTCCTTCACCGGGTGATTGGCGCCGCGGTGGCCGAACTTCAGCTTGAAGGTCTTGCCGCCGACGGCCAGGCCCAGAATCTGGTGTCCGAGGCAGATGCCGAACATCGGCACGTCGGCGTTCACCAGCTCGCGGACGTTGCTGATGGCGTATGGCAGCGCCGCCGGATCGCCGGGGCCATTGCTGAGAAAGATGCCGTCCGGTTCTATCTTGCGGAGCTCCGACGCGGGCGCCGACGCCGGAAAGACGTGCACGTCGCAGCCGTAGGCGTCGAGCCGGCGCAGGATGTTGTACTTGATGCCGAAGTCGTAGGCCGCCACCCTGAGGCGTCGTGACGCCTGACGTCCCGGCGCGACACCGAACTCATGGTGATCCTGCTCCCCAGCGGGCGGCGCGAGATCGCGCCACCAGAACGGCGCCTCACATGTCACGGCCTTCACGAGGTCGGCGCCTTCCATCTTCGGGATCGCGCGCGCCTTCTCGACCAGTTCCGCCGGATCGACCTGCCCCGTCGCAATCACGCCGCGCATGACGCCGGCGGAGCGCAGCACGCGAGTGAGCGCACGGGTGTCGATGTCGGCGATGGCGACAATCCCGTGGCGGGTCAGGTATTCGCGCAGCGTTCCGTCCGCGCGATAGTTGCTGGCCACTGGGGAGGCCTCGCGCATGATGAAGCCGGCGACGCGCGGCGACTGTGACTCGGCATCTCCTGCC
>DASTBV010000018.1:0-3790 GCA_035711805.1 Vicinamibacterales bacterium
TGTTCGGGTCCTTCGGCGGCCCACCCCAATCCATGATGAACTGATCGTCGGGTCCGTACTTCGCGACACGTGTCCCGCCGTAGCCATCGCTGATGAAATACGTGCCGTCCGGCAGCCACGCGATGTCGGTTGGACGGTCAAATGTGTTCGGGCCACGACCGCGCACCCCCAGCTGCCCCTTGCTGTGCACCAGCGTCCCGTCGTAGGTGAAGCGGTAAATCATGTGCAGCTGGTCGTCGATGATCCAGACGTGCTTCTCCTTGTCGTACGGGCTGATCTTGATTTGATGCGGACCCCGCCCGCAGGGCTGCTGCGAAAACAGCTTGTCCAGGTGCGGCCACTCCTGGACGAGATTGCCTTCGGCGTCCAGCACGTAGATGGAGTGCTCGAAGCGGCGCTCCCAGCCACGCTTCGCTTCCGGCTCGCACGTGGCGCTCAGACCGTCGGAATTGCCGGTGGTGTTTCCGCGCGTCGGCGTCAGCGCCACGTAGGGCGTCCACGGCTTGGCGTCCTTCGGCAGTGGCAGCTCGCCGCGCATCGCAACCCAGATGCGATCGGGGCTTTCCGCGTAGACACCTCCGAACGACCCCCACGTCCAGCCGTCGTGTGAATGGCGCGTGTCGGGCAGCGGCTTCGGCCATCCGTCGACAACACGGTAGTGACCGGTCGGCCAGTCCTGGTGACTCCAGCGCTCGGTCGCTGCCGCCGCAGTGGACGACGCCTCGGTTGTCTCCGGATCAGCGCGTGTGCATGCGGGTACGGCAACGGTCAGAAACGCCCCGGCTATCAGCGGGATTGCTACGTGGAATCGCGCACGCATCGATGGTGGCCCTCCCTGGCGCATTTCGAATGCGTGGGAACCCTATCGCTGTGCTATCGGGAGGTCAACTGCTTCGTACTGCCGGAAGGTGAGGTTGAATCGCCCGTTGAGTCCGAGTGACGAGGGCGCGGTGCCTGCGAGGATGTGCGCCACGCCGTGATACCGCAGGCGCGCGGCGCCGCCGAACACGAACACGTCACCGGATTCCAGGAGGATCGATTCAACCGGGTCGCGCCGGCGCAGGCCGCCGAACAGAAACCGTGCCGAATGCCCGAGGGACACCGACACGACGGGCAGGCCCTGCGCGAGCGATGCCGCGCCCTCGTCTTTGTCCTGATGCAGCCCCATCCGACCATCGGCTCCGTAGAAGTTGATCAGGCAGATGTCCGGTCGAAACGTGAAGCCGGCCTCATTCGCCGCCGTGACTGCCAGGTCGATCCAGGCGGCCGGAATCGCCGCAACCGGCTGACCGTCGTAATCCTCGCGCGTCGACTGGTAGCGGTAGGTCAGCGGATTCCAATGCCGGCCGAGGCACAACATGCGGACGTGCATCTTGCCGCCACCGCGGACGGTGGGCACGTAACCGCCAGCAGGGCCGTCCATCAGGGCGCGGCAGTCCGCGACGAGGCGCGCCTGTTCGTCGAGCGGCAACCAGCCTTTCAGCCAGGTCGCACCTGGTGCGATCGCCATGGCGGCTGGGTCGCGAGGCAACAACGGCTGGAACGGAAGAACGCGACTCACGGCGCGGGCATGGGCAACTGCCCACCCAACGCAAAGGTATAGACCATCGGCGGCAAGCCGCCACTGCTGTTCACGCCCGCGAGGAAGGAGATCTGCTGCTGCCCGTCGACCTGATAGGTAATCGGCGGTCCCAGACCGCGCTGCCCCGTCTGCACCTCCCACAGCGACGCGCCACTTGCAGCGTCGAGCGCGCGCAGCCGGCCATCGCTCACGACTTGGAACACGAGATTACTGGCCGTGGCGAGAACTCCACCGCCCGAACCGCCACCACCCTGAATCCGCCAGCGTTCGCCTCTGGTCGCCGGGTCGAACGCAATCAGAAACCCGCCACGCGTGTCGCGGCTCGGCCCGATGTACGGCGGCGTGACCGGCGGTTGCAGGCCTGGTGGGACTTGACCGCCGCGCGGCGTCCCGTTGTTCTGCACCGCGCGGCCGGAAACGAGATCGACCGGAATCGCGACGTACGTTCGGCTGCTGAATCCACTGACCGGGACGTACATGAGCCTCGTCGTCGGGCTGTACGCCTTCGCCGCCCAATTCGCGGCGCCGCCCGACGCCGGTGAAATCACCGCCGGCTGCGTCGTCGTGTAGTAGGCCTCCTTGTTGATCAGCGGTCGGCCCGTCTTCGGATCGTGGCCGCGCGCCCAGTTGAGCGGCGCAAACGGCGTGGCGGAAATGAACTCGCCCGTCAACCGATCGAGTACGTAGAGGAACCCGCCTTTGCTCGCCTGCATCAGCACCTTGCGATCGCGTCCGTCGATCGTCACATCCGCCAGGATCAGTTGTTGAACGTTGTCGATGTCCCAGGAATCGCCTGGCGCAGCCTGATAGTGCCAGACCAGTTGTCCGGTGTCGGCGTTGACGGCGAGGATCGACGAGACGTACAGGTTGTCGTACCCTTCGGAGCCACGCAGGATCTCCGGCCACGGCGCGCCGTTGCCGGTCCCGACGTAGATGAGATTCGCGTCCGGGTCATACGAGAGGCCGTCCCACAGCGAACCGCCGCCACCGTACTTCCACCACTCGCCTGTCCACGTTTTCGCAGCCGCGGCCAGCGCGGGACTCTCGAAGGGCTTCGAGGGATCGCCCGGCACCGTATAAAACCGCCACAGCTCGCGCCCGCTGCGGACGTCGAGGGCGACGAAGAAGCCGCGGTGCGGCGTGAACTCGCCGCCGGCGACGCCGACGATCGCCTTCCCGCGGGCTATTCGCGGCGCCATGGTGATCGAATAACCGGTGGAATCGTCCGCAAGGATTCGCGTTGACCAGCGGAGCGTGCCGGAGGCGGCATCGAGCCCGACGATCCGGCCGTCGATGACCGGAGCGATCACCGAATCACCGTGCAGGGCGATGCCGCGGTTCACCACGCCGCAGCAGATGCCGCGATTCTGCCCCGGAGTCGCGAACGCTCGATCGACCTGGGGGTCATAGCGCCACCGCTCCTTGCCGGTGCGCGCGTCCACGGCAAAGACGATGCTCCAGTTCGTGATGCCGTAGAGCGTTCCGTTCCAGACGAGAGGCGTGGCTTCCTGACTGCCGCCACCCGCGCCGATCGCGTAGGTCCACACCAGCCCGAGGCGGTTCACGTTCGCGGCGGTGATGCGATCGAGCGGGCTGTACCGGCGCTCCGCCAGATCGTTGCCGTACGTCGCCCACTGCCCGCTTCGCCACGCGTTTGCCAGCGCCGCGTCGTCCAGCCGCACCGACTGCGCGACGCCGATCCAGGTCGCCGAACACACGAAGAGAACGGCGAGCCAATGCCGCACAATGCCTGCCTTCCGCCTGAAGGCGGAAGCTACCGGATCCATTACTTCAACTTCGAATAGTCCGTCGCGCTCATCAAGAAGGTGTTCGGTGGGGTCAGCGGCACGAAATATTTCGTCCGCAGCGCCGTCCATTCCGGGTCGGCGTTGAACTTCGCCCACACGTCCTCGCGGTGCGCGCGGTCGCGGTAGGCGAGCATCCAGACCAGCGTGTCGGGGTTGCCCAGATGCTGCCAGGCGCCGACGACCTCCGCGCCGTGCTTCACGAACAGCTCGACTTCCTTCTCACGGAACCGCTGGTGGAGTTCGTTGATGCCGCCCTTGAACTGACCGACGCCATCGCGGCTCGGATCCGCCGTGTACATCCGCAGCTCGAAGCAGCGCGACTTGGCGTCGACGTTCCGCGCCAGATTCTCCGGGAGCTGGGCTTTCGGTCCGCACGGCGCCGGCGGCCCGGCGGGCGCTG
>DASTBV010000019.1:0-9574 GCA_035711805.1 Vicinamibacterales bacterium
CCGCCTGACGCTGACCGACCTCGCTCAGCGGGTTGGAATGACGCTCGCCAACCTGTCGATTCTGAAAACGAACAAGGCACGCGCGATCCGCTTTTCCACGCTGGAGGCGCTGTGCCGGGAACTCAACTGTCAGCCCGGCGACCTGCTGGAGTGGGTGAACGAAAAGAAGTAATCGATGCCAACGTGGCGTGGAGACGTCCGCGCTCATCCGCAAGTTGATGGACGAGCGCGGCAGCGCGTATATCATTCCGCCTGTCGACATGGTCCGCGACGAATCCTGGAAGCAACTTCGCGAGAAGGTACATCGAGTTAACCGGCGCCTGGCCGCCGCCAGGACCGGAGCGGCATTCCTTCGCCTGACCGAAGACGAACGAAAGGCCGTTGTTGGCAGGTGCGACCTCCAGCTTAGCGACGAGGAACTCGCCACCATGCTCGGCGAACCGTCACCGGAGGCGGCCCGCGCAGCCGTCCTCCGCGCGCTCACAGGTTCGCCAGGGAGCTCGACCGGTAAAGGCTCCGGTCTCACCCACGGCCGCGGAGACGCGAAGCCGCGGAGATTCGATTCCGTTAGAGACCAACTTCAGGACTTAGCCGGATCGGCTAGCGCCTGCCCGTTCCAACCCACACACGCCGGCTGTAAGACAACGCCGGTTTCTTGCTTGGACCAACGCTCCCAAGAACTCCGGATGATCATCTCAATTTTGCTCGCCGGTGCTCATGACACTTTCGCAGCTTGAGACGACACTAACAAGGCGACGTCGGCTGCCGTCTACCGCTAGCAGGCGATCGACCACCAGCGACGACCCTCGTCCGCGTCGGCGTGCAGTCAGCGGTGGAATATCCAGGGACGTCTCAGCTCAGCCGGAAATTGATGGAAGAGCGCGGCATCGGTGTAGCTGCTGGCCGCGGCGCCGTCGCTCGCCGCGGTCACCAGATTGACGTACGGCCGCGCCCCCGGCCACCGCGCATGCATGACGAACACGATGGCTATGCTTTGGGTTGACGGATTCTGCCGATAACGCAAGTGCTTATCTGTCGTGACGAAGACGTCGAAACCGTCCGCCTCCGCAACCGTCAGAAGCTCACGTTGCCGAGCGTCGCCCAGCCCTGCTGACTCGCAGTTCGAACCGTGTAGTGTGGAAGCGACCCAGCGACCGGTTACGAAGTGCCCTGATCGAGTAGGACGCGCTTCAGCGCGCAGTGGTTGAGGACACGCTGTCAGCGTACTAGCAGGTTCACTAGAAAGCCCATGAAGAGGTCAGAGTTGGAAAAAAGCGCATCCATCAGTGTGCCGCTGCTGGCGCATGTGACGGCGGAACTCTCCCCGCGGCGGCGAATCTCGCCGAAACAGGCGCCGTTTTCGCCACGGAACAGAGTCAGCTTACTGTCGTCCCAAAACAATCGTAGCGACTGTTCCTGTACTGTCGCTGTTATGTCATCAAACGCACCGACAGTTCCTTCAAAAATAACCCGGCGACCATTTGCCGTAAGTTCCCTCGTTATGCTGATTGGCCGGGTCCCGTTATCGAAATCGCCGAGGTAATGACCTTCAGTACTCGATACCGGCGCGAAAATCAGGTTGGAGTACGAACTGCCAAGCTGAACCACAAAAACGTTTCCTGAATAGGTTGCAAAAACAAAGTGTGGTGTTCCGTTGCGTGTCAGCGTTCCTTCATAGTCAGCTCCGATTTGGAGCAGCGTCAACGATTCGACTCCGTTACTTCGCTGTATGACCAGTTCCAACCGATTGCTAATCTGAGCCTCCGCCGTTGCGGCGTGGACCATTAATAGGGAAGCGACAACGACGATCTGGATTGGTCGAATCATCGGTTCAACTCCGTGGACGCCTGAACTCGCATTTGTCATCCCTTCCGAACTTCCTGACTTCGGCCCATCACAGCGAGCCACGCCTGATTACGCGGGTCCCTTTTCTGTCCGTGTCACTTCCCTAAACACCGCCGAGAGTGGAACCGAACACGGGCGGCGCATTCGCTTATGATTCCGCTTCCCCTCCTGTATGGCAGATGGCTCCCGGCAGGACGTTGACGCGACGGTCGATCTCCTCGCACGCGCACAGACAGGAGACGAGGAGGCGCTGAACCGCCTGTTTGAGCGCCACATTCCGCTGCTGAAGCGATGGGCATCGGGCCGGCTTCCCCAATGGGCGCGCCAGGTGGCGGATACCTCAGACCTTGTGCAGGAAACCGTCATCGCCACTCTAAGGAACCTCGACTCATTCGAACCGCGCGGCGATGGCGCACTGCAAGGGTATCTTCGCCAGGCCCTTATCAACCGTGTTCGCAATGAGATGCGGCGGGCGCTGACGCGGCCGGCGCCAGCCGAAATCGATTCCGCTCTCGCGCACGACGGCACGTCGCCGCTGGAGGCGGCGATCGGCAGTCAGACCCTCGATCGTTATGAAGCTGCGCTTGCCCGGCTCACCGGGGACGAACGGGAAGCCGTCATCACGCGCGTCGAGTTCGGCCTGAGTTATGCCGAAGTAGCGGAAGCACTCGGCAAGCCGTCCGCAGATGCCGCCCGCATGGCAGTCGTTCGCGCTCTCGTGAAGCTCGCCAGGGAAATGGACCTTCCGGAGTAACCGTTCGGTTCAGGCACACTCCGTGTTTAGAGGGATGCAGGAGGCGCTGAATGTTTCTACGTTGCTTAGGCTTCGCGTCGGTTGTGCTCTGTCTCGGCTTGACGGCGGATCTCGGGGCGCAGAAAGGCGGGAAGCCCAAGCCCGTGGACAAAATTGCCACGGCCACCTTCCGCTGCAATGGACCCACGGCAGCAACGCATAACCCGCCCGGAACGCCGTGTGGGCCTTCAGCCACTTGGGGAGTGCCCGATGCGATTACTGGCGACGGAAACCCTTACATTGGCGCCGGCACGACGGTCGGAGGGTCCGGCGCGTTCCTGCGCTCGGACGGCGAGCTCGAACTGATTCTCCGCGCCGGCGGCGGACGGCTCATGTTCCTGAACTTCGAGAGCGTCGTGCAGATTCCGGGCCCGATTGCGCGAAAAACCTTCGATTTTGCCGATCTGGACGGAATCGATTTGAACACCAACATCATCGATCCGGCCACCGATGACGTTGCTGCCAACGGCGCACTGAGCATTCCGATCGGCGCCACATGGCCGACGCGCGTGAAGGGAAACTGGAACGACCCATACGGAGTGCTCTACACCATCCGGTTCAATCCGTCGGATTATCCCGGATCGACGTACGCTTGGGTGACCAGAAACAGCGAGAACACGTGGACGTGGTTTGCGACCGAGGCGGATATCGCACGGCTCGTCTCTCCTGGTGTACGCCACCAGGGGCCGCGCGATGAAGGCTGGTATCGGATGCCGTTCGAAATCGTCCTCACGGTTCCGTGAGGGCTCGCGTATGATGCCCGCCTTCCGGATATAAGGACCTTCGTCTTCACGGTCCCGGTCGGACCGTTGGAGGGGCGGTGCGCGAGGAAGCAGGACAGGACTGGCTCAGTGAGCTGGCCGCCGCGGTCGCCGACGGACGTGTGCTCGAATGGGACCGCCTGGAGTCGAGCGCGCGCGATGACGATGAACGAGCGTCGATCCGGCGACTGCGCGCCATTGCTGCGATCGGCGTCGCGCATGCTGAGCTGACGCTGTCGGAGTCGTCATCGGAGTCGCTGTCTGTGCGGACCCTGCTGCAGGGTGTCGAAGACACGTCCGCGCCGACGATCTGGGGACCGCTGCGAATCCTCGAGCGCATCGGGCGCGGCCGCTTCGGCGACGTCTACCGCGCCTGGGATCCGAGCCTCGATCGCGAAGTCGCGCTGAAACTGCTGCGCCGCCGTACCAGCGAGACCAGCTCGGATCGTGCGGTGGTCGAAGAAGGACGGCTGATGGCGCGAGTGCGCCACCCGAACGTCGTTACCATCCACGGCGCGCAGCGCATCGACGGCAGAACCGGCCTGTGGATGGAGTTCATCGAGGGCCGCACGCTCGAAGCCGAGTTGAAGGATCGCGGCCCTTTTCCCGCGAACGAAGTCGTCGAAGTCGGACGGCAATTGTGCCGGGCGCTTGCGGCCGTACACGACGCAGGGCTCGTTCATCGCGACGTCAAGGCCCAGAATGCGCTCCGCGATTCACAGGGCCGTGTCGTTCTTGGCGATTTCGGGACCGGCCACGATATCGAGGACGCTGGATCCGTCCTTCCGAGTCTGGCAGGCACGCCCGCGTATCTCGCACCGGAGATCTTCGAAGGCGGCAAAGCGAGCGTCCAGAGCGACGTCTACAGCCTCGGCGTACTGCTGTTCCATCTCAGCACCGGTACGTACCCGGTCGTTGGTGGGTCACTGAGTGACATTCGGGCGGCTCACAAGGCGCAGCGGCGAACCGCCGTGGCTGCCTGCCGCTCTGATTTGCCGCGGTTGTTGACGGCCACCATCGAGCGGGCGATTGCAGTCGCGCCCGAGGCCCGATATCAGAGCGCACTCCAGCTCGAGCACGCGCTCGCTGCCGTTTCACATTCCGACGGCAATGACCGTCGTAGATGGTCGAAAACCGTTGCGGCAATTGCGCTCGCGGTAACGCTGGGTGGAGTGGCATGGTGGGCGCTGGCGCCGCGCGTCCCGGGGAGCAGTGCGGCCAAAACGACTGCCTCGAACGCTGCGCCGAGCGGATCCCCCGCTCCGTTCGCGGCAAGCAAAACACTGAACACAACACCGTCCGAAAGCGGTCAGGTTGCTCACGCTCCGCTGCCGGACGGCACGCGAACGCCGGCAACAGACGAAATCAGCATCATCGCAAGTGTCGACGCTGCAGCCGACGGCGAAACGGCTTCCGCGCGAACGTCTCGACGGATTGGAGGGCTTCCTGAACTCTCTGGTTTTGGCACGCCATCACGCGACGGACGCCTGTTTTCAGTGAATGGGCCCGGCAACGAACTCGCCGTGCTCGAGATCGCCAGCGGACGACAATGGCAACTTACTGGAGAGGAGTCAGGCGACGGACCTGCATGCCGGATGCCCGACTGTCCAACGGGACTCGTTTTCGACTCGCGATTCTCGCGTGATGGCTCGCGTATCACCTACATCAGAGGCTCAGGGCCCGCTGAACTCTTCGCCAAGAAGATACATCCCGAGATTAGACGCATCGCCACGAAGGGAGGACCAAGCAGACTGATCTGGCGCGCGCCGGTAATTCCAGCACAGGGAACACCGGGGCTGAGGCTGTTCCACTGGGCCGGCGACGATGACCTGATTCTCGCCGGCCAGCTGTTGTCCCCGCCGGCACGCGAACTGATGGTTATTTCCGCGGCGACTGGCGAGACCGTCGCGTCCCATACGGCTCCTCAAGGACTCAGTGACGCAACGTTATCGCCCGACGGCCGCTATGTGGCGTATGACTTTGTGGAACCGTCATCGGGCTTGCGCGACATCGATATTTGGACGGTTGGTATCGATGGCGCAGCTCCGTTGATACGCGGAATCTCGAGCGATCGTTCACCAATGTGGACCAGCGACGGTAAGTACGTGCTGTTCATCAGCAGCAGGTCCGGCACGAACGCGCTGTGGGCCCAGCGGGTCCAGAACGGCCGATCGGTCGGAGCGCCCATTCTGGTTGATCCCGACGTAGGCAATGTGTTGCTACTGGGAACTACCGATACCGGAGCACTGTTCGTTCGCCGCTCGATCGGCGGGCGCGATGTTCACATGGCCGACACGGACCCACAGACCGTCTCGTTGACCAGCCAGCCGCGGCGCGTGAGTAACCGTTCCGTGGGAACGGCTGAATCGCCAGCCTGGTCTCCAGACGGGCGGTACATTGCCTACTTGCGGCGCGAGGACGAACGGCTCACGATCGTCGTGAAGTCGATCGTTGATGGTACGGACCGGGAGTTCCCTCTGCGGTTTGTGTTCGCGCAAAAGCTGCAGTGGGAGCCTGGCAGCGGATCGCTGGTATTCCGGGGCGTCGTCGATGGAAAGACCGCCTTGCACCGGTTCACGATCGATAGCGGGCGGATCACGACTTTGTGGGAAAAGCCGTATCTTGCGCACGAGGTTCTCCCGCAGCGCGGGCTGGTGTTACTCACTCAACAGCAGGACGGCGCGCGGATCATCACCCTGAATAATCTCGAAACTGGCGAGGAAACGGCGATCCGTCGGCTGCCGGCCAAATCATTTTCGACGGATCTCGTCATTTCCCCGCGAGGCGATGTGGCTGCATACGGTGCCACGGGTCCCGCGGGCTTCACGCTCGAGTTCCTCGATCTAGTCATACCCTACAAGTCTCGCGAATTACGCTTATGGTCATCGCCGGCCGACTTCGCAACGCCAGTGGCATGGAGCCCTGACAGTCGTGAGCTCATCGTGCAGCGCCAGGTCAACGAGAAGGGAGACCCCGCGCTTCCCGGACGTGGCTTAAGCCCCGGGGGAACTTTGTGGCTGGTCGATGTGAACACCGGCAAAATGCGCGCGTTGCCGACGCCTCTTGGCGAGTTGTTCGGCGCGCGCGTCAGTCCCGATGGGCGACACATCGCGATCGAGACGGGAACGCTGCAGACGAGCGAGATCTGGACAATCGAAAACGCGCTTGCTGTGCTGCCGCCCTAGACTGCGCCAGCAAGCGGCTGAGCGTCGCGGACACTACGTGGCCCGCCTGAAGGCCGACACTACGTCTGCGATTCCGGAGGAGATCGATGCATGCTGTTCACTGCTTCAGCTTCGTCGATCGATCGAAATCGGAAGACCCCGCGCGGGTAAACACGAGGAGCGAGCCGCCAATACCGGGCGCAGTGCCTGAGGAAGCGCTCAAAATCCCCATCGCGCGCGTCCAACAAATCTGCAGCGTTCATCTCCTCGATCGATCGAAACTTCTGTACGCGACGTGACCAGGTCACGGCTCCTCCTTCAGGTCGAAGCGCTCGCGCAGTGCCGCCGCGTCTTCGTGATCCTTGGCGCGAACGGTGCCGTTCTTCAGGCGATACAGCGCTGCGGGGGTCGCAACCCACACCGCTGTCCCCGCGACGTCTTTCCGCTCCCGTTCGATGCTTTCGAACGTCACCATCTCGCCCAGCCGCGTCAGGATGTCGAAGTACAGGTCGCCGGACGGTGGATAATACCGGACCGCCGGATAGTCGCCCAGAAGATCGTCGCTGGAGATGTCCTGAACGTTGGGATCTCCGTCGTACGCTGCGCTGAGGGCCGTGCGCAGCCGTTCGATGTTCTCGGCGGTCGCCTTGACGAACACGTCGATGTCCTCGGTGGCGCGGATCAATCCATGGATGCCCATGGCTGTGGCCCCGATCAATACATAATCGAGGCCCACGGCCTCGAACGCACGGAGCACACGGAAGATTTCGTCCCGGTCCACTCGGGCTAGGATACCGCGCCGGTCATCCTGGCCGATCTCGCCGGGCGCCTCGCTCTGGTCCGCCTGACTGTCCGCCGTAGCTTCAGCGCAGGCGGAAGCCGGACACTATGCGTGCCTTCGTTAATCGACGCCGAAGTGACGTGACAGGTAGGCGTGGATCACAGGAAGCTGCTCGTCGGACACGGGCGCGCCTTCGTTCAGCATCGCCAGCAGCGTTTCTTCCCACTCTTCCGGCGATCGACGCCCGTTTTTGATCCGATTCAGGTTGTGGCACATCGTGCACGTGTTGAGCAGGATCGGCTTGCCGGGCCCTTCCGGCACCGGTCCGTGCTCCCGGGTCAGCCACTGCACCATTGCCGGGATCTCGCCCTCCTCGACCTCCGCGCCATCCTGAATCATCACCTGGATGGTCTCCTGCCAGCCCTTGGCATCCTTCGCGGCGGTGTCGATCCGTCGCATGTTGTGACAGCCCTGGCAGCGCTTCTCGACGAGCTGCTGTCCCTCGGACGGCCGCTGGGCGCTGGACGTCGCGGCCGTAAACAGCACGGCGGCGGCAAACGCCATCGATAGAATGAAGCACACCGTGCGGGACATTCCTCAATGGTAGCAGACGGGTCGCGCCAGCCCGGCCGCCGCAGCCGCGTGTTCGCCGCTGCTGCCGCGACGTTGCTGGCCGGCTGGATTGCCACAAGCGCGGCGCAATTCACAACAGGGATCTTCGAACCGGATCCCGTCGAGCTGGATCATCCGGCAATCAGCTACCGCGTCGCGCCGAGGACCGATCCCGTGGCGCAGCTGAATGCGCGTCTGCTCGCGGGAACGGCGACGCTCGCCTTCGATGGGCCGTCCGGGTATCTGCGGTCGCTGCTGAACGTGCTCGACATTCCCGTCGAATCGCAGATGGCGGTCTTCTCGAAGACGAGCCTGCAGGGAGCGCGCATCAACCCGTCGAACCCGCGCACGATCTTCTTCAACGACGACGTCGCGGTGGCGTGGATGCGTGGGGGCTTCATCGAAATCGCCGCTCAGGATCCGCGACAGGGAATCGGGTTCTACCTCCTGCCGCAGGAAGCGGGAATGGGTCCGCGCCTGTTCCCCGATGGCCAGTGTCTCGGCTGCCATTATTCCGCCGCGGCCGAAGGAGTTCCGGGGCTTCTGCTGCGCAGCATTCCGACTACGGCCAGCGGCGCGCCGCTGCCGTGGCTCGGCAACGCGACGATGGACCATCGCACGCCGTCGGCGGAGCGCTGGGGCGGCTGGTATGTCACCGGCCGCCACGGTTCTCAGACGCATCTCGGAAACCTGACGCTGCCTCACGGGCGCGCGCAGGAGCTTCCGCCGTGGAGTCCCTCGCGAACGCTGACGACGCTGGCTGGACGATTCGATACGAGCGGCTACCTCTCCGAACACAGCGACATCGTCGCGCTGCTGGTGTTCCAGCATCAGGCGCGCGTGATGAATCTCCTGACGCGGGCCGGCTGGCTGGCGCGGCTGGCCGCTGCTGAGAATCCGCCGCCTGGCGCCGGCGCACGCCTTCCTCCATCCGTGAACGAGCTTGTCGACTATCTGCTCTTCGTTGGCGAAGCGCCGCTGGAAGACGTCAGCGGGACGTCGGGATTTGCCGCAGCGTTCACCGCGCGCGGACCACGCGACAGCAAAGGGCGATCGCTGCGGGACCTGGACCTGAAGCAGCGGCTGATGCGGTATCCGTGCAGCTACATGGTGTATTCCGCGGCGTTCGAGGGGCTGCCTGACGACGTGCGCGAGATGGTCTATCGCCGGATGAAGCGAATCCTCTCCGGTGAAGACCGCGCGCCTCGCTACGCGCACATCGCGTCGAACGGCGCGGCGGTGATTGAGATTCTGCGCGAGACGAAGAAGAACCTGCCGGCGTGGTTTTGAGGTCCGCCCAAAGGCGGACACTACGATCGGACCTGAAGGTCGGCCTCTACTCGACGATCTCGCAGTCGCCGTAATTCTGCGAGACGGACGGTTCAGCGATGTAGCGGCCGACCGTCATCTGCAGATACCCGTGCCGCGAATGAACGGCCTTCAGGCGCTTCGGCGCGGCCTCCTGCGCGAACACCGTGGTGACGTTGAGCTGACCGACGGAGTTCTCGACGAAGTAGAGGCTCCAGCCCGACAGCACGGCCGTGACAAAGGCACGGCCGGCGGTCCCGAGATATTCCGCGGTTCCATCCTGCACGTCGATGGCGGTGATTTCGAAGAG
>DASTBV010000020.1:0-43691 GCA_035711805.1 Vicinamibacterales bacterium
CGGGCGCGAAAGAGGCGACCGAGGAGGAGATGATCGGCGCGCTCGACGCCGCGCACAAGGCGATTCACCAGATCGTCCTCGGGATCGAGGATCTGCAGCGCGCCGCGGGCAAGCAGAAGAAGACCGTCACCGCCAAGGCCATCGGCCACGACTTCTTCCGCGACGTGGAAGAGAAGGCCTACATCAAGCTGGCCGAGGCGATGCGCATCAAGGACAAGCTCCAGAACTACGGCCGGGTCGACGAGGTGCTCGAAGAGCTGATCGCGTCGATCCCCGAGGGCGAGATCGAGCGCCGCACCGACGCCAAGACGATCTTCAAGGAGCTCAAAGAGAAGGTGATGCGCGACGAGATCCTCGAGCGCGGCCAGCGGCTCGACGGCCGCCGCTTCGATCAGATCCGCCCGATCTGGATCGAAGTCGGCCTGCTGCCGCGCGTCCACGGCTCGGCGGTCTTCACCCGCGGCGAGACCCAGGCGCTCGTCAGCGCGACGCTCGGCACGGAAGACGACGCCCAGAAGATCGAGATGGTCGACGGGGAGACCTACAAGCACTTCATGCTGCACTACAACGTCCCGCCGTTCTCGGTCGGCGAGGTGGGCCGGTTCACCGGTCCCGGCCGCCGAGAAATCGGTCATGGCGCGCTCGCCGAGCGCGCGCTGGCGCCGGTCGTTCCCGGCGAGGACAAGTTCGCCTATACCGTGCGCATCGTCTCCGACATTCTCGAGTCCAACGGATCGTCGTCCATGGCGTCGGTCTGCGGCGGCTCGATGGCGATGATGGACGCGGGCGTGCCGCTCAAGGCGCCGGTGGCCGGCATCGCGATGGGCCTGATCATGGACGAAAAGAGCGGCAAGTGGGCCGTCCTCTCGGACATCGCGGGCGCCGAGGATCACTACGGCGACATGGACTTCAAGGTCGCCGGAACGGCGGATGGCATCACCGCGCTGCAGATGGACATCAAGGTCTCGGGCATCACCTCCGAGATCATGGCCAAGGCGCTCGATCAGGCCAAGGCCGGACGCCTGCACATCCTGAACGAGATGGCCAAGACGCTCGGCGAGACGCGCAAGCAGATGTCGAACTTCGCGCCGCGTATCATCACCATCAAGATTCCGGTGGACAAGATCCGCGACGTCATCGGACCGGGCGGAAAGATGATCCGCAGCATCATCGAGCGCACGGGCGTGAAGATCGACGTCGAGGACAACGGCACGGTGAACGTGGCGTCGGCGGATGGCGAGTCGGCCATGAAGGCGATCGGCATCATTCAGGAGCTGACCGCGACGCCGGAACTGAACAAGACCTACATGGGCAAAGTGCAGCGCATCACCGACTTCGGCGCGTTCGTGGAGATCATGCCGGGAACCGACGGGCTGCTCCACGTCTCGGAGATCGCGAACCACCGTGTGAAGGACGTCCGCGACGAGCTCAAGGAAGGCCAGCAGGTGCTGGTAAAGGTCATCAATATCGACCCGACGGGCAAAATCCGCCTGAGCCGGAAGGCGTTGTTGCAGGAAGAAGCGGGCAAAGCTGAGACGGCCACAGCGAAGCCGTAAAGGCACGAGTAAACCAGGAACCGTCGGAGGGCGTCTAAACTTAACAGATGACCCTGACGCGGCGGACTCTCGGACTGATTCTCCTCGGGACCGGCGCCTGTCTCCTCGCCGGTTCCGCGTCTCGCCTGTTCGCCGCCTCGACCCCGCTCGGCGCAGGTCAGGACCAGGCGCCGAACCGGCGCGAGTTCTCCATCAGAGCGAGCGATTACCGCTTTTCACCGGACCGCCTCGAGGTGATGCAGGACGACCTCGTCAAGCTGACCGTGGAAAGCGCCGACGTGGCCTACAGCTTCACCATCGACGAACCATACCGGGTGTCGCGGAGAATCCCGGCCGGCGGCAAAGCCGTAATCGAATTCCGGGCCGACCAGCCCGGGACGTTCGATTTCTACTCGAACATGACCAACGACGCGCGCCACGCCAAGATGCGCGGACAGCTGACGGTTCGCCGGCGGTAGGCGCAGTGGCGCGGACCTTGTCAGGTCCGCGAGGCGCGCCGGACAAGGCGCGCCCCACGATCAACCCCTAGTTTTTAGGCGCGACGTAGCTCTTCCTCGCCCGCGGTTTCATCCCGCCCTGCTTCACTTTGATCTCGATTTCGTGGACCTTGCCGTCGCGCCGCGGCGGCTCGTAGGCGAGCAGATACTGGCTGTGCAGCTCCTCGGCCACCTGCGCAAACGCCAGACCGAGGTTGTCGCCGAAGTTGATCTCGGTGTATCCGCCGCCGGTTTCCTCCGCGACGCGGGCGAGTTGTGGATCCGGCAGGTCGGCCGACAACGCCGCCTGCAGGCCGCCGATGCCGAGGCCAGGTACCGAGCGGGCACCGCGGCTCCGCATTCCCACCGCGTAAATCATCACGTCCTGGCGCCGCGCCCGATCGATCACGTCGCCCTGCGTGACGAAGCGATCGCGGAAGCTCGTCAGGCCGCTGTCCGCTCCGTCGCTGAGCACCAGGACGACATGCCGTGCGTCGCCTTCAGCACTGCCGGCGGGACGCCCGAACGACTCGACGGCTTTGTCGATGGCCCGCCACAGCGGCGTCGGCGCCTGGGGATCGATCGCCGACGGCAGCGCCCCAACCAGCTCGCGCGCGTCACGGGTGAAGGTCTCGCTGATGACGACGTCCTTGCCGAACGTCCCGACGCGGGCGAGATCGTCCGGCCGCAGGTGCTTCACGAGCTCCGCGGTGCCGGTGCGAAGGAGCGGGAGATTGCCCTGCATGCTGCCCGAGACGTCGAGCAGGACGATCAGCCTGATAGCGCGCGGCTGGTTGACGAACAGCGCAATCGGCTGCGTCTTCCCTTCATCGCGGACCTCGAAATCCTCCTGCCGCAGCGTCGTGACGAGGCGGCCATTCCGATCGGTCACGGTCACGTACGCGCGAACGAGCTCGCTGCCGCCGCGAAAGACCGTCTGTTCCGATGGCTGTTCCTGATCCCGGGCGGCGGCGACAGCGACGAGACCGGCGGCGACCAGGGCGGTGATGAGAGTCCGTACCATTGGCTCCTCTGGGTCCGCCTGAAAGCGGACACTACGAGCGACTTCCGCAGGTCCGCCTGAAGGCGGACACGACGAACGACGCGGGCTGACGCTAGGCAGGATCCAGCTTAAAGGATCTGGCGGCGGAAATCCTGGCGGAGATCGATGGATGGCTGTGGAACAGCGTCTCGACGAGCTTCGAGGGCTCCTCTTCGGCCAGGTTCTGCGCCGACAGGCGCTTCATGGCGGTGACAAACGCCTCGAGATTCCTCGTCATTCTCAGTGCGTATCGATCGGCCCGCCGCTCGTGCGACCGCGACAGCGCGTTGCGCAGCGGCATGAGCACCAGTGACACTGCGCCCATCGTCAGCAGCAGAAGCGGCAGGGCGGCGATGTCGGTCTTCCCTGCTGCCCCGAACGAGCTGGCCCACGCGGTGAGCGCCGCGTCCGAGATGTAGAAGCCGAACGCGATGAGCGCGGTCTCGAAGACAATCGCACGCCAGATATCGTGGTGCACGTGATGCGCCAGCTCGTGGGCCAGGATCACTTCGATCTCGTCGTCCGAATAGCCGGCGAGCAGCGTATCGGACAGCAGGATGCGGCGCGTGCGTCCGAGGCCCGCCAGTGCCGCATTTGCCTTCTTCGTGCGATCGCTGAGGCGCCACTCGAACGTCCCGAGCACCGGCGCGCCGGCACGATCGGCCAGCGCCGCCAGTCGCGCCGCCAGCGTCTCCCTATCGAGCGGCTTGACCTCGTAGAACAGCGGCAGCAGCAGCACCGGCCCGAGTTGCGCCAGCGCGACGATGACCAGCGAAAACACCAGCGCCGCCGCCAGCCACCACCGCTCGGGATCCCAGCGGATCAGGCTCCAGATCCCCATCGCCGCCGCCAGGCCGAACGCCGTACCGATCGCCCATCCCTTGAGATGGTCCTTCCACCACCGCGCCGTGCTTTCCGTGGAGAGCTCGTATCGCCGTTCAAGGGTCACGCCCTCGTAGAACGCAAGCGGCAGCTGCAGCAGGTCATACAGGACCGCCAGCACAATCACATAGACAGCGAGCGTGCCGAGAAACGTACCACCGGCGAGATTGGTTGACGCCTCGCGCAGCGACGCCGACCAGCCGGAGACGAGCAGAACGATCAGGAACAGCGCGCCAAGAGAGGCGCTCAGAACGGACGCGCGCCGGCGCAGACGATGGTAGCGGGTGGATTTGTCCTCGTTCGCCACCTACGTCGGCGGCTCGCCGCCGCCCAGGCGGACGTTGCCGTTGGTGGTTCTCAGCTCGATTTTCGCGCCGGTCCCCGCGCCGAGGCGGCCGGAGAGACGCTGGCGATCCTTTGTCGTCGCGGTAATCGGCAGTGAGTCCTGCACAATCACACCGCCGTTGAGCGCTGACGCCTCGACGGCTGCGTTGGTGTTCGGCGGAAGTCCAAAAATCGCATGGCCGTTGACGGTCGTGACCTTGATGTCGCCGGTAACCGAGGTCATCTGGACAATGACCATGCCGTTGACCACCTGCGCTTCGAATCCGCCGGATACGCCCCTTCCCATCACGTGCCCGTTCGTCGAGTCGACCGTGAAGCGCCCGTTGACGTCGGTCAGCCGAACTGTGCCGTTTGCGTTCTTGATCGTCACAACCGAGCCCGCCGGAACGGTGATGCGATAGTCGGTGCGCACGCGCCGGCGGAAGGCTTCCGGCCCTTCGGCCTTGACCGACTGGATGCTGACACGGTCGGCAACGGCTTCGACGGTTGAATACTGCTGCTTCAGCAGCTCTTTGGCGGCCTCGTCGTTACTCGCACGCGCGCGGCGCCGGGTGTGCACTTCGACCGCTGTCCCTCTACCGCCGACGAACTCGACCTCGCCGTTTTCGGTCTGCAGCTCGATGCGGCCGCCCTTGGCCAGAGGGTAGGTCCGGGTCGATTCGTCCTCGGCGCGCCCGCCCTCGCTGACGTCGACCGACACTTCACCCCGGTCGTCTACGCGAACATCGCATGCGGCCAGGCCGGTGGCGACGAGGATGGCGCTTACCGCGAGGGAATGGCGGATCGTCATGCTTCGCACTACGTGCCGCAGCCGGATGGGGTTCACTCGGTACCGGTCCGGCTGACGCCGGACACTACATCATGCGCTAGTTCAGCTGCACGGAAATCAGCTTCGAGACGCCCGGCTCCTCCATTGTCACGCCATACAGCCGGTTCGCGATCTCCATGGTCCGTCTGTTGTGGGTGATGAGGATGAACTGCGTTCGATCGAGCATCCCACGAAGCATGTCCACGAAGCGACTGACATTGGCGTCGTCCAGCGGCGCGTCGATTTCGTCCAGCAGGCAGAACGGGCTCGGCTTGTACTGGAAGATGGCGAACATCAGGGCGATGGCCGTCAATGCCTTCTCGCCGCCCGAGAGCAGCATCACGCTCTGCAGGCGCTTGCCCGGAGGCGACGCGACGATGTCGATGCCGCTTTCGAGCGGATCGTTCTCGTCGAGCAGCGTCAGGCCGGCCCGGCCGCCGCCGAACAACGTGCTGAACGTGCCCTGGAAGTTGTGCTGGATAGCGGTAAAGGCCTCCCGGAAGCGCGTCTTCGACGTCTCGTCGATGCGCTTGATGGCCTCCGCCGTCTGCGCAATCGAGTCGACGAGGTCGCGCCGCTGCGTGGTGAGGAACGTATGCCGTTCTTCGAGCTCGTCGAACTGCTCGATGGCCATCATGTTCACCGGCCCGAGGCGTTCGACCTTCGCTTTCAGCCGGGTAATGGCCTCTTCGGCCGTCATCGAGGCCGGCGCTTGTGGGGCGAACCCTTCGGGTTCGCCTGGCGCGCCCGACAGGGCGCGCCCCACGTCAGCAGCTTCCCCTTCTTCGGTCTCGGGGTCAGGCTCCTCCGCTGCGATCGCCGCCGCGTCGGGCTCCGTCTCGCCGGCAGCTTCCATCCGTTCGACTTCGGCCAGCACCTCGTCGAGCGACGCCTGGACGCCATCCACGCAGCTCTGCGCCAGGTGCGTCAGGTCGCCTTCCGCCGTCGCTCGCGCGATTTCAAGCTCCCCGGCGGCGGCGCGGACCTCCTCCAGCGCCGTGCGCGCGGCGCGAATCACGGAATCCTGTGCGTCGACGCGGGTGCGCACCGACGCCGCTGTTTCGTCGGCGGCCCGCAGATCCTGCCGCATCCCGTCCAGCGCCTGGATGTCGGCGTCGAGCGTCCGCACGCTCTCGGCAATAGAGGCGAGAAGCGCCTCACGGCGGCTGCGCGCCTGGTCGAGCTCGGCGGCCCGGAGCGCAATCCGCTGCTCGAGCTCACGCGCGCTCTCCTCGAGCCGTTCGACTTCGGAGGCAACGGCTGATGCACGTTCGACGAGCGCGGCATGCGAGGCGCGCACCTCGGCGGCTCGCGCCCCCAGTTGTGCGACGGAATCGCGCGCGTCCGCCAGCTGGCGCTGCGCGCCGGTCAATCTCTCATCCGCCTGGCGCTGCTCTTCGCCGATGCGGCTGATCGACGATTCGGCCTCCGTGCGGCGGCCTTCGAGCGTCCGCCGCTCCTCTTCGGCCCGGCTGCGCTCGAGCGCAATCACTTCCGCTTTCCGGGCGATGCGCGCCGCCTCCTCCTCGCCGCGCGACAGCTGCGCGGCATAGGCGACGACGTCTTTCTCCTGGCGATGCTGTTCGGCGACGAGCGCGGCAATCGCCGATGTCGCCTGAGCGATTGTGATCTCGAGCTGCCCCGCCTCGTTGCCGAGGCGCGCCAGCGCCTGCCGGTCGGACGCGACACGCTCGCGCAGCTCCTTGATTTCGCGGCGCGTCGCCAGGATGCCGCGCGACTCCACCTTTGCGCCGCCGGAGACCAGGTGCGGACCACGGAGGACGTCGCCGTCGAGCGTGGCGACCGGCGCCGACGTCTGCCGCGAAAAGGCCACGGCCTGCTCGAACGTTTCCGCCACGTACGCTTCAGGCATCACCTTGTTGATCGTCACGACGTGCGGACCCTGCAGCCGCACGACGTCGGTCACCGGAACGATCCCGGGCACGCGCAGTGCCTCGCGCGGGTGATAGCCGTTGGAGCCGGGATCGATGACGACGAACCCGCAGCGTCCGGCATCGTGCTCGCGCACCAGCGACAGGCCGGCGGCCGCCTGGTCGTGCCGCTCGACGATCACGTGCTGCAGCAGCTCGCCCAGGCACGCCTCGACCGCGCGCTCATAGCGGCGATCGACCTCGAGATAGTCCGCCACGGCCCCCTGCTGCCCAACGTGCCCGTTCGCCTGGACCAGCACCATCCGCGCCGCGTCACCGAAGTCGCCGCGCGTGGACGCCAGTTCCTCGAGCGAGGCAAGCCGCGCGTCCGACGCCGCGAGCTCCTGCTCCCGCGCCCGAACCTCACGCGTACGCGCCTCATGTTCGGAGCGCGCCGTCGCCAGCTCCGATTCGCGCGCCGCCCGATCGAGCGTCACCGTCTCGAGCAGCGCGTTGGTGCGGGCGAGGAGGTCCGCCGCCGCAGCGCGGTCGCTCTCGACTTTCTCGGTCTCGCGGCGGAGATCCTCGTGCTCGACGTCCAGCTTCGCCAGCGTCTCGCCAACGCGTTCGTGCTGCTGGCTGGCGTGCTGCACGGCATGTTGCAACGCCGTCACGGTATTCAGCGCGGAGAACACCTCGGACCGCGCCGCCTCGACGTCTCCCTCCAGGCCCTCGATCTGCCGCTGGGCGCGGGCGAGGTCTTCCTGCGCCGCCGCCGCGACCGCCTGCGCATCGTCGCGCGCCCGTTCCGCCTCGACGACCGCCTGCCGGCGCGATTCGAGCGCCACGCGGGCCGGCTCGCGCCGCGTTTCCAGCTCGCCGAGCTCGTCGGAGATTTCGGCCGCGCGGGCGGCCAGCGACTCGGCCTGATGCCGGTCGAATTCCTGCTGCTGCTGCCGCCGGTTGATCTCCAGTTCGCGGCTGTGAGCGTCTTCGCGGATTTTGGCCGCGCGGCCATCGGCTTCGGCCTGCTCGATCCGCAGCCGCGACAGGTCCGCCTCGACCTCGCTCAGCCGTGCCGCGGCCGCGCCTTCGCGCTCACGCGCCTCGGCAAGGCGCGCCCGCGTCGTCTCGATCGTCTGTGCGAGCTCGCGGTATCGCCGGGCGAACAGCACCTTTTCCCAGCGCCGCAGCTCCTCGCGCAGCCGCTTGTAGCGGCGCGCCTTCGCCGCCTGCCGCTTGAGTGCACCCCGCTGTTTTTCGACCTCGAAGACAATGTCGTCGATGCGGGTCAGGTTCTGCTGCGCGGCCTCGAGCTTCAGCTCCGCGGCACGACGGCGGGACTTGTATTTGGTGATGCCCGCGGCTTCTTCGATCAGCTGACGGCGGTCAGCCGGCCGCGAGCTGAGGATCATGCCGATCTTCCCCTGCTCGATAATCGCGTACGCCTTCGCGCCAAGGCCCGTGTCCATCATCAGCTCGTGGACATCGCGCAGGCGGCACACCTCGCCGTCGATCAGGTATTCGCTCTCGCCGGACCGGTACAGGCGGCGTGTGACCTCGACGTCGCGCGTAAACGCGCTGACGACCTCCTCGAACGACGCGTGACCCTCGTGGCCGTTCCCATGGCCATTACCGTTCCCGTTCGAGTGCCCGTTTCCGTTCCCGGCCGGATCGGTCGCGTGGAACTCCGTCAGCGACGGGATGTCCGCCGCGGGTGTCTCCGCGCCGGGCGATCTGGCCGGCAACCCCGAGAGACGAAGCCGGACTTCCGCCGTCGCACCCGGCTTGCGCGCATCGCTGCCGCTGAAGATGACGTCCTCCATCTTCTCGCCGCGCAGGCTCTTCGCGCTCTGCTCCCCGAGCACCCACGTGATGGCGTCGGCGACGTTGCTCTTGCCACAGCCATTGGGGCCGACGATGGCAGTGACGCCTTCGTCGAAGGCCAGTTCGGATCGATCGGAGAACGACTTGAAGCCGGAAATCTCGAGACGTTCGAGGCGCATTACTCGTCCCCTGTCCTTACGAGGAGATAGACCACGGCACACACGGACCGGCGCTGAACACACGCCAGTTCGGACCAACCGGATTCCGCTGTGTCGATTACCGTACTGACCTTGCCGGGGGCCGACGCACTGCGCTGGGAGAGCAGTTTGCGCATCGACCCGATCAAACGGCGGTCAGTCTAACAAGGCCAAGCCATAGTGGCAAGGCCAAAGTAACACCACAATATTTTGGGCTGGGGACCCAAAAGGAGGGGTGGTGTTACTCCCACCCGGGTTACCGCGACGCTCTTCGTGCCGTCGTCGACTGACGGCTCTGTTCCAGCAGCTGCTGCGCCTCGCTGAACTTCGAGAGCGCGAACTGCAGCTGCGGATCACGCTTTGCGAGGTTCAGATACGCCCTGGAGAGGCCAAACAGATCGACGTCGATGTCGTTGTGGATCATGGCCTTGATGAAGTCCTGATCCTTCTCCCACGCCGCCTCGTCCCACTTGATCGGCTCCTTCTTCGCCAGCTCCTTGAACTCGGCGACCATTTCCGCGGTCACCTCGAAGTCAGGGCCCACGACTTTCGTCGTCGGACTTGGCGGGATCCGCGTGTCGCCGCGCCGGGCAAACTGCTGCGCGTAGCGGCCGAAGACATTGTGCGGATAGTTGCGCGCGTAGAGCGTGCGACCGAATCGCGAAGGATTGAACCCCTCGACGGGGCCATCGAAGCGTTCGTCAGGCTCGACGCCGCCGCCGCTGTAGACCTTTCGCCCGAGCACAACCGTGTACTTCAGATCCTTCTCGCTATGCGCCTTGGCCGCGTCCTGCTCGCGGTAGCGGTACGCAAGATAGTCGTCGAAGGTCCCATCCCACGGACGCTGAATCATCCGGCCGCTGGGCGTGATGTATCGCGCCGTCGTAATGGCTGCGCCCGCATTCTGGCTGACCTTGTAGACGGATTGGACGAGAGCCTTGCCAAACGTCGTCTCGCCGACGATGAGCGAGCGGTCGTAGTCCTGAAGGGCACCCGACACGATTTCCGATGCGCTGGCGCTGTTGCGGTTCACGAGCGTGAGCATCGGCAGGTTCAAATACTCCGACGATTCGGTCGCGTGGTAATCCTGATCCGAGTTCTGAACGCGCCCGCGAGTGGATACGACAAGCTTGCCCTTGGCGATGAAGCGGTTCGTGACCTTAATCGCCTGATCGAGCGCGCCGCCCGGATTCTCGCGCAGGTCGAACACGAGACGCGTCATCCCCTTCCTGGTGAGATCGCGTAGCGCGTCACCCAGCTCACGGTCCGTGTTCTCGCCGAAATCGCTCACGCGGATATAGCCCGTGCTCGCATCCAGCATCACCGACACCGGCACCGTCGCCATCAGCACGGCATCGCGAGGGACCTGCAGATCGATCAGCTTGTCGTAGCCGACGCGCCGAATGCCGATATTGACCGAGGTGCCCCTGGGGCCGCGCAGCTTCTCCACCGCGTTATTCGTCGTCCAGCCCTTCGTGTTGTCTTTCTCGATCCGGGCGATGACATCGCCGCGGCGAAGGCCCTTCTCGTATGCCGGTGACCCTTCGAAGACCTGGCTGATCGTCAAATCGCCGTCGATCGCGCCGATCTGAATGCCGAGGCCGAAGTAACGTCCCTCCTGGCGCTCGCGCATCTGCCGGTAGTCGTTGGGGCTCATGAAGCTGGAGTGCGGGTCCAGCGTCTGGAGCATGCCGCTGATGGCGCTGTACACCAGGCGATCCGACTCCGTCTCGCCGACATAGTTGTCTTCAATAGCCTGCAGTGCGTCAGCGAGGACGCGGTACTGCTGATCCAGCTGATCCTGGGCAAGGGCCCTGCGGCCGGAGAAGCCGCCGGCGAGCGCACAAAGGACCACCACGAAGACGGCTGCGGAGAGAGACCGGTACTTGCGCATATACCTTAAAAATGTACACCCTTGCCACGACCCCGTCCAGACCGTTCTATAATCGGATGAATCACTTGCGGGAAATTTTCCTGGAGTAACTATGGGATTCCCTTCCCTCGGCATGCCCGAGCTCCTGATCATCCTGGTGCTCGCGCTGATCATCTTCGGACCGCGGAAGCTGCCCGACCTCGGCCGTTCGCTCGGCAAGAGCATCGGCGAGTTCCGGCGTGCCTCCAACGAGCTGAAAACGACGCTCGAGGAGGAAATCCGCCTCGAAGAGGTCAAGGAACAGCGCGCCAAGATGGAAGCGGAACAGGCCTCCGCCGTGGAGGCAGGTAATCCAGCCGCCGCCGACCAGGAGAGCCACCCGCCCGCGGACGTCTCCCCCGACGAACCGACGGTCAGCCGCGGCACCAACACGGGCACCACGGCCTAAGCGTTTCTATGGCGTTGGTGCCGTTCCCGAACAAGGCGGCAAAGCCGGCCGCCAACGACGACGAACCCGACTGGGACGATCACGAACCCGAAGAAGACAGCGCCGGCAAGATGTCCTTCCTGGACCATCTTGACGAGCTGCGCCGCCGCATCATCATCTCCGTCATTGCCGTCGGCGTCGCGTTCATCTTCACGTTCGTCTATGTGAACGAGATCCTGCTTTTCATCCTGCTCCCGATGGAGGCGATAGCGGGTCAGACGCTCAGCTACATCGATCCGACGGAAGGCTTCTTTCTGAAGATCAAGATCGCGCTGATGGCCGGACTCATCGTGGCGGCTCCGATTGTCTTTACGCAGGTCTGGCTGTTCATCGCGCCTGGCCTTTATGCACACGAGAAGAAGCTTGCGATCCCCTTCGTCTTGATGTCCACGTTCTTCTTCGTCGGCGGTGCGGTGTTTTCCCACTACGTCGTCTTCCCGATCGTTTGGAAGTTCCTCGCGGAGCAGGGCCTCACGCTGGTGGATCCAGTGACCAAGGTGTCGAGGCAGGTGCTGACATTCGAACCGCGCGTGGAGCCGGCCTTCTCGCTTTACCTACGACTCGTTCTGGCACTTGGGATCACCTTTGAATTGCCGACTGTCGTGTTGTTCCTCGCCAAGATGGGACTCGTCACGCCGCGATTCCTGATCCGGAACATCAAGTACGCGGTAATGATCATAATGGTGGCCGCTGCCGTGCTGTCGCCAGATGGGGGCGGTGTCGGAATGCTCGCGATGGGAGCGCCAGTCGTTGGGCTTTACATCTTCAGCATCGGCCTGGCGTGGATGTTCGGAAAGAAGCGGAAGAAGCTCGACGAGGAGACGGCGTAGGTTGCTGCGCCGGGGCGGTGCGAGCGGGTGCGATCGTGGGGCGGGCCTTGTAAGGCCCGCCTGCGGTCGGTACGAAGTTGCTTCGCTGGTCGGTGCAAACGGACTGACGCGGTCGCTATTTATTCGGAACCGTCGCCGCGTGTGACGTCAACGTAGCGTTCCCCATCCTCCCACCAGACCTCCACGCGCCACGGGTTGCAGCACACTTCACAATCCTGAACGAGCGTCCCCTGCACGTCGGGTTCGACGTAGATGTTCGCGTGCTCGCCACAGTACGGGCATTGAACCGCGAATTCATCGTCAGCCTTCGTCATTCCACCTTGACTCGCCGTGTTTCAAGCGACTTTCCGTCCAGGATCACTTCGATGGCGTAATCGCCGATGGGAAAATCGTCTGCCGCCTGAAAGCGGAAGTCCGTCGCCGCCTGGTCGTTGTACGAGACCTTCTTCGTCGCCTCGTGCACCACGCGGCCGGCAAAGCTCCACTTCACCGTGATGGTTCCCGCGCCGCGCCCGTTACTCAGGACGGAGACATACATCGTGTCTTTCGGGCGGAATGACGTCGCGTGCGTGCCCACGCTGTGATCGGTGTTCAGAGACTTTCCGGTCTGGATCGCGACGACGTTCAGCGGCTCGGACGGGCGGCACGCAGCGGCGGCGAGCGCCAGGAGCAGGCAGGCAACTCTCATCACAACCATCAATACGCCTTCGCGAACCACGCGTTCGCCGTCGATGCTTTCCCACACTTGAGGCACGGTTTTCCGTCCGCGCCACCGGGCGTGAACGGAATGTTGCGAATCGTCGCCTGCGTCTCGGCCTTGATCGCCGCCTCACACTCGGCAGACCCGCACCACGGCGAGATGACGAAGCCGGGACGGCCGTCCATGATCTGCTTGAACTCGTCGTACGAGCTGGTCTCGCTCGTGTGGTCCGTCCGGAACTTGAGGGCACGGTCGAACAGCGCCTGCTGAATCTCGGCCAACAGCTGCTCGATATGCGGGGCCAGGCCCTCCATCGGCGTAAATGACTTCTGGCGCGTATCGCGGCGCGCCAGCACGACCTGCGACTTCTCGATGTCCTTCGGTCCGATCTCGAGACGCAGCGGCACGCCGCGCATCTCCCACTCGTTGAACTTCCAGCCGGGCGTCTGCGAATCGCGGTCGTCCAGCATCACCCGGACGCCACGGGCGACAAGCTCGTCGCGGATGGCCTGCGCCTTCGGCAGCACCGTCTCGCGCCAGTTGCCCCGGGGAATCGGCACGATCACCACCTGATACGGCGCGATTCTCGGCGGCAGAATCAGGCCACCTTCGTCGCCATGCACCATGACAACAGCACCGATCAGACGAGTTGTCGAGCCCCATGATGTGCCCCACACGTACTGGAGCGACTTGTCCCGTCCCTGGAACTTGATGTCATACACCTTGGCAAAGTTCTGGCCGAGGTTGTGCGACGTTGCGGCCTGCAAGGCGCGACCGTCGCCCATCAGCGCCTCGATCGAATACGTGCGAACCGCACCGGCGAACTTCTCGCTGTCCGTTTTCCGTCCGTCGAGCACGGGCATCGCCAGCTCGGTTTCGGCGAACTCCTTGTAGACCCCGAGCATCTTCAGCGTTTCCTGCTCGGCCTCCTCGGCGGTTTCGTGCGCCGTGTGCCCTTCCTGCCAGAGAAACTCCGTTGTGCGCAGGAACAGCCGCGTGACCTTCTCCCACCGGACGACGTTCGCCCATTGGTTGATGAGGATCGGCAGGTCGCGCCAAGACTGGATCCATTTCGCGTACATCGTGCCGATGATGGTCTCGGAGGTCGGCCTGACGACCAGGCGCTCTTCCAGCGGCTCGGTCCCGCCCTGCGTCACCCACGCGACCTGCGGCGCGAAACCTTCGACGTGTTCGACCTCCTTCATCAGCAGGCTTTCCGGAATGAACAGCGGGAAGTACGCGTTCACGTGTCCGGTCGCCTTGAAGCGCCGATCGAGCCCCTGCTGCAGGAGCTCCCAGATGGCGTAGCCGTAGGGGCGGATGACCATGCACCCCTTGACCGGCGAGTAATCGGCAAGCTCCGCACGGCGGACGACGTCGATGTACCAACGGCCGAAATCCTCGGACTGCGGGGTGATGGACTCCGGATAGTCCGGAAAGTTCTGTTCGTTCGACATGTGGCTTGTGGTCAACTCCCAACGCCCAATTCCCAACTTCCAACAGCCGCGGATTTTTGGGAGTTGGGAGTTGGAGATTGGGAGTGTTCAGGCACGGAGCGCGTCCGCGAAGTGCCTCTGAAAGTGTATATCGTCGCGATCGGGGAAATCGGCGCGGAAGTGGCCGCCGCGCGTCTCCTCGCGCCGCAGGGCCGCGCGCGCGATCAGGAGCCCGACGGTTGCCAGGCTGGCGACGCGCCGGCACTCGCGATCGGCCGGCGCCGCGGCGACTCGCGCCGCGGCCGCTGCGCGCCACGCCGCCAGCTGCGGCAGAGCCGTCCGCAGGCCGTCGGCGGTCCTGACCAGACCGGCGTGCCGCCACATCAGATCGCGCATGGCAAACGAGTCCGGCAGCGCGACGCTCGCGGGCCGCTCATCGACCGGCTCGTCCGCCGTCGCCGGAAGCGAGGGCACCACGTTTGACGCCCGCATGGCCTCAGCCGCGCGCGCGCCGAACACCAGGCCTTCAAGCAGGGAGTTGCTCGCCAGGCGGTTCGCACCGTGAAGGCCGGTGCACGCGGCCTCCCCGGCGGCAAACAGGCCGGCCACCGACGTCCGCCCGTGCAGGTCCGTCTCCACGCCGCCCATCACGTAGTGAGCGGCCGGACTCACCGGCACGCGATCGGTTGCCAGATCGAATCCCGCCTCGCGGCATGCGTGCGCGATCGTCGGAAAGCGGCGATGGACGAACTCCGGATCGAGATGCGTCATCGTCAGGTACACGGGCGCACCGGTGCGGGCCACTTCCTTGACGATGGCGCGGGCCACGAGATCGCGGGACGCCAGGTCGCCCGCCGCCTCGTAGCGCGTCATGAACGGGTCGCCGGCGTCGTTGATGAGGCGGGCACCTTCGCCGCGCAATGCCTCCGACAGCAAAAACCGTGGTGCGCCTTCGGCGCTCAGCACGGTCGGATGGAACTGGACGAACTCCAGATCCGCGACGCGCGCGCCGGCATCGAAGGCCATCGCGATCCCGTCGCCGGTGGCAATCGCCGGATTCGTCGTCTCCCGGAACACCTGTCCCGCGCCGCCGGTCGCGATGAGCGTGCGCTCCGCTTCGATCTGCTCGAGCGTTCCAGCGCGGCCGACAAACCTTGCGCCAACGCATTCCCCGCGCTGTGTGAGCAACGACATCGCCAGCGCGTCGTCGTAAACGGTCACCCGGGAGTGGGCCGCAACCTTCTGCCACAACACGCGGCCGATCTCGCGGCCGGTCGCGTCGCGCGCGTGCAGCACCCGCCGCACCGAGTGGGCCGCTTCGCGCCCAAGCGCCGGCGCGCCGTCCGGCGCCCGATCGAAGGCGGCTCCCCACTCGATCAATTCGCGCACGTAGCGCGGACCCTCTTCCGTCAGCGCCCGCACGGCTTCCGGCACACACAGCCCGTCGCCGGCAGCGATCGTGTCGCTGGCGTGCAACTGCGGCGAGTCGTCCGGGCCAACGGCGGCGGCGATGCCCCCCTGGGCGTATCCGGTGTTGCTTTCTCGCGGATCGGCCTTGGTGAGAATGACGACACGGCCGACGTCGGCCAGCGAGATCGCGGCGCGCAGGCCGGCGATGCCGCTGCCGATCACCAGAAAATCCCCGCCGATGGGCACGGTGCTATCCTATCAATGCCGCGCTGAGGGATCGGAGCGACCTGCCCGCCCTCGTTGACAACGCTCTCCCGTGACAACTCCAGATCATCCCGTTCGCATCGACGTCCACACCGGAGATCGAACGTCCACGATCCTGATTGGCGAAGGCCTCACCGATCGGCTGTCGCCCGTACTCGATGCGCAGCGTATCGGCCCGCGGCGGTTCATCGTCTCGAATCCGGTTGTCTGGCGGCTCCACGGACCGCAGATTCAGCGGGCCGTCGGCGACGCGGAGCCGATCCTCATCCCCGACGGCGAGCGCTTCAAGAACCTGCAGTCCGTGTCGCGGATCTACGAGGCCCTCATCCGCGCCAACGCGGACCGCGGCAGCGTCCTCATCGCCATCGGCGGAGGCGTCATCGGAGATACGGCTGGATTCGCCGCGGCGACCTATCTGCGTGGAATCACGCTGATTCATGTGCCAACCACGCTGCTGGCGCAGGTGGACAGCTCCATCGGCGGAAAGGTCGGCGTCAACCACACGCTCGGCAAGAACCTGATCGGCGCGTTTCATCAGCCGGCGCTCGTGGCGATCGATCCGCTGCTCCTCCGCACGCTGCCCCGCCGCGAGTTCCGGTCGGGCCTGTACGAAGTGGTCAAGTACGGAATGATCGCGAACCGATCCCTGTTCGATCGGGTGGCGGGGGGAACGAAGGCCGTCTTCGACCGCGACCCGGCGGTCCTCGGACCGGCCATCATCGAATCGGTGCGCATCAAGGCCGACGTCGTCTCGAAGGATGAGCGCGAAAGCGGACTGCGGCGGATTCTCAACTACGGACACACCGTCGGCCATGCCCTGGAGGCGGTGACCAGGTACCGGCGGTTCAGGCACGGTGAAGCGATCGCCTACGGCATGCTCGCCGCCGCGGAGCTCGCCGCCGCGCGTGGAGCATTGGCCGCGCCCGAACACGAGGCGCTGGCACAGCTGATCACCCTCCTCGGTCCGCTGCCGCCGATCAGCGATCTCTCCATCGCCGAATTACTGGAAGCGGTCCGGCGGGACAAGAAAGTCGTGCACGGCAAGCTGCACTTCGTGATCGCGATCGCGATAGGCGCGACGATGACGGTCGATGATGTGACCGAGGAAGAATTGCGGGCCGTGCTGGGGCGGTTGGGATTGAAGAACTAGTCGTCCGCGATCCCGTACTCCTTCAGTTTCTGCAGCATCGTCTTGTAACTGATCTGCAGTGCTTCGGCCGCCCGCTGTTTGTTGCCGGCGGCTTCGCTGAGCGCCCGTTCGAGCTTGCGCCGCTCGACCTCCGCCGTCACCCGGCGCAGCGCGTCGGTCATCGTTCCCGACAGATCGATTTCCTCCCAGGGCGATGAGACCGGTGAGACTGTCACCGGCTGTCGGAACGAAAGGTTCAGGTGGCGCGGCTGAATCGTGTCCCCGTCACACAGGATCACCGCCCGCTCGATGCAGTTCTGAAGCTCGCGCACGTTTCCCGGCCATGAATAGGTGTTCAGCTCGTCGAGCGCCGCCGTGGACAGCGTGAGCGGCCGTTTGTTCAGGTCGCGGCAGAACCGATCGACGAAGTGGCGTGCCAGGATGACGACGTCCTGCGAGCGCTCGCGAAGAGGCGGAATCTGGATCGGAAAGACCGAAAGCCGAAAGAACAGGTCCTCGCGGAATTGCCTCTCGGCGACGCGCTGCTTCAGGTTCCTGTTGGTTGCCGCGACGACGCGCACGTCCACGTGCAGCGACTGGGTCCCGCCGACCCGTTCGAAGCGCTTCTCTTCGAGTGCGCGGAGGATCTTGGCCTGGAGCGCCAGCGGCAGATCGCCGATTTCGTCGAGAAACAGCGTCCCGCGGTGCGCCAGCTCGAAACGGCCGGCCTTTCGCGCCACGGCGCCGGTGAACGCACCCTTCTCGTGGCCGAAGAGCTCGGTCTCGAGCAGGGTATCGGGAATCGCCGCGCAGTTGATGGCCACAAAGGGCGCGTCGGCGCGCGGGCTGAGCGCATGGAGGCCGCGGGCGAACAGCTCCTTGCCGGTCCCGCTCTCGCCCTCGAGCAGGACGGTGGCGTCGGTTGCCGCGGCACGGTGAAGCTGCTGGAGAACGTGACGGAGCTTCGCGTCTTCGCCGATGATCCGCGGCGCGCCGCGGCGCTCGGCCATCTCCTCCTTCAGGAGGATGTAATCCGCCATCATTCGCCGCTGGGCAATCGCGCGCTCGACCATCAGCAGCAGGTGATCGGGATCGACCGGCTTGGCCAGGAAGTCGGTCGCCCCCTCGCGCATCGCCGTCACCGCGTCCTGAATGCTTCCGTAGGCGGTCATCACCACCACCGGCAGCTCCGGATCGAGCTCCTTCGCGGCGCGCAGGACGCCAAATCCATCGCCGGCTGGCAGCTTCAGGTCGGTGAGAACGACCGCCGGGCGCGACTGGCGGAGCTGATGAACCGCCTCCGTTTCGTCCCGGGCCTCAAGGACGACGTGCCCCTGCGCCTCGAGCGCGTGGCGAAGCATGGCACGGAGTGAATCCTTGTCTTCGACAAGGAGGACGGGAAATGAGGTTGTGGAGGGCAAGGAGATCAGAATACTAGGAGTCAGGAGGAAGGAGTTAGGAGGAAGGAGGACGACGCAGACTTCTCACGTACGCGCCCAGAAGTCGGCCGACCTCCGCAACGTCGTGGCCGAGTGAATCGCCTGATACGTATCCCAGATCGGCTGCGAGCTTCAGGTAGTAGCGGGCCTCCTCAAGCGAGCCCTCTGCGCCATTCATGAGTCGGGCTTTGTCCGTCCGGCCGCGCCTCTTGAACCCTTCGGCGATGTTCCCGGGCACTGACACGGCCGAGCGTGAGCGCGTGCGCCTTCTGCCAGACGACCAGGTCTTCGAACGTTCGAGCGGGATTCCTCATCCCCTATCTCCTACCTCCTACCGAATCTCCCTCCATGAAATGAGACGCACGACCCCATTCTCTCGCCTCGCAGCGACCTCGATCTGGCGGCGCACGGAATAGCCTGCGTATGCCGCCGCCCTGAGAAGCACCGTCTGATGGCCGGGCGCAGCGGGGCTTCCATCGTCCGCCAGCGGGTCGCCGTCGGTTTCGAGCGGGTCGTCGCCGATCCAGACGACGATGTAGACGTGAGGAGCATCGATGCCCGGCGCGAGGTCGCGCAGCCAGCCCGAGCCGTAGAGTTGCCACCGGGCGTTGTTGGCGCCCCAGGGCCGCGCGGCAGTGATCGCGTCCATCTGCGCATCAGTACATGCGACTCCACCGCAGCGCTGGATGTTCGTCGCCGCGGTGAGGTCCAGCAGCGTGCCGTCGGGCAGCCTGCGCGGCGAGACCGCGGACCCATCTGTGAACGTCGAGGAGACGGACCCGGCGAGGAGCGCATTCAGATCGAGCGCCGACGCCAGATCTGACGTCACACGGGCCACCGCCGCATCGGCCGCGGCGAGCGACACGGCACCCTCGCGGAATGTTGCGGAGATGACACTCTCGGTGCTCCCGACCGTGACGAGTGCGCCGCCGAGGATTAAGAAGAGCGTGGCGCAGAGGAGGACCATCACCAGCGCCGACCCGCGCTCAGCGCGCCACATTGATGTTCCTCGGCGCGATGTCGAGCGTGATGGTTTCGTCCGGAACGTAGCGCGATGGACCGCCGGCTGACCCGCTATTGGTGAACAACGGACCAGCCAGTCCGCGGAACGGCTGCGACGCCTGCAGCCGGATCTGCACGCGCACACGCCGGACGCGCAGCAGGTCCGCGTCGAACCTGAAGGCATGAAACGCGTCAGGACACCAGGGACCGTCAGCCAGCACGGCCTGACTGAGCGGGCTGATACCCGGCGGACCGATTGCCGCGAGCCGCGGCGCGTACTGGCCGCCGGCGTTGGCGATCGTGCAGTTCTCCCCTGCTCCCCACGAATCGGCTGGATCATCCACGTCGAGGGGCGGAGGCACGGCCCCGTATGTGACGCGTACATCGCCGCGCTCCGACACGGTTGCAGCGGGCGGCTCGGCATCGCCGAAGTACTCGACTCGAAGCGAGACGACGTCTTCAACGGCTGGCTGGTCCGAGGCATGCCCGTCGTACTGCATCAGTTGCCACACACCTTCCGAGTCCTGCTTCAGGTGATACGTGCGGATGTTGGACGGTGTGATGAGGCCGCGGGCCAGCGCCTCGACCGGGTCGGCGACCGCCGACAACACATCGCTTCGGTAAAAGACGCCGCGCGCGATGTCGTTGCCGACGTCGCCAACGCGGATGGGAAGCACGAGTGCCGCGCGGCGCAGGTCGGAGGACAGGAACTCGGCGACGACCCGCGTTCGCTGCGCGAGGCTTGCAGCCTCGGGCTGCCTGGCGAATCCCTGCTGGAGCGGCGTGACGGCGGTGAGGGCCGCTCCTGCCACGAGCGTCGTCACGCAGGCGGCCACCATCAGTTCCGGCAGCGTCATCGCCGCACCGGCATCCATCCGCCGATCAGCCGGACCTCGCGGCTGGCGACCCCCTTCGGAAACGGCGTCACCCGAACCGTCAGAATTGCCGCACTCGACGTGGCAGCGGCAACCGACCAACGCCGCTCAAACCGCCGCGACGTTCCGTCCACGGCCGGTTCGCCACGGCCGTCCACCGTATCCGCTCCATCCACCGGAGCGATCGACGATCGCAGCTCCTCCAGCTTGGCGACGGCGAGCGTCGTGGCCAACGTCCGGTTGCGGGCGTCGGCCATCAGCACGATGGCGCCGCTCGACACGTGGCCGATCGACAGCAGCGCCGTGCCGAGCAGCGCGCAGGCGAACAGGCTTTCAAGGAGTGAGAATCCGCTATCCGCTGTGAGGTCTCGCACGCACAGGACAGAGCAAACGGACTGCCCTGTGCGAGCGATGCGAAATATCGCGGAAAATCAGCGGACGTGTTCTCGCAATCGAGACGATGTGGCAGAAACGGCGATGAAGGCCGCGGTCAGTCGTCGCAGAAAGTGCGTACGTGAGAACCGCCGACGCGCGGGGCGAACCCGACGGGTTCGCGCCACGTCCAGGGGTCCGCGCTAGCTAGCGCAACCAGCCGGGTGGCACGCCGGCGCGGCGCGCTTCCTCCTGGATGTCGGCGATCGCCTTGGTCTGCTGCACGATGTCGTTCTTCACGCGATCGAGCTCGGCAAGCGCCTTCTGGCGATCGTTGGCGACCACAGCACGCTGTGCCGGATCGTCACGAGCAGTGAAGTCGGTGGTCAGCCCGTTGATGCGGCTCTGCAGCGCCTCGGCGAACGTCTGCGACCGCTGAAGCGAATCGCGCGCCGCCTGAATCCTCTGCCGCCAGGCGAGCTCCTGCGCTTTCCGGTCCACCTCGGGCTTGGGCTTCTCGGTGGCGGCGGATCCAGTCGCCGCTCCACCCGCTGCTGGCGCCGGCGATGGAACACTCGCGGGCGATGGCGCAGGAACCGAACGGATGGAGTCGCCGGTCAGCACTTTGCCGGGCGATTTGATGGCCTTTCGGCGTTCGGCTTCCTTTTTCGCCATGTCGCCGAGAGACTGCGCCGACGCCGTTGCGGCCAGTGCCAACGCCAGCGCGGCGCCGAAAAGCATCCGCACGGAGGATTTGGCGGTGTCGCTTCTCATCGATTTGATTCTAGCTCTTCGATCCGCTGTCTCACCTTTTCGGCCGTCGCGCCGGAGTCCTGCAGTTCGAGATACCGCCGGTAGGCGCTGACGGCGTCACCCGGCCGCCGGGCGGATTCGAGGGCGTACGCCAGCGCCAGCGGGAAATCAGCCTCGCCCGGGGCGAGATTGATCGCACGCTGGAATTCGTCGATGGCGCCGTTCAGATCGCCGCTCGCCTGCAGCGCGCGGGCGAGGTTGAACGCGGTCGCGTAGTCCTGCGGAAACAGGCTCGCCGCCTGACGGTAGCCCGCCACGGCTCGAGACCAGTCCTGCAGCTCGCCGTACGCCTTGGCGCGATTGAAGTGATAGGTCCAGACACTGCCGGTCACGGCAATTGCCTGATCGAAGTACGGAATCGCCTCGCGAGCGCGTCCGGCGCGAACGAGCGTCTGCCCGAGGTTGTTCAGCGCCTGGGCATTCTTCGGATCGGCCTCGACGGCAGCCATGAACTGTTCGATCGATCCGGCGACGTCGCCTTTCGCGTATGCGGCGACACCGCCGCGCGCCAGGTCCATCGAATTCGCGCCCGTGGACGTGCCTTCGAACTGCGGGGTCGGACCCGACTGGCCCCGCACCGCTGCCGCCGGCGATTCCGTGGACGGCGTCGCCGACGCGCTCGACGTTCCGAGCTGTACCGCCACGCCCGCGGTCAGGACCAGCGCGACAACGCAGACAATGGCAATCGGGATGGCCGTGCGGCGCCGCGCCTGACCCTGCGGCGCTGGCTGCGCGGCCGGTGCCGCGGCCGTCAGCGGCGCACGGCAGCGCGGGCAGTGCGTCCGGCGTGCGTAGGTCTTGGTCCCGCACGCCGCGCATTTGATTGCTGCAACCACCTCGCTACCTCACCTCGCGCCAGGAGAGGATTCGCACGCCGGCCTGACCAACGCCGTTGTTGAAGTCGTTCGTATCGCCGAACATCTGCAGACTCTTGCCCGTGCCGAAGACGAGGTGCTGGTCGACGACAAACGGCGCCGTCGCGCGCACCCCGGTGATGGTGGTGACCTTCGGACTGTCGGAGCTGGTGACTTTGTCGTCGCCCGTGCTGTCGTAGGCGGCGCCGCCGATGAACGTCAGCGCGTAGAGGTTCGCGTCCGGCAGGCTGCAGAGCGCCGCCGGCCTGAACGTCGTCGTCGTGAAGAACACCACGTCGCCCGCGACCGCGGGAAACGCCGTGACCTTCTCATCGTCGCCAATGCCGTCGACCTTGGTCAGCAGCCTCGTGAACGTCACCGAGCCGGAACCGCCCTGATCCAGCAGGCCGAGCAGCTTGTACTGCTGGGACACGCCGGCGGACGACAGCAGGTCGCTGCCTGTGCCGACAAAGAGATAACGCAGCGTCGTGCCGACGTCGATTTCCGCCATCGAGTTGAAAATCGGCTGCGACAGGGCATCGTCGTACAACTTGACCGGGCCGCCGCTGAACGCGGGGACGTCGCCCGTCGCGAGCACGAGGTCGAATCGCCAGATGCGGCCGTCGAGGTCGCCGATGTATGCGTCGCTGATGAACCGCGAACCCTGCGGACCGGCGGCAAGGGGGTCCGACTGCAGCGCGTTCTTGATTTTCGAGCAGTCGCCGGCAGCCGCGCAGTTGTCCACGTTCTCGTTCTTGCTGTCGTTGCCGACGTCCTTCGAGCCGAGCACCGAGCCGTCGTTCACGTTGATCATGTAGAACGTCGTCCCGGCGGCCTTGCCGCCGCGGTTGGCCTGGTTCTGCACCGAAGCCGGGAGGAAGCCCGAACCGACGAGCGCGACATACGGACTCACGGAGCCCACCACCTGGCCGATGGCCGGATCCGACCAGGTCTGGCCAACGCTCAGTTCAACCGCCGACGCCGTCGATTTCAGGTCACCGTAGGGCATGAGCGTCGTGCTGATCGCCGGATCGAAGCTTCCGTACGACGGGAACGACCACTTCAACACGATGCGGTTGGGCGCGGAGAAATAACTCAGCAGCCCTCCGAGACTGTCGGACGACGAGGAGACGCTGCTGGCGATATCCGGCAGCGTCACGTCCATTGCCTGATAGAACGTTCCGCCAGGTCCTTCGCCGAAGAACAGGTACGTCTTCCAGTCGCCGCCGACCTTGACGTCCGCGATCTTCGGCGAGCTGTCCACGAAGTAATCGAAGCTGCCGACGGACTGGCCGTCGCGCAGCGTCTTCAGCTTCGACAGCAGGTTGTAGGGTATGAAGCCCCACACTTCGACGCCCAGCCGCGCGTCGATCGCCTCGAGGATGCCGCGGTTCGTCCCGACGAAGACGAGACTGCGCCGGTTCTTGTTGTCATTCACGAACTTCGCGTAGTCCGCGTCCGGCGGCGGATCGAGCGACGGCGGATTGAAGATGGCCGGCGTCGAGCTGACCGGCGCGCCAATCGGCAGCGAGCGGACGAGCGTGATCACCGCCGCCGCGTCGGTCGCGCTGAGATTCATGTGCGACGCGAGGGCGCCGGCGTTGGCGGTCGTAAACGCGACGGGCGTTCCGTCCGGCAGCACCGTGTACAGGTTCCGTGATGCCGCGTCCGGCGCGGAGGCGACCCACAACGGCGTGCCGTCGGCAACGAACCGGTAGCCGGACCACGCGCTGGCGTCGACCACCGGCTTGTAGACGCGGAACGCGCGCAGCTTCGCGTCAAAGCCCGGCAGCGAAAAGGCCGTCGTGATCATCAGATTCGACCGCTGCGGAAGCGTGGTGCCATTCGCATCGGTGATCACCGTGAGGGGCAGCGCCGTCCCGTTGATGTCCTTCATGTTCGTGATGTCGAAGGACCCGACAACCGGGCTCGTCACCTGGAACTCGGAGTACGGACCGATTGGCAGCGACGGCGACGGCGCGGTGTTGAACGTGGCGAATTCCTGGAACGCGTGCTGAACGGCCGTGTTCAGCGCCTTCACGATCTCGGGCACGACGATCGTGCCCGACGGCTGCCCCGCCAGGTATCCAGCCGGCACACCGGCGGCCCAGGAGTTGTACGCGGAATCGATCATCTCCTTGGTGATCTCGAAATACTGGCCGCCGGAGTTCGAGGCAATCGATTTCAGCTGCGCGACCTCGGCCGCAGCGGGCGCGATGGCCACGACGTAGACCGGCACGCGGCGGCCGCTGACGCTCAGGAACTGCGACGCCGTGATGGCGGGATCGCTGCTGGCGGACGTTCCCGATCCCTCGCCCCCGCCGGCGATCAGCACGACGATCGTGTTGGCACAGTCAGGGTCGGCGGCAATCAGCCGGGCGCTCTCGGTCTTCGCGTCAACCAGCATGTGGTCGATCGGCGAATCGACTTTCGTCGCCGTGTCGTGTCCCGCAGGGATCAGCGCGCCTGCCTCAGTCATGCTCTTTGAAAGGATCGACACGATCGAGGTGTTCGCGCCAGCGGCGTCCGTGTACACCACGGGAAGCTGGGCGAGTTGAAGGCCGTTGTCCGTCGTCACGGTGGCTACGCGCGAGTTCCACAGCGGGCCGAGGATGTTCTCGGCCGGCACCTGTGTCCCGTCGAGGTTCGTCACGGTGGCATTGGAGGCGGCCGGAACAGCGGGAGACGCCTGCCGTGTCTTCAGCAAGCCGAACCGCGCCACGCTGGTGTTCTCCTTGATCGCCTGCGTGACCGCGGCGCGCACCAGCGCCAGGCGCGTCTTCGCGGCGTAGTGGGCGTACTTGGAATCCGTGTTGGCGACAACGCTGATCGTGCTCGTGTTGTACGTCAGGGTCGGCTGGACCACGGTGGTATTCGCCCAGCCCGCGAACTTGCGCCGATATGTCGTCGCCCCGCTGGGGACGCCAATGACCGGCTCCCACGCTCCGCCCGTGACCGTGTATTCAGCCGGGTCGTAGTAGGTCCCGTCGGCGTCGAGACGCATCCTCGCGGAGGTGTCGATCGCCAGGATGATGTTCGGCCTGGCGTTCTTCAGGAACAGCAGCGGGTCGAGTTGCGCCGACGCCTCGCGTGGCGCGCACAGCGCCGCAAGGGCCACGGCGCCCGCCATCACGAATCGAATCTGTTTGGTCGTCATTGGATTTGTGCCTGCCATCACAGCGCCCATGTCGAGCGCGTGAGAGCTTTGCCGGGCGTCTGCACCGGCGCCTTGCGCGAGCGGCGGTTCTGCTCGTCCTGACCGCGCTGTCCCGTGTAGCCGCGTTCGAGCTCGGTCGTGTCGGTCCGCGCCAGCGTCACCTCGATGGTCCGGCTGGTGCCGTCGGGTCCGAACGCCTGGGCCATCATCGCGATGACACCGCGGCCGAGGTTCGACGTCGCACACGGGCTCGCACACCCCGCTGGAGGCTGCCCGTCCTTGAGCGGGTCGTTGTCGTTTTCGGCAATGTCGTCGGCAATCCAGACGAGCACGTACTGCCGCGAGCGGATCGTTCCCGTCGGAATCATGTCCTCGAGCGGGCCATAGGCGTAGAGCTGCCACACGGGGTTGTTGGCACCCCACGGGCGCGCATCCGTGATCTCCGTCAGGTCAGCAGCGCTGCACGTGAGCTTGCCGCAGCGGGCCATGTTGGTCGCCTGGGTGAGGTCGATGGTCATGCCGTTCGGCAGCGTGCGCGTGCCCGACGGGGCACCGTCGATGAACGCCGACGTGACCGCTCCGCTCAGAATGTCGTCCCAGTTCGGTACCGTCAGGATGTCCTGCATGACGCGTTCGACCGCGCCGTCGGCGGCGTACAGAGTCTCGTAGCCGCCGCGGTAGTTGCCGGCGATCTTCGTCTCGGTCATGGTCGTCATCATGAGCGCCGTGCCGAGCGCCATCATGAGCATCATCGCCATGAGCGAGATCACCAGGGCGACGCCCTGCTCGTCGGCGAGACGGGCTCCCACCGGGCGGGCCGGGTTCGGCCGGGCATCGCGTCCGCGCGACGCCGACCCGGCAAGCGGAGTGTGCAGTGTCTTTCTCATCGGCCGAGATTCAGGTTGCGCGGCGTGACGTCGAACGAGATCTCCTGATCGGGCACGAAATGCTGGCCGGCGCCGGACGTGCCCGCGCGACGGAACAGCGTCCCTGCCGGGCCGCGCATTTCCGTCGGAGCCTGGACGCGGACCTTGATGCGAACCCGGCGGAGACGAAGCAGGTCGGCGTCGTACCGCATCGCGTTCGCGCCGTCAGGACACCAGGGGCCGTCGGTCAACATCGCCCGCGTCAGCTGGACCTGGCCGAAACCGCCGGCAAGGTTCGGCAGGCGTGGCGAGTGCGCGCCGCTGACCACGGCGTAAAGGCAGTTCTCGCCCGCGCCCCACGTGTCGTTCGTGTTGTCCACGCCGAGCGCTGGAGGCTTGGGTCCATAAGTAGTCCACGGCCCCACCGGGTCTGAGAGCGGCTTGTTCGGCAGGAGTATCGGCGCGCGTGGATCGCCGTAGTACTCGATCTCGAGCTTCACCACGTTGTCCACGAGCGGCAGGTCGGATATGCCATCCGAGTGGCGCAGCTGATAGGTCTTCGTCGCGTCGTCGGCCAGCAGGTAGTACGTGTGCAGCGACGCCATCGTCACAACGGCGCCTTTCTTATACGACTTCGACAGCGGGTCCTTGTGCTGCATGTGCAGCGCGGCATCCTGGACGTTCGTGATGACCATCGGATCCCAGGCGCCGGATTCGTCGAAGATGATTGCCCGCATGCCTTCCACGAAGCCGCACAGCTGTGCGGTCTTCGCCGGCGGGCAATTCGCCTGCGCCTCGACCTTCAGCTCCGACGACGGCTGCGGCATGTCCTCGCGAATGGTCGTCTGCGCGGCTGTCGACGGAACCGAGAAGAGGCTGATGGAATCGGACGCGTCTGTCGCGCCCGACGCGAGCCGGAAGTAGATGCCGGCGCCGGGGTCGCCGAACCGGTACGGCATCACCGGTGCAAAGTAATTGGAGAGCGCGCCGGTCATGCCGCCCGCGTAGGCGCCGCTGCCGGCCATGACGAGGTCCTTCGACATCGAGTCGGCAGCAATGCGCAGGCGCTGCTGGAGATCGGTCACCTCGGGCTGCGTCCGGTACATGCCCTGCGACGGGTTCATCACGGAGAACACCGCGCCGACGACAGTGATCATGATGGCCGACGCAATCAGCATTTCCGCGACGGAGAAGCCCGCTTCCGACTGCACACGCGATCTCATTGCGATTTCCTCGTTTTCACGGTGACCAGCCGCGCCTCTTCCGGCAGCAGCGTCCCCGCGCCGTTGTTCGCAGCGCCGCGCTCCTTGTTGCGGAAGACCAGCACCTGCAGGATCAGCGTGTTGTTCGGGTTCGACGGCAGCGGTTCGACCGACCAGCGGCGCACGAACACCGTGTTTGCGGGGGGAGCCGCCCCGCCGCCGAGCTTCTCGCCGAACTGGCCGATGTAGTCGACATACCCGTCGGTGTTCGCGCCGAGCGTGCCCGCCGGCGATGGTGCGAGCCCGGTCCCGCCGGCCGGCGTTTCCGGCGAGACGGCGGTGTTCGTGCTCGTGTCGCTGATCGGCAGGCCCTGCGTGTCGAAGCCCCATGTCAGCGCCCGGAGTTCCTCGAGCTTCTGCTGCGCGAGCACGGCGGTGAAGGTGGTGTTGCGCGCTCCGATGTTCGACTGCGTCGAGAGGACGAACAGCTGCGCGAGCATGACCAGCGCCGTCGCGAGCAGCATCGTCGCGATCAAGACCTCGACCAGCGAGAAGCCGGCCGCGCTATCGGACGAGCGTGATTTTGCCAACCCCATTGACGTCAATCCTTTTGGTCACGCTGCCCTTCACGAGCGTGATGGAGGTGCCGGCCACGCCGACTACGGGCCACGGTAGGGTGCTCCCTGACTGCTGGTGGACCGTGCCATCCGGCCAGAACTCCAGCGTGGCTGCCGTCCCGAAGGTGATGCCGGTGGGGAGCCGGCGCATCGGACCATCGTGGTTCGGACGTGTCAGGGGGTTGTTGTCGCCGGCCGGTGTCGGATACACAGACTCCGTACATCGGTTTGCGGCAGTGTCGGACGATGCGGGAACAGACGGCGTCCCAATCAGCTCCGTGATTCGATACTCCCCGGTCGCGGGACAGTTGAAGCGGACGCGCAACGGCCGGTTCGCCGTGACCGCCTTCAGACGGGCCGTCTGCAGCTCACGCTCGACGTCGCGCAACGCCTGGCCGTGCTTGTAGCCCTCGGTGACGTTCTGGAACGCGGGCACCGAGACGCCGGCCAGGATCGCCAGCACGGCGACGACGCAGAGCATGTCCACCAGGCTGAAGCCCGCCGCCGATCGCACGCCGCCGGAACGCGTTGCCACGATGTCCAGTTGAGCAACGGCTTTGCCACGCGCCCTATCCTCGTCTCAAATTTGGCTTAAATCACTGATCTACAAAGAGTTGTGACGTGCGAGAAAGACCTGAGTCGTCGCCGGTGAAATTCTGATAACCGCGATTTTGTTACCTGAAGTAACAGGCGTGGAATCAGCTCTCGGCGGTCGGAATCGAGATCTGAATGCTGGCGCCGCCGCCGCGCGCGTCGGCGACGACGACGCGCCCGTTGTGCAGGACGACGATCTTCTGAACGATGGCCAGGCCGAGGCCTGTGCCCTGTGAGCGCGTCGTGAAGAACGGCTGAAAGATCCGCTCGCGCGCTGCCTCCGGGATCCCAGGACCATTGTCGTCCACCGACACGCGGCAACTGTGATGCGCCACATCGACCCAGCCGCGGATGCGTATATCCGGCGTCACGCCGGCCCCCTCGCACGCGTCGACGGCGTTGCGAACGAGGTTGCCGAACACCTGCCGCAGCAGCACCTCGTCGCCCAGCACTTCGGCAAAGGCGCCGTCAACCGTCAGCGTGGCCTCGGCCGGCAGCTCATAGCGCAGGTCGTCGGTGGCGCGCCTGACCACGGCCTCCAGATCGACGCGCGACAGGGCGATGTTCTCCGGGCGCGCAAAGCTGAGGAAATTGGTCACCACCTTGCCTAGAGAATCCGCTTCCTGCCTGATCCCCTCGACGTAGGGCCGGTACTTCGGCGTCAGCGCGTCCACGTCGATCAACCGGCTGTAGCCATGAATGGTCGCCAGGCCGTTGCGGAATTCGTGTGCGAGACCAGCCGTCAGCTCTCCGAGCCTTGCCAGCGTCTCCTTCAGCCGCAGCTGCTCCTCGAGCTCGACGACGGACGTCAGATCGGAGAACAGGCAAATGACTCCGTGCGGCAGGGGCTTGCCCAGGGGCGACACGGTGACGCCGAGATGCGTCGCTCCCGCACTTTCGACCTGCACCGTTCGCCGCACGATTGGACGCGCGGTCGATAGACACTCGCCAACGAGCTCGACGAGCGGAGGAAAGGCCGCCAGGACCTTCTGATAATCCGAGCCAATCGGGTCGGTTTTCACGCCAATCATCGCGCGGCCGGCGCCGTTGAATATCTCGACACGGCCGCTTCCGTCGACAACCAGCAGCCCGGCGGTCAGGCTTTCGACGATGTCCCCGCTCAGCTGTTCCGAGGCAGCGGCCCTCGCGGTCATCGCCTGTTGCTGCGCCTTCAGCTTGGCGACCGCTTCCTGCAGCGCCGCGGCCAGCAGCGGCGTCTCGCCGCTTTCCTTCAGGCTGCGGCGGGCATCGCGCGCGTTTGCCGCGAATCGCAGCAGCGCGAAGACCAGCACCGCGGCAAGCGCGGCGACGATGGCGGTGAGCCCGAGGAACGCGTATCCCGCCTGCGTCATCGATAGAAGCCCGTGTACCACTCGACGAGGGGATCTCCCACCACGGCCGCGGTCAGCGCTCCGACGGCGAGGAAGGTGCCAAACGGAAGCGCCGCTTTCATCCCGCCACGGCCAAGCGCGATCACGCCCACGCCGATCAACGAGCCGGCAAACGAGCCGAGGATCAGCGTGACGAGCATCAGCTTCCAGCCGAGGAACGCGCCGATCATCGACAGCATCTTGACGTCGCCCATGCCGAGGCCTTCGACGCCGCGCAGCCGGTAATAGCCTTCGGCAATCACGAAGAGCACACCGCCGCCGGCAATCAGGCCGATGAGCGACGCCTTCCACCCCGGTGGCAGGAACAGACTCAGGAGGAACCCTATGACAATGCCCGGCACGGTGATGACGTTGGGCAGCAGGTGGTGCCGCAGGTCGATCGCGAAGAGCACGACCATGGCGCAGGCAAACGCCAGACGCACGGCGAGCATCGGCGTCCAGCCGTAGATCGCATATCCGGCAACGAACAGAACGCCGGTGATCAGTTCGACCAGCGGGTAGACGACCGAGATGCGTTCGCCGCACGTCCGGCAGCGGCCGCGCAGGACGAGCCAGCTGATGATCGGAACGTTCTCGTACCAGGAAAGCGGGCGGTTGCAGGCCGTGCAGTGCGATCCCGGCCAGTTGACCGACTCGCGCCGCGGCAGCCGGTAGATGCAGACGTTCAGAAAGCTGCCGACGATGAGCCCGAGCAAGGCGAGCACAACCGTCAGCCAGACGCTCACGCCGGGTTCTCCGTCGGCAGCGGCCAGACCGGAGAGTCGTCGCTCACCGTGACATCACCCCACCAGGGATTGAGCACGTAGGGATGCCCCTCGGGATCGAGAGGGATACCAGGCAGCAGGCCCACCTGAATCAGGTGCTCCCACGTCGGCGGTGGATCGCCGAAGCGCCGCTCGTACTCGCGCGTCAGCCGCTCGAGCTCCGCAATCCGGTCGATGGCGTCGAGCTTCTTCAGGCGGCGCGCGGCGTCCTCGCGCAGCCACGTGGCCTCCGACGTCAGCAGATGCTCGTACATCACCCGCGACGATCGGGTGTCGCCGCCGGTTGCCAGCGTATTGGCGGCCAACGGTTCCAGCCACATGTCGGCGCGCTCCCCTTCCTTCCTGGCCCCGGAGGTTTTTGCGGCGCGAAGGAACCACTCCGCCGCCACCTTGTAATTGCCATCGCGATAGTGAACGAACCCGATGTCGTAGGGGTACTGCCAGCGATCGGGGCGCGCGACGAGGCCTTTTTCCAGGAGCTTGATCGCCAGCGCCGATTGCCCCGGTCCGCCCGGCTTCTTCTCGGACAGGAAGAACGCCCCGAATTCGTAGGCGATGTTGAAGTTCGGGTCGAGCGACGTGGTCAGATCCAGCAGCGGGAAAAGCAGCGCATATGATTTGTCGCCCTGCTCGGACAGGCGGGTTCCGCCGTAGTACTGAATCGCACGAATCCAATAGAGATCCGCGACGAGCGCGTCGTACGACAGGGCGAGCCGTGTCAAGACGGCCGGCGAGTTGACGTAGAGGATCTGCTGCGCCGGCTCGGCCTGCGGAAATCGCCGCTCGCGGTCCATCTGCAGCCCGACGACCGTCGTCAACAGCACCGCGATGGCGACGACACCGGCGGCGATGCCCACTTACTTGAAATCCCTCCGCGCAAAAATCATGACCGAGGCGACCAGCAACGCCGCGATGTACACGATGGCATACAGTGCCGTCATCGCCAGGTATCCGGCCGGAAGCGGCAGCGCATGCACGACCTCGGTCTTGATATCGAACGCGGCGAAGTTCGGCAGCACGTAGTACAGCGCCCGGCCGACGATTCCCGCGGCCGGCGATTCGACGACGTGCTCGAAGTTCTTGAGGTCAGCGCCGAACTGGCCCGCGATGTACAGGGCGACGGTGAACCCGGCGGACAGCAGGGCGCTGGAAGAAAACGTGGACCAGAAGAGCGCCACGGCCGTCACCAGGGAGAGCTCGAGGGCGATCATCAGCACGGCCAGCATCAAGCGGGGGTCGGTCGGCGGCGCCGGCGCGGCCTTCAGCGCCGCCGGTGAAAGCGTGGTTCCGATATACGCGAGCACGACGTAGTACGCGAGCGCCATCACCGACAGGTTGACGAACAGCGTGCCGACGAGTCCGAGGTACTTCCCGAGCAGCAGCTCGTGGCGGCGGACCGGTTTGGCCAGCACGGCGTAGATGCTGCGGCGATCGATCTCGCGGGCGATGAGACCAATGCCGATGAACACGGCGATGAACAGGCCCATCAGCGACATTGCCGCGAGGCCGAGGTCCTTGATGATCTTCAGGTCCTCCCCGGCGGTGAGCTGGCCGATCAGATAGGACACTCCCATCAGCACGACGGCAAATGCCACGATGCTGTAGAGGACCTTGTCGCGGACCGAGTCCCTGAACACGTGCAGGGCCACGAGCGCGGTGGTTCGCATCAGTCGAATGTACGGCCCGCGCTCTTCTGTACGTGGGCGAGAAAGAAATCCTCGAGCGTGTCGCGAACGGGATTGATGGACACGAGCTCGGCATTCGCCGCCTTCGCCAGTGCCACGGCGTCCTCGGAGGAGGCGGTGGCCGGAAGCACGACGTGATACCTCCCGTCGCCGATCAACGTGGCGGCAGCGCCGCGAGCCGACAGCGCGGCTGCGGCGTCGGCCATAACCCCGGCCAGCACGAGGTCCCATCCGCGGATGCGGAAGGGCACCATCTCGGCAAGGGCTCCCGAGGCGACGAGCGTTCCGCCGGCGACGATCCCGACGCGGCTGCACATCGCTTCGGCATCGCCGAGGATGTGCGAGCTGAAGAACACGGTCGCGCCGCGATCGCGCAGGCGCAGGATGATGTCGCGCACGTCGCGCCGTCCGATTGGATCGAGGCCCGACATCGGCTCGTCGAGAAAGACCACTTCGGGATCGTTGATGAGCGCCTGCGCAAGGCCGACGCGCTGAATCATCCCCTTCGAGTACTTACGGAGCTGCATCCGACGCTCGGCGCCGAGTCCAACTTCGTCGAGCAGGCCGGCGACGCGGCGGGCGCGCTCGGCGCCGCGATAGCCGAAGAGCGAGGCGAAGTAGCCGAGCAGCTCCTCCGCGGACACGTTGTCGTAGAACGTCGGGTTCTCCGGGAGATAACCGATACGGCGGCGCATCGCGACGTCACCGGCCGGTCGATCGAGAATCCAGGCCCGTCCGCTCGTCGGGAAGATGAGCTGCATCAGCAGCTTGAGCGTCGTGGTCTTGCCGGCGCCGTTCGGGCCGAGGAAACCGAAGACTTCGCCGCGGGCGACTTCGAGCGTCAGCTTGTCGAGGGCCACATACGGACGGCTCCGCCAGAAGCCGACGGAGTAGTGCTTCGTCAGGCCCTCCGTGCGAATGGCGTGCATCTTAGGAAACGGCGCCCGACTTCCTGAGGAAATACTGGATCGTGGCGTCCAGATAGGTCGGCCGCACGTTGCCGAGCTTCACACCGTTCATGTAGAACGTCGGCGTGCCGGTCACGCCGAGCTTCTGTCCGAGCTGCACGTCTTCACGGATAGCGGGCAGCAGGCTCGAGTAGTGCTGATCGAAGTCGGTGATCTGCGCCACCTCGCGCAGACCGCGTTTGACATCGTCGCGGGTCATCTCGAACGACTGATTGTTGAACAGCCAGGCTTCCATCTCCGCCGCCTTGCCTTTCGTTCGCGCCATCCGAACGGCCGCGGCGGCTTCGCAGGCCATGTTGTGATTGAGCACCAGCCCGCACTCCGGTTCGAGCGGCAGATCGCGCGTCTCGTAGACGAACACGCCCGGATATTCCTTCTCGTACTTCGCGATGATGCCGCGGTACAGCATGTAAGTCTGGCGGCAGGACGGACACTGGTAGTCGTTGAATTTAATGAACCGGACTTTCATTGCGCCGGTCGGAAGGAGGCCGGGCTCGGACAGCGGGGTCTGCGAGTCCAGATACTTGTTCCACTCGGCCACCTGGTCGGCGGTGAGCGTTTCGAGCTGCGGTTCGGGAATCGCGTCGACGGCCAACGGCCCTGCGGCACCAAACGCCTCCGGCCGCGGGAACAACAGAACCAGCGCGATCGACGCGGCGAGCCAGCCGACGGTGAGCGTGGTGCCCGTCTGACTTCGCGTCAGGCCCTTGACATCCTCACCAAGCCTGGCGGGAATCGCCGTCAACGATGTTGCAGCAGCCGCGGACGCGAGGAAGACGCCCGCCACGGCGACGTACATCGCCATGCACAGAGGGCACGCGGTGCGGAGCACGTAGAACGACGCGTGGCCGTAGTAGAAGACAACGGCCAGTCCGATCGTTCCAAGCACGAAGATATATCCGGCCACTCGACCGGCAAGCTCGGAACTGGTTTGCCGCATGCCCCACACGGCCAGCAGCAGCACCGCTAACGACCAGATCGCGCCGCCGGCCGCGATCGGAACGCCCGCGACGGTGGCGTAGCTGCTCTGCAGAACCTGCTGGCAGCTGATCGTGGCGTTGATGTCGCAAAAACTCGAGTAGCTGGGGTCCGTCATCAGCCGGTAATGGACGACGAGGGCGGTCACCGACGTCGCCAGACCAAGCAGGGCAAGACCAATCAACGCATATCTATAGCGGCGCAGCATGGGGTGTCTCATTGTATGGGCACCGGCCTCGTCGGCGGTTTGGGCCGAGGCACGCCAGAGCTTACCGTACAAGCAAAGGGACGCCGCGAGGGCGTCCCTGTGCTTGCGCCCCGCCTGGGGACGCGGTAGATCCGACGGTTAGTTGATGAAGGTCGTCTCGGTGATCGGATTCGAAAGCGCGGCGGTGTTGCTGAAGTAGATCGTGCCGCGGTGATCGCTGCCGAACCGCCGGGTGCCCGTCTGGCCGGGGCTCACCGGGGCTGCGCCAACCCAATACATCGCTTCGGACGCGGCCGCCGAACCGTTGCAGGTGCTTCCCGCCGCCAGCACGGTCTGGTTGTTCATGTCGGCGTTGTGGTTCACATCCACCAGGTATCCGCTCTTCGCGGTGGCATCAGCCTTTTCCAGATCGGGCGAGATGAACGGCGCGCCGCCCTTCGGTGCCAGGTAGAGATCGGCGTTGCTCTGCGCGTAGCCGCCGCCGCCGCAGCTCGACGCGAACGCCGTCTCGCCGCTGTTGATCGCACGGACCGAACCGATGGCGGACGCCTCGTTACCCGACTGGCGCGCGCGCAACAGTCCGGGCACCGCGATCGCCGCGATGATGCCGATGATCGCCACGACGATCAGCAGCTCGATCAGGGTGAACCCTTCGTTCTTCTGCAGCTTCTTCACTGTTCAATCTCCTTCAATCTCGAGCCGGGTCGTCCGGCGAATCTTTCAGATGCTTCCTGTTGAGCAACCGCAGTGCCATGCTTGAGCCGGCTTCGCTGATTGCCCGTAACTCGCTGCATCGGAGCCGCTTGCCGGCGCGGCACCGACGCTGAACCGCGTCCCCGCCACTGGCATTTTTCGGCGGCTTGACAAAAACCGTCAAGCGGCGTTGTCAACAATTGACGGTACCTTGGACGCCGCGCCAATCGAGATGGACGGTACGGCGCCAATCGCCCCGCCGTGCATCGCCGCCTTACTGGATGAAGCCGAGACCATCGGGAATCGGATTCTGCACCGGCGCCGAGATGTCGTAGTAGATCGTCCCCCGGCGGTCGCTTCCGAACGACCGCGTGCCGGTCCCGCCCCTGCTCACCGGGTCGGCTCCGACGTAATACATCGCCCGCGACGCCGCCACCGATCCGTTGCACGTTTCGGCAGCCGGCCGCACATCCTTGTTATCCGGATCGGCGTTGTCGCTGACGTCGATCGTGTAGCCGCTCTTCGCAGTGGCCACGGCGTCGGCCTTTTCCAGGTCCGGCGAGATGAACGGCGCGCCCCCGGCCGGGCCTTTGGCCAGATCTGCGTTGCTCTGCGCGTATCCGCCGCTGCCGCAACTCGATGCGTAGGCGGCCTGTCCGCTAGTGATCGCTCGCATCGAACCGATGGCGGACGCCTCGTTTCCCGACTGCCGCGCGCGCGCCAGGGAGATGATGGCAATCGCCGCCAGGACGCCAATGATCGCCACCACGACCAGGATCTCGATCAACGTGAACCCGCGGTCGTCCCAGCGTCGCGTTCTGGTTTTCGTCGAGCTCAGCAACACTCGCGCCACACCTTTCCAGTAGGGTGTGTCGGCGTAACGCGATGAATTCTTTAGGAATAGCGGGAGCTGGGCCCCACCCCTGAAAAATTGTAAGAGAGGCCTGAGCGGTGTCAACCTCAGCGAACCCGCTAGCGAAGGTTGAATTTCTTGGCGTAGTAGCGGAACGAGCGGAAGCTCATCCCCAGAAGCTCGGCCGCCCTTGTCTGGACGCCGCCGCTCCGTTCCAGCGCCAGCCCGATATAGTGCCGGTAGAAGTCCTCGCCGCGCGCCTCCAGGTCGAAGCCTTCCGGCAGCTCAGGGAGTTCGGGGAGACGCGGGGAGATGTCGTCCAACAATCCATGGGGCGCGCCGTTCCCGTTGGGACGGACATAGGGCGGAAGGCTCTCGGGCAGCAGCGTGGGCGTCTGCTCCACCGCCACGGCACGCTCGATCGCGTTTTCGAGCTCGCGGACGTTGCCGGGCCAGCGGTATGCCATCAGCCGCTCGTGCGCCTCGCGCGAGATCGCCCGAATGGGCTTCTCCATGTGTCCGGCGAACTTGGCCAGGAAATGTTCGGCCAGGAGAGGGACGTCCTCCGCTCGGTCGCGCAGCGGCGGCAGGTGCACGCCGATGACGTTGATCCGGTAGAAGAGGTCCTCGCGGAAGCGGCCCTCGGCGACGAGGCGCGGCAGTTCCTGATTGGTCGCGGCAATCACGCGGACATCGGCACGCACTTCATCGGTCCCGCCGAGACGCCGGAACCGGCGCTCCTGCAGGACGCGCAGCAGCTTCACCTGCATCGAGGCGTTCATCTCGCCGATTTCGTCGAGAAAAATGGTCCCGCGCTCGGCCGCCTCGAGGAGCCCTTTCTTGTTCTGATCGGCGCCGGTGAAGGCGCCGCGCATGTGCCCGAACAGCTCGGACTCGAGGAGCGTTTCCGGAACCGCGCCGCAGTTGAGCGCCACGAACGGCTGGTCGCGGCGCATCGAGTTGTAATGAACGGCGCGCGCCACGAGATCCTTGCCGGTGCCGGATTCGCCGGTGATGAGAACCGTGCTGTTCGTCCTGGCGATCGTCTCGATCATCTTGAAGACGGCCAGCATCGGTTCGCTGCGGCCAATGATGTTCGAGAACGAATAGCTGGAATTCAGCGCCCGCTTCAGCAGGACGTTCTCCTGCTTGAGGCGCGACGCCTCGACATGCTGCCGCACCTTGAGGCGCAGCTCGTCCATGCTGAACGGCTTGGTGAAATAGTCCACCGCCCCCAGCCGCATGGCTTCGACGGCCGTCTCCGTCGACGCGTAGGCGGTCATCATGAACGCGATGATGTCGCGGTTCATCTGCCGGGCCGTGCGCAGCACGTCCACGCCGCTCAGGTCGGCCATGCGGATGTCCGACAGCAGCAGATCGACGCGTTCCTTTTCCAGCACACCCAGGGCCTCGCGGCCGTTCTCGGCAACCAGCACGTCGTAGCCGTCGCGGCGCAGCACGATCCGCAGCATGTCGCGCATCGACGGCTCGTCGTCGACGACGAGAATGCGCGGCTTTGCCGCGGCCTCACCCGGCGGGTTGTCCAGCACGCGCGGCGCCGCCGACTGCATCGTCACGCGATCGCGCTCCGCAGCGCGGCCGGCCGCCGCGCCGCCGCTTCGGCAACTTCATGCTGCGCCGGCAGGCGTACGCGCATCGTGGTACCGGACCCGACCGTCGACTGGACCTGGATGGTGCCGTTGTAGTCGGTGACGATGCGGTGGACCGTGGCCAGGCCGAGGCCGGTTCCGCGCTCGAATGTGCTGCGGAACGGCTGGAAGATCGAGTCGATCTCGTCGGCCGGGATGCCGCAGCCTTCGTCCTGAACGGCGATCACCACTTCACTCGGACCGGCCGTGTCCTGCACCTCGCACACGGACAAGCGCAGCCGGCCACCACCCTTCATCGCGCGCAGGCCGTTGGTGGCGAGGTTCCACATGATCTGGCGAATCTGGTTTTCGTCGGCCTCGTACCACACCGGCGTCGCCGGGACGTCCACGTCGACGCGATGGGTGTCGCGCACTTCCGCGCTGTTGCGCAGCAGCGCCGCGGCGTCCTCGACCACCGTCCGCACGTCGAGCTGCGACGTCGCCGCACGCTGCGGTCTCGCGTACGCCAGGAACGACCCGATGGTGTGATTCAGACGCTCCGATTCGCGGAGCACGATGTCCATCAACTGCGCCTGCTCGTCGCTGAGCGGCAGTTCCTCGCGCAGGAGCTGGATGGATCCGGACATCGACGCGAGCGGATTGCGGATTTCATGGGCAATGCCGGCCGCCATCTCACCCACCGCGGCCAGCCGCTGCCGCAACCGCGCCTCGCGCTCCAGACGCTTGATGGTGGTGACGTCCTGGAACACGAACAGGTAGCCGGGACGGCCGTCGGGAAACGCCAAGGTCGTCGCCGTGATGCCGAGGTCGATCAGCCGGCTGTCGCCGGTCTTGTAGATCAGATCGACGCGCAGACTCTGATTCTCGGTCAGCGCGGACAGGCTTGGCCGCAGATGCGGCGGCACCTGGAGCAGCTCCGCGGCGTCGGCACCCAGCGCGTCGCCGGCCGGGATCCCGGTGATGGTGGCGGCCGCGCGATTGAACGTCCGGATTCGGCAGTCGGCGTCAGCACTGACGAGGCCGCTCAGCAGACTGTCGATGACGTACTCGTTGAACGCGCGGAGGTCCTCAATCTGATGCGACGCGTCCTCGAGCCGCGCGTCCGCTGAGCGCAGACTCTCGGCCAGGGAGCGCGAGAGCCAGGCCACGGCAAGGAACCCGAACAGATTGATGAAGACCGTGTACTGCGCAAACCGCAGCGTCGGCAGGTCGGCCGACGGCGTCGGCGTCAGCATCAGGTGCGGCAGGTGGTCCTGCGGAACATACTGCGCCGTGACGAGCGCCAGGTAGAGCACCGCGCTGAACGTGGCGACCTGAATGGCCGTGCGGCCGAACCGCACCGCGCTGGCCGCGATGATCGGCAGCACGTACAGAGACGAGAAGTAGCTGGTGACCCCGCCGGTCAGGTGAATGAACGCGGACACCACAACCGCGTCAACGGCGAACTGAAGGTCGATCAGCCAGCCGCGGGTTTCGGCGAACCGCAGCGTGGCCAGATAGACGACGTTGACCCCGTAGGTCAGCCCGATGAGGAAAAAGAAGGGGTCGACGGGGAACGACCCGGGTCGGCTCAATTCGATGAGAACCGCCCATCCCAGCAGCAGCGTGCTGGCAACGACCCGGACCGCGATAAGCGTGAGAAGCCGGGGGCGGAGGTTCATCCCGTCATCTTGCTGATCAGGTCGAAGATCGGCAGATACATGGCGATGACGATGCCGCCGACGACGCCGCCGAGAAACGCGATCATGATCGGCTCGAGCAGCGTCAGCAGCCCGGCGACGGCCACGTCCACTTCCTCCTCGTAGAAGTCGGCAATCTTCGCCAGCATCGTGTCGAGCGCGCCGGTTGCCTCGCCGACGCCGATCATCTGCACCACCATCGAGGGAAAGACCTCGGTCTTCTTGAGCGGCTCGGCAATCGTCTCGCCGCGCTCGATGCTCTTGCGCGTCGTCAGGATGCCCTCCTCGACCACGGCGTTGCCCGAGGTACGGGCGGTGATGTCGAGCGCCTCGAGGATCGACACACCGGAGGCGAGCAGCGTCGAGAGCGTGCGGCAGAACCGCGCCACGGCAATCTTGCGCAGCAGCGGACCGATGACCAGGATCTTCAGGCTCAGCGCGTCAATCGTCTTGCGGCCGCCGGGGCTCGCGTAATACGCCTTGAAGCCGTAGGCCATGGCGCCCATTGCGAGCAGCACGAACGGACCGAACCGCACCAGGCTGTTGCTCAGCGCGATGACCACGCGCGTCGGCAGCGGCAGCTCGGCGCCCAGGCCGGCGAACAGATTGGCGAACGTCGGAATGACCTTCCACAGGATGACGCCGACGACGAGGGTCGCGATGCTGATGACCGCGACCGGATAGATCATCGCGGACTTGACCTGGCCCTTCAGCTTGACGGCCTTTTCGATGTAGACCGCCAGCCGCTTCAGAATCGTGTCGAGAATGCCGCCGGCTTCGCCGGCGGCGATCATGTTCGTGAACAGGTCGTCGAACGCCTTCGGATGTTTACGCATCGCGTCGGCGAGCGACGCGCCGCTTTCCACTTCGGCGCGCGTCGACAGGATCACGGCGGAGAAGTTCTTGTCCTCTTCCTGGTTGCCGAGGATCTCGAGACACTGCACGAGCGGCAGACCGGCGTCGATCATGACCGAGAACTGCCGGGTGAAGATGGCGAGGTTCTTCGCCGCAACCGCCTTGTCCTTGACCGCCTTCTCGGCCTTGGCCGCCTTCTCCTTGGACGGCGAAATCTGGGTGACGAGGATCTGCTCGCGGCGGAGCGCGGCGACGGCGGCGTCCATGGTGTCCGCGGCACGTTCGCCGGTGATCGTCTGGCCGGCCCGCGTGCGCCCGCTGAAGGCGAACGTCGCCATTTACTTCACCGCCTGGGGCCGCAGCGGAGCGCCGGGCCGCCCGAGACCAGCGCCGGCCACGACGCCGACACCGCGGTTGATCAGATCCTGCAGCTCGTCGCGGTTCGACGAGGCGCCCAGCGCCGTTTCCAGCGTGATCTGCTTGCGCTGGTACAACGTCGCCAGCGACTGATTCATCGTCTGCATGCCCATCTTTTCCTGGCCCGTCTGCATCGCCGAGTAGATCTGGTGGATCTTGTCTTCGCGAATCAGATTGCGGATGCCGGGCGTGGGCACCATGATTTCCAGCGACGCGACGCGGCCGCCGCTGATCTTCGGCAACAGCGCCTGACAGACGATCCCTTCGAGCACCAGCGACAGCTGCGTGCGCACCTGCGACTGCTGGTTCGGCGGAAAGATGTCGATGATGCGGTTGATCGTCTGCGACGCCGAATTGGTGTGCAGCGTTCCGAACGTCAGGTGGCCCGTTTCCGCAATGCGCAGCGCCGATTCGACGGTCTCGAGGTCGCGCATTTCGCCGATGAGGACGATGTCCGGATCCTCGCGCAGCGCGGCGCGGAGCGCCATCGCGAAACTTTGCGTGTCCGAGTGGACCTCGCGCTGGTTGACGAGGCAGTTCTGGTGCTGGTGCACGAACTCGATCGGGTCCTCGATGGTGAGGATGTGATCGTGCCGCTCCTTGTTGATCTTGTCGATCATCGCCGCCAGCGTCGTCGACTTGCCGGATCCAGTCGGACCGGTGACGAGCACGAGGCCGCGCGGCCGCTCCGCCAGCGTCGACAGGACCGGCGGAAGTCCCAGCTCCTGGAAGGTGCGGATCTTCTCGGGGATGACGCGGTAGACGGCGCCGACCGCGCCGCGCTGGTTGAACATGTTGCAGCGGAACCGCGCGATGCCCTTGATGCCGAACGAGAAGTCGAGCTCGAGCGTCTCCTCGAAGCGCTTCTTCTGCGCGTCGGTCAGCACGCTGTAGGCCAGCTGCTTCGTCTCGGCGGCGGTGAGGTCGCCGCCCTCGAGCCGCTCGAGATGCCCGTGCACGCGGACCTGCGGCGGCGTATTGATCGTGATGTGGAGGTCCGATCCACTCTTCTCCACGAGCGTCTTCAGCAAGTCTGGCAAGGTAGCCATCACTTCACCGTTTCCCTGACGATCTCTTCGATCGTCGTCACGCCTTCCTTGACCTTCCGGAGACCGCTGTGGCGAAGCGAGATCATTCCCTCGTCAACGGCCTTGCGGCGCAGCTCGAGCGACGAGGCGCCCACGAGAATCAGCTCGCGGAGCTCGTCGGTCACATCCATGACCTCATAGAGGCCGACGCGGCCCTTGTAGCCGGTGTTGTTGCACCGCTCGCATCCCTTGCCGCGATTGGGGGTCACTGTGTTTGCATCTTCGGCTGAGAAACCCGCCTGCATCAGCGCTGGGGGCGGCATCGGGTCGGGTTCCGTGCAGTTTCGGCAAATCCTGCGCACCAGACGCTGGGCGCAGACGAGATTCAGCGAGCTGGCGACGAGAAACGGCTCGATGCCCATGTTCATCAGGCGGTTCACGGTGCTCGGGGCGTCGTTGGTGTGAAGGGTGGACAGGACGAGGTGTCCCGTCAGCGCCGCCTTGACCGCGATTTCGGCCGTCTCGAAGTCGCGGATTTCGCCGACGAGGATGATGTTCGGGTCCTGACGCAGGAAGCTGCGGAGCGCGGCGGCGAAGTTGAGCCCGATGTTCTCGCGCACCTGCACCTGGTTGACGCCGAACAGGTTGAATTCGACCGGGTCCTCGGCGGTCATGATGTTCGTTTCGGGCGTGTTGATGCGGGAGATCGACGAGTACAGGGTGTTCGTCTTGCCGGATCCGGTCGGCCCCGTGACGAGCACCATGCCCCACGGTTTCTGAATGGCCGACTCGAACCGGTTCAGCGATTCCGACTCGAAGCCAAGCTTCGTCATGTCGAGCATCAGCTTGTCTTTGTCGAGCAGGCGCAGCACGATCTTTTCGCCGAACAGCGTCGGCAGACACGAGACGCGGAAGTCGATTTCCTTGGTGGCGCCGTTGTCCTGATAGCGGATCTTGATGCGGCCGTCCTGCGGCAGCCGCTTCTCCGCGATGTCCAGCTTCGCCATGATCTTGATGCGCGACGTCATCGCATCGCGCAGCTTCATCGGCGGCTGCATGATGTTGTAGAGCAGCCCGTCCACGCGGTAGCGGACCCGCACTTCCTTCTCGTACGGCTCGATGTGGATGTCGCTCGCGCCCTTCTGAATCGCCGACATCAGGATGACGTTCACGAGCTTGATGACCGGCGCTTCCTCGCCCTGCTTCGCCAGCGATTCGGCGCTGATCTCCTCGAGTTCCTCGATCAGCTCGACCTGGTCGTCGGACAGGACCGGCATTTCCTCGAGCGCCTTGCTGGCGACTTCGAGGGCGCTCGAGCCGCCCATCGGTCCGAGCACCTTGCCGTAATACTTCTGGATCGCCTCGAGGACGCCGGTTTCCGACGCGACGACCGGTTCGACGTTGTAGCCCGTCATGAACTTGATGTCGTCCATGGCGAACACGTTGGTCGGGTCGGTCATGGCGATCGTGAGCGTCGCGCCCGAGCGGGACAGCGGCACGATCTGGTATTTCTGAACCGTTTCTGCGGGAATGAGCTTGGCGACGGCTGGATCGATTTCGAACTGCGCGAGCGCGATTGAGGGAACCCCGTACTGTTTGCTGAGGAGCGCGGTGATCTCCTCGTCTTTCACATATCCG
>DASTBV010000021.1:0-19687 GCA_035711805.1 Vicinamibacterales bacterium
CATCACGAACCGCACGCCCGGCGGTGCCATGAACGAGGTCGCCTTCGCCGGCATCACGATCGGACCGGCGTCGAGCTCCAGCACCGCGGCGCTGACCCGGCGTGTGGCGACGTCCTTCGGCTCATCGGTCAGCTCGAAGACCAGCGACACGCGGTCGCGGGCAGTGAGCACTGCGACATTCTGGAAATGGGGGTCTGCTGCGTACGCGGCGCCGGTGCCGAGGGGGCTCATGGCCAGGACCAGGGCGGCCGCCGTGAATCGAATGGTCAAGGATCTACCAGCCGCCGGCCATCGTGTTTTCGAGGCGAAGGTTGGTCCCGGTGACCCCCTGCGCCTCGAGCGCACGCTGTGCCGCGGCCCCTTCTTCCGGCGAGACGTACGGGCCGACGATCACCTGATGCGACACGCCGTCTGCATGCCGGCGCGTGAAGGCCGGGAACCCGGCCTCGACGAGCTGCGCCGCCACTGCGGCCGCCCGCTGCTCCGACCGCAGCGTCGCAATGGTGACGTTCACGCTGTCGCGGACGTCGAGTGTCCTGATCTCAGGCGCCGGCTGCGGTGCCGGCGCTGACGTCTGCACGGCCGGCGCAGTCTCCTCGGGCTGGCTGCGCTGCGCGATCGCCTTCCAGCTCACACCGCCGACCAGGAGCAGGACGACGGCTGCCGCCGCGGCAATCTGCAGCTGCACGCGCGGAATGCCGCCGGTCTGCAGGTTCAACCGGCGCGCGGCTTCGCGCACGATGCCGGCATCGATCGTGCGAGCCTGCCGCGCACAGCCGACCTCGAGCGCACGGTCGGCCAGCAGGTTGACGAGACGCGGTACGCCTTGAGAAATCGCCGCCACGGTCCGGGCCGCCGACGCGGAAAACCGCACGCGCCAGAACCCGCGCGGCATCAGCACACCAGTTCGCCCCGGCTCGCCGTGCTCCGGGCCGCGCGCCACCGCCATGCGATGGTCGATGTATTCCGCGACTTCGTCGCGCTCGAGGCCCGTCAGCACGCATCGACGGGCGACGCGCTGCCGAACCTGCCTCATTTCCGGACGCGCGAGCAGCTCGTCGAGCTCCGGCTGACCGGACAACACGATCTGCAGCAGCGGCGGGCCGTCGGCGTCGAAATTCGTCCAGAGGCGCAGCTGCTCGAGCAGCACCGGGTGAAGATGCTGCGCTTCATCGATGATGATCACCGCGCGGCCGCCGAGCGGCGCCAGCGAGATCAGGAACCGCTGCAGGACGACGATCAGCTGGTGGAGCGGCGCCGGCGCGATCCGGCGCGGCGATCGCGCATCCCGATCGAGCACGCCGAAATCGCTGAGTACCTGCGCGAGCAGCTCCTCCGCCGTGACGCAGGGATCGAGGATCAGGGAGGTGAAGGTGTTCTGCCCCATCTCCTGCATCGCCGCCCGGCACAGCATGCTCTTGCCGGTCCCGACTTCGCCGGTGATGACAATGAACCCTTCGCGCCGGTCGAGCGCGCGGCGCACGTCGTCGAGCGCGATGGCATAACTGGCGCTGCGGAAGGCGAATCGAGGCGTCGGCGAGAGGCTGAATGGCGGCTCCGCGAGCCCGTAGAAGGTCTCGTACGCCGCCGGCGCTGTCGCCCGCTGCGCGAGCATCTCGCGTGCAGCCGACGGATAGTGATCTACCGGCTGCCAGTCGATGTCCACGTGCCCACCGGGCTCGACCGGAGCCATCACTGTCCCTGGGCGTCGCGCCGGCGGAGCCTGCTGTTCGTCGACCCGGTGGTGTCGTCGACGAAATAGGCAGCGCACGCGGCGTCGAGTAACTCCCTCGTGATGCGCGGCTCCTCGCCGCGATAGTTGCAGAGCGCCGTGACCTGTTCGACGAGGTCACGCGGCTGGCACGCACGGAGGGGACGCGCGAGCGGCCGGTAGTGGCGGCGATGGAGGTACGACACCATCACCGGGTGGAACTTGACGTCCTTACGCTGGCAGATCATTTCGAAGATGCGCGCGAACTGCTGGAGCGTCGGATCCTCGATCTCGATCTTGTAGGGAATACGGCGGAGAAACGCTTCGTCGGCCAGCGACAGCGGGTCGAGGTTCGTCGCGAACACGGTCAGCACGTCGAACGGGATCTGGAACTTCTTGCCGGTGTGCAGCGTGAGGTAGTCCACCCGGCTTTCGAGCGGCACGATCCACCGGTTGAGGAGATCTTCCGGACGCATCCGCTGGCGGCCGAAGTCGTCAACCAGGAACACGCCGCCGTTGGCCTTGAGCTGCAGCGGCGCCTCGTAGAACTTGGAGACCTTGTTGAAGGTCAGGTCGAGCATGGCGAGTGTCAGCTCGCCGCCGACGATGACCACCGGCCGGCGGATGCGCACCCAGCGGCGATCGCGCGGTGCTTCGGCGATGATGCTGCTCGGCGCGTCCTCGGTCTCGAGCGATTCGTGCGTGATCGGGTCGTACATCGTCACGATGTAGCCGTCGACGTCGAGCGCGTACGGCATGTACATGTCGCCGCCGATGGCGCGCCCGAGGCCTTCCCCGATCACCGTCTTGCCGTTGCCCGGCGATCCGTACAGGAACACCGCCTTGTTGGCGTTCACCGCCGGGCCGAGCTGCTCGAAGATGTGTTCGCTGATGACCAGGTGCTCGAACCCCTGGTGCAGCCGCTGCCGGTCGATGAACCCGCGCGTCGACGCCAGCCCTTTCATCGCGGCCACGTACGCCTCGAGCGGCACTGGCGCCGGACCGGTGTACGCGTTGACCTCCATGTGCTGGCGCGCGCGCTCGCGGCCGACGTCGGTCAGCGCGTACTTGTAGCCGGCCGTTCCGGCGCCGGCGGCGCCACGGACCTCAATCTGCCGTTCGCCGCGCGCCCGTTCGACGATGGGCTCGAGGATGGGATAGGGAAGTCGGAGGCTCTCAGCCAGTTGCAGGCCGGACATTTCGCCGGCGTACAGCGTCTTGACGATGAGCGCCTCGACCTTGTCGGCCGTCAGCCCCGTGTCGGCGAGCGTCACCGGCACCGACGGCACCGGGGCCGCGCGCGGGACGTCGACTTTCGGAGGCATCTGCGTCATTGTTCGGCTATCGGTACCAGAACCTGGACGATCTTGATCGCCGCCGGACCCAGCGTCACGACCCAGATGGCCGGAAAAATACAGAGCACGAGCGGGAACACCATCTTCACGCCCGTCTTCGCCGCCGCCTCCTCCGCCCGCTGACGACGCTTCGTCCGCAGCGTATCGGAGTGAACCCGCAGCGACTGCGCCACACTCGTACCGAACTTATCGGTCTGAACCAGCATCGCCACCAGCGAGATGAGGTCGTCGACGCCGGTCCGTTCCCCGAGGTTATGGAGCGCCTCGCTGCGCGCCTTCCCGGCCCGCAGCTCGAAATTGATGAGCCGGAACTCCTCGCACAGTTCCGGATGGGCGAAGACGAGTTCATCACCCACCCGCTGAATCGCCTGATCGAGGCCCAGGCCCGCCTCGACGCTGACCACCAGCAGGTCGAGGGCATCGGGCAGCGACAGCCGGAGCTTGTGCTGACGGCGCTTCTCCATCCGCGCCAGCACGATGGTTGGAAGCACGTATCCGAGGCCGGCGGCGCCGAACGCCAGGACGATGTTCGGCCGCATGAAGATCGGCGTCGCGAGCGCAGCGAAGGCGACTGCTGCGCAGGCAACACGAACGCCGAGGAACACGACGAGGGCTTCGCTGTTGCGGTAGCCGGCAGCGACCAGACGCCGCTGCAGCTTGCCCATCTCGGACGGCGACTGCGGCGCCACGCGCCCCATGCGCTTGAACGTGGCCGCCATCTTTTCCCACGACGGCGCTTCCACGGGCAGGGCGTTGGTGCTCCCAATCTCGGCCAGGCGGCGCTCGACGTGGCCGGCAAGGCTCGGCGCGAACGCCATGTAGGCGGCGTAGGCGAGCAGCGAAACGAACAGGAATGCCAGGAGCGGCAGCAGGATCGTCACGTCACACCTCGATCTTGATCACCTGGCGGATCCAGAAGTAACCCACCGTCTGCATCACGGCCGCGCCCATCAGCATCGTCCTGCCCATCGGCTCGGTGAACAGCGTGTTCATGTGGTCAGGGCTGAGATACGACAGGGCGACGCCAAGCACCGGCGGCAGCCCGAGCAGGACGTAGCCGGTAAACCGCCCGTGCGCCGTGTGCACGCGAACCTGCCGCAGGATCTTGAACCGCTCGCGGACGACATACGCCAGCTTGTCGAGAATTTCCGCGAGGTTGCCGCCCGTTTCGCGCTGGATCGTCACTGCCGTGGCGAAGAAGCGAACGTCGAGCAGCGGCACGCGGTCGGCCAGATCGAACAGACACTCCTTCAGCGGCAGCCCGAAGTTCTGCTGGTCGAACGTCTTCTTGAACTCGGGACCCACCGGTTCCGGCAGCTCGTCGGCCACCATGCCGAGCGACGTCTGGAACGCGTGTCCGGCGCGCAGCGCACGCGACAGCAGATCGAGAGCCTCCGGGAACTGCTCTTCGAACTTTCTGATGCGCCTGCCGCGGCGCTGCATCAGGAACAGCACCGGCAGCGCGCCAATCAGCAACCCGGCCGGTGCCGCCGCGGCGTTCGGCGCAAACATCAGCACGCCGAGCATGCCGAGCACCCCGAGGCCGGCGCTGACCATCAGGATTCCGCCGGTCGTGGCTCTCACGCCGGATTGCTCGATCAAACGCGAGAGGCTCAGCCCGGCGCCGGTCTTCCCCAGCAGCTTCTCGACGCCCGGCAGCGGGCCGGATTCGTCCTGGCGCACCACCGACGTGGCTTCGCCGTCGCTCGTCGTGGTGATCGACCCAACTTCCTGCAATCGCTTGGCGAGCTGCTTCGCCTTACGGTTGCCGGGAATGCCGCTGATCACCCAGCCGACGCCCATGGCGGCGCCGGTGACGAGCAGGAAGACGCCAATTGCGATCAACATCAGCGCACCTCTTCCGACCCGGAGAACATCTCAGGCGGCAGGTTGATGCCGGCGGCTCTCAGCTTCTCCCAGCACTTCGGCCGCACGCCGGTGGCGCGGAACCGTCCGCTCACCTTGCCCTCGGGCGTCAGTCCGGTCTTCTCGAAGATGAAGATGTCCTGCATCGTGATGATGTCGCCTTCCATCCCGGTGATTTCCGCGATGTTCGTCACCCGGCGCGAACCGTCGCTCAGGCGCGTCTGCTGGATGACGATATTGATAGCCGACGATATCTGCTGGCGCATCGCGCGCTCCGGCAGGTTGGTCGCGCCCATCGCGATCATCGTTTCGATACGGGTCAGCGCGTCACGCGGCGTGTTCGCGTGGACGGTCGTGAGCGACCCGTCGTGACCGGTGTTCATCGCCTGCAGCATGTCGAGCGCTTCTTCGCTGCGGACCTCGCCGATGACGATGCGGTCGGGGCGCATACGAAGGGCGTTGACGACGAGCTGCCGCTGCTTGACCGCGCCCTTGCCTTCCACGTTCGCCGGGCGGGTTTCCAGCCGCGCGACATGTTCCTGGCGTAACTGCAGTTCCGCCGCGTCTTCAATCGTGACGATGCGCTCGTGCTCGGAGATGTAGCTCGACAGCACGTTCAGGAGCGTCGTCTTCCCGGCGCCGGTGCCGCCGCTGATCAGGGCGTTGAGGCGGCCTTTGACGCAGGCGGAAAGGAAATTCAACATCGGCTGCGTCAGCGCCTTCAGCGAGACGAGGTCGTCGGCCTGCAGCCGCTCCGCCGGAAACCGGCGAATCGAGAGCAGCGGGCCGTCCACCGCGAGCGGCGGAATGATGGCGTTCACACGGGACCCATCCGCCAGGCGCGCGTCCACCATCGGCGAGCTGTCGTCGATGCGGCGGCCGACGCTGCTGACGATGCGATCGATCACGCGCAGCAGGTGCTTGTCGTCCTGGAACGAGGCGCTGACCCGTTCGAGCACGCCCTTTCGCTCGACGAACACCTGCTTGTAGGTGTTGACCAGGATGTCGTTGATCGACGGGTCGCGAAGCAGCGGCTCGAGCGGCCCGAGGCCGAAGACGTCGTCGAGAATCTCGGCGAACAGCGTTTCGCGTTCGCTCAGGCTGATCGGCGTTGTTTCTTCGCCGAGCAGCTGCCCGAGCAGCGATCGGATCTCGCCCTCGGCGCGGGCGCGGTCGGTCTGCGCCAGGGCTTCGAGGTTCAGCCGGTTCAGCAGCTTGCGATGCACGTTGGCGCGCAGCTCGAGATACTGCTGGCGCGGCGCACCCGCCGACGGCCGCGCCGCGGGAGCAATCGTTCGTGTCGGTGTCGCAGTGGGGGTCATGGCTGGTTACCAGATGGACGCTAGACGGGACAGTGAAACCATGCCGGTGCCAGGGTCGGCCTGTGCCGATGCCGCTCCCTCCGCATCGAGCATGCGGCGAGTGAAGCTGTCGAACTGCGCTGCCAGCGGCGTGCTGCCGGTGAGCGCCAACGGAACGCCGGAGTTCAGCGCGCCCGAGACGGTCTTGTAGTCGCTCGGGAACATGTGATCGATCGGATGGCCGATCGCCGCCTCGATCTGCGCCGGCGGAATCGGGAACGGTTCGGCGGCGCGATTCAGCAGCAGCCGGACTCGGTCCGGCGACGCGCCCATCTGACGGACGCGGTCGAGCACGCGCTGCGCGTTGCGGATCGACGGCACGTCCGGGTTGGCCACCAGACCGATCGTGTCGGCCGCATACAGCGAGGCGATGACGCCCGGGTTGATCTGGCTGCCGGCGTCGACGACCACGTACTCATACTCCTCGCGGAGGTGACGGATGACTTCCTCGAGGGCCGCGCCATCGGACGCGTTCGGGCGGTCGAAATTGTCGGACCCGGCGAGAATCTCCAGGCCGGACTTGTGCTTGGCGACCAGCTCGCGCAGGAACTCGGCGTCGAGCCGGTTCATGTTGTCGAGCGCGTCCACCAGCGTGTAGCGGCTGCGGACGCCGAGGAAGAGACCGACCTCGCCAAGACCCGTCTTGAGGTCGACGATGACCGTCCGCTGCCCCGACAGCCGCGCCAGCTCGACGGCGCAGTTCACCGCGACCGTCGTCGTGCCGGCGCCGCCCTTGGCACCGAAGAACACCAGCGTCGTCGCCGCCTGTGCGTGACCGGCGGCGGTGCGACGCGCCGCGGTCCGGCGGATGGCTTCGAAGAACGTCTCTTCCGCCGGCGGGCAGGTGAAGAACTCGTTCGCCCCGGCGCGCATCGACTGCAGGATGACGTCCGGGTTCGGCTCGCTCGCGACGACGAAGATGCCGGAGGTTGCCGAAGCCGCCCTGAGCGCCTCGACGCGTGTCATGGCCCCGGCGATGTCGCCGCGTGCGTCGATGATGAACAGGTCCGCCTTGCGGGTGCCTGGCCCCTCCGCCACGACGCTCATCGGGACAGGCCCGCCGCGAAGCAGCGCGCCCAGCTGCGCGTGGAAGGAGTCGTCGTGACTGAGGATCATTCCAACGAGTCGTGCCATTTACTTCACCAATCTGATTGCGCGGGGGTAAACGCCGTCAGGAGCCTGCGGCAGACTCGTGTCGATGACTCCGGTGATCGGCACGATGCGTCCTCGGACTTCATTGCTGGTCACGTCTTCGACGAAGAAGCCGAGCCAGTTGCGTGAGATCAGATCGGCGGTGCGGCCGTTCTGCTTGCCTTCCTGATAGATGTCCGGGTCGTACAACGGAATCGGAAACACGCGGGGACTCTGTCCGAACTCGCTGATGACTCTCTTCAGGTCATCGTCCCAGTAGGCGTGCGGATCCTTCGCCATCAGGATTTCCATTCCGGCGATCGTCGGGCCCATCATGTTGCCGGGCTCCTGCGTCATCGTGATACCGACCGGAATCACCGTCGGATTGCAGTTGGCGATGTTGTCGGAGTAGTAGTCACCGCCGATCGACCCCGGCATCTTCCACGAGTAGTAGAAGGTCGGCTCGATGTTGTTGCCACTCCCCGCGCGGATGTAAAACAGCGTGCCTGCATCGTCCTGCGTCCACGTCTTGTAGGTGGCGCTCGGCGGGACGTAGACGTCCGCGTTCGGGATGATGACGCCCTTGTTGTCGTAGCGATCGAACGTGCTGTTGATCGTCCACGGCGGCGCACTGTTCTCGATCCACTTGTCCGGAATCGTGAACGGCTTGACGCACGTCATCGCATTGGCCGGCGCCGCTTCGGCGGTCGCCGTGGCCGTGATGTCGAAGAACGGGACGTTGAAGATGTTGGCGATGAGCGTCGGGATGCCGTTCTTCCGCACGTTCACCTGGACGCGGTCGTACTGCCCGCCGCTGCCAATCGGGAACGTGACATCCGCAGGCAGGACCTCGACATCACCGCCGAGGACCTTGTTCATGAGGGCGGTGTTGATCGCGCTCTGCACCGCGGGCCCCGACTCGGTGCGGTCGTCGAAGTCGTTGTAGACGAACGCGGTGGCGCCGGCGAGCGCGCCGGCATCGGCGGCGTTCTGCGCCTGCCCGCGCGCGCTCATCATCAGGCCGACATCGATGGCCAGCGTCGTCGCCGCGAAAAACGCCATGAAGCCGACGCTGACGAAGACCATCGACATGCCGCGTTCATCCGTACGGGTCCGCCTGAAGGCGCCCGCCGTCGCGCGAAGCGCTTCGGCGAGGCCTCGCCGAAGCCTCGGCGGAAGCGGGGACACTACGCTGCGGCGGAAGTTGTTATGCACCGGCATGGCAACCGTCCTCTACTTGGTCGTGCCTGTCTTCGCGAGCTCAGCCTGGTAAGCGGCCTCGGCGGCCCGCACCTTTTCAGCGGCCTTGTCGAGTTCGGCCTGCTTCTTCTTCTCAGCCTCGGCCTGGCGCGCCGCGGCTTCCGCCGCCTTGCGATCGGCTTCCGCCTTGCGGCGGCCCGCTTCCTCGTCGCGCTTGGCCTGCTCCTTCGCGGCCTTCTCCTGCCGCTTCCGCTCTTCCGCGTCGAGCTTCGCCTGTTCGGCCGCGGCCTTCGCCACCGCGCGCGCCTCGGCGATCTCGCGCTCCGCCGCCGCCTTCTCCTCGCGCTCGAGTGCGCGCCGCTCGGCTTCATTCGGCGGCGCCGCGTCGCTCTGCACCACGATCGGCGCGGGAACGGCCTGCGCCGTCGTCGCCGGCGCCTCGGTCACGCCGGCGAGACCGGCGGGCGGAGTCGCGGTGCTGCCCTGGAACGGCGGCGGCGGCGGCGCGATCGCCTCGTTGTCGCGCAGCGCCGGGAGGTACGGCTCGCGCAGCCGCGGCAGATCGCGCGTGACGCCAACCGAACCTTCCTGCAGCAGCTGCGGCGTGATCATCACGACCAGCTCGGTGCGGTTCTTCTGCGCCGCCTTGCTGCGGAACAGGTAGCCGAGAATCGGGATGTCGCCGATGCCGGGAATCTTGGTCATCGTCGACGTCATCGAGTTGTTGAGCAGACCGGCAATGGCGAACGTCTGGCCGTTGCGCAGCTCGAGCTCGGTCGACGTCCGGCGGCTGACCAGGGCTGGAACACGGAATCCGTTCAGCTGGATGCCGTTGGCAAAGTCGAGCGTGCTCACCTCGGGCCGCACCTTGAGGTGAATGCGGTCGCCGTCAACGGTCGGCGTGAAGTTCAGGCGGACGCCGAACTCCTTGAACTCGATGGTGATGGCGTTGCCGCCGCCGGCCTGCGCCACCGGAATCGGGAATTCACCGCCGGCGAGGAAGCTCGCTTCCTTGCCGCTTTCCGCAACCAGGTTCGGCTCGGCCAGGCTCTGGAACAGGCCGCGGGTCTGGAGCGCCTTGATCAGCACGCCCAGGTCGTAGCGCTCGCTGAGGATGAACAGGTTCAGGAAGTCGCTGAAGTTGTATTCGCCCTTCGCGGTAGTCACCGGGGCGCCGAACTTGAACGGGTCCGGGCCTTCCTTCGTCACCTCGAGGTTGCTATAGCCGGGCGCGGCAAACTGCTGCGTGGTCACGCGGCCGAGCGTGTTCTCGATGCCCGTCGGGCTGGTGAAGAGCGAGATGCCAAGCTCGGTCAGCGCCGTGCGGCTGACTTCGGCGAAGCGCACGCGCAGCAGCACCTGGTTGCTCGGACGCGCCTGCACCGCCAGGAGGTTGACGACCTCTTCCTTGCGCTCCACGAACGCCGTCGCCAGGTTGACCGCCTTCTCGCCAAGCTCCTTGGTCGAGACCCGGCCGGACAGCACGACGTTCCGGCCGTTGCTGGTCACCTGCACCGCCTCGTTGGGCAGCATCTCTTTCATCTGCGCGCTGAGCCGCTCGACGTCGCGGCCGACGGAGATGTCATACCGGCGCACCGCGCCGGCCCGCTCCCACACGAACATCGAGATCGTGCCGGGCGTCTTGCCGTGCAGCAGCAGCTGGCTGTTCGACGTCACCATCGCGTCGGCGATGTCGGGGTTGGTCAGCGAGACGCGCATGATCGGCGCGCCGATCTCGAGCACCGTCGACCGGCCGGTGACGATCTGCACCGGGATCGCCGGCGTATCGATGACGGCGTTCGCGGCAGCCGCCGCGGCGTTGGTGGTCGGCTGCGTCGCGACCTGCGCGAGAAGGGTGCCGGGCTGCAGGACGGCGACGACCAGAATCCAGATTGCGATCTTCCTCTTCATCTGCATGCTCCTCAGCGCACCACTTCCGTCGCGCGTTTGTCTCCGCGAATGATCTCGATGGTCGGCAGCGGCGCCGGGGCCGGGGCCGGCGCGGCCACGGGAGCCGCCGCGGCCGCCCGCGCGGTGCGGGCCACGGCCACCGCCCGACGCGGGGCCGCCGACTGGCCGAGCAGGATCGCCGGCTTGATGCCAGGGGTCGCCGGGTTCGTCTTGTCGAGCGGATTCCGCAGCGCGAGCTGAATCTTTCCTTCGGTGCTGGCGAGCGTGAGCGCTTCGGCCTGCAGCGGATCGACCAGCAGCGTGACGACGCTGACCGAGATCGGCTTGTTGTCCTTTTCCACGTCGCGCTCGATGCGCGTGCCGGCCGTCAGCACGGTGACGTTGGTGAGAATCACCTTCGAGGTCATGTCGGTGGTCTGGCTGGTCGGGCTGACCGTGACCAGGACGTCCACCTTCGTGCCGGGCAGCACGTAGCCGGCGACGCCGATCACGTCGTTGACCCGCACCGACACCGCGCGCATCCCGTCGGGAATCATCGGCGGCAGCCCGGCGCCGGAGCCGATCGGCGCCAGCTTCGAGGGCAGCAGCGGCTCGTTCTGCGAGACCGGCTGGATCAGGCCGCGGCCGACCAGCTCCTGCGGGCTGCTGAAGGTGCCCGCCGGCACCGCGTCGGACGGCCAGTTGATCGTGCGCATGTCCTCGGCGCGCAGGGCGGCGCCCAGATCGAGGCCGCTGGCCGCGACGACCACAGGCGTCGTCTTGGCAGAGGCGCCGGCCGTTGGCGTGGCCTGCACGTAGCGATACGTGCTGAAGGCGAATACCGCGCCGACGGTCATTGCAAGCAGCAGAACGGTGTAAATGCGTTTGCGAGGCATAACGTCTCTGACCCCTATTCGTTTCGCATGATGGTCGTCATTCGCATCGTGAACGGCTCCCCAGCCATTGAGCCGTTGACGACGAGCTGCGCGACCGGCTGCAGCACCATGAACTCAAACGGATACTCCACGACCACGCGCGCGGCCGATGCCGTCACCGTGCCACCCACGTCGACGGGAATGGTGGTCGCCGTGATGTCCACGTTCGTCTTCGCCGTGTCGTCGACGATCGCCGCCGGCAGACCGCCGTCCTTCAGATACGTCCGCACGCGCGCCTTGACCGAGTCATCGGTGTACTCAGGCAGCACGGCGACACGCGCGCCTTCGCGCGTGGCGTTGGTGATGACCTGCCAGGTCTGATACGCCCGGCCGAACTCGAAAATGCCGACGGACACGAGCAGCATGATCGGCAGCACGAATGCCGTTTCGACAAGCGCGGCGCCGTCTTCGCGGCGAACACGTGAGAACCACCTGCGCATATCCCTGCTCCTCACCAGCCAAGAACGACCAGCACCGCCCCACAGGCGATCGCCGGTGCGTACGGGAAGCGGTTGTTTGCCGCCGGATGCTCGATGATCGCGGTGACCGCGCGGTTGCGGGTCGTCACGAGCATCGCCGTCCCGTACAAGGTTTCGCGCAGCCGCCCGCGCCACAGCGCGACGGCCAGCGCCATCACGCCGCCCAGAATGGCGGCGCGAAGAAACGCAGCGAACACTCCACCCGGGCCGAGCAGCGCCCCAAACGCGGCAAGCAGCTTGACGTCGCCTGCGCCGGTGGCCCCGAACACGTGCGCCGGCAGCAGCAGGGCCAACCCGAGGGCGAGCCCGCCGAGCGCACCGCCGACTGTCACGCCACTCACCCCCGCCATCGCCAGCACCAGGCCCACCGAGGCGAGGCCCATCGTCAGGACGTTCGGCACACGGCGCTGCCGGATGTCGACGACCGTCGCGGCGATGCCGGCCCCGATGACGAGCACGGCCGTGAGACTCATGGAGTCTCGGGAATCGCCGCGGCGATCACGTCCCAGAACACGTTGACAATCGTCGAGCCCACGTCCGAGATTGCTGTCACCGCGACGAGCGTGACGAGCCCGACGAGCAGTGCGTACTCGATGAGGTCCTGGGCACGATCGTCGCGACGAACGCGTCGCCACACGGCGATCCAGATTCCTGGGGACATCAAAACCTCTCTCCTTCGCGGTACGCCGCAGCTGCAGACGAGCCACGTCAAACGGCGGCCCCTCGCGGGACCGCCGTGTGTCAGTCGCGCTTACGACCCCGCGCCGGCGCTCGCCAGCTTGCCCTTGATCGAAACGAAGATCTTGTTCACCTCAGTGCCGGCGTCGGTCAGAGCAACGACGCAGACGAGTGAAATCAGCGCCACGAGCAGCGCGTATTCGATCAGGTCCTGGCCTTCTTCGTCACGAACGAACGTCTTGATGCTGTTCACGAACTTCATGTCGTCTCCCCCTACGCGCATCACGCGCGTCACTCCCCATGTCGGCGGCAGGCGGCGCCACGGCACCGCCCCACCCCCGCATTCGACGGTTACGAGCCCGCGCCGGCGCTCGCCAGCTTGCCCTTGATCGCCACGAAGATCTTGTTCACTTCCGTGCCGGCGTCCGTGAGCGCCACGACGCAGACCAGTGAAATCAGCGCGACGAGCAGCGCGTACTCGATCAGGTCCTGCCCCTCTTCGTCGCGAACAAACGCGTTCACGTACTTCGTAAGATTCATGACTCTTCTCCGCGCGCGAGAGCGCGCATGGTTGTGTTTGACCCAGCGGCCAGCAGCAATGCACGACCGCGCGACGGGCCTTCTAAGCGCAACCGGTGTGCCACGGCTGTGGTGGGACGACGCGATCCACGCGAACTGCCGGAAAGACCGGGGGTTGCAGGAGCCGTGTTCGGGGGCGGACACGGGGGTCCGGTCATGTGGGGATGCTTCAAATCGTCGGAACCGTAATGACTCGGTCGCTTTTCTGGATCGACCGCCAGGGCATGCCCGTCGCGGCGGCGCCGGCCACTCTGTCAGCCCGTTTTGTAACCGCGGCGATCAAATCTGCAGGCCCGCAGGGTGCGGCTGACAGTTTCCACTGCGCACGTCCGCGCAACGCGCGCTTCCCTGCGCATGTGTGTGAACGCACAGACACGGAATGGCAATTGCCAATTGCCGGAACACGCCGTGTCATTCAAAAGACCGATTCCGCTCCGGCGCCGGATCATGGAAGGGATGTTCGTCGCCACATCACTGGTGTTGTTGTGGCTGATCATCCTGGCCATCGACAGCCGCGCGGGTTCACAGGTGGCGGCGGCGGTGAAAACGAACATCGCGACCAACGGCGGGGTGGCCACTCAGTTCAGCAACACCGCAGGCCACGTCAGCCGCTCCGTCGTGGAGCTGTCATACGTCTACGGACCACTCATGACCTTCGGGGCGGTCGCCATCGTCCTCGTGGTGGTCATGACTCGCACCAGGTAACCGATGTCGCTCATTCTCGCGATTGAACCGAACAAGAATCAGGCGCACCAGCTGAACGCCCTCGTGCGCCAGCACCTGAAGGCCGAACTCGTCACGGCGCCGACCGCGGCCGCCGCGCTCGCCGCGCTGGGCGATCGCATCCCGGACGTGGTGCTCACGCCGGCGCTGTTCGGACTGCGTGACGAAGCGGCGCTGACCGAGCGGCTGCGTCAGCTGGGCAGCGACGGCTCGCACGTGCAGACGCTCGCGATTCCGATCCTCGCGCCACCGTCGTCCCGCGGCGGCAGCAGTGGTCTGCTCGGACAGAAAAAGAAGGAGAAAGGGGGCGACGCGAACGTCGGCTGCGATCCCGCCGTCTTCGCGGAGCAGATCAAGATCTATCTGCAGCGCGCCTCGGTCGAACGGCGCGCCCAGGTCAGCGAGGTTTCGGCGCGGGCAATGTCCGGGGGAGCGCGGTCGTCGGCGAACGCCGACGCGCCGGCAGGAGACGACGATCTGTCGTCGTTCATGGTCAGCGCGGACGAATTCGACATCGACAGCCTCGAGATTCCCTCGATCGATCCGCCGGTCGCCACACCGCCGGCCGAACAGGCGCAGCCTGCCAGCGCACCGCCGGAATCGGCACCCACGGACGCGCAGAACCGCCGTGGCAAGCCGAAGCCGAATCCGCGGCAGTCGGACGCGGCCGATGAAGAGGGTCTCATCACGCCGCCGGCAGCAGGCCCACCGCTCTGGCGCGTGGCTGAATCGATCGAGGATTTCTACAACGGCGAGCTCGACCCGACGGTCGCGAACGCTCCGCAGGCCACTGCCCCTGCCCCGCAGACACCATCGGTCATCAAGCCACCGCCTGCGGCGGCCAAGGCGCCGGCTGCGAGCAGCGCCGTGAAAACCGCGGCACCGTCCCCGCCGCGGCAGCGGAGAACACCACCGCAGCCGGATGAGTGGGCCTACTTCGATCCCTCACAGAGCGCGTTCAAGGCGTTGATCCGGCGGTTGAATGAAATCGCTGGAAATGCGGCCTGAACTGAACCGTCCAACCGGTTCAAGAGGTTCATGGGTGCAATGGGTTCAGAAGGTCCTGTTCTGAACCCATTGAACGGAACCTCCTGAACCCTATGAACCCCCTGAACCCCCTGAACCCAAATCAATAGCGGTCAACAACGCACAGACGGCAGCGCTGCTTGGCGTCGGCACGCCAACCTCGCGCCCTTTCCGCACGACGACGCCCAACAGCCCGTCGATCTCCATCGCCCGCCCCTTTTCGCGATCGACCATCGTCGACGTCCGCATCCCGGTGGCGCCCTCGGTCCAGGCAATGTGCTTGTCGATGTCGTCCGGCCGCAAATCGACCCCGCATCCCCGTCCGACAGCGAGGACCTCTCTCATGATGTTGACGATCAGCAAGCGGGCATCCGGCTGGGCCAGCAGGTCCGCCGGCACGCGGCCGGTGATGGCGGAGACGGAATTGAACGCCGCGTTCCACATCAATTTGTGCCAGCGCTCACGGTGAATGTCGTTCGAGATGTGGACCGGCTGGCCGGTCTTCGCCAGCATGTCACGAATGGCCGCCAGAACATGCCGGTCCTGATCGCGATTCGCGCCGATGCCAATCGTTCCCGAGGCAACGTGCGTGACGACCCCGGGTTCGTCGACCGTTGCGCCAACGTAGACGACGGCGGGCAGGATCGCCGCGTCCGGAAAACGGGCACTCAGCTGCTCGTCGGCCTCGACGCCGTTCTGGAGCGGGACGATCACCGTGTGCGGCCCGACCGCTGCGGCGAGGTCGTCGAAAATGCCTGGAAGCTGCTGCGTTTTCACGCAGACCAGGACGAGATCCGCGGCACCAGCCGCCGCCGCGGACTCGAACGTGGACACCGGGACCGTGATCGAGCCGAGCTGCCGGGAATCGATCGTGAGCCCGCGGGTGCGAAGCGCCTGCAGCTGGGCGCCGCGAGCCACGAAGTGCACGTCCTCTCCCGCGCGCGCAAGCAGGCCGCCGAAGAAGCCGCCAACGGCGCCCGCGCCGTAGACGAGCACTTTCACTGGCTGATCCTGGTGGTTAGCGCCGCCGGGCGGGGGTGCGCGGCGGAGGCCCGGGGCGGTACTCGAGCATCACGTTGCTGACGATCGCGATCGGCCGCCCGGAGGCGACGAACTGATCACTTCCGTCGATTCGCGCCTCAATCAACCGCAACCCTACGATACTGAGGCTGTCGGTGGGTTCATCGGCCGGGATGACGATGGTGACCGGTTCCACTCCGGTCGGCGCCACCGCCTTCACGCCGCCGGGACCCGTTCCGCCCGAGACGCGGTCGAACAGATCCCTGACGTTGCGGAACTCGCTGTGCACAACGGCCCGGCCAAGCGGGGTATTGTCCGCCGCCAGCAGGCCGACCATGGCGGTGTAGCGGCGGTAGCCACGATTGGTTTTTGCCAGTTCCTCTGAATAGGTGTGGCGGTTGTGCAGGTCGAACGTCAACGTCACCGCGCCCGTGTGCGGCGGGAGCGGAATGATCACCCCCTCGGCCGGATCGCGGGTGATGACGACGTCGCAGAACGCCCGTGAGCTCTGGACGCCCTGGCCGAGCACCTGCGGGCAGTTCAATTTGGCCGGCTCCGTGCGCATCGCCGTGGCCGGAGCCGCGGTCGTCCGCCGGGTCTGCGCGATCGTCGCCGGAGTGACCAGCACAGTGACGAGCAGCGCGGCGACGCACCCGACGAATCCAACCCGCCGATCAGTCATTGACGCACACCAGGCTGGCGGCATCGGAGGCCGGAGTCATCACGGTTGCACGGTGCTTGATCAGCTCGAGAAACTCCATGCGGGTACGCGCGTTGTCCCGGAAGATGCCGAGCATGGCGCTGGTCACTGCAAACGAGTTCTGCTTTTCGACGCCGCGCATCGACATGCACAGGTGAGTACCCTCGCAGACCACCGCCACGCCGCGCGGGTCGATCGCCTGGAGTATCGTCTGCGCGATCTCGTTCGTCATGCGCTCCTGAATCTGCAGGCGCCGCGCGAACACGTCGACGAGCCGCGGGATCTTGCTCAGCCCGATGACCCGCGAATTCGGAATGTACGCGACATGACACTTGCCGAAGAACGGCAGCAGGTGGTGTTCGCACAGGCTGTAGAAATCAATGTCCTTGACGATGACCATCTCGCTGTAGTCGACGGTGAACAAGGCGTTGTTCAGCACCTCGTCGATGTTGGCGCGATAGCCGCTGGTCAGAAAGGTCAGCGCCTTCTCGACGCGCAGCGGCGTGCGCGCCAGGCCCTCGCGATTCGGGTCCTCGCCGAGCTCGGTCAGAAGCTGGCGAATGAGATCCTGCATAGCCGTATTTTACGTGGCGTTCGCCTTCAGCTTTACGGGGCGTCCGGCTGCAACGGGATTTCACGTTAGAACTTCACCCGCAGCCCGGCATTGACGGTACGCCCTTCCAGGGGCGCCCACGCGTCCACGGCCCAGCGGCCGGCGACGTCAGGCACGGGACGGATCAGCCGCTCGTTGTGGGTCTGCCGCACGTCGGACAGGTTTTCGGCGTTGACGAAGACCCGCAGTCGCGGCGATACCTCGAAATCGAGCAGCGCACCCCACATCAGGTACGGAGCTCCACGGACCCGATATGGGTTGTCGTCGAGTGCCTGCCTGCCGGTGTAGAACAACTCGACGCCCGTCCTCGCCGGCCCCACCTCCCAGAGGATGTCCAGCGCGGCCGAGTGCCGCGGATTCAACGCCACCTCCCGGCGGGCACCCTCCCAGGGCTCGGTGCCCCACAGAAACATGTGCGTCAGGATCACGTCGAGCTCGTCGCGGTGAAACCGGGCGATGAACTCGGTGCCGCGCGTCGTCATCGACCCTGCGGCGTTCACGATGGCAAGCGGTGTGTCGCTGCTGCCGGTTTCAGTGGTCATCAACGCGTCGCGAACACGCGAGAAGAAGACGGTGCCGGTCACTTCCAGCGGCCGCTTCGTCCATGTCACGTCGCCAGACACGCTGTCCGCCCGTTCCGCCGATACGTCGCCCAGCGGCCGCACCGGCCGCAGGCCGGTCGCTTCCGTGTCTTCCGTGAAGGGTGAGGGAGCGAAGTAGCCACGTCCGGCAGACACCCTCATCGTCCACGGTCCTCCGGGCTTGATGAGGGTCGAAATCCTGGGGCTGACGAACGTGCCGTACCGGTTGTGCGCGTCGAGTCGTGCGCTTGCCGACACCGTGACGTGCCGGCTCAGGGTGATGTCGTCCTGGCCGAACAACGCGGGGACGGAATAGCGATAGTCGAACGCCGGCACGTCTCGTGACGAGTAGGTATCGCCCTGCCACGCGACGCCTCCGACCCACGTCTGTGAGCCGGCTGTAGCCGTCAGCGATGCCTCGGCAAAGAACGTGCGATGCCGATCCTGCTCGCCGCGCACACCGAAGGTGTGATCATGCCGGACGTCGGTGATGCTGCCGCGGGCCGCGAGCAGGATTCCACGCGGCAGAAGACGGCGCGCGACCAGCCCGCCATCCATGCGCGTGGTGTCGAGATTCTCGGGAAACGCCGATCCATCAGGCGTGGCGGCACCGGGCACGGTCCCTCCGCGGCGGCCTTCCTTCGTCAGTCCGCCGAGCATCAGCAACGACGCACCGGTGCCGTTCTGCCAGAACACCCGCGGCCGCACGACGAGGCGGCGGTACATAGGCAGGTCCGTCCACCCGTCGGTGTCGAGGTCCGAACGCTGCTGCCAGTGTCCGCCGCCAAGAAACGTGTATCCCCACCGCTCGTTCAACGGCTGCGCCATCCACAGGATGGCGTCGGTGCCTCCGTGTGACGTCTGGTTCAGCAGCACCTCACGCACATCGGCCGACGGCCGGCGCGAGACCAGGTTCACCACGCCGCCGATCGCGGACACGCCGTAGAGCGCGGAGGCTACCCCCTTGATGATCTCGACCTGGCCGAGATCCATTGGCGGAATCTGAAGGATGCCAATCGAACCGGCCTGACCGCCGTACAGCGGCAGGCCGTCGGCAAGGATCTGTGTATAGCGCCCACGGAGCCCCTGGATGCGGACGTTCGCGCCACCTAACGAAGGCGAAGTCGTCTGCACACGGAGACCGTTTGTCTCGTTCAGCAGCATCGACACATCGCCCGGCGTCATCATGATCTTTTCTTGAACTTCTTCGGACGGCACGACCTCGACCCGCACCGGCTCGTCCTCGATCCGCCGATCGGTTCGCGTCGCAGTCACGGTGACCGATTCTTCGATCGTCACCGGTGGCTTCTCAGTGTCCTGTGTGTCGGCAGAACCCTGCAGCATTGCCGCTGCAAACAAAAGTGTGAGCACACTCGAAGGTTACAATACGTTCAGCTCTGAGTTCCCTCGTCGCCCTCAGTCATCGGAACTTCCGGCTCCTCTGGTGGGGCCTGCTCTTTTCGTTCACCGGCTCCTTCATGCAGAGCGCGGCGCTGCTCTGGCACGTCTCGCTGCTGGTGCCCGACGATCGCAAGGCGCTCGCGCTCGGCCTGGTCGGCCTGGTCCGCTTCGTTCCCATCGTCGTGTTCTCGATGATCAGCGGCGTGGTCGCCGACGCGTGGGACAGACGGAAGCTGATGCTCATCACCCAGAGCGCGGCGACGTGCGTGGCGCTGACGCTGGCCGTTCTCACCCACAACGCGCTGACCCCGGTCTGGGCGCTGTATGTGATGTCGGGCCTGGGAGCGACCATCGGCGCGTTTGATCCGCCGGCACGGCAGGCGCTGGTCCCGATGCTGGTCCCGCGCGAGCATCTCCCGAACGCCATCAGCCTGAACA
>DASTBV010000022.1:0-4251 GCA_035711805.1 Vicinamibacterales bacterium
GCCTGCCGCGGAAACATGTCCGACGTCAGCGTGTAGAGGTTCGAGGACCATCCCTGATGCGCCGCGGCCGCGAGGGAGATCAGGGCGACGGCCGTCCAGAGATCGGTCGTCCGCGCGGCAAAGATGATCGGCGTCACCGCAAGCGCGCACACCAGCATCGTTGTCTTCCGCGCGCGGTTGACAGTCCAACCGCGGGCGATGAGGAACGACGACAGCCATCCACCGGCGATGCTGCCCGCATCCGCGGCCAGGAAGATCGTCACCAGTGGCGGGCCGAGAGTTGACAGATCGAGCCCGTGATTCCGGTTCAGGAAATCCGGGATCCAGAACAGATACACCCACCAGACCGGGTCGGTGATGAACTTGCCCGCAGCAAACGCCAGCGTCTGGCGGTGCATCACGACGGCTCGCCACGGTACAGGAGTTTGGGCAGGCTCGGCGTCGCTGTGGATGTGCGCCAGTTCGGCGGCTGTGACGCCTGGATGCACCGCGGGCGATCGATATGACTGCCACCAGAAGGCAAGCCAGACGAAACCGATCCCGCCGGTGGCGAGGAACGCCCACGGCCACCCGAAGCTCAACGTCAGCCACGGAACGGCCAGCGGCGCCGCCAGCGCGCCGACGTTGGTGCCGGCGTTGAAGAGCCCCGCCGCAAAGGCGCGCTCCTTTCGCGGGAACCATTCGGCGATGGCCTTGATCCCGGCGGGGAAGTTCGCCGCCTCGCCAAGGCCGAGCGCAAAGCGCGCGGCAATGAACCCGGCCACGGAGGAGCTCACTGCAAGGCCGCCGGCGCCGAGGAGCACCGCGATACCGGGTCCATAGACGAGGACCGCCGCGTGCGCCATCGCCGCGAGACTCCAGATCGTCACCGCCAGCGCGAATCCGCGCCGGGTGCCGATGCGATCGATCAGCCGGCCGGCCGACACCAGGCCGATGGCGTACGCGATCTGAAACGCCATCACGATGTAGCCGTAGTCCACCTCGCTCCAGGCGAACTGCTGCTGCAGTGTCGGCTTGAGAATGCCGACCACCTGCCGATCGATGTAGTTGATGGCCGAGGCGAAGAAGAGCAGGGCGCAGATCCACCATCGATATCGGCCGATCCTCGCTGCCGTGGATGCGCCAACCATAACGCCGTTCATCGGGGTTCCGTATCGTATGCCAGGAGGACACTGAGCTGACGGAGGGAACGGCTTTTCAGGAGGAACGAAGGAACGGAGACGAACGGAGTTTCGGACTTAACCACGAAGGGCACGAAGGCCACGAAGACCACGAAGGGCGGTTCGATTGGCCGCCGAAGGCGGCCTGTCGGAATGTACGCGGGCGCAGATACAAGCCACACTGGTGCAATCGGCGGCTTGTATCCGTGCCCGCGCACATCACGGCCGTCGGCGCGCTTTGCGCGCCGACCAATCGAACCGCTCTCCGTTCGTCTCCGTTCCTTCGTCGCTCCTGTGAGACCGGTCCCTCCGTCCCCTCCGTGACCTCGGGTTACCATCATTCACCCATGCAGCGAGCCGACGTCGTCGCGCGCATCGAGCGCGACCGCATCGTGGCGGTGATCCGTCTTGCGGAGGCGGACAAGCTCCGTGCGGTCATCGATGCGCTGGCGGCCGGCGGCGTGCGCGTGTTCGAGGTGACGATGACCGTGCCGCGGGCGATCGAGTTGATCGGGCAGCTCGCGCGAGAGTCACGGGAGGACGTGCTGATCGGCGCGGGAACGGTCCTCGACAAGGGCACCGCATGCGACGCCATCCGCGCCGGCGCGAAGTTCGTCGTCGGTCCGGTGTTCAGACGGGACATCATCGAGGCCTGTCATAGTCGCGGCGTGGCGGCCATGCCGGGATGTTTCACCCCGACGGAAATCGTCGACGCCTGGGACGCGGGCGCGGATATCGTGAAGGTCTTTCCGTCCACATCGCTGGGGCCGGCGTTCATCAAGGACGTCCGCGCGCCGCTGCCGCAGGTCAAGCTGATGCCGACCGGCGGCGTGTCGATCGACAACGCCGCCGGCTGGCTGCGCGCCGGGGCCGTGGCCGTCGGGGTGGGCAGCGCGCTCGTCGATGCCGCGGCCGTGAACGCTGGAGCGTTCGCGGAGATTACGCGGAGGGCCGAACGGTTGGTCGCGAATACGCGATGAAGGTGGTCACGTTCGGCGAGATCATGCTGCGGCTCAGCCCGCCTGGGTTCGAGCGGCTGCTGCAGTCGCCCACGCTGTCTGCGACCTTCGGCGGCGCCGAGGCGAACGTCGCGGTCAGCCTGGCGCACTGGGGGTTCGACAGCGTGTTCGTCACCCGCGTTCCCCCCGGCGGGGTGGGCGATGCAGCGATACGCGCCCTTCGAGCAGAAGGCGTTCGAACGGATGCAATCGTCCGCGGCGGCGATCGCCTCGGCATCTACTTCGCCGAAACCGGAGCGAGTCAGCGTCCATCGACCGTGGTCTACGACCGCGCGCATTCGGCGCTGAGCGAGGTCGAACACCGTGCCATCGACTGGAGCCAGGTCCTCCGCGCCGCGGCGTGGTTTCACGTGTCGGGCGTGACCGCCGCACTCGGTGAGGGACCGGCCCGCTCGGTCGCGGACGCTCTCGCCGCCGCACGTGCGGCCGGCATCCGGACCAGTCTCGACCTGAACTACCGGCGAAAGCTCTGGTCCGAGGCGGAGGCGCAGGCGACGCTCCGCCCGGTGATGAAGAACGTCAACGTCGTGTTCGCAAACGAGGAAGACCTTCAGACCTCGCTCGGGTTTCATGTGTCGGGAATCGACGTCAAGACCGGACGTGTCAATGCTGCCGCATACCGCGACGTCATCTCACGGGTGTGCGAGCTTGGACCCGAGCTGGTTGCCATCACGCTGCGCGACAGCAGCTCGGCGAGCGACAACGGCTGGAGTGCGGTGCTGGGTGGCACGCAGCTTGGTGATGTGGTGCAGGGTCCGCGCTACGACGTCCGCATCGTCGACCGCATTGGCGCTGGCGATGCCTTTGCGGCGGGGATCATCTACGCGCTGCTCACCGGGCGCGAGCCGCAGGACGCGCTTCGTTTCGCGGTGGCGGCGGGCGCCCTGAAGCACACGATTCCCGGCGACTTCAATCGCGTCAGCGTCGACGAGGTGGATCGCCTGGCTGGCGGCGATGCCTCTGGCAGAGTCCTGCGTTAGTGCCTCGGGAGGCATCGTGAAGATAACCGGCGGGAAAGTCATCGTCTGCAGCCCGGGGCGGAACTTCGTCACGCTCAAGCTCGAGACGGCCGACGGCATTTACGGGCTGGGCGACGCAACGCTGAATGGCCGGGAAATGGCCGTCGCCAGCTATCTTCGCGATCATCTGCTGCCGCTGCTCGAAGGACGCGATGCGCGCCGCATCGAAGACATCTGGCAGTTCCTCTACAAGGGCGCGTACTGGCGGCGTGGCCCGGTGACGATGGCCGCGATTGCCGCGGTGGATACGGCGCTGTGGGATATCAAAGGCAAGCTGCTGAACACGCCGGTGTATCAGCTGCTTGGCGGTGCCTCGCGCGAAGCCGTCCTGGTGTACGGGCACGCCAACGGCGAGACGATCGACAACGCGGTTGAAGCCGCGGGTGGCTTCGTGGCGGTGGGCTACCGCGCGGTGCGCGTGCAGTGCGGTGTGCCCGGCATGGAGAAGGTCTACGGCGTTTCGTCCGGTATGGCCTACGAACCCGCCCAGCGCGGGCCGATCTCCGAAACGGCATGGAGCAGCGAACGTTATCTGAGCTGCGTGACGCCGCTGTTCGAACGGCTCCGCCGCGAGCTTGGCTTCGACGTGCACCTGCTGCACGACGTGCATCACCGGCTGCGGCCGATCGAAGCCGCCCGTCTGGGGCATGACCTCGAAGCGCATCGGCTGTTCTGGATGGAGGACCCGACCGTTGCGGACAACCCCGAGAGCTTCCGGCTGATCCGGCAGCACACGACGACTCCGCTCGCGGTTGGAGAGGTGTTCAACTCCATCCACGACTGCCGGCAGCTCATTCAGGAGCAGTTGATCGATTACATCCGCATGACGGTGGTGCACGCCGGCGGGATCAGTCATCTCAAGAAGATCGCGAGCCTGGCCGAGCTGTATCAGGTCCGGACCGGTTCGCACGGCGCGACCGATCTGAGTCCCGTCTGCATGGCGGCCGCGCTGCATTTCGATCTGAGCGTCCACAACTTCGGCATCCAGGAATACATGCCGCACACGTCGGAGACCGATCGCGTGTTCCCGCACGCCTACAGGTTTGCCGACGG
>DASTBV010000023.1:0-17935 GCA_035711805.1 Vicinamibacterales bacterium
GTCGAGCCCCGCCACTTCCTGCTCCCGCAGATACACCGACAGCGCGTCGACATACTGCTCGCGGAAGCGCGAGATCACCATCGCGTCGAGAAACGACTTGATCCCCAGATTTTCCGTATACCAACTCGGCCGCGGCAGCGAACCGGTGATCGTCGTCGGTAGAATCATGCCGGCAGTGGCTTTGAGCATGAGGCGGTAGCTTATCTGATGCGAAGCGGACTCTGGAAACTTGCCGCGCTGGCGGCGTGTGTGCTTGCGGCCCTGTTCGTGGCCGCCGCACTGTCGCCGAAGCGGACGGTCGGCCCGTGCACGCGAACGGCGGACCCGGCGATGCTGCGCGACGTTCCGGAAGCGAGTGGACTGGCGGTGAGCCGGCGCCGCAAGGATCTCATCTGGACCCATAACGATTCGGGGAACGACCCCGTTCTGTTTGCGATCGACGCGAGTGGGACGGTGCAGGGACGCGTGCGCCTGCCGATCTCCGCGCGCGACTGGGAAGACATCTCCGCGGCTCCCTGTCCGGCTGGCAACTGCCTGTTCATCGCGGATATCGGCGACAACGAGCTGGTGCGGAAAAGCGTGCGCGTATTCCGCGTGCCGGAGCCGGATCCACAGGCACAACAAACGGGGCGTCCCGATGTTTTTACCGTCACCTATCCCGACGGCCCCCATAACGCCGAAGCGTTGTTCATCGCCGACGGCCGGCTGTTCATCGTCACCAGAGATCGCACCGGTGGGCTCTACCGATCGACGTCGCTGCTGGGCGACGGCGGCAACCTCACGCTCGAACGTATTGCGGAGCTCGGCCTGGCCGCAGTGACCGACGCGGAGGCGTCACCCGATCAGACAGCGGTTGTCATCCGTACCTCTGACGAAGTCGTGATGTATCGGGCCGCGGACCTTGTTCGCGGCGGACGCGTCGCGCACGGACTTCGGATCCCTATCGACGGCCTACGCGAACCGCAAGGCGAAGCTGTTGCGCTCGGCAACGACGGGACGATTTACCTGGCCAGCGAAGGGCGGCCCTGGAATCCGGCGGGCAGGCTCGTCAGCCTGCGTTGCTCGGCCTCGTGAACTGCGGCGCAGCAGCCGAAGAGCGACGGCACGGTGATCGCATCGTTTCGGGCATGCGCCGACTCCGCACTCCATGGCTCATGGTGATCACGCTGTTCGTGCTCGGCACCGTCGCCGCACTGACGAGCGGAGTCGGGCAACGCCAGACGCCGGGCCCGTGTCAGGTTGCGAACAAGAAGCCGCTCCCGCGTATCAAGGAAGCCAGCGGCCTGACGCTCAGCCGTCGCAGCAGCGGGGTGCTGTGGACGCTGAACGATTCGGGTCAGCCGATGCTGTATGCGTTCGACGCCAGCGGGACCCTCCGCGGCCAGGTCCGCGTTCCCAACGCAACCGTGGTGGACTGGGAAGACGTGAGCGCCGCACAGTGTCCGTCGGGCGACTGCCTCTACATTGCAGATATCGGCGACAACGAGCGACGCCGCTCGGCGGTCACTGTTTACCGCATCCCGGAGCCGCAACCCGCGGATGCGAATACCGCCCCGCCGGAAGTCTTCACCGCCACCTACCCCGACGGCGCCCACGACGCCGAAGCGCTGTTCGTCGTCGGCGAAAACCTGTTCGTGATTACGAAAGACGATGCGGGAATCCTCTACCGTATTTCGACGAGCCGTCCGGGCCGGGTGAAGGCGGAGCGCATGGGTGAGCTGGGAATCCCGCGAGTCACGGACGCCGACGTGTCCGCCGATGGAAAAACGGTGGTCGTGAGGACGAACAACGAAGTGGCGTTCTATCAGACGGCCGCGCTGGTCGCCGGCCAATCGGCAACGCCCGACCTTCGCTTTTCAGTGCGGCAGGCAAAGGAGCCGCAGGGTGAGGGAGTCGCGTTCGATGGCAATCGCACGCTCTATCTCACCAGCGAGGGAAGCGACGGCGGCCAGTTGAGCGCGCTGACGTGCGCGCTGCCCGGTTGAAGCACCCGGTGGCCGCCGCCGTATCGGTTACGCGCCTTCCTTGACGACCTTCACCTTGAGCGGCACCGTCACCTCGCGGTGCAGCTTCAGCGGAACATCGAACTCGCCGAGCGCCTTGAGCGGCTCGGGCAGGATCAGCTTGCGCCGATCGACCTCGAACCCCTTGGCCTTGAGGAACTCGACGATATCCGCGGCGGTCACCGAGCCGTAGAGCTGCTCGGTATCGCCGACGCGGCGTGCGATGGAAATGTCGACCGTGGACAGACGCGTGGAAATGGCCTCCGCGGCCGCCTTCTCCTCGGCTTCGCGCGTCTCCATGATCTTCCGCTCGCGCTCGACGTGCTTGCGGTTGCCTGCGGTGGCGGGCAATGCCAGCTTGCGCGGCAGCAGGTAGTTGCGGGCGAAGCCGTCGGCGACCTTGACGATCTCGCCGCGCTTCCCCAGGTTGTCGACGTGTTCTCTGAGAATGACTTCCATAATGCCTCGTTACAGTGGGGCGCGCCTTGTCAGGCGCGCCAGACGGACCTGACAAGGTCCGCCCCCACGATCAAATCGTCGCGATGCTATTCCGCGGTGTACGGGATGAGCGCGAGCTGACGCGCGCGCATCAGCGCCGTCCGCAGCTTGCGCTGGTGCAGCGCGCACGTACCCGAAATCCGCCGCGGCAGGATCTTCGCCCGCTCCGGGACGAACGGCATCAGCAGCTTGACGTCCTTGTAGTTGATGTCGTCGATCTTGTCCGAGCAGAACTTGCACACCTTGCGGCGGCGGAACATCGGACGACGCTGACCGTCCTTGCCCTGCGCGCCGGCCGCGCTCTTGCCGCGGCCGCCTCCCGATCCTTTCCTGCCGTTCATCGCATGTCCTCCACGCCCATATCAAAGCGATCGTCGCGGTCGTCATCCGGCTCGCCGCGCTGCCCTTCGCCCGGCTGGCGATCCGGCGGGAGACCGCGCGCGACGCGGCGGCGGCGGGAGATCTCGGTGCGGCGCGCCCGCGTCCGCTCGACCACGCCCTGCTCCTCGTCGACACGCACGACCAGGTGACGGATGACGAGGTCGCTGACCTTCAACCGCCGATCGATTTCCTTCATCAGATCGCCGCCGCCGAGAATCACCTCCAGGACGTAGGTGCCTTCCTTGTGACGGCCGATCTCGTACGCCAGCTTGCGCCGGCCCCAGTTCTCGGTCTTCTCGAGCGTGCCGTTCATGCGCTGCAGGATCGACTCGACCTGCGTGTGCAGCTCGGCGACCTGCTCGTCGGTCGCCTCGGGCGACACGACGTAGACGAGTTCGTACTTCCTGTTCATACGTCTCCTTATGGACGCTGTGCTGCACAATCGTGGATTTCGTGGGGCGAACCCGAAGGGTTCGCGTCACGGCAGTCCACAGATCGCGCAGCCCCGGCACACCGGCGTAGGCGCGGTGGCAAGGAGTCAGTTTTCAGCGGACTCCGCGTCGTCCGCGTTGTACGTGTTCATCACCGTGACGATGCCCTCCGCGGCGAACATCTCGGCGGCATCGGCCGCCCGGGTGATGACCGATTCGAGCTGCTCGCGTTCGGCAGGCTCGAACTTCGAGAGCACGTGATCCGCGAGGTCCCGCCTCGCATCTCCGCGCCCGACCCCGATACGCAGCCGGGGAAACTCCGTACCCAGCCGCTCCACGATCGACCTGAGGCCGTTGTGGGTTCCGGCCGAACCGGACGGCCGCGCGCGCAGCCGTCCGAACGGCAGATCGATGTCGTCGACGACGATCAGCAGATCCGCCGCGGCGACATCGTAATACCGCAGCAGCGCCGCCGCGGCGTCCCCGCTCAGGTTCATGTAGGTGAGCGGTTTGGCCAGCAGCAGCGGATCCTGCCCGTACTTCTTCGCGACGAACGCATCGGGGACCTGGCCCGGCGCCATCGCCCACGTCAGATCGTGGCGACGCGCGAGTTCGTCGACGACCATGAAGCCGGCGTTGTGACGGGTGTCCCGATATTCGCGACCAGGATTGCCGAGTCCAACAATGAGCTTCACGATCATCAGGCCGACCTGAAGGTCGGCCTCTACTTCTTCTCTTCCTTCTCTTCCTTGCCCTTCTTGATCACTTCGGGCTCGGCGGCCGCCGCCGGCGCCGCGGCTTCTGCCGTCGCCGTCTCCGCCGCCTGCGCCGCCTCCTCGGCCTTCGGCATCACGACGTGCACGATCATCGTCTCGCCGTCGCTTATCGCCTTCCACTTCGGACCCTGGGCGAGGTCTTTGAGGCGGATGGACTGGTTCAGCATCAGCTCCGTGATGTCGACGGTGATGTTCTCCGGGATGTCCGTCGGCAGGCACTGCACCTCGATGTCGCGGGTCACGAAGTCGACGATGCCGCCCTGCTGCTTGACGCCGCGGGATTCACCCTTGAGGACGACCGGCACGGTAACCGTGATCTCCTTGTCCATCGCCAGGGCATAGAAATCCGCATGGAGCAACTGGTGCGTGATCGGATCGAGCTGGTACTCCTTGACCATCACGCGCGCCTCGGTCCCCTCCACGCGGAGGTTGATCAGGGTGTTGGCCCCGGAGTCGGAGTGCAGAATCCGCAGCACGGCTTTCGGATCGACCGAGAGCGCAACGCCCTCAGGCGCCTTCCCGTCCGTCTTCGCACCGTAGACCACGGCGGGAATCTGACCGGCGGCCCGCAAGCGGTTCGCCTCGTTCTTCCCGCGGCCTTCTCTCTTTACAGCCTCAAGCGTAGCGTCCATATCTCTCTCTAATACCGGTCCGCCTGAAGGCGGACACTACAATACCGGTCCGCCTGAAGGCGGACACTACGTACGACGCGTTAAACGAACAACGAGGACACCGACGTTTCCTCGTGGATATTCCGGATCGCCTGGCCGAGCAACCGCGCGACCGACAGCACGACTATCTTCTTGCACTGCTGCGCTTCGCCGCGCAGCGGAATCGAGTTGGTGACGATCAGCTGATCGAGCGGCGACCTCTCGATCCGTTCAATCGCCGGTCCGGACAGCACGCCGTGAACGGCGCAGGCCAGCACGCGCTTCGCGCCCGCCTTCTTGAGCGCATCGGCGGCCTTCTGAATCGTGCCCGCCGTGTCGATGATGTCGTCCTGCAGGATGCACGTGCGGCCGTTGACGTCGCCGATGACGTTCATCACCTCCGCGGTGCCGTCCTCCGTGCGCCGTTTGTCGACAATGGCCAGCTCGGCATCGAGGCGCTTCGCATAGGCCCGCGCGCGTTCGGCGCCGCCGGCGTCAGGCGAGACGATCGTCAGGTCTTCCGCCTGCAGCCGCGAGCAGTATTCGACGATGACGGGCGCCGCGAACAGATGATCCACCGGGATGTCAAAGAACCCCTGAATCTGCGCCTTGTGCAGATCCATCGTCAGCACGCGATTCGTGCCGGCGGCGCTGAGCAGATTCGCCACCAGCTTCGCCGAGATCGGCACCCGCGGCTTGTCTTTGCGATCCTGCCGCGCGTAGCCGTAATACGGAATCACCGCTGTGATCCGCGCCGCCGACGACCGCCGGAAGGCGTCGATCATCACCAGCATCTCCATCAGGTGCTGGTCAACCGGCGTCGACGTCGGTTGCACGATGAAGACATCGGCGCCGCGGATGTTCTCGTCGATCTGGAACGAGACCTCGCTGTCCGGGAAACGGCGCAGACGGGCCTGACCGAGCGGAATACCGAGGAAATCGGCAATGTCCTTCGCCAGCTGCGGGTGGGCGCTGCCGGAAAAGATCTTCAGATCGCCAAATCCCGTTGCCATCAGTCCTGCACCGCTGAGGGGCGGTCTCTTCATGCCTTTTCTACTTCCGTCCGCGTTCGCGCGTGGCGTGGCAGCGGTAGCCGCCTTCGTTCTCGGCCGGCGGCCTGCCAGCCGAAGTTCGCCTGCGTGTCGCGTGTTCCCATCACACTTCGCAACGAACGCCTGCCCAGCCGAAGCGCGCCATCCAGAGCCGACGGCGCGCGAAGGTTGGTTGGGGCGGAAGGATTCGAACCTTCGAATACGGGATCCAAAGACCCGCGCCTTACCACTTGGCCACGCCCCAGTTCGTCTTGGATCTGTAGGAAATCGCCCGCCCGTGCTAACGGAAACTCTTAGTGTAGACGAGGTTACCGTCGATCGCCAAACCAAGGCCGGAGGCCTGTGGCCGAGGGACGAGAGGGCCTACGGAAGAGAGTCGGACCAGCGGACAGCGTCCTCGACCGTACGCAGCCGGCGAAGCACCCGATTTTCGGCGATCCGGCGGCGCAACCGGCCGATCGCGCGGACATACGGCACGGCTGAGAAGTAATGTCCCGTCACCGTGTGCGACGTGAGCCTTGCCAGCGTCCGCGCTGCCTCAGCGTCCAGACCGGCAGGATGCCGCCGCTCGTCGCCCGCACGCTGAAACACGCAGATGACGTTGCCGCGGTCGTCAGTGTACCGAGTCTCCCTGAGGCGTAAACCGGCCGCCTCCCCCAGTGCGGCCAGCGTGCTGCCCGTGAAGTGGTAGAGGTGCGCGTAGTGATACTGATGGTTCGGCGCCTGCACACGCGCGGCGATGTTGGGCACTTCAACGACGAGGTGACCGCCCTTCCTGATCCAGGTGCGCACCGTCGTCAACACCGCGAGCGGATCCGGTACGTGCTCCAGCGCGTGAAACATGGTCACGAGATCCTGTGATTCCGGAGGAACGCTCGCCGCGTCGACGGCGGCAGTCTGGATCGGCACGTGGAGAACCGCTCGTGCGAACTCCGCAAACTCGATCCCTGGCTCCACACCGGAGGCATCGACCCCGTCGCGCCGCATCAGATAGACCAGTTCGCCCGCCCCGCATCCGGCGTCGAGCATCGTGCCCGCGCCAAACTGCCGCAGCGTGCTCCGGCGATCCGCGGCGCCGAGAAAACCGCGGACGATCTTCCGCAGCGGCGGCGCGCGATGTCCCTTGTAATCAGCGCGGTACGACGTCTCGTAGTACGCGTTCATGTCGGCAGCCGTCGGACGGGGATTCGTCCACACGAGCCCGCAGGCTGTACAGAGGACCGTGCGGAGCGGGTTTCCGTCGCGGTCGCGGGTGCCGACGACGACGTAGGTAGTGGCGCCGCACAGATTGCACGGGGTGTCTTCGCGGGCCGCGAACCTCACGGCGTGGGACATCGGTTCGTGATGAGAAGCACCTCCGGGGGAGGCTGCTGTTCGAGCAGCGATCGCAGCCGGATATCGGACGTCAGGTGCCGGCCGATCACGCAGGTCTCGACGCCAAACTTCCCCTTCAGCGCTTCGTAGCGATCCTCGGGAAGCACCGCGAACACACGGCGATCGGAACCGAGCAGCCGCGTGAACGTGCCTTCGTCCAGGCCACCCTCGATATGCCGGCGGAGGTAATAGACCATGCTCGGCAGAGCGACGTCGAAATGTGCCACCACGTCTTCCGGCCCGGCACGCTGCTCGATCATTCGGCTCAACGGAACCACGGGTTTGTAGCGTTCGAAGTCCGGCAGGGCGCGCACCGCGAGGATCCAGTTGAAGGCGATGAACACGAGAAGCGCCGCCGACACAGCCACCGCGTCGCGGCCGCGCCATGGCAGAACCGCAACGACCAGGCCGCCGACGATGGTAATCATCGCCGCCGCGCGGGTTCCATCGATGTACACCGTGCGGTCGCCGCTGAACAGATACAGCACGCCGACACCCAGAAGCGTCATCACGATGCCGAACACGGTCAACGTGCCTGTGAACCATCTGCCGCCGGGCTGGTTCGCCTGAAGGCGGACACTATATCCGGCGAGTCCGCGGGCCACCCAATCCCCTCCCAGGACGGCAACGGCGGCGACGATCGGAAAGATGTAGAGGTCCTGCTTTGTCTGCGACAGCGAAAACACCACAACGATGACCGCGATCCACAAGAGCAGGAGCGTTCGGATCCGAACGGACACGTTCTCACGATCACGCCGGCGATCCGCCCACCAGGTCATGACGACGGCCGGGAGACACAGCGACCAGGGAAGCATGTCGCTGAGCACCACAGGAATGTAGAAGTACCAGGCACGCGCCTGCACGCCGATGGTTTCCGTGAAGCGGCCGACGTTCTCGCCGATGAAGAACCCGGTGATGTGCGTCCAGCCGTGCCGCATGTACAGCGCGACGTACCAGGGCGCGGCAATCGCCAGAGCGATCAGCGCTCCGGCCGGAATCATCATTTCGCGCAGACGGCCGAGCTCGCGATGCACGCCCAGGTAGATCGTGAAGACGATTACCGGAATCACCGCCGCAACCGGGCCCTTTGTCAGCACGCCGGCGCCGACGGACACGTACATCAAGAGGAGGAACAGCCGCCGCCGCGAGGGATAGCGTTCGGCGAGGACGAAAAAGAGCAGCGTCAGCGTCATCATGGCGGTGACCGCCATGTCGACAAAAATGCGCCGGCTGAACATGAAGAAGCGCGGCCCCGCAGCCAGCCCCAGCGTTGCCAGCAGCGGCGCCAGCGGCTGTGGAGACGAGGCGCGCGCCATGAACCACACCGCGATCAGCATGATCACCGCGGCGCCGGCGATGGCGGCACGCTCGACCGCGAGCGAGACGCCGAAGACCTGATACAGACCGCCGACGATCCAATAGCTGAGGACGGGTTTGTTGAAGCGCGGTTCGTAATTGAAGGAGGGATTGATCCAATCGCCGCGTTCGATCATCTCGCGCGGCGTTTCAACGTAATACGCCTCGTTCGCGTCCCAGATCGAGGCGTCGCCCAGGTTGACGAAAAACGGGATGATCGCTACAACGAGCAGCGCAATGAACAGCGACTGCAGGCGGTCGACGGGCCACGAAGACACGGAGGCACGAAGATTGTCCTTCAGATCAGAACTCTGTGGCTCCGTGGCTCCGTGGCTGGTGGTCACGCCGCTCGGCGCCGGAGCACAGGCCGGCTGCGCCGCGCATACTCGCCGCGATCGAGCGATTCAGTCAGCAGCACGCGCCATCCGGAACCCGAGAGGCGATCGACGGCGGCCAGCGCATCGGCGCGTTTCTGGAACAGGCCGAAGACCGCCGATCCACTGCCGGACATGGCCGCGGCAAGCGCGCCGGCGCGTCTGAGCGCCGTGCGCATCTGATCGATCTCCGGGTGATGGCGGGCGATCGGCGCCTCGAGGTCGTTGATCATCTGTGCGGCGCGCGATGGCCACGGCCCCGGCACATGCTGCGGTTCACGGGCGCTGACGCCGCGCGACAGATCGCGCTCGGCGTCGTACCGGTCATAGGCATCCGCCGTCGACACGCCAAACCCGGGAACCAGGAGGACGATCCAATGACGGGCCAGATCCGCCAGCGGGTAGACCTCGTCGCCGCGTCCGAGGCCCAGCGCGGTACCCCCGGAGAGGAAGAACGGCACGTCCGCGCCAAGCGTCGCGGCGACATCCGTCAACTGCGACGGACGGACAGGGGTCTTCCACAGCCGGGCGAGTCCGATCAACGCCGCCGCCGCGTCGGCGCTCCCGCCGCCGAGGCCGGCCTGCAGCGGAATGTTCTTCTGCAGGCGAATCAACACGTCACGGACGGGTGGAGGTCTCCGCAGCGCGCGCCACAACGCGTCGGCCGCCCGCCAGACGAGGTTCGACGCATCGAGCGGGACGCCGGCCGTGGTGCACTCGATGGCGAGCGCGCCGGCACGCGGCACGCATTCGATGACGTCGTGCAGCGCGATCGACTGGAACACGGTGCGGAGCTCATGGTAGCCGTCGGGACGTGGACCGAGCACGCGCAGGTCGAGGTTGATTTTTGCGTGCGCGCGAACGATGACCGACGGTGTCGTCAACGACGAATCCGAATCTCGAACAGCGACGGCCACAGCTTCCCGGTCACGAAGAGACGCTTGCGCTGCGCATCGTAGGCGATGCCGTTGAGGACCGCGTCGCCGGACACCGAGCCGCGCGGCATCAGGCCGGCGAGATTGATCCAGCCGGTCACGCGGCCGCTCTCCGGCGAAATCATCGCAATGCGGTCGGTCAGCCACACGTTCGCATAGACCTGTCCGTCGATTACTTCGAGCTCGTTCAGGTCGTCCACCGGCAGATTGCCGTCGGTCACCGGTAACCGGCCTACGACCCTGAATGTCTGCGGATCCAGGAACCGCAGCGTCGGGGTCCCGTCGCTCATCACGATCCGTTTCGCGTCGCGCGCCAGGCCCCAGCCCTCGCCTTCGTAACTGAAGGTCTGCACCTGCTTGAACGACGCCAGGTCATAGACGAAGCCGACATTGGTGTTCCACGTGAGCTGCACCAGGCGGGAGCCCCAGTCCGTCAGCCCCTCGGCAAAGTAGCGGCTTTCAACGCTGATTTGCTGTAACACCTTGCCGGTCTCGAGCTGGACCTTCCGTAGCGACGACCGGCCGTTCAGGCCGGTGCTCTCGTAGAGCACGCCGTCGCGATACAGCAGGCCCTGGGTGAACGCGTTGCGATCGTGGGGATAGACGTTCACGACCTCGTAGCCATGCACCGGCGCACTCTGGCCGCGCTGAGCCTGGGCGGAGGTCAGTGTGCAGGCTGCGACTGCCACAGCGCAGAGAGATCGTCCGTTCATGGCCCGCGCAGCGGCCCTGCCTGCCGCAGTTCCTCGAGCGTCAACGGTTCGAGATTCTTCTGTTCCTGAACCGTGAAGGCGGCCGGATCGATGTCGACGTTGGTTTCAATCCCGGCCAGCGCGGCCGCAATGTTGACCGCCACGTCCGGACTGAGCGACACGAGCCTCACCGACTGCGGAAACATCCCCGTCCCAAAGGCATATTCGATCTGCCACCGGTCGCGTCGGGCGGCGTACGGCTGCCATCCGCTTCCGGCGCGCCGCAAGAACACGGTCGCCGTGCCGCGCCCCCGTCCCTGCTCCGCACTTTCGATATCGATGGCTGCCACATCCCGCGGATGGATCCGTCCGGCGATGGGCCGCGGCGCAGGGACGACGCAGCCGGTGAAGACCGCGAGGAGATCCGCCGGACCGAGCGACACGCCGGTCAGCGCCTCGAGAATCGCTTCCGGCGGGGCGTTGCGAAGGATCCGTTCATCACGCTGGAGCACCAGAGTGGCGGAATCGACGCGCCCGGCAAGGATGAACACGGGCGGCCCGAATGGTGCCACGCCCTCCAGCCGCATCGACGAAGGACGCTCGAAACCGATATGCACCCGGCCTCGCACACCCTCCTCGCCAGCGCGTCCGGACAGGCCAAGCTCGCCTCTCAGCGTTCGCACGCTCGCGCACGCCGCCGATATCTGTGCATGCACCGAGGCAAAGTCGGGAAACGGACCGCCGGGATCAGAAGGAAGCGTGATGGGCTTCGGGACGCCGCAGGAGGCTACAGCAATGCAAAGGGCAAACGGCAAAAGGCAAAAGGCAAAAGGAAGAGAGCCGGTGGCGCGTGCACGAGGCCGCGCATCATGCGACGCGCTCATTTTGCATTTTGCATTTTGACTTTTGCATCGCTGATTTTCTTCTCGACGCCGCTCTTCTCGATCCCCAGGCCGTTGCCGCCGAGCGCTTTGGTCCACGCCGCGATCGCCTCCTGCAGGGAGCCGCGCCGCGCGTGCACGTCGCCGAGATGGTCCTGGATTTCGGAATGGTCGGGCAGTTTCTGCGCAGCCGCCGAGAGATATTTCAGCGCATCGTTCAGCTCGCCGCGTTTGAAGTGCGCCCACCCGAGGCTGTCGAGATACTCCGGCCTGTCCGGATCCTTCTCCAGCGCTCGCCGAACCAGCGTGACCGCTTCGTCGAGCTGTTCGCCGCGTGAGGCGAGCAGATAGCCGAGATGGTTCAGCACGCGCGCGTCCGACGGGTTACTGGCGAGCATCTGTCGCAGAACCTTTTCGGCGTCACCGGACCGGCCGGCGTCGGAGTACAGATCGACGAGCGCGAACTGCGTCTGCAGATCCTTCGGGAACGTCTTCGCGGCCGATTCGGCCACGGCAAGGGCGCCGGCCTTGTCGCCGGCAGCAAACAGCGCGCGCGCCTGAAGGCGCGGGAAGTTGGGGTCCTCGGGGTGCTGCTTCCGCGCTTCGGCCGCAAAGCGCCCCGACGCCGCAAAATCCTTCGCGTTGTAGAGCGCGGCGATGCGGAGCAGCTTCAACTGCCGGTCGTTCGGGGCCTGCGCAAGCGCGAGCGTGTACGCCTCGGCGGCTTCGCGGAGCTGCCCATCCTGTTCGAGGTATCGCGCCAGCGAGGCGGCCACGCTCGGGACGTATTCGACGACTTCCTCGAGCGTCGCAATCGCGCCTTTGAGGTCGCCGGCCGCGGCATAGGCCGTGGCGAGCACCTGTCTCGGAGACGGACTGCCGGCGGTCTGTGCGACCACGCGGGTCAACACCTGGACAGCTTTCTGCGGCTCCCTGTTCCGCAGATACATCTGGCCAAGGTAGTACAGCATGTTGACGTCGGTGCCGACCGTGCCGGCGGTGGCGCGCTCGAAATGGAGGATCGCCTTCCTTACATCCTCGGCGGACGGATTCCCACCAGCGTATAGATAACCAAGCGTCTTGTTCGCCTCGACGTTGTTCTCGTCGATGGCGATCGCTTCCTTGGCGTACTTCTCCGTTTCGAACCGGTTCGGTGGATCTCGGCGCGAATACACGCCGGCTATCTCGGCCTTGATCTCGGCCGACGTCGGATCGGCGGCCGCCGCCCGAAGCAGCGCCTCGAGCGCCTTTTGCGAATCGTCCTCTTCGAGACGACGCGCTCTCAGGAAATCGTAGTAAGGGTTGGTGGAAGCCACCTGCTGCGCCACGGCCACGGCCGGGCTCAGCCCAAGCAGCACGAGGATGAGCGCGACGCGAGGCGGAATATTGGTGTGCAGCATGAGATAAACGATTTTACTTCAAGATGTTATAGTCCTTTCCGAATCCCGGAGGAACGATGGCCGTCGACGCCGAACTGCTGGAAATCCTGGCCTGTCCCAACTGCAAGACCCCGGTAAAACTCGTCCACAACGGCGCCGCCCTCAAGTGCGACCAGTGCAAACGCGTGTACCCCATCAGGGACGATATTCCGGTGATGCTGATCGACGAGGCGACGGTAGAGCCCTGACCAGAATTCTTCTCGTCCGACTTCGCCTTCTTGGCGACGTCGCGCTTTCGACGCCGACGATCCGGGCTCTCCGCCACCGATTTCCTGACGCATACCTGTCCTACCTTGTCGAACCGGGAGCAGCTCCGGTCGTTGCCGGCCACCCGCTCCTGAACGAGGTGATCGTCGTTCCGAAGCGGTCCGGCCTTGCCCGCGTGAGCGACGACCTGGCCATTGCCCGCAGGCTTCGCCGCGGCCGATTCGACGTGGCAATCGATCTCCACGGCGGGCCGCGCGCTGCCTGGTTCACATGGATGAGCGGCGCGCCAATGCGCATCGGCTACTCGATCGCCGGACGCTCGTGGATGTACACCCATGTCATCGAGCGCTGGCCGGACCTGACGCCTCCGCGGCACTCGGTGCTGAACCAGGCCGACCTGCTGCGTCCGCTGGGCATCGATGGCTGCGATCCGGTTCGCGAGCCGATGGAGATGGCAGACGATCCCGGCGCTCAGGAGCGGGTGCAACTGCGCCTCGCACAGGCCGGAGTCCGCCCCGGCGATCCGATTGTGGTCATGCACGTCAGCACGGGCAACGGATTCCGCCGGTGGCCCGCACTGGCCGCCACGGCGGGAACGCTGGTGACCCGGCATCCACAGCTCCGGGTATTCCTGGTCTACGGGCCGCTCGACGCAGCCGCTGGCGAAATCATTCGAGACGCACGCGCCGCCGCCGGCGCCGCGAGCGGGCGGATCCTCGACGGCGATTGCGACATCGCCGAGCTGAGAGCGCTGATCGCCCGCGCGGCGGTGTACATTGGGGTCGACAGCGGACCGGTTCACGTTGCCGCGACCACCGATACGCCGATCGTGCAGCTGCTTGGACCGACGCTGCCGGAACGTTCGCGGCCGTGGCGCGACCCGCGCTGGTTTACGGAAATCGTGGACGTCGGAGCACTGCCCTGCCGCCCGTGCGACCAGCGGCAGTGCGCGCCAGGCGATTTCCGCTGCCTGACGCGCATCACCGTCGACCAGGTGGTGGCCGCCGCGGAGCGCGCCTTGACGCACGTCGCCGGGCACACGGGCCCGGGAGTTGACCAGCGGGCGATGACGGGATCCCGAGGATGACGACAACAACGATGACCGCGATCGCACGGCCCGCGTTCGGCCTCGACAGGGCCGCGCTCTGGCTGCTGCTCGCGTTCGTCGCGGCGCTGCAACTTTCGATCGCGGTGGCCGGAATCCTGCTCACTGCGTCGCTCGCCGCGTGGGCAGCGCTTCTCATCCGCGACCGCGCGCGGCCGACGGCGCCGGCGTTCATGGTGCCGCTGGCGGTCTACGCCGCGGCAACGCTCGTATCCGCGGCCTTCTCGCTCGATCCGGCAGCGAGCATCGTCGACAGCAAGCAGCTCGTGCTCCTGCTGATCGTGCCGATGGTCTATTACGTCGCCCGTGGCAGTTCCGCCAACCTGGTGGTCGACGTCATCCTGGCAGTGGGAGCGATCAGCGCCGCGTACGGAATCGTCCAGTACGGCGTGCTCCACTACGACAGCCTGCGCATGCGGCCGGATGGCGCACTGACGCATTACATGACCTACTCGGGGACGCTGATGCTGGTCCTGTGCGCGGCGGTCGCCCGGCTCGTGTTCGCGACCCGCGAGCGCACCTGGCCGGCGCTGGTCATGCCGGCGCTCGTCCTCGCTCTCGCCGTGAGCCTTGGACGCAACGCGTGGGTCGGCGCGTGTGTGGCGGTGGCCCTGCTGCTGGCGCTGCGGGACTTCCGGCTGGTGGCGCTGCTGCCGGTGGCGATCGCAATCCTGCTCGTCGCGGCGCCCGACAGCGTCACCAATCGCGTGATGTCGATGTTCGATCTGCGCGACCCGACGAATCAGGATCGCGTGGCCATGCTGGAGGCTGGCGCGGACATCGTCCGCGACCATCCGTTGACCGGGGTCGGCCCCGCGATGGTGCCCCGCGTCTACGAGCAGTACAGGCCGGATTACGCCGTGCAGAAGCTCAATCCCCACCTGCACAACGTCCTGATGCAGATCGCGGCCGAGCGCGGCCTTCCGGCGCTTGCGATCTGGGTCTGGCTGATGGTGACGCTCTCGATGCTGCTGGTACGGTTGTTCCGCAGCGGCCGCGAGCGTCTGCTCACGGCGACGGCGATGGCGGCAACGGCAGCGATGCTCGCCGCCGGCCTGTTCGAGTACAACTTCGGCGACTCCGAGTTCCTGATGCTCTATCTCGTCCTGATCACGTTGCCGTTCGCTGCGCTGAACAGCGAACGCGGGTCTGACAAGGCCCGCGCCACGATTACCGCTCGCGCCTGATGCTGCTCCCGCCCGTCCAGCTCGAACGGGCGCGAGAGATCACCGGCAACTTCGCTGGCGCGCACGTGCTCGTCATCGGCGATGCGATGCTGGACAAGTTCATCGTCGGCCGCGTGACGCGACTCTCGCCGGAGGCTCCTGTCCCGGTCGTTGCCTTCGACCACGAACTGCACCGTATGGGCGGTTCAGCCAACGTCGCGCACAACGTTACGGCGCTGGGCGGATCGGCCACGCTCGTCGCGGTCACCGGCACTGACGAAGGAGCCGCCACGCTCGTGCGCGCGTGCCGCGAAGCCGGCATTGCTCCGGCACTCGTCGGCGATCCGGCGCGGCCGACGACGACGAAGGTCCGCATCGTGACCGAGCGAAATCAGCAGGTCGCGCGCGTGGACTATGAGGCGGACTCCGAGGTCAGGGACGAGATCGAACACCGGCTGATTACCGAAATCAACAAACACGCGGAGCAGACGGCGGCAATCGTCATCTCCGACTATCTGAAAGGCTGCATCACGCGCGCCGTCGTGAAGTCGGCTGTGGCGGCGGCCGCGGCGCGCAACGTTCCGGTGCTCGTCGATCCGAAGATTCCGCACGTCGACTACTACGCCGGCACGACGGTGGTCACGCCGAACCACCATGAAGCGGAGATCGCGGCCAACATGCGCGTGCGCAGCGAAGACGACGCGCGCGGAGCGGCGCGGCTGTTCCGGGATCGCGCGCAGTGCCGCAGCGTGCTGATGACCCGCGGCGATCAGGGTATGTGGCTGTTGGCGGATGGCACTGAAGGACACCTGCCCGCAGCGGCGCGCGAAGTCGCGGACGTGACCGGTGCGGGAGACACGGTGATCGCGACGCTGGCGCTGGCGCTCGCAGCGGGCGCGACGATCGCCGAGGGGGCCCGGCTGGCCAATGAGGCCGCCGGGCTGGTTGTGGCCAGATTCGGGCCGGCGACGGTTCGCGCCGCCGAACTAATGGCGGCGTTGGAACGCGCCTAGCGCCAATTCATTCCGTGGCGCGAACCCTTCGGGTTCGCGAGGCGAGCCTGAAAGGCTCGCCCCACGAATCGGCGCTGCGTTTACGGGCAGGGCGGTGGCCCGCCGCGACGCGGGCCGCCTTCGCGCGGACCACGTCCACCCTCGCGCGGGCCGCGTCCGCCTTCGCGGGGACCGCGCCCGCCTTCCCGCGGGCCACGTCCGCCGCCTTCACCCCGCCGTCCACCGCCTTCACCTCGCCGTCCGCCGCCTTCACCGCGTCGTCCACCGCCTTCACCGCGCCGGCCGCCGTCGCCGCCGCCGCGGCGTCCTTCGCCGGGTCCGCACGGGTTTGGCTGCCCTCGTCCATCCTGGGCGTCGGTGTTCGTCGGCACGAGACCGGCGCCGCCGATGGCCAGGATCCCGAGCAAGAATCCGCGACGGTTCATATCTCCTCCGCTGATGTGGAATCTATCCCAATCGGCGTCGGGTCGTTGTGAAATTTCTGCGGCTGCAACGGCGGGCTGACCGCGCGAAACGTCCCGCTACCTAGCGCAGGTCTGGAATGTGGCGCATTAGAAGCATGTCGCCAAACGACATGTCTTCCATGTGGCGCTTCCACGCCACCCACTTCTCCCTGTTCGCCAGCGGCTCCAGATACATCACCGCCAGTCCCAAGGCGCTCCAGCCAACGAACGGCCAGAGCCACCTCATCACCACATCCGAGAAGGTGTCGCGCAGGCCGGCTTCCCAGGCGATCGCGATAAACGCCGCGCTTCCCATGAACATGCTGACGGTGGCATAGGGAAGCCGCATACGCCTCCAGGTCGTCACGCCGCCCACAATGAGAAGCGCAGCATGCGCCACACAGAACAGCAACGTGATCGCCGGCGCCCATAACGCGAGCATCAGGAAGACAGTCGACGGGACCGCGCCGTACCGATCTTTGAACACGCGACCTGTGGAATTGTGAAATCGAGGCTGACGCGGAGTCAACATCGAACCGGAAGGTCCGCCTGAAGGCGGACACTACGATTTCCACTTCAGTGACGGAAGTGCCTCCGCCCCGTGAACACCATCGCCAGGCCGTGCTCGTCGGCGGCGGCAATCACTTCCTCGTCGCGCACTGACCCGCCGGGCTGAACGACGGCCGTGGCCCCGGCCTCCGCCACTGCGTCCAGCCCGTCGCGGAACGGGAAGAAGGCGTCGGACGCCGCAGCCGATCCGCGCAGCAGCTCGGAGCCGGCGCCGGCTGCCTTCATCCGCGCCAGATGGACGGCATCGACGCGGCTCATCTGCCCGGCGCCAATCGCCAGCGTGCGATCCGCCGACGTGAAGATCACCGCGTTCGACTTGACATGCGCGCAGATCCGCCACGCGAAGCGGAGCGCCTGCCATTCCTTGTCGGACGGCTGACGTTTCGTCACGACTCTGAGTTGGCTATTGGGCTGGCTGTCGGGCCACGCCTCCGCGGCCTCGGCGACGCGGTCGCGGCTCTGCTCGACCAGTGCACCGACGAGCGACCTGATGTCACGATCGGCCGCGGGAATCTGCGTGAAGTCGGTGGTGACGACGCGGAGGTTGGGTTTGCCCGCGAGCACCGCCCGCGCCTCCTCATCGACACCA